>JBLWZH010000003.1:0-167666 GCA_048266545.1 Paremcibacter sp. | reverse complement strand
TGAACTGATGGCGTAATCATATAGCCTCCTGCAACCTGATAATTGCTCTGCAGAACCAATTTCCTGTGAAGCAAGAGGTAATGTATTATTTCCCTTGTAGACTTGACTTGCATCAAATCTCAGCAAGTCCCTGAAATTGGGGACCGATCACATTAACATTTACAGCGTGCTAATCATGTAAACAGTCTAGATCTTGAGCACATAACCACATATGCCGTATATAGAAAATGACTATTGATACCTGATGTCTATTGTATCACCCAGTCTCATCACTAGAGCGCTCTGCATTTAAGTTCGGCCATATTCTGAATTTACAAAATAATTTTGGCATTCCTGTTTTGAGAAAAGGGCCAGCAGCTTGCAGATGGTTTTCCACAGCGTTTCATATGATCGCGCCATAGCTTTCCTGAGTAATGTCTTGAGTTTGGCAAAAACCTGTTCGATGGGGTTCAGATCCGGAGAGTATGGCAGCAGGTAAAGTATCTTCACACCAGCGGCCTCGATAATGTCTTTCACGCCGGCCACTTTGTGGCTGCTCAGATTCCTTTTAACTCACTTGTCCGGAATAGGGTAGACACATCACTGTAGACTGGAACCAATACAGAACCCCTTCAGGGGAAAACTGTTACCCATGTCTCCGGTATAAACTGTAACCTATGTCTCCGGAATGGACCCCCATTTAACGACTATATTTTTTTGAATTGGTGACTTCCTGTTGACTTGACCCGTTTTGATGTTTTTTTGGTGACTCGAAATTTGTGGAAAAATGCGAGATGGAGAAAATATTATCTCCGTGTCGGGAGACCGAAAAGGGCTGTTTATGAGAATCGCTCTTAAAAACTTAAAATTAACAACCAATTGATATTAAAGGGAAAATGGTAGCGGGAGAGGGACTTGAACCCCCGACACGCGGATTATGATTCCGCTGCTCTAACCAGCTGAGCTACCCCGCCATATGTAATTTTCGCCTTCCCTTGACACGTGGATTATGATTCCGCTGCTCTAACCAGCTGAGCTACCCCGCCACAGAGGGAAGTCGATACCGGAACAGGATTTGGTCGTTTGCTCTCCGGGGGAGAGTGGTGACCCCTACGGGACTCGAACCCGTGTTTCAGCCGTGAAAGGGCCGCGTCCTAACCACTAGACGAAGGGGCCATCTTGTTCGGTGAGGTGGTTTGTATCGCTTCCCACACCATCGGTCAACAGTTTTTTCGGAAATAATATTTTTTTTCTCCGCCACTCAGATCGCCGCCGCATCATCAATAAAAACTTCCGCCGAAACCCTGTCGTTCCAGCTGTTTTTGCGCACTGTTCCCGCCACATGAATTTTCCCGCCGCGCGACCGCAGGATCAGTTGCCCCAGCGGCTGATCGGCCGAACGAAAGGCCATCGCCCTGACCGAAGCTCCCTCCGCACCGCGCAGGGTGCATTTCACATGATCCTTGCCCACCACATCGGCATATTGCACCGTCACATTCGCCAGGGCGAAGCGCGGCTGGGCGTTGCCCTGGCCAAAGGGCCCGACCCGGCCAAGCTGGTCCACCAGGTCCGTCGTCACGCCGGCGACGCTCAACACGCCGTCCAGTTTCAGGGCCAGTCCTTTCAGGGCGTCGCCAACCGATTGGCGCATTCTTTCGATCATGAAGGTCTCAAGCGCGCCGATCCGGTCTTCGGCCACCGTCAAACCCGCCGCCATGGCGTGGCCGCCGCCGGCCGACAGAAGGTCCGCCTGACGGGCCGCGGTAACCGCCGCCCCAAGGTCGACGCCGTATATGGAGCGGCCGGAGCCTTTGCCGACGCCGTCATCGTCAATGCCGATGACAAAGACGGGCCGCTGGTAAAATTCTTTCAGACGCCCGGCGACGATGCCGATGACGCCCGAGTGCCAGCCCTTGCCGCTGGCGATAATCACCGGCGGCGGCGCGCCTGCGGGGCCGATCCGGGCCGCCACCTGCGCCATCGCCTGCTCCAGCACCATATGTTCAATCGCCTGCCGTTCCGCGTTATAGCCATGCAGCTCGTGGGCCAGTTGTTCGGCTTCATGGGCGTCATCGGTGCTGAGGATCCGTGATCCGGCCTCGGCCCGGCCGACCCGCCCCCCGGCATTGACCCGCGGTCCGATCAGGAACCCGGCGTGATAGGTCCCCGGCTCTTCCCTGATCCCCGCCACATCGCCCAGCGCCCGGATGCCGACATTCGCCCGCCCGGCCATGACCTTCAGGCCCTGCGCCACCAGCGCCCGGTTGACCCCGACCAGCGGCACCACGTCGCAGATCGTGCCCAGCGCCACCAGATCCAGCAAGGACATCAGATCCGGTTCTTCAAGGCCCTGCGCCTGATACCAGCCGGCCTTCCGCAGCGCCCGGTTAATGCCGACGATAAAAAGAAAGGTCACGCCGACCGCCGCCAGCTGACCGTAGCCTTCGGCCTCGTCAATGCGGTTGGGGTTGACCACCGCCACCGCCTCGGGCAGCCGGGGCTCCGCCTGGTGATGGTCGATGACAATCACATCAAGCCCCGCCTCACGGGCCACCTGCAACGGCGCGAAGGACACCGTGCCGCAATCCACCGTGATCACCAGATCGGCGCCCTTTTCCTTGAGTTCCAGCAGGGCCCGGGCGTTGGGGCCGTAGCCCTCCCTGATCCGATCCGGAATATAGACCATGAGATCCCGCGACAGGGCGGCGAAGAAACGCTTCAACAGGGCGGAAGACGTGGCGCCGTCCACATCATAATCACCGAAAACAGCGACATTCTGCCCCTTTTGGACTGCCTCCGCCACCCGCGCGCAGGCCCTGTCCATATCCTTGAAACGGGAGGGATCCGGCAGGGCTTCGCGCAGGGTCGGATTGAGAAAGGCGTGGGACTGGTCAAGGGTAACGCCGCGCCCGGCGATCACCCGCGCGGCGATTTCCGGAATGTCATGCTGCTGGGCGATGGCCTGAATGATGCGATATTCGGCCGGCCGCGCTTTCCAGGCCCGCCCGGTCACGGATTGCTCCACCCCAAGAAGAATATCTTCCGGGGAAGTCATCGCGCCCCCGTCATTTGCGATTATGTTCGCCGACCACCCAGCGAACGGTGCCGGTCTTGGACCGCATGACAACGGATTCCGTCGTATAGCGCTTGCCGTCGGGGGTCAGGTGAACCCCGCGCAGCAAATAACCGTCCGTGACCCCGGTGGCGGCGAAAATCACGTCGCCGCTGGCCATATCCTCGGTCGAATATTTGCGGTTGAGGTCGGTGATGCCCCATTTACGGGCCCGGGCGCGTTCATCGTCATTGCGGAAGGTCAGCCGCCCCTGAATCTGGCCGCCGATACAGCGCAGGGCCGCCGCCGCCAGAACCCCTTCGGGCGCGCCGCCGGATCCCATGTAAATATCGACGCTGGTTTCGGGGTTGGTGGTGTCGATCACGCCGGCGACATCGCCGTCGCCGATCAGCTTGACCCGGGCGCCGCAGCCGCGAATTTCCTGAATGATTTCCGCATGGCGCGGACGATCCAGCACGCAGACCAGAATATCGCTCACGGCGCAGCCTTTTTCCTCCGCCACCGCCTCGATATTCTCCGACGGCGTCTTGTCAAGATCAACAATGCCTTCGGAATAGCCCGGTCCCACGGCGATTTTATCCATATAAACATCCGGGGCATTGAGCATTTCGCCTTCTTCGGACAGCGCGATCACCGCCAGGGAATTCTGCATGGCCTTCGCCGCGATGGTCGTGCCTTCCAGCGGGTCGAGGGCGATATCCACCTTCGGGCCCTTGCCGGAGCCAACTTCCTCGCCAATGAAAAGCATCGGCGCCTCATCCCGCTCCCCCTCGCCGATGACGACGCGGCCGGTAATGTCCATCTTGTTGAGGGCGGTCCGCATGGCGTCCACAGCCGCAGCGTCGGCCGCTTTCTCATCCCCCTTGCCGACCAACTTGGCCGCAGCAACCGCCGCCGCCTCTGTCACCCGGACAAGATCCAATACCAGCAGACGATCCATATTTGATTCAAAGGACATCTATTTTTCCCTCTATAAATTTAAAAGACTTTTACCTATGTCTTCTTTTACAAATTCTCTATGCGGATTGCCAGCGCTTTATCGATTACCGAAGATAATCCGTTGATCTGATCCAGCGCATTCATCACTTTCTGTTCATGGGTGTCATGGGTCACCATGATAACATAAACACTGCCGTCCTGCTCGCTGCCCTTTTGCAGCATGACATGAAGCGAAACATCCTCATCCCGCAGCGCCGCGGTAATATCGGCGATAACCCCGGGTTTTTCCTCGACATGCAGGCGGATATAATAGGGTCCGACCCGATCGGAAATGCTGACCGGCCGGGCCTGCGCCATTTTATCCACCGGCACAAAGAAAGCCGCCCCGCCATGACCGCGGGCAATGTCGATAATATCGGCGACAACGGCCGAGGCCGTCGGCCCCTCGCCCGCGCCGCGACCTTCAAAAAAGGCCCGGTCAATGCTGTCGCCTTCGACGACGACCGCATTAAAGCCGTTATCGACATAGGCGATCGGTGTTTTCTGCGGCACAAGACAGGGGTGCACCCGCTGTTCCAGGCCCTGTTCCGACAGGCTTGAGATGCCCAGCAGTTTGATGCGGTAGCCCAGTTCCCGGGCATATTCAATATCCACCAGCTTGATCCGGCGAATGCCTTCCATATAGACATTCTCAAAGTCGGTCCTGACGCCAAAGGCGACGCTGCTCAGGATCGCCAGCTTGTGCCCGGCGTCGATGCCGTCCAGATCAAGGGACGGATCGGCTTCCAGATAACCGAGCAATTTGGTTTCCTCGAGAATTTCGCCGTAATCCTTGCCGGTGGCCTCCATCTGGGTCAGCATGTAATTGGTCGTGCCGTTGAGGATGCCGTAGACCTTGGTCAACCGGTTGGCGGCCAGCCCCTCGCCGATCGACTTGATGATCGGAATACCGCCGGCGACCGAAGCCTCGAACCTCAGGGCGACATTCCTGTCCTGCGAGACGGCGGCAAGTTCCGCCCCGTGATGGGCGATCAGCGCCTTGTTCGCCGTGACAAAGGATTTGCCCTGCGCCAGAGACTGCTGCGCCAGTTCCTTGGCCACCCCGTCAGAGCCGCCGATCAGCTCGACGACGATTTCCACATCATCCCGGCGGGCGAAATCCAGCGCATTGTCGACCCAGTCATAACCGGAAATATCAACGCCCCGGTCGCGGCTGCGATTGCTGGCGGAGACGGCGACAATCTCGATCCGCCGGCCGGTGCGGGCGGCG
The DNA here is from genome assembly GCA_048266545.1 of Paremcibacter sp. GTDB lineage: Bacteria > Pseudomonadota > Alphaproteobacteria > Sphingomonadales > Emcibacteraceae > Paremcibacter. The sequence goes on along the minus strand of JBLWZH010000003.1, from coordinate 162,405 downwards.
ATCATATCCTTGTGGTTTTCGAGAATTTTCACCACGCCGACCCCGACCGTGCCCAGTCCGGCGATGGCGATTTTCAGGGGCGCGGCCTTATCGGGTTGTGTCATTGGTCTATTCCCTTCTTTAGCGCTTCGATCAAGTCCGGGCTGTCGGCCATGAATTTCTTGATGTTCCGGACCGCCTGGCGAATACGCTGTTCATTTTCGACCAGGGCGATGCGGACGAAACCCTCGCCATATTCGCCAAAGCCCTCGCCCGGGGAAACCGCCACATGGGCGTGTTTCAGCAATTGCTTGGAAAATTCCATCGATCCCAGGTCGCGCCAGATTTCCGGAATCCGGGTCCAGGCGAACATGGTCGCCGCCGGCGACGGGATTTGCCATCCGGCCTCGCCCAGCCCCTTGACCAGCACATCCCGGCGCGACTTGTACACCTCGCGGGCGTAATCAATATAATCCTGCGGACCGTTGAGCGCCGCGGTCGCCGCCACCTGGATCGGGGTGAAGGCGCCGTAATCGACATAGGATTTCATCCGGGTCAGGGCGGCGATCAGGTCCTTGTTTCCGACGGCGAATCCCATCCGCCAGCCGGCCATGGAATAGGTCTTGCTGAGCGAGGTGAATTCAATGGCGACATCCCTGGCGCCCGGCACTTCCAAAATCGACGGCGGCGGATTGTCATCAAAATAAATTTCCGCATAGGCCAGATCCGACAGGATATAGATCTCATGCTTGCGGGCGAAATCAACAATCTCCCGGTAGAAATCAAGATCGACCACCTCCGCCGTCGGATTGGACGGATAATTGATCACCAGCGCCAGGGGCTTCGGGATCGAATGCTTGACCGCATTATGCAGGCTGTCCATGAAATTCTGGCCGTCGCCGACCGGCAGATGACGGATCGTCGCCCCGGCGATGATAAAGCCGAAATGATGGATCGGATAGCTGGGGTTGGGCACCAGGATCACGTCGCCCGGCGCGGTGATCGCCTGCGCCAGGTTCGCCAGCCCCTCCTTTGAGCCCAGCGTCACAATAGCTTCCGTTTCCGGGTCAATATCGACAGTGAAGCGCCGCTGGTAATAGGCGCTCAGGGCCTTGCGCAGCCCCGGAATGCCGCGCGAGGCGGAATAGCGATGGACTTTGGGATTTTTCAGCGTCTCGGTCAGCTTGTCCATGACATGCTGCGGCGGGGTCAGGTCCGGATTGCCCATGCCCAGATCAATAATGTCGGCGCCGGCCGCCCGTTCTTTGGCTTTCATGGCGTTCACTTCAGCAAAAACGTAGGGCGGCAATCGCTTGATCCGGTAAAAATCCTTTTCCATTTTATCCTCATGTCATCTTGTGGCCGGGACATCACTTGTGGCAAGTGACCCTGAAATCAATAATCTCCTCATTCAGGCCCTTCATTCGGGTGGACATTATGTAGCAGCAAACGAAAACAAAGGAAAACGCCTTTTTGGGCTTTTTATCAAAAAAACTGTCATATTTGGATCATGTTCATGGCATATTAGGACTTGAGAAAAAAAACATGGAGCGTGGGCATGAGCGAAGATAAAACTGAAATTGAACAATTTGCGGAAAATATCCGGGAGATGACCGCCGAATTTCAGAAAATGGCCCATGACTTTATGGACGCCCAGAGCGCCCGGATCTCGGACATCGAACATGACCCCATGCATATCGGCGAAACGCTGATTGAACTGACCAAATATTATTCGTCCCACCCGGAACAGCTGGTCGAAAAGCAAATAACCCTGTGGCAGGATTATATGACCCTGTGGCAGAATACCGCCAGCCGGATGATGGGCGATGACACGGCGCAACCGGTTATTGAGCCGGCAGAGGACGACCGCCGGTTCAAAGACAGGGAATGGCGGGAAAACCGCATCTTCGACCATATCAAGCAATCCTACCTGCTGACCTCCCGCTGGCTCGCCGACGCCGCCGATCAGATTCATCCCGAACAAAGTCATGAGAAGGATAAGATGAATTTCTTCACCCGGCAGTTCATCGAAGCCATGTCGCCGACCAATTTCGCCCTGACCAATCCGGAAGTGATCCGCGAAACCATGGAAAGCAAGGGGCAGAATCTGGTCCGGGGCCTTGAAAATATCATCCGCGACTATGACGCCGAAAAAGGCAAATTCACCGTCAGCATGACCGACAACACGAAATTCGAACCGGGAAAGAATGTCGCCGCGACCCCCGGCAAGGTGATTTACCGCAATGCGCTGATCGAATTGATCCACTATAGCCCGACGACGGAAAAACAATATCAGAAGCCGCTTTTGATCGTGCCGCCGTGGATCAACAAATATTATATCCTCGACCTGCGGCCGGAAAATTCCCTCGTCAAATGGCTGACCGACAAGGGCTACAGCGTCTTCATCATCTCCTGGCGCAATCCCGACGCCGACATGGCGGAAATTGGCCTCGATGACTACATGCGCCTCGGCGCCCTCAGCGCCATTGAAAAGGTCCGGGAAGCCACCGGCGAAGACAAGATCAACACCGTCGGCTATTGCATCGGCGGCACCCTGCTCAGTTGTACGCTGGCCCATCTTGCAGCCCGGGGAGAGCTGGACCAGATCAGCTGCTCAACCTTTCTGGTGACCCAGGTTGATTTCAGCGAGGCCGGCGAACTGACCATTTTCGTCGATGAAAAGCAGATGACGGACATGGAGCAGACCATGGCGAAATATGGCTATCTCGACGGCCGCACCATGTCCAACACCTTCAACATGCTGCGCGCCAACGACCTGATCTGGTCCTTTATCATTCATAATTACCTGAAGGGCAAGGATCCGTTTCCCTTCGACCTGCTCTATTGGAATGCCGACAATACCCGGCTCACCCGCGCCTGCCACAGCCAGTATCTGAAGGATATGTATCTCAACAACAATCTGGTTAAACCGAGCGGGATCATCATGAACAACACGCCGCTCGACCTCGGCAAGGTCGATATTCCGACCTATATCCAGGCGGCCCAGAGCGATCATATCTGCCCGTGGAAATCGGTCTATAAGGACACGTGGAATTTTTCCGGCCCAAAACGCTTTATGCTCGCCGGGTCCGGCCATATCGCCGGCGTCGTCAATCCGCCCTCGGCCAAAAAATACAATCACTGGCTCAATGACGATCTGCCCCATGACCCGGAGGAATGGTTAGCCGGCGCCACCAGCAAGCCCGGCTCCTGGTGGGACGACTGGCATAAATGGCTGCGCGCCAAATCCGGCCCCAAGGTCCCGGCCCGCATCCCCGGCGACGGCCCGCTGGACATTATCGGGGACGCCCCCGGAAGTTATGTAAAGGTAAGATATTAAACCTTGTTGACGATCCAGCCACCGCCAAGGACGCGGTCGCCGTCGTAGAATACGGCCGCCTGACCGGGGGAGATGCCCTGCTCCGGCGTATGGAGGGTGATGCGCGCCATGCCCGCGCCCGCACCCGCCGTCAGAGTCGCCGGGACCGGCGGCCGGGTCGAGCGGACCTTGACCTCAATCGTCATGCCCTCGACCGGAATTTCCGTCTGGCCAAGCCAGTTGACTTCTTTCAGGCTCAGATCCGCGACGCCAAGCGCCTCTTTCGGGCCGACAATCACCTGATTGGTTTCCGGATCAAGACGCACCACATAAAGCGGATCACCGCCGCCAATGCCGAGCCCCTTGCGCTGACCGATGGTGTAATGGATAATGCCCTTGTGATAGCCCAGAACATCGCCGTTCAGGTGAACGATTTCGCCCGCTTCCGATGCGCCGGGCCGCAGGCGTTCGATGACGCTGGCGTAATTGCCGTTCGGCACGAAACAGATGTCCTGGCTGTCGGGCTTATGGGCGACCTGAAGGCCGTATTTTTCAGCCAAAATCCGCACCTCGTCCTTTTCCATGCCGCCGAGGGGAAAGCGCAGATAATCGAGCTGATCCTGGGTCGTGGCGAACAGGAAATAGCTCTGGTCCCGGTTGTCATCGACGGCGCGCAGCATTTCCGCATGGTCACGGAACAGCTTCTGCTGGACATAATGACCGGTCGCCAGCACATCCGCATCCAGGTCGCGGGCCGTCGCCAGCAGATCCTTGAACTTCACTTCCTGATTGCAGCGCACGCAGGGGATCGGCGTCTCGCCGCGGATATAGCTGTCGGCGAATTCCTCCATCACGCTGTCCTGAAAGCGGGTCTCATAATCCAGCACATAATGCGGGATGCCGATGGTGTCCGCCACCCGGCGCGCGTCATGAATATCCTGACCGGCGCAACAGGCGCCCTTTTTCTGCACCGCAATGCCATGATCATAAAGCTGAAGCGTGATGCCGACCACATCATAGCCCTGATCCTTCAATAGCGCCGCGACAACCGAACTGTCCACCCCGCCGGACATGGCGACAACCACCCGCGTCTCCGCAGGCGGCTTGGCGATCCCTAACGAGTTCAGGCCCGACAGGGAAGGATCAGCAATAAATTCTGTTTTCTCAGTCATAGGAGGCAAATATAACATAAATGCCGCGACTTCAAGAGCGGAAAGCGTTCCTGGTCCTAAACGCCTAAATAAATTTCAACAGCGACAGATTGGTCAATTCGCTGGAAATCTTGTAAGAGGCTTCAAGCGCCACCTTGTCGTTATTCAGCCGGGTGACTGCTTCCGCCACATTGACATCCTCAATATCCGAAATAAAAACCTCGAGGAAGGCTTCCTGATTTTCATGTTCGCGGATAAAGCCGTCGACATGTTGCTGGCGGGTGCCGTTGCGGGCGACCATGACCCGCAAATCCTCCAGCGCGCTGTCCAGATTGGCCATTTCCCCTTTCAGGAAGGCGATCTGCGCCGTGTCCAGTTGTCCGGACAGGGGACCGAACGGCCCGGCGTTATAATCGGCGATATTCTTGAAGGACTGAAAGACGGTCTGGGCCACCTCATCGGCCAGAAGGCCATATTCCATCTGGGTGTTCTGACCAACCTTGGCCGTTGGCCGCCGCTGGTCATTTTCAAACAGGTCCGCCACCGCCGGCGCCGCCACGAGGTCGGCAATGGTCTTGCCGGTGACCGGTTCCGTATCAGTCCGGGCTCCGCTGAAGACATAAACCCCGCCGATATTCGTATTCAGGGCGCTGACCATGGCCGTAAAGGATTCGGCCATTACTTCATTGAGGGCCAGGGTTTCCTCCTGGGCAATGGCTTCCAGCATCGTGTCGCGGACGTTTTCCGCATTGGTCACCATTGTTTCCAGCTGAATATTATTGGTGCGCAGGGACCGTTCCACATAATTGGCGGCCCGAAGATAGCCCTTGGTCTGATCAAAAACGGTTTTAGCCCCCAGCAGGGTCGAGGTCTCGCTGGCGAACCCGCTGTAATATTCTTCTTTCTTTCCGGTGGTAATCTGGGTCTGGTCCCTGAACAGCCGGGACTGGTTGTTCAGTAAACTGCTCAGCATGACCTGTTGATGTCCGAAACTTGATACCCGTGTCATTTGCTATCCTGTCTGTCTCTATGCCATTTTCCGGTCGGGAACCTGGCCCTAAGTAATCTGTAAAATCGCGTCAAACATATCCTTGGCTGTGCTCAGCAGCCGGGCCGAAGCCGAATAGGCATTCTGGTAAATCACCATATTGCCCAGTTCCTCATCCAGATTGACGCCGGAAACATCCGTTGATTTCCGCGTCAGTTCCTCACTCAGGGCCTGATTGTCCGATTTGTAATTATCCGCCAGGGCCGACCGCAGCCCCAGATCGGCAAGAAGGTTTGCGCTATATTGGGACAAGGTCACCGTCGTCGCGCTCAATCCACCTGCTTTCCCGTAAAGGCGCGGGATATTTTCCAGTTCCTTCAACGCCAGCGCGCCGCTCTGGTCGCCGATGCTGAGGGCGTTCGCGCCGGCCAGCGCCGTTTGATCAAGCCGCGCCAGCGCCATCTGGCTTGGATTACTGTCGATGACCTGACTGACTTTCAGATCGACGGCGCTGTCCATGCGGAAACTGTCGCCGATGCCGAAAAAGGCCGACAAAGGCGCGCCGGTCGTCCCGCGCGCCGTATTATCGGTCTTGACATGCATTTTCAGCTCCCCGACGCCGGGCTTTGGCGTCGCCACCAGTTCACCGCTTGAAGTTAATGAAAATACGGCATAGGTATTGAGCGGACTGCCGTTCAACTGGGTGATCAGGTCATTAAAGCTGGTCCCGCCAATGGTCAGGGTAAAATCGCTGAGCTTGACGCCGTTCATGTCATTGAGTTCCAGAACCATGCTGTCGCCGGCCGCGAAACCGTGATTGTCGGTTCCCGCGACCCCGGTCTGATAATGGGACGGCGTCCGGGCCTCCACCAGGTTGTTCATGCCGAAAAAATGCGAAAAACCGCGCCCGGCCCGGCTGCTTTCATTGCCGCTAACCTGAGAGATGGAAACCCCGTCCGCCGGGTTGGTCGCGCTCAGGGACATAACCCCGTTGGCGAAGGTCATCGTTCCCGTCCCGCCAAGGCCGGCATTGACCGCGGCGACCACGTCATTGATTGTCGGTCCGGTCACGCCGAAATCAATATTGACCTTTGACACCAGATTGCCCGCCGTATCGGTGACCGCGAAAACCGCCTCGCCGGTGAAATTGTGATTGTCCGCGCCCAGAAGTCCGCTGTTGATCCCGGTCAGGGAATTTGGTGCGGGGACGGCGGAGTTCATATTGTGAACCCGGTTCAGTTCATCGGCGAAACCGGCGGACAGGCTGCCCAGTTGCAGGGCGATTTCCGGCAGATCCTTGTCCCGGAGATTGAGCAGCCCCTTCAGTTCACCGGATGTCAGTTCCCCGTCAAGATACTGGTTGCTCGGCCGGATGGCCCCGGTCACGCCATCCACCTGATGCACGGTAATCTGCGGAAAGGGCGTCGAGGAGGTCACCGATCCGGGCGGCGAATATTGCAGCACGCTGCGCGACGCCCCGACAAGGGCAATGCCGGAAGACGTGGAAACCTGAACGCTGTTGTTCCCGGTGTCGATAATATTCAGGTCGACAATCTCTGACAGTTCGGTCAGGGCCTGCGCCCGCTTTTCAATCAGCATCCCGGGTTCGCCGCCGGTCAGCGTTTCCTTGATAATCAGCGGATTGAGGCTTTCGAGCCGCTGGGTCAGCGCATTGACCCGTTCGATTTTTTCGGAAATCTGGTTGCTGGCGTCAAGGCGCATATCCTGAATATTGGCCGCCAGGGATCCCACTTCCGCGCCGAACTGGTTGATCGACGACAGGGTGCTTTCCTTCAGGATGGAAGACAGCGGATTGAGCGCCACTTCCGAAATGGAGTTGAAAACCTGATCAATGCGGCCCGACAGGGAATTATTCTGATCCGGCCGACCGAGCAGGGACTGTATCCGGCTGTGATAGGCGCTTTCCACTTCATAGCGGGAGAAATCCGCATTGGCGTCATAGGTCGCCTTGACCAGGAATTTGTCAACGACGCGGTCAATACCGGCAATCTTCACCCCGCCGGGCGTCGCGCCATTGATAATGGCTTCCTGGCGGATCACCTGACGGGCGTAACCCGGCGTATTGATATTGGCGATATTGTTTGATGTGGTCCTCAACGCGGCCTGATTGGTGAAAAGTCCGGTCAGGGAATTATTGATGATGGCGTTAATCGACATGCGCTTCCTTTCCGTTTGTCACGCAGACCTGAGTAGGCAAGGCTTGCCCAAGCGGGTAAAAACGCCCCCCTCGAACCGGAAGATCCTTCACATATTTCGTCAAATCCGCCATATCCTTTTCCTTACTTAAGGCATTGAAAAACTTTTACGAATTCCTTAATCAACTTCTTTGTTAAAGGCCGCGGGCCGTAAAATGCCCATGCGCTTCAAAATATATAATGCAAGGTTGGGGCCAATTCTTCGGCAGGCGGCAAAAGCCCAGCGCCGGTTCATTCTGCCGATCAGCAATAATTACCCTGAAACATCCGGAAATATTTTCCCGATCACCGACAGAATTCTTTTAGGCCAACGAAATTTATCTCTTATTTTCAGCGACCTACCATATTTTTTAAAAACTGGCCCGCTAATTGCTTGGGTATATGGCGAACTATTGCGCTGATTTGAGAATATGGAAAATTATGACTGTTACCTCTGACCTTTTCTTGTCCATGCCCAACACGGCCCCTGCCGGCGGCCGCAGCGGCAACAGGTCTGTCGGAAATCATCGCGTCCCGGACAACAGCTCCCCCGCCCCGTCCGCCGCACCGGAAACCAGCGAAAACACGTTTAAAAATCATCTGGCTGAGGAAACACAAAAGACCGCTTCCCAAAATAACAACACAGCAAAAACCCGGCCGGCGCCGGATCAGACGGCGACTTCAGAACCGTCCCAGTCATCACAGGCAAGCCCGCCGCCAAATCAGAATAACATGGGCCAGAATAACGTGGGCCAGAATGATAAGGACGCGTCAACAGCAAAAGCCCCCGCAGCGGATAATAATATTATAGCCGCGGCCCAGGACGGCGAAGCGGCGACCGCCGATGCCGCTCTCCCCCAGCCCGCAGCGGATCAGCCCCGGGAAACGGCGAAGACACCTTCAGACAAGAACCTGTTCACACAGCGGGGCCATGGCGGAGACGATCAGCCGTTGACGGATCCGGCCCCTGAAACACAATCAGCTTCTTCCGCCGCTCAGGGCGATTATTACCTGTCGCCTGAAGAAGCGGAAAAGGCTTTTAATTTTGCCGGCGACGGGAAACCGGCACAGGATGGACAGGATGGACAGGATACGCCAGAGAAGCCAGGACAGAAGCAAGCGGTTCAATCACGTCAGGCGGCAACCGAGGTAGCCGCCAACGCCGAATCCAACCTGAAAACCGGCTCCGGCATGGATCAGACCGGACAGCCCGCCGTCCAGACTGTTGAAGGCGATCCCGTTGCCGATGAGCCCATTGTCACGAACAACAGAGAACCCGCCCCGGACAGGGCCATAACCGCGGAAACGCCCGACAAGGCGGCGGAAGAACCCGGCGCGCAACCCGCAGACTCCGCCGATACCGCCCCGAATCCCGTCGCTGGAGAAATTCCGAAAGGGACAAAAGCCGCCACCGATGACGCAGCCCCCGGCGATCTGGTGAAAAATGCCGCGACACGCCCGTCCGCGCAAAGCGCCCCCGAAGCGACGCCGGCAACCGCCTCCCAGGCCACCGCGCCGGTCACTGAACCACGAATCACCACGCCGGAACAACAATCGGCGCAACAGGCTGCAGCCGCCGCAACCCAACCTGTTCGCCAGACTCCGGCAGAAGCCGACAAGAGCCTGAAAGACGCGGATAAAAAACCGACCCGGGTGGAAAATGCCGCCGCCGTCGCCCATCGAAACAATATTAAAGGCCCTGAACAGGCGTCGAGTGAGGGCGGCGCTTCCCGAAATTCAACCGGCGGCGGTCAGGATACGGCCACCGCACAGCAAGCGCAGCAACCCAAGGCCCCCGCCGCCGGCCAGCCGACCGACAACCGGCCGCTCATCGCGCCTTTCCTATCGGATGCCGGCCAGATCTTGGCCGGCGGAGAAAATAAACCGCTGATAGTGACCAACCTGCCCCATACGGGGCTGCTGTCTGTACAGGAAGTCGGCCAGCCCGGCAGCGCGACACCCCACATAAAACCGGCCCTGCCCCCGGTGACCCCGCAAATGGTCAGCAATCAGATCAGCATCACTCTCGCCAAACATGCCGGGACGGGACAGAACAGTTTCCGGGTCAGCCTTCAGCCCGCCGAACTCGGCCAGGTCGACATCCGGATGGATTTCCACGCTGACGGTAAAATGCACGCCACGGTTACCGTTGACAATGAACGCACCCTGAATTTGCTGCAACGGGATCAGGGGGCGCTGGAAAAAGCCCTGGAGAACGCCGGTTTCGACAGCGGCGGCAATAATCTGAATTTTTCCCTGAAAAAGCAGCAGCAGGGACAGCCTGACGCCCGCTTTGCCCAGACGCCGTCCGGTGAAGCGGACAACGAGATGACGAACTATATGCCCGACAGTATTATCGGCCGGCAAGAAATGAAAGTCACATATTCAGACAATGTGCTGGATATAAATATTTAGACCAAGGACACTTAAATGGAAGTCAATGCAGCCACCGCAGGCGCGGCCTCAGAGGCCACCCGCAGCCAGACGAAACTGGCGGATGATTTTGACCAGTTCCTGAAACTGTTGACCACGCAACTGCAATATCAGGATCCGCTGGACCCGATGGACTCCGGCGAATTCACCAACCAGCTGGTTTCCTTCACCGAGGTTGAGCAGTCGATCGCCACCAACAAGAATCTGGAAAATCTGATCAGCCAGACCCAGAATGCCGCCATGTCTAACGCCGTCGGCTATCTGGGCAATGAAATCACCATCGAAACCGATCGCGCCGGCCTCCGGGACGGCAAGGCGAAATGGGAATATGGCCTGCAGTCAAATGCCGAGGAAACCAAACTTACGGTCAAGGATTCCTCCGGCAAGATCCTCTATGAGGGGATCGGCGAAAACAAGGCCGGATTGCATGATTTTACCTGGGATGCGCCGGCGGATACGCCGGACGGCATTTATCAACTGACCATTGAAGCCGAAACCGCCAACGGCGCCGAGGTTCAGACCGCCGTCTATTCCAAGGGCACCGTGGAAAGCATCGAAGTACTGAATGGAGAAGTTAATCTGTCCGTCAACGGGATTTTGACCCCCACCACGAACATCCAGGCCGTCAAGCCTGTCAAACCTGGCGCAGAAGACGTCAGTTAAGTCGCGTAAACCGCACTCATAATATGGATTTAACACGCCGGCAGCTCATTTCACCGGCAAACATGAAGGAGTAACGACATGAGTCTTTACGCATCATTATTTTCCGGGGTATCCGGGCTCGGCGCCTACAGCTCCGCCCTCGGCATGATCTCGGATAACATCGCCAACCTGAATACGGTCGGTTATAAGGAAACCCGGGCCAGCTTCTCAACGCTGGTGACGGAAACCCGGTCGGCGACGTCTTATTCCCCGGGCGGGGTTCAGGCGCTGCCGCAAAATCTGATCAGCCGTCAGGGCCTGTTGCAATCCTCCTCATCACCAACGGATCTCAGCATCGACGGCGCCGGTTTCTTTGTCGTTTCCACCAAAGGGGAGCCTGTGAACCAGGATACCGAAATCAGCTTCACCCGGGCCGGGTCCTTCAGCCCTGATTCCTCGGGCTTTCTCAAAAACACCGCCGGATTTTACCTGATGGGGGTTCCCCTTGATAACAACGGCAACCCGCCGATCAATCTGGTGAAGACGGAATTGCAACCGATCAATGTCGCCGACCTGACCAGCACCGCCGAAGCGACAACAAGCGTCACGGTGCGCGCCAACCTGCAATCCTCGCAGGCGACGAATGCGGCCATCGGCACCTATAACGCCGCCAATAAAGCCAATAACATGGCGGGTTACGCGGCGGACGTCGCCAACGGCATTATTCCGCCCGCCCAGGGCATCAAGCCTGATTTCCAGACCAATATCCAGGTGTTCGACGCCCGCGGCGGCGTCCATACCGTGACCATCGCCGCCTTGAAGTCCGCCACCGATAATGAGTGGAATATGGAAATTTTTGTCGATCCGCCTGGCGACATCACCACCCTTCCCGCGCCATTGGACGGCACGGGACAGATCGCCGCCGGAACCATCGCCTTTAACGGTGACGGCACCCTGGACGTCGCCAATACCACCGCCGCCCTGCTCAACCCGATGACGGTCAACTGGTCCGGCGGCGCCGCCCCGGGACAGATTACCTTTGATCTCGGCGCCGACGGCCTCAGCGACGGCATGACGCAGTTCGCCGGCAAATCCACCATCATCTCCTCCAACTCCAACGGCGCCACATTCGGCAACGTCATCGGGGTCTCCATTGACACCGAAGGGATTGTCAGCGCCCTGTTCAGCAACGGCCTGGCCAAAAAGGTATACCAGTTGCCGATTTCCACCTTCCAGAATCCGGACGGACTGACCCGGCGTCAGGGCAACTCCTATACCGTATCTGACCAGTCCGGCAGCCTGAACCTCAAATATGCCGGGATCGGCGGCGCCGGATTTGTCGCGCCGCAAACTTTGGAAGCGTCGACCGTTGACCTGGCCGGTGAATTCACCAACCTGATCACCATTCAAAGAGCCTTCTCGGCCAGCACCAAGATCATCACCACCGCCGATGAGATGCTGAATGAATTGAATAGTGTAAAACGCTGATATATCAAATAGTTACACATTGAGCCATCTGTATTTTTTACAGGTGGCTCAATTGTTTCGCCCCCCGGCAAAGCTGATCGGTAAAAATTTTATCAATCGTTTATTCCAAATTAACCTCATTCCTTAGGCTTTTTTTAAAGGCTTTTGATTAATCTGGGCATTACATAAAATGTTACCGGAGATTAGTGCATAATGAGTAGAACAGAAAACATGTCAGCTTCGCCAGTATTGGGGCCGACAGGAGAACCATTAACGTTAGAGGATCTCCCCCCTTCCAATACAAAACGGTGGGTTGTTCGCCGCAAAGCGGAAGTGGTTGCCGCTGTCAGAGGCGGGCTGCTCTCCCTCGAAGACGCCTGTAAAAAATATACGCTATCCGTGGAAGAATTTTTATCGTGGCAGCGCGCCATTGATAAGGACGGCCTGCTGGGGTTGCGGGTCACCCGCGTACAGGATTATCGGGGAAATCTGTCCGGCGGTTTTGACAATTAGGTCGTAAACTCATAAATATAAGGTCACGACCTCATATCGCCCGTTAACGGCATGCGATTAAATAGATATAACATTAACCATGGGAAGTGATTCTCATGGTTAATTTTTTTTGCGCCCCCTCCAATCGGGGCGTTTTTGACCATATATACCATATATAGTATAATAATGCGCACTAAGCACCAGTGCTGGTTCCCTAGGAAAAGCTTATTTTTTGGGATGTCAATATTTTTTTTCGCATAACTAGGCAAAATTTGCCTACCATTAACGTCTTATTTACTTAATAATCTGTACCCTACTGACAAAGGTTGAAGAATGTCGACCCATCACCGATTTTGAGATTTTAATTTATATACATAAAAATAAATCACAGGAAGTAACGTCGTGAATGGCTTAGCCGAATTTTTCAGAACCTTGGGCCCCGCCCGCCTTGCCGCGATGGCGACCGTCGCCGCGATAACGATTGGATTTTTCATTTTCCTTTCGATCCGTTTATCGACGCCGAACATGTCTTTGTTGTTTAGCGGGCTCGATCTCGCCGATTCCGCCAAAATCGTCCAGAGTCTGGAAGCCCAGGCGATCCCCTACAAGCTTGTCGGCGACGGCAGCACCATACTGGTGCCGGAAAACCAGGTGAACAGAATACGGATTTCCGTTGCCGAACAGGGACTCGCCAGCGGCGGTTCCGTCGGCAATGAAATCTTTGATCGCGGCGATTCCCTCGGCGCGACAAGTTTTGTCCAGAATATCAACCGCCTGCGCGCCCTGGAGGGCGAACTGGCCCGAACCATTCAATCCATAGAAAAGGTCACCAGCGCCCGCATTCATCTCGTCCTGCCGCAAAGGCGCCTGTTCAGCAATGAAACCCGCCAGGCCACGGCCAGCATTTTTATCAAGACCGCCGCCAGCCGCCTGTCCCGCAACCAGGTAACCGCCATACAGAATCTTGTTTCGGCGGCGGTGCCGGACCTGCAGCCAGAACGCATTTCCATTGTCGATCAAAAGGGCTCCCTGCTGGCCCGGGGCTCCTCGGAGGATGCGACGTCCCTGCTCGCCCTTTCCCTTGAAGAAAAGAAAATATCCCTGGAAAACCGGCTGCGCGGGCAGATTGAAACCCTGCTCGAAAAAACCGTCGGCCTGGGCAAGGTGCGGGCGGAAGTCAGCGCCGAACTCGATCTCAACCGCATTACCAGCAATTCGGAAATCTATGACCCTGACGGCCAGGTGGTCCTGTCCGAATCCAACAAGGAAAAAATCAGCAACAACCGGGAAAATGCCGACGACAACAGCGTTTCCATCAACAATAATCTGCCCGGTCAGGACCAGGCCGCGCCACAGGAAACGGCGATCAAGGCCCAGTCCAGCGATTCAAACACGGAAAGCCTGATCAATTATCAGAACTCCAAGACGATTCGCACCCAGATCCATGAGGCCGGAACGGTGAAGAAAATCTCTGTGGCGGTTCTGGTGGACGGCGCCTATCAGGCGGGCGCGGACGGCGGCGCCCCGGCCTATCAGCCGCGCAGCGCCGAAGACCTCGCCAAACTGGAGGAACTGGTCAAATCGACGATCGGATATGACGCCGAGCGCGGCGACACCGTTCAAATCGTCAATATGCAGTTTGCCGCTGTCGATTATGGTGAGGAGGCCGTCGAACAGGGCCTGTTCGATTTCACCAAGGCGGACATCATGCGCTTCATCGAATTGGGCGGCCTGGTGCTGATCGGCCTGCTGGTTGTCTTTTTCGCCCTGCGGCCGCTGATCAAATTCCTGACCGCGCCGCCGACACATTACGCCCCGCAGACCGCCGCCCTCGAAGGCGGCGCACAGGCCCAGTTGCCGCCTGGCCAGGCGCAGCAGCAGGCCGCCCTGGCGGCGCCGGCAAATAGTTCGGGGCCCAAGGAAATTTCCCTGGTTGATGAACATGGCAAACAGCTCTCCTCGCGCGAGATCAAGAGCAAAGCCGGCATTGATTCCGCCATCGACGTTGCCGCCGTCGAAGGCAAAATACAAGCCACTGCCCTGAAGAAAGTCGGGGAACTGGTTGAACGACATCCGGAAGAATCCGTCGCTGTCGTCAGAGGTTGGTTATACGGATAATATGAAATGAGTGGTGGAAAAATAACCCGCGTATCAGACCTGTCGAGCGCCGATAAGGCGGCGGCCCTGATGCTGGCCCTCGGCGAAGAAAACGGCGCCCTGATCTGGAACCTGCTTGATGACGAAGAGGTCAAGGAACTGTCGCTCGCCATGTCGTCCCTCGGCGCCGTTAATTCGGAAGTCATTGAGGAGCTTTTCCTGGATTTCGCCAATGGCGTCTCCTCTGTCGGTTCGCTGACCGGCAATTTCGACAATACGGAACGATTGCTCAACAAAATGCTGCCCGGGGACCGGGTAAGCCAGATCATGGAGGAAATTCGCGGCCCGGCGGGGCGAACCATGTGGGACAAGCTGGGCAATGTCAATGAGGTGGTGCTGGCCACTTACCTCAAAAATGAATATCCGCAAACGGTTTCCGTGGTTCTGTCAAAAATCAAGCCGGAACATGCGGCGGCGGTGTTGAGCGTCCTGCCCGACGAATTCGCCATGGAAGTGGTGCAGCGCATGTTGCGCATGGAGCCGGTGCAGAAGGATATTCTCGACAAGGTGGAACAGACCCTGCGCACTGAATTCATGAATAACCTGGCCAAGACCAGCCGCAAGGACAGCCATGAAACCATCGCCGAGATTTTCAATTATCTCGACCGGTCATCGGAAACCCGGTTCCTGACCGCCCTTGAGGATAAAAACCGCGAAAGCGCCGAAAAAATCCGCGCCCTGATGTTCACCTTTGAAGACCTGCAGTCCCTTGATCCCACAGGGGTTCAAACCCTGTTGCGCAGCATTGACAAGGACCGGCTCGGCATCGCCATGAAAGGGGCGTCGGATAAAATCCGCGACCTGTTCTTCAGTAATATGTCCGAGCGGGCCGCCAAAATCCTCAAAGAGGATATGGAGGCCCTCGGCCCGGTGCGCCTGAAGGATGTGGATGAGGCGCAGATGGAAATTGTCACGGTGGCCAAGGATCTGGCCGACAGCGGCGAAATTGTCCTCAATGACTCAAGAAATGAAGATGAATTGATTTATTAGGTTCAGTATTCGGCAAATTCAGCAACAGGCAACACTGGCGGGAAACAGAATATGACAGCAGTCAAATTTACGTTCGACGATGATTTTGAAGGCGAGACCGGCGCCCCGGCGTTACGCAAGGACAAGCTGGAGGATATTCAGGCCGCCGCCTTCGCCGAAGGACGGGAAGCCGGCCAGGCGGAAATCATGAATAGCCTGGAGCAAAGCTGTGAATCCCTGTTGCAAAATATCGCCCTGGCGACGCAAAACCTGCAAATGCGCCAGGACGAGCAGATTGCCCTGATGAATAAGGAAGCCGCCAAACTGACCCACGCCATTATTGAGAAACTGGCCCCGGCCCTCGTCGACCAGACCCCCCTGGCGGAAATTGAATTGCTGATCAATCAATGCCTGAAAAACAGCCCCCTTGAGCCGCGGCTCGTCATCCGGGTCGATGACGCTATTCTGCCCGCCCTTGAGGAAAAAATCGACGTGATGGCGCAAGCCAGCGGTTTTCCGGGAAAAATCATCCTGATCAACGAACCGATGGCCCATATCAGCGACTGCCGGGTTGAATGGGCCAACGGCGGGGCGGAGCGCAATTTCAGCAAACTGCTCGAAACCATTGAAAGCACCTTGCAGCTTTTTATTGATGCGCCGGAAAACCCGGCCTCAGCCCCCGAAGGACAAGGCAATGCGGAAAGCGGGACAATATCCGAGTTGATAACCCGTTGATCATGACCGCGCAAGCGCGCGCAACCAGCGGCGGGAAATCGCGAATAAGGCCATTGAACGCTTTCAGGAACAGGAAAATGCGGTTAAATATGGTTAATACAGCAACCGGTCATAGGAAAAATTATTCCGTATAATGGCTTATGACAAGAAAATATTAAGGGCTAGCAGCTAATGTCAGATACAGAAAATATGGATTGGCAGGAATTGGATCAAAACGGATCTGCGGATGACATGAATGAACAGTCGCAGGCCGCCGATGAAATGCCGGAAGGCTCCGGTGACCTGGAAACGGTTTTCGACGTGCCGGTGAAAGTCTCGGCGGTATTAGGGAAAACCAACCTGACCGTAAGCCAGTTGCTCAAACTTGGCTCCGGTTCCGTCGTTGAACTGGATCGAAAAGTCGGCGAAGCCATCGATATTTACGTAAACAACAGGCTCGTCGCCCGTGGAGAAGTCGTGCTGCTGGAAGATAAACTCGGCATCACGATGACAGAGATCATTAAAGGTGACGAATAATATCGGAACTTTAATATGGGAATAACAAAGTGATTACACTCCTTGGAATTGTTTTTGGATTTGCGTTAATCATTTCCGCCATGGTCGTTGGCGGGTCGCCCCTGGACTTCGTCAATCTGCCCTCCATTTTCATCGTGCTGGGCGGCACCGTCGCCATCACCATCGTCAGTTTCTCCCTGAAGGAACTGATGCAGATTCCCGCCGCCCTGTGGCGCATGATGTCCTATACCCCCCATGATCCCCGGGAAGTCGGCGTCACCATGATTCAAATTGCCGAAAAGGCCCGCGCCGGCGGCATTATTTCCCTCGAGCAGGTCGCCAAATCCTTCAATGACGAACCCTTCCTCAAAAAAGGGCTCGACCTGACCGTTGACGGCACCCCGTCCGACGATGTGGAAAAAATTCTCAAGCAGGAAATCTACTCCACCTCATCCATTCAATCAAAAAGCGTCGACCTTCTGCGCCGTTCGGCCGAGGTCGCCCCGGCGATGGGCCTGATCGGCACCCTGGTTGGCCTGGTGCAGATGCTGGGCAATCTCAGCGACCCCAGCACCATCGGCCCCGCGATGGCCGTCGCGTTGCTGACGACATTTTACGGCGCCATCATGGCCCATATGGTTCTGGTGCCTCTCGCGACCAAGGCGGAAAGAAATTCCCACAATGAATCGACCCTCAATCTTCTGTATCTGACCGGGGTGATCTCCATCGGCCGGGAAGAAAACCCGCGCCGCCTCGAAATGCAGCTCAACGCCATGCTGCCGCAAACAAGCCGGATCAGCTATTATGATTAATATTACAGGAATTTATCCATGCGACTGATTATTGTTGGCTCCCTTGAGGGGCAGCTCAGCAAGGCATCCCAGATTGCCCTCAACAACGGCGCCAAGGTCATCCATGCCCCCGACGAGGCGGCGGCCCTGAACCTGATCCGCAGCAAAGGCGCCGATCTGTTGATGATTGACGTCAAATGCGACATCAAGGGGCTTCTGGAACAACTGGCGTCCGAGCATATCTCGACCCCGGCCGTCGCCTGTGGCGTCGGATCAAATTCCGACAAGGCTGTCGCGGCGATCCGCGCCGGGGCCAAGGAATATATCCCCCTGCCGCCGGACCCGGATCTGATCGCCGCCGTGCTGACCGCCATTTCCGATGACGAGCATGAATTCATCTATCGCGACCGCAACATGATTCAGGTGGTCAAGCTCGCCGACCAGGTCGCCGCCAGCGAAGCCAGCATCATGATCACCGGCGACAGCGGCACCGGCAAGGAAGTCATGGCGCGCCATGTCCATAACAAAAGCCGCCGCCGCAACAAGCCCTTCATTGCGGTCAATTGCGCCGCCATTCCGGACAACCTGCTGGAAAGCGAGCTTTTCGGCCATGAAAAGGGCGCCTTTACCGGCGCCGTCGCCCGACGGGTCGGCAAATTCGAGGAAGCCAACGGCGGGACCCTGCTGCTTGATGAAATCAGCGAAATGGATGTTCGCCTGCAGGCCAAACTGCTCCGCGTCGTCCAGGAGCGGGAAGTGGACCGGGTCGGCGGCTCCGGCGCGGTCAAGGTTGACATCCGGATTATCGCCACATCCAACCGGGACATGCAAAAAGAAGTCAAGGAGGGCAATTTCCGCGAAGACCTGCTTTTCCGCCTCAATGTGGTCAATCTGAATATTCCGCCCCTGCGCGACAGGACGGAGGATATTCGCGCCCTGTGCAAGCATTTCGGCCGAAAATATGCCGATTTTAACGGCCTGCCCCATAAAAATATTTCCGACAACGCCATGAAGGTGCTGATCAATCACAGCTGGCCAGGCAACGTCCGGGAACTGGAAAACACCCTGCATCGGGCGGTTCTGTTGACCGCGGGCGATGAAATTACCGCTTCTGATATTGTTCTGCCCGATGGCCGGCCTCATCTGGATATTCAATCGGGGTCGTCGATCGACACCATAAATACGCCGGAGGGAACCGAGCCGCTCGCCGCCGCCTCCCTGATCGGACGCACGGTGGCCGATGTGGAAAAGGACCTGATCATCGACACCCTGAAACATTGCCTGGGCAACCGGACCCATGCCGCCAATATTCTGGGCATTTCAATCCGCACGCTGCGCAACAAGCTAAACCAGTATATGTCTGACGGGGTAAATGTTCCGGGCCCCGGAACGCCGCCGACAATGAATTTATAATATCGTGAATTCAGAATGACGATGAACAGGAAAACTTTAGGAAGATCAAACCGCCTATGAGTGACACGGCCGCCAATATCGCCTCCGGGAATCTGAGCGTTCTTGACCATCTCGCCCGACGGTCTGACATCATCATGGCCATGGGCGTGGTGCTGATCCTGGTTATTCTGTTCCTGCCGATGCCGCCGTGGCTGCTGGATATGACGCTGGCGATTTCCTTTACCTTTTCCGTCATGGTGCTGATGACCTGCCTGTTCATTCGCACGCCGCTCGAATTCAACTCCTTCCCGGCGGTGCTTTTGCTCGCGACCATGCTGCGGCTGGCCCTCAACGTCGCCTCGACCCGGCTGATCCTGTCCAATGGCCACACAGGGCCCTCGGCGGCGGGGCATGTGATCGAAGCCTTCGGCAATTTCGTCATGGGCGGCAATTTCGTCATCGGCATCATCGTCTTCGCCGTGCTGCTGATTGTCAATTTCATGGTGATCACCAAAGGCTCCGGCCGCATCGCCGAGGTCGCCGCCCGCTTCAGCCTTGACGCCATGCCCGGCAAACAGATGGCCATCGACGCCGATCTGTCCTCCGGCCTGATTGATGAGAATGAAGCCCGGGCCCGCCGCAAAAACCTCGAAGACGAAAGCACCTTTTTCGGCGCCATGGACGGGGCGGCCAAATATGTCCGCGGTGACGCCGTCGCCGGCTTGCTGATTACCTTCATCAATATCATCGCCGGCATGATCATCGGCGTCGCCCAGAACGGCATGACCTTCACCGGCGCCGCCAATACCTATACCCTGCTGACGGTCGGCGACGGCCTGGTCAGCCAGATCCCGGCCCTGATCGTCTCGACCGCCGCCGGCCTGCTGGTGACCAAGGCGGGACTGACCGGCCGCACCGATCAGGCGCTGTTCAGCCAGTTCAGCTATTACCCCCGGGCGATCGGCGTCAGTTCCGGCCTTCTGGTCTGCCTGTCGCTGCTGCCGGGGATTCCCTTCCTTCCCTTCGCCTCTCTGGCCGCCCTGCTCGGCATCACCACCGTCGCCCTGACCCGTCAGCAGGCGGAACGGGAGGACGCCAGGCTGCAGGCCATTGAGCAGGAGGAGGAAAAGGTCGAACATGTGGAAGAGCCGATCACCACCGCCCTGACCATTGACCCGATCCGCCTCGAACTGGGCTATGGCCTGTTGCCGCTGATCAATGACGATTCCGGCATCCGGCTGACCGATCAGATCAAGGCCCTGCGCCGGCAGATGGCGACCGATATG
This sequence comes from Paremcibacter sp., assembly GCA_048266545.1. Classification (GTDB taxonomy): domain Bacteria; phylum Pseudomonadota; class Alphaproteobacteria; order Sphingomonadales; family Emcibacteraceae; genus Paremcibacter. Next base: position 141,914 of record JBLWZH010000003.1, on the reverse strand, counting down.
GGCTTTGTCATGCCGTCGGTCCGGATACTGGACAACATGCAGCTCGCCGCCAACAGTTATGTCATCCGGCTCAAGGAAACCGACGCCGGCAGCGGCGACATCCGGCCCAACATGTTGCTGGTCATGGATCCGCGCGGCGAGCCCGTCGCCCTGCCCGGCGAGGAAACCCTGGAGCCCGCCTTCAAACTGCCGGCGACCTGGGTTGAGAAAAGCCTGAAGGAAGAGGCGTCTTTCCGGGGCTATACCGTGGTCGACGCGGCGACGGTCATCACAACCCACCTGACCGAAGTGATCAAGGATAACATGCCGGAACTGCTGTCCTATGCCGAAGTCAAGAAACTGCTGGACGATCTGGCGCAGGAGCATCAGAAACTGGTCGCCGACCTGATTCCGACCCTGATCACCCAGAGCGGCGTCCAGCGGGTGTTGCAGAATCTGCTCAGCGAACGGATTTCGATCCGCGATCTGCCAACCATTCTGGAGGGCATCGCCGAGGCCTGCGGCTATACCCAGAATATCGTCATGATTACCGAACATACCCGGACCCGGCTCGCCCGGCAGATCAGTTTCGAGAATGCCGACCAGAACGGCGCGATTCCGATCATTGTCATGTCGCCGGAATGGGAGCAGGCCTTTATGGAATCCCTCGTCGGCGGCGGTGAGGAAAAACAGCTGGCCATGGCGCCGAGCCAGTTACAGGAATTCATCGGCCTGGTGCGCATGACCTTTGAGGATCAGGCCCACGCCGGGGAACTGCCCGTCCTGCTGACCAGCCCCATGGTGCGGCCTTATGTCCGCTCAATCGTTGAACGATTCCGGCCGGCGACAATCGTCATGTCGCAAAATGAGGTGCATCCAAAAGTCAAGATCAGGACGCTTGGGCAAATTTAGGGACAAATTTAAGGGCGAGACTTACCTGTCATGCGGTTAAAAATATTCACAGCCGACACTATGAAATCTGCACTGGCCCAGGTTCGCGAAAGCCTCGGCGATGATGCGATCATCATTGACACGGTCGAGGAAGGCAGCCAGGTAAAAGTCACTGCCGCCCTGGAGCTTCCGCTGCGAAAGGCGGCGCAAAGGAAAAAGACATCGCCGCCGAAACCGAAACCGGCGGCGGTTCAGAAAAGCCTGAAGGAGCTGGAATGGGAAAACCAGGTCGATTCCCGCGAACTGTCCTATTTCCTGTCCCATCACGGGATCGAGCGCACCATGATGACGCGGATTCTGGAAACCGCCGCCTCCTTTGACGACGACCGGAACATCAATATCCTGAGCCGCACCCTCGACGCCATGTTTCATTTCAGCCCGCTGAACAATGATTATCAGGACCGGCCGCTGATGCTGGTCGGCCCGCCCGGCGTCGGCAAGACGGTCACCGCGGCCAAGCTGGCGAGCCAGGCGGTGCTCGAAGGCCGCGTAACCCGCCTGATCAACACCGATACGGTGCGCACCGGCGGCACAGCCCAGCTGGAAGGTTACGGCGAGGTCCTGAAATCCACCGTGATCGAAGTCTCTGAACCGGACCTGCTGGCCGCCGCCATCGAAACCAACCGCCAACCCGGCGAACTGGTGATCATCGACACCATGGGCTATAACCCCTTTGATCATAGGGAAATGGCGGAGCTGCATCATTTCATCGGCGCCTGCGACGTCGAGCCTGTGCTGGTCATCTCCGCCGGTTCCGACCCGCAGGAAGCAGAGGAAATCGCCGCGACCTACGCCAGCCTCGGCGTCCGGCGCTTTATCGCCACCCGGCTGGATGTCGCCCGCAGATACGCCAGCCTGCTGACCACGGCCGGCGCCGGGGACCTGGCCTTTGCCGGGGTCGGCATCACGCCTTACCTCGGCAAGGGCATTGAGCGGGTCGACGCCATGACCCTCGCCATGCTGCTAACCCATATAGACGACCGAAAGATTTTCATTCCCCCGGACACGGATATTGCCGACGGGGACGAACGTGAAGATCTGATAATTGATGATGAAGGTGACCTATAATGACATCCCGTGACGCAACCTCATCCAGAATAATCACCGTCGCATCCGGTAAGGGCGGCGTGGGGAAAACCTGGCTTTCAACCACCCTGTGCAACCTGCTCGCCCGTCAGGGCAAGAAGGTGCTGCTGTTTGACGGCGACCTGGGCCTGGCCAATGTCGATATTCAACTGGGCCTGCTGCCGGAGGTCAATCTGGGCCAGGTCATGACCGGCATGATCCCCCTGGCGGAGGCAATTACTCATTTTGACGGCAGCGGCCGCGGCGGCTTTGACATTATTTCCGGCCAGTCCGGATCGGGGACATTGGCCGCCCTTAAGAAAGAAAAGCTCCTGGCCCTGCGCCAGGAGCTGACCCGGCTCGCCGGCGAATATGACCTGACCGTTCTTGACCTGGGGGCCGGCGTTGAAAATTCCGTCATGACGCTTTGCGAATCCTCGGACCGGATCGTCACCGTGGTCACCGCCGATCCGACCTCGCTGACCGACGCCTATGCCTTCATCAAGTTAAATCACATCAAGAACCCGAAGCTCAATCTCGGCATTGTGGTCAATATGGTCGAAGACCGCCATGAGGGGAAAAGAACCTATGAAACCCTGCGCAGAGCCTGCGAGAATTTCCTCAAATTCACTCCGGAATATCTTGGCTCCATCCGTCAGGACAAACATGTTGTCGACGCCATCCGCCATCAAAAGCCCCTGATGCTGCGCCATCCGCGCAGTGATGCCGGGGAAGATATGGAGGAAATCGTCAAAAGGGTGTAATATGAACCTATGAGCGATATTGACGGCCCATCCAAAATCCCCTTGAAAACGGGCGACGGCGCGACGCGGGTCACCCGCGCGTCGACCACTTCCGACGACAGTTCCGCCCAGCAGCAACCGCCCGAAAAAAGAGCGAAATCGCCGGAACGGCAATCGGAAGTCAAAGGAAAAAAACCGACCCATGAAACGGCCGTCACGCTGTCGTCCAGCCTGTCCAACCTGCAACAGGGCGCGCGTTTTTCGGCCCATTATGACGGCGTCGACGGACAGGGACGGCCGCTGATTACGGCGGAGAGCGGAACTTATGTGGTTAAATATGACCCGGCGCAGCAGGACCAGATCGACAAACTGCCGCCGAACGCCACGCTGGAGATCAGGATTCTGAAAGTTGACCGGGAAATCGAGGCGCGGCTCCACTATAGCGCGCCCGGGGCGAAAGCCGCCGCCCAGCCTTCGATCGCCCTGTCCGTTGTCCTGGAACTGACCGGACTTGGCGGTGAGCCGCCCCGGATCAGCGTCACGGCGCCCCAGGGTCCGCCGGAAAGCGGACCGCAGTCGCCGCCCTACCGGACCTCCGCCCTCTATCTGGCGGAAAATATCGCCCGGGAGAGCGCCCGGAAGATACAGGAACTGCCGCTGCCGACCACATCGGCCAACTATACCCTGTATGAAAGGGCGGTTCCCCGGCCGGACCGGCCCGCCGTCAGACAGAGCAAAATCGCCGCAAATGCCCTGATCGCCCAGGAAGTCATCCCGGGTTCGTCACAACCGCCGCCCGCCGCCCCGCCCGGGGACAGCGCCGGCATCACCCCGGCCCCGGCCGGAAATATCGCCCCCGCAACGCCGCAAGACACCCCGTCACGGACAAGCGCCGGGATCATTGCGACGGATATTGAAAAGCTGCTGCATAAAAACACCCTCGCCACCGTCGTCAAGAATTTCCCCAGAATGACCGTCGCCCTGCCGGAAATTGTCCAGAAGCAGCTTGGCCGGACGGATCCCCTGACCGAAATCAAAGCCGGCGGCGCCCTGATGGTGCGCATCGAATCAATCGCCATTCCCGATCAAAGGCCGGCGACGGCGGCGCAGCCTTCCGCCGCCTCGCCGGAAAACAAATCGCCGGAAAGCAAGCCGCCGGAAAACAGATTGGCGGAGAGCAGATTAGCGGTCGAGGCTCGCCCGGCCGCTGCGGCCCCGCCGCCTCTTGCGCCGAATGCGCCCGCCCTTGCGCCAGACGCGGGCTTTTCCGGCATTGTGATTGATCCGGGGCGGAATATCCTGCAACAGGCCAACAAACCAGCCGCCCAGCCGAACGCTGGACGGTCCTATCAAAGCGGTTACGCAAAATCCGCCTATGGACCGGCAAAAGCGGGCAACGGCTTGCAAACCCTGTATGTCGCGACGCCGGTATCGGTGATCAAATTTCAAAGCCCTGTTGCGCTTTCGCCCGGAACAGTGATCAATTTTTCCCCGGCCGTCAAGGCGGCCCCACCCACAGAATCTGCGGAACGTCAATCCCCCGCCACGCCGCCCCCGGCAACGCCGGCGGCCGCCAGCGCGGAGACCCGCCCTACCGCTGATCCGGCAGGCTGGACCGCCTTGTCCTTTGCCGCTCCTGCAGGGTCCGCGGCGGCCGCTGCGCCCCAGCCCCCGCCCCAGCCGCTGCAGGATTTGCAGCTAAACTGGCTGGCCCTGAGCCAGATTGTGGCGATGACGGCCGTCGCCGACGGCTCCGGGGCAGGCCAGGCGCTGGACAACCGGCTGCCGACCATCAACAGCCCCGGCCAGATGACCGCGACCCTGATTTTCTTCCTCGCCGCACTGGGGGCGAAACATCCGGCGCGCAGTTGGCTCGGTCCCGACATCGCCCAAAGGCTGGAACAGGCCGGACAGGGAAAACTGCTGAAAAGCCTTGACGGTGATATGCGGCGCATCTTCCGCATGGGGGCGGACACGCCGGTCAATGAATGGCGGCCGGCGCTGATCCCGATGCAGGCGGGCGCCGAAGTCACCGCGATTCCGATCCTGATCCGCCAGGTCGCCGATCAGGAGCAAAACAAAAACCGCCAATCCGGCGCGGACGATGAAACGCCGGACATTACCGCGACCCGCTTTATTGTCGAGCTTGAGCTCAGCCAGGTGGGCCGGATTCAGGTCGACGGCCTGTTGAAGGACAAAAAACTCAACATCATCATTCGCTCGGGAAGCGCCCTCGCGCCGGACCTCAAGCATAAAATTGCAGAAAAATATGCTGCGGCGCTGGAGATCAGCGGGTACGATGGCGACCTGCAATTCAGGGAAAACCGCCCGCCGGAGATTTCCGTCGGCGACTTTATCGACCAGAAAATACATTTGCTTCAGTTAAACAGAGTATAAAATCATGTCCACTCCGCCCAAGGATCAGCTCTCGACATTTCCCAACCGCCACCGGAACAAGGATTACAGCATCTCCCTGATTCAGGAAATCACCCTGAAGCAAAAATCCTTCCTGTTCGGCCTGCGCTATATTCCCGACAAACTGCTGCTCTGTCATGACAGTCTGGCCGCTTATCTTGAGCAGGTCCTGAGCCGGGACCCGGACACCGCCGAGGCTCTGGCCAATGATATTCTGGAGGATATTGTCGATCAGATCATTCCCCGCTGGGTCGAGGTCATCCTGAAACAGCATGAAAACGGCCTGGGTCAGGATATTGTAATCACCGTGGCGGAACATCAGCCCAACTGGCGGAATGACGACCTGCTGAAACGCCTGCCGCCGGTTTTTTAATTTGACTCCAAGTTGTGACCTCATAAATATGATGCAATAATCGGGATCAAACATTTAGACCATAAGGAAAATACAATGCTATCAAATATGCGCGCCGTCATTACAGGCGGCAGCGACGGGATCGGTTTTGGCATTGTCAAAGCATTTGCGGAAAATAACGCCAATGTCTTGCTTCTTGCCAGAAACGAAGAGAAGCTCAAAAAGTCAGCCGCCATTCTTTCGCAATATGGCGTCGAAGTCGACGTATTGGCGGTGGATCTATCGGATATATCCACAGTCAAACAAGCCGCGCAATATATTACCAATAAATGGCCACAATTGGACGTACTGGTCAACAATGCCGGTATTGCGCGATTCAAACCCTTTGCAGAAACCAGCGAGACAGATTTGGACATGCACCTGAATCTAAACGTAAAGGCGCCTTATGTTCTTAGTCAACAACTGTTTGAAGCGCTTGCGGCCAGAAAAGGTTCAGTGATAAACATTTCGTCGTATTTTTCCCGGCGCATGCTCCCGGGCCGACCGTCAACAGCATATTCACTAACCAAAGGCGCGATGGACGCCTTCACCAAATCTCTTGCCTACGAAGCTGGCCCCCTCGGTGTGCGGGTAAATGCGATTGCGCCTGGAACCGTGAACACGCCATTGGTTCAGGCAAATATTGACCGACTTACTGATGAGGGAAAAACAAAATTCTATGAAATGATTAAAACTATTTACCCCCTTGGCCGGGTCGGTGAGCCAGACGATGTTTCGGGCGCTGCCGTGTTTCTTGCATCTGATCAGGCACGCTGGATCACCGGCACTATATTGAGCGTAGACGGCGGATTGACCACAAACTGAAACGTCGGACAGTAATAACCTGTCAGGCCATATTCCGCCGGCGGTGCATATTGAGCGCCAGTTCGTCCAGATCATTCTGCTGGCGCTGGTTGCGTTCGCTCACTTCCCGCTCCCGCTCCCGCTGCTCGACAATTTCGTATTTCTTCAGTTCCTTGAAGGCGTCCGCCACCTGGTCCTTCATTTCCTCGATGGAAACGTCGATCTCAGTGATTGAATTGTTGATATTTTCCCGCCGCGCCATGACCTGCTGGGCGTATCCGCCATAGGTGATGCTGACGATCGGCGCTTCGGCGACTTTTTTCTGTTCCGCCGCGAGCTCGTCCCGCAGGCTCCGCATTTTGCCGACAAGCTCTTCCCGCATTTTTTCGAGCTCCACCAGATTGCGGCGCCTTTCATCAAGCTGCCATTTATGGAGCCGTATCATTCCGGCCATACCTTTACGATTCATTGCGCGAATATATCCCGTTTTTATGGTTTACTTATTTTTCAGGTCCGTTTCTTCTACGGTCAACCTGTTCTGCAATATATGGTCGAGTTCCTCATATCCCTCGGCCAATGTGCTGCTTTCGGTCTTTTCCTGCGCCAGGAATTCTTCCAGCGCGGGATGAAAATGTATCGCCTCGTCCACGTCCCGGTTGGCCCCCGGGCGATAGGCGCCAAGACGAATCATTTCCTCCATGTCATTATAGTCGGCCAAATATTTACGAGCCGTAACCAAAAGATCATTTTGTTCCTTATTATTGCATCCCGGCATGGTCCGGGAGATGGAGCGCAGAATATTAACCGCCGGAAAGCGGCCGCGCTCCGCAATCGCCCGGTCAAGGACGATATGGCCGTCCAATATGCCGCGCACCGCGTCGGATATGGGCTCATTATGATCGTCGCCTTCGACCAGGACGGTGAACAGGCCGGTAATCGACCCCCGATCCACGCCCGGCCCCGCCCGTTCAAGCAGCCTCGGCAATTCGGAGAAAACCGTCGGGGTATAGCCCTTGCTGGCCGGGGGTTCGCCGCCCGCCAGCCCGATTTCGCGCTGGGCCATGGCGAAACGGGTCACGCTGTCCATCAGGCACAGCACGTCATGACCCTGATCGCGGAAATATTCGCTGATGGTCAGGGTAAGATAGGCCGACTGGCGCCGCATCAGCGCCATCTCGTCCGAGGTCGCGACGACAACAACGCTGCGGGCCAGTCCTTCGGGGCCCAGATCATCCTCGATAAATTCCTGAACCTCGCGCCCGCGCTCGCCGATCAGGCCGATCACCGAAATATCGGACGCCGCATAGCGGGCGAACATCGACAGCAGAATGGATTTGCCGACCCCGGAGCCGGCGAAGATGCCCATCCGCTGGCCCTTGCAACAGGTGACGAAGGTGTTGAGCGCCCGCACCCCCAGGTCAATCTTGTCCCCGACCCTTCGCCGCATATGGGCCGCCGGCGGCTGGGCGCGAATGGGATAGGCCTCCGCGCCGGATTTGATCGGCCCCTTGCCGTCAATCGGCTCGCCCATGGCGTTGACCACCCGGCCGAGCCATTGGGCGCTTGGATGAACAACCGGTATTTCCCCCTCGACAAAGGCCTGACAGCCGACACCGACGCCTTCCAGCATGGAATAGGGCATCAGCAACGCATGGTCCGCCTTGAAGCCGACCACTTCACAGGCGATGGCCTCATCCTGGCGGGACACCAGATTGACCCGGGCGCCGATGCTCAAAGACCGCTGGGCGCCGGCGACTTCGACCAGAAGGCCCTGAATGCCGACAACCCGGCCGTAAAAACGCCAGGACTGCAATCTTTCAATTTCCGCTCTTAATGTATACACCGTGAATCAGTCCGGTTTGTTAATTTTTTCCGCATGATACGCGAAAAACAGCCCCGGTCACAGAGAAACTTAAATAAAAATGATAAAAAATCCACAAAACAAATGTTAATTTAAATTTCCGGTAACACTTTACAACTTCCTTATTTTTCAATGGGTTAAAATTTATAACTCACCTATGAGACGTGTGATTTTATTAAATTCAAGTCATGAAATACTTAAAAATCGACTGTTGGTTACCATTTGTTAACCACTTATGTTAAAAATGGTTAACGAGAGAGGGTTAACGCCACAAAATTTTACGATTTAAATTAACATTAAATGAAACGACATAGGGGCTTATAATGCGTGTGTTACTCATAGAAGATGATCCATCCACATCAAAAAGTATTGAATTAATGTTGTCGGCAGAAGGCTTCAATATTTACAGCACCGATCTTGGCGAAGAAGGCATAGATCTCGGCAAGCTGTATGATTACGATATAATCCTGCTTGACCTTAATCTTCCCGATATGCACGGCTATGACGTGTTGAAGAAGCTGCGCATGTCAAAAGTCAACACCCCGATCCTGATCCTGTCCGGCATGGGCGAACTGGAAAACAAGGTTAAGGGGCTCGGCTACGGCGCCGACGATTATCTGACCAAGCCATTTTACAAGGAAGAGCTTGTCGCCCGGATTCAGGCGATTATCCGCCGCTCAAAAGGCCATGCGGAATCCATTATCCGCACCGGCAAGCTTTCCGTCAACCTCGACACCAAAACCGTCGATGTCAACAACCAGCGCGTTCACCTGACCGGCAAGGAATACGCCATGCTGGAGCTTCTTTCCCTGCGCAAAAGCACGACCTTAACCAAGGAAATGTTCCTCAACCATCTCTATGGCGGCATGGATGAACCGGAACTCAAGATCATCGACGTCTTTATCTGCAAGCTCCGCAAAAAGCTGTCGGCGATCTGTGGCGAGAACTATATCGAAACCGTCTGGGGACGCGGCTATGTTCTGCGCGACCCTGATCAGGACGACAGCGATATCGCGGTCGCGAGTTAAGAAGGCATAAAAAAATCTCCGGTAAATTTTTATAAATTTGCCACAAGAAAAGGGTCACTCTGCAAACCGGAGCGACCCTTTTTCTTGTGATTTTCCTTGATTTCTTCGATTTCCCGGGCTTGCCTGCACGCCCGCGAAAGACGTCATCCGGAAAATCTATCCCACTTTCAGGGTTTTATGCATAATATTATCAGAGGTCATATACATCCCCCGCTTGCCCGGCACCGGTTTGAATTTATCGCTTAGCCCCAAAACTGTTTCTGCGGCCCCGAGGAATAATGTCCCGTCATCCGGCATCTGGCCCCGCAGGCGATTTAATACGGCGGCTTTTGTGTCCTGCTGGAAATAAATCAAAACATTGCGGCAGAAAATAACATCAAAGGTCCCGAGCGAACTGTAATCATTCAGCAGGTTAAACGGCCGATAGGTCACCATGCGGCGGATTTCATCGGAAATCTGCCACATTTCGCCGGCCTGGGTGAAATATTTCATCAGCAGTTTGATGGGCAATCCCCTTTGCACCTCAAACTGGGAATAGATGCCGGCCTTGGCCTTGTCCAGGACCTTGTTCGAAAGGTCGGTGCCGACGATATCAATTTTCCAGCCGTCGAGCTCAGCCGCCATTTCCTTGAGAATAATGGCGATGGAATAGGGCTCCTGACCGGTGGACGCCGCCGAACACCATATGCGAATGCGTTTGCTCGCCGCTCTGGACTGCATCAAGGCCGGCAGAACATCATCTTTCAACAGGTCAAAGGGGGTGTTATCACGGAAAAAGAATGATTCATTGGTTGTCATCGCCTCGGTGATTTCGTTCAGCAGCTCCTCCTTGCGCCGCAGTCTGATTTCATTAATCAGATCGTCCAGGGTTTCCATGCCCTTTTTTCGCGCAATCGGCGTCAGGCGGCTTTCCAGAAGATATACTTTATCCTCAGATAAAACCAATCCGGATCGTTCCTTCAGGATAGTGCTGAGAAGGTCAAAATCTTCTTTTCTCATTATGCCGATCCCATCATTTTATCTTTTATTTCTGCACCGATCTCATTCAAGGGGTACACTCCATTGCACAAGCCAGCGTTACACACCGCCCCCGGCATCCCCCATACAACACTTGTCTTTTCATCCTGCGCGATTAGCTTTCCACCGGCCTGGGCCAGCCTGCGGCAGGCTTCCAGCCCGTCATGCCCCATACCCGTCAGAATAACGGCGAAAACCTCTGATCCGTATAAATCTATCAGGCTTCTGAACATCGGTTCGACCGAGGGGCGACAGAAGTTTTCCGGTGGTTCCTGATTCAGCGAAATAACCCGCTGACGGTCTTTTTCGACCACGGTCATATGATAATCGCCCGGGGCGATATAGACCTTGCCGTTTTCAACAATCTCGCCGTCTTCCGCCTCCTTGCACTGAAAGTTAGTGGAATGGGTCAGATGTTTCGCCAGAATTTTGGTAAAGGCCGGCGGCATATGCTGGGTGACCAGAACCGGAACGTCTATATTCTCCAGGTCCTTGAGAAGCTGCAACAGGGCCTGGGGGCCGCCGGTGGAGCTGCCAATGGCGAGAACAGAGGATTTGCTGCGTGCAAAACCGCGCTGTTCGATATTCTTCGCCCCTTGGTGAACAGGCTCAAACTGCTGATCGACAACAGTGGTTTTGCCGGCAAAGGGGATGCCCCCCTGCTTCCGCCGGTTGGCGGCCGCGATATTAATAACCTTGCTGATCAGTTCCTGCTGGAAAGTCAGCGACAGGGCGACCTCGCGGTTTGATTCGGGTTTTGCGACATAATCCGACGCCCCCATGGACAGGGCCCGCATGCTGATTTCAGCATTTCGCTTGGTCAATGTGGATGACATCAGAATTTTCACATCAGGATTGACCTGCAACAGTTTGGGCAAGGCGGTCAGCCCGTCCATCACTGGCATTTCAATGTCGAGAATGATGACTTCCGGATCCATCTTGGCCATGCTTCTCAACGCCATTTCGCCGTTGGCGGCGGTGCCGACAACCTGAATGGCCGGATCCTGGGAAAGCCATTTCGACGTCAATCCCCGCAACACCGCTGAATCGTCCACGATCATGACCCGATACTGGCCTGATCTTGCTGATGTTTTCTGATCCCCACTATCTGTTACTGACACTGGTTGCACTTAAAGTAATCCTACCTGTGAAAATTTCGATTCGATGATTTCACGATCAAACGGTTTCATTATATATTCGTCGGCGCCGGCGGAAATCGCCGCGCTGATGTGGCTCATATCATTTTCCGTCGTACAGAATACGACAATCGGCTTATCGCCCCCATTCGATGCTCTCAGCGCCTTCAGAAAGTCCAGGCCATTCATCACCGGCATGTTCCAGTCCAGCAGCACAACATCCGGCAGACTTTCATGGCAGGAATCCAGCGCATCCTGACCATCAACGGCCTCACGGATGTCGAATTCAAGCTCCTCCAGAATACGCCGGGCCACCTTTCTGATCACTTTTGAGTCATCTACGACAAGACAGGATTTCATTTTATTTATCTCCAAACATATATTTTTTTCCCGCATCAAGCTAAAATGCGATATTTAAGCGGCCGCCGCATTGCGCCCAAAATTAAGTAGTTTTTCCACATCCAGAATCACCAGAAGTTCCCCATCCAGCCGGAAGATGCCATCCGAAACTTCCTGCCATTTTGGGTCCAGCGTAACCGGGTTTCGTTCATAGGACTCTTCCGGAAATGACATGACGTCGCCGACTGTATCAATGAGCAAGCTATAGGGTTCCCCATCATATTCGACAACGATGCTCATCTCTTCGCCGCCGGCTTCCCGGTCTTCCAGGCCAAGCCGTTTTCTGAGGTTGATCGCGGTCACGATCCGCCCGCGAAGATTTAAAACCCCGGCCACGGAACTCGGCGCCAATGGCACGGAGGTAATGGTCTGTTCCGACAGAACGTCGTGCACGGCCAGAACCGGAATCCCGCACAATTGTCCGGACAACCGAATAGTTACAAAATCCTTGTTATCACTTACCATCTGCTTAATCCTTATCCCTGCTTATGCGGCGCTTTGTTTTTTGCTGATCTGTTCACCGATGGTCGACATCAGCATATCCCGGTCCAGTTTGGCGACATAATCGTCAAAACCGACTTCACGGCCGCGGGCGAAGTCCTTTTCAGAATGATGGGAAGACAGGGCGACCATCGGGGTTTTCTTCCAGATGCCTCCTTCCCGCACCTTCTCGGCAAAATGGAAGCCGTCCATATCCGGCATTTCGATATCGCTGATGATAATATCGAAGTCATGCCCCATTTCCCGCAGGGCGAGGGCGGCCGCCGCATTTTCAACCGCCGTCACCTTGTATCCGGCGGCGGAAAGCAGCGGGCGGATCATATTCAGGAAAAAGGTGCTGTCATCAATCAGCAGAACATCGCACTTGCCATTGGCCCCTTCATTGCCGGACATGCTCGCCTTGCCCGTTTGACCAAAGGCCTTTTCAATATAATAGGCCACATCAATCAGTTCGGTCGCCTTGCCGTTAATCACGGCTGTTCCGACCTGCCCCGGGAATTGGGATGAAAGCTCGATCTCAATCTTGTCTTCCATAATGTCGACGATTTCATCGACGACAATGCCCATGCTCTTGTTGCCGTCGGCAAAGACCAGAACAGACTGACGACCTTCGGGCTTCAACTCGTATTCATCATAGAGTTTGACCAGCGGCATCAGTTGGCCGCGATATTGCACAACCGGCTTGCCGTCTGATTTCTCGATGGTTGAGACATCAATATCCTCGAGCCGCGCGACAAGCGACAACGGCACGGCGCGATGGCTGTCCTCACCCGCGCGGAACAGCAGAATAGCTTCTTTCTCACTGTTCATGATCGCCATTTTTTCGTCTTCTTCGACCCTCATTTCGGAAGTATCAGCCATGGCGTCGCTGATTTGGTTGGCGATGCCATTGGGGTCCAGGATCATGATCACGTTACCGTCGCCCAGTATGGTGTTGCCGGCGTAAGTCTCCAGATCGCGCAGGATCGGCGCCACCGGTTTGACGACGATTTCCTCGGTATCGAAGACCTGGTCAACCACAATGCCAAAGGTGAAGGAGCCGACCTGGGTCACGATAATGTAATTCTCGCTCTTGGCGCTGTCCTCCGGCTGCTCGTCTTTCGCCATGCCGAGTATATTGTTCAGATGCACCAGCGGCAACAACCGGTCGCGCAGGCGCAGGATCGGCGTATCGTTGATATATTCGATGCTATGTTCTGAATCATTGGACGCCCGGACAAGCTCGAGAACGCTGATTTGCGGAATGGCGAATCTTTCTTCGTTGCATTGGACAATCAACGCCGAAACAATGGCCAGGGTCAGCGGGATTTTAATGCTGAAGCTGGTGCCCTTGCCTTCGATCGATTTCAGGTCGATGGTGCCGCCGATCTTTTCGATATTGGTCCGCACCACATCCATGCCGACGCCGCGGCCGGAAACGCTGGTGACCTGCTCGGCGGTGGAGAAACCCGGATGAAAGATGAACTTCTGGACCTGGGTGTCGGACATTTCGTCCAGCTCTTCCTGGGTCGCCAAACCGTTTCTCAGGGCCTTCTGCTTCAGTTTTTCGACCGGCAGGCCGGCGCCGTCATCGGTAATCTCGATAATAATATGGCCGCCTTCGTGATAGGCGTTCAGGCGAATGATGCCGGTTTCCTTTTTGCCGGCGGCGATCCGGTCGGCCGGCACCTCGATGCCGTGGTCGGCGGAATTGCGCACCATATGGGTCAGCGGATCCTTGATCAGTTCAAGCACCTGGCGATCAAGTTCCGTATCCGCGCCCAGCATCTGAAGATCAATCTTCTTGTCGAGGTCCAGTTGCAGGTCGCGAATGATGCGCGGCAGTTTGGCCCAGGCGTTGCCCACCGGCTGCATCCGGGTTTTCATCACTCCTTCCTGCAGTTCGGTGGTGCATTGACTTAGCCGCTGCAGCGGAATTGAAAATTCACTGTCATTGTTATTCCGCAAGAGCTGCATCAACTGGTTTCGGGTCAGCACAAGTTCACTGACCATGGTCATCAGGTCTTCGAGCACCTGGACATTGACCCGGATGCTCTGGTTGGCGACGGATTGATCCCCGGCCTTGGTTGAATTGACGCCATCGGTTTTGGCCGCTGCCGACTTTTCCATTTCCCGGCTGTGTTTGGCGGCTTCCTCAAGTATATCGCCCGCAATCCCGTCATATTTCTCCAGGAATTCATCGATCTCCGACGGTGTCAGGTCAACTTCCGCCAGCACGGACGCCAACTGGGTCCGGATAACGGCGTTTTGCTTGTCATTCATGCCATGGGAAATAAACGGCGCGAAGGCGGCGGTCAGGGAAGGACCATTGTCTCGTCCGGCAAGACGGGCGGCGAAAAAATCACTCATCTTGGATTTGCTGTCCTTGGCGTCAACGCCGTCCATCAGCGACCGGGTCGTCCCGTCCGCCACAATACGGTTATGGAAAAGATGGATAATGACCTTGACCGCCTCGTTGCCGCCGATGCGCACAAACAGGTTTTCCGTCGTCGGCGCCGTTGAAACCGCCTCCTCTTCATCCTCCAGATCGTCGGGACCCGGCGCCGCCAGGAAGGCGGCCTCCAGTTCATCGAGGGATACTTCCCCCGGAAGATTGGATGCGCTGATCTCCGGCAGGTCGAGCGTCTCTTCCTTTTCGGCGACGACTTCAAGAACAACCGTGCCGCCGGCGGCGACCTCATTCAACTGACCGATAATTTCCGTATCATCGCCTTCCGGCTCTTCCTGGGTCGCTTCAAGCCCCGCAAGGATTTCCTTAATTCTGTCGAGCGCGGCAAGGATTAACGTGACGGATTCCGGCGTGACGACCAATTCGCCGTCGCGAAATTTACCCAGCACATTTTCCCCCGCATGGGCGACGGATTCAAGCCTTGGCAGGCCCAAAAACCCACATGTCCCCTTGATGGTATGCACTAAACGAAATATATTGTCCAAAACCGGCTTGTTGGTCGGATCCTGCTCAAGCGTCACAAGCTCCACATCAACAACATCTATACTTTCTGCCGTTTCTGTAAGAAATTCGTTTAACAGATCATCCATATTTTTTAACCTTTTCTACTCGACAAGAAGAGTTATATTTCCTCACTCTTTCCTAAGATCGGGTAAATAAGTTAAAAAGCTGTAAAATGATTCTGAATTAATATGAAAAAAGAAATGTTTTTTCAGTCCTCTGCAGACAGCGCGGAATTCTCTTCCTGCTTTTCCGTTTCCTGATATATCAGTTGCAGGGAAAAGCTCTGGTCATTATGCGCAGAATATTCGATTGCGGCGTCAAGCTTGCGGGCGACAGTCGCCACCAGAAACGCCGGCGCGGACTTGGCTTCGATCTGATCCTCCGCCAGTTCCCCCAGAAGCCCCTTGAGCACCGAATCCTGCAGGATCACCCGGTCGCCCTGAACGGTCACCCTGACGCTGACCTTGGGCGACTGATCGCGGATTTCAACCAGCATTTTCCCGCCGCGGACCAGGCTCTCCCCCGCCAGCAACACCAGATTCAGCGTCAGCTTCAGCGCGTCCTTGTTCATTTCCCCGCAATCGGATTTCCATGACAGGTCGATATTGCTCGAGGCATAAAGGCTTTCCGCGGCATTCTTCGCCTCGCTCAACGGCACCCTTTCGCCAAATCCGCCCGCCGCGCCAAAGGACAGGCGGAAAAATTTAAGCCGGTTCGAGGTCACCACCGCGCTATGCTCCAGCAGCTTCATCACTTCCTGGCGCATCATCTCGTCATCTTCGTCATTCAATATTTCGATCCCGTTCGCAATCGCGCCCACAGGACTGATCAGATCATGGCAAAGGCGGGAGCAAAGAAGCGCTGAGAACTCAATATCATTCATAAATTCAGGTCTTTCAAATAATTAGGCAAATAATTAGGCGAACAAGATGATCAATATTGTCATTTAAGCATGACAATTTACCGTTTGACCATATAATACAGGCCGGACAAAAACAATAATTACTCGATCAGTTCAACAGGAATTTCCCATGACAATCCGCCCGATCAATTACCAGCATCTTTCAGACAGCCTTTATGAAACGGCATTGGAAGCCGGGCGGAAAATCATGGATATTTATATTCGCGACTTTGGCGTCAGCTACAAGCAGGATAAATCCCCGGTGACCGAGGCCGACGAGGCGGCGGAAAAAATTATTCTGCGGGACCTGCATAAAATTACCCCGGAGATTCCGATCATCGCGGAGGAACAGGCCAATGCCGGTGAAATTCCCGAAGTGGCCGATACCTTCTGGCTGGTCGATCCCCTCGACGGGACCAAGGAATTCATCAAGAAGGGCAGGGATTTTACCGTCAATATCGCCCTGATTGAACGGGGCGCGCCAACGTTCGGTATTGTCTACGCCCCGGCGCTGAAGCGGATGTTTGTCGCCAAAACCCCCGACTGCGCCGTTCAGATGGATGTCCGGGAAGGCAAATATATCGGCGCGGAGGCCGCGATCTCGGTCCGCGACGCGCCAGACAGCGGCGTGGTCGCCGTCGCCAGCAAATCCCATCGGGATGAACAGACGAACGCCTTTCTCGAAAAGCACGGCATCAGGGATATTGTCTCCACCGGCAGTTCGCTGAAATTCTGTCTGGTGGCGGCGGGCGAAGCCGACATTTATCCCCGCTTCGGCCCGACCATGGAATGGGACACCGCCGCCGGACAGGCCGTATTGCAGGCGGCCGGCGGCCGCGTCGTCCATCCGGACGGCAGCCCCTTTCGCTATAACAAGCCTGATTTCCGCAACGGCTTCTTTATCGCCAGCGGCCGCGCCCATTTTGAGCTAGAATAAATTTTTGCCCAGCGCCCAGATTCCGCAGAGCGCGACAATCGCCGCCGACACCCGGTTGATTTTCAGCAGGTGATCATCGGACAGGCGGGTCTTCATATAGCCGGCGGACCGGGTGATGGTGAACCACCAGAGGCTTGAGCCGAGAAAAACTCCGACAACGAGCAGCGCCCCATGCAGCGGATTCTGACCCATCTTGCCGAGTCCGGTCGCCACAAACAGAGCGACAAAACCCAGGATGGTCATCGGATTCATCAGGGTCAGCATAAAGGCGCCGATCGCCCCCTTCACCCGGTCGCGCACCGTGTCCCGGGCGTCGCTCAGGTGAGGATGCTTGAACCACAGATTGATGCTGACCAGAATCAGGATCACGCCGCCGACAATCTCGAACCAGCCATTGACCCGGTTGACCAGTCCCAGGACCGACGACAGGCCAAATGCGGCAATCGCGGCGAAGATCGTATCGGCGCAGGCGGCCCCCATGCCGACGGTAAAGCCATTGCGCTTGCTATAAGCCAGGGTGCGACGGATACAGATCAGATTCACCGGGCCGAGAGGCGCCGCCACCAGCACCCCGATCAGAATCCCCCAAACAACATATAATATTGGCATCGCCTATCCCGAAATTGGTCGTTCCCGCCCTGAATCCACTCATATTTACCGGTCAGGATTTAACCGCAGGACCGGTTCATTCGTCCATATATAGGCGTTCGGGGCGATATTTAAAGTTTTTATCTGGCTCCCGTGACATTTTCATGTTAATTGCCCCCTATGACACAAAATAGCGAAACTACAGATATTGATCCTGAAAAACAGGAAGATCCCGTCATCCTCTATATCATGCGAGCGGTTGAACGCGGCCTTCCGGTCAGCCCCCGGGATATCGCCATCGAGATCGCCGACGACCGGGCCAAAGAAAACAGCCCCAGGGACGCCTGGCGCAAATATCTGTTGGCGGTCAAACAGCAGGCGAAGCATCTCGCCCGTCAGGGCCGGATCAGCATCCTGCGGCGCGGCGTCGCCATCGACCCCAACAAGATGAAGGGACTGGTCAAGCTATCCCTGCCGGTGGACGGCGCGGCGGAGACGGAAGGCGAGGGTTAACCCTCCGCTTTCAGGAGCGCCAGAACTGTGGCGAGAACAGCACCAGCACGGCGAACAACTCCAGCCGCCCGAGCAGCATGCCAAAGCTCAAAAGCCATATCGCCATATCCGGCAGGTCACGAAAATTCCCGGCGGGACCGATCAGTATCCCGACCCCGGGCCCGACATTTGACATGGCGGTGCCCGCCCCGGACAGGGCCGTGACGAAATCAAGCCCGGTAAGCGTCAGCGCAAGCGCCAGCAGCATCACGCCGGCGAGATACAGAAAGACGAAAATAAAGACCGACTCGACAGCGCTGTGATTGATCGTGCGGCCATTATATCTGACGACAGATACCCCGTTCGGCCAGAGCAGCCTTTTTATCTGCGATTTAAGAACACCAAACATAATCTGAAAGCGGAAGATTTTTATCCCGCCGGATGTCGACCCGGTGCATCCGCCGATGAACATGATAAAGAAAAACACCGCAACTGACAGCATCCCCCATGATGTGTAATCCATTGTGGCAAAACCGGTGGTTGTGATAACAGAAATCACATTGAAGGTCGTATATCTCAGCGCATCATCAAATTCAAAACGCCCCCCGGTCCATAACCACAGGGTGAGTGCGCCGATGACGACCCCCAACATCAAAAGATACCAGCGCACCTGAGAATCTCTCAGTAATCCCATGGGCTGGCCCTTCAGGACCTTCAAATACAGGATAAAGGGTAAACTGCCAAGCAGCATGAAGAAGGATAAAACATAATCGATCACGGCGCTGTCAAAATGCCCGATCGAGCCGTCTGAGGTGGAGTATCCCCCGGTGGACAGGGTGGTAAAGGCGTGGCAGGCCGCTTCAAAGGCGGTCATCCCCGCCAGCCAGAGCATCAAGGCGCAGATCATCGTCAGCCCAATATAAAGGAATGAAAGAGACAGTGCGAGCTTAACCGACCGCGGAATGAAATTTTCACTGACGTCAAAGGCTGCAATTTTGAACAACTGCATCCCCCCCACCTTCAGCATGGGCAAGATCGCAACCCCCATGACGATGATTCCACCCCCGCCAATCCATTGCAGCAGGCTGCGCCACAACAAAATGCCTGGCGGCAACCCGTCCAGGCCGGTAATCACCGTTGATCCAGTCGTCGTAACCCCCGACATGGCCTCGAAAAAAGCATCCGTATAGCTTAAATCCAGATCGGAATAGACAAAGGGCAACGCCCCAAACAAGGGAATGGCGACCCAGGTCGATAGCGTGATTAAAAACCCCTGACGAATGGAAATCTCACTATAATCCCCCCTGTTCAACAGAAACAAAAGACCGCCGATGAAGGTCACGAAGCAGGCGCAGACGACAAACACCTGCCAGTCCGGATTGTCAATCGCCGCATCGACGGCGGCCGGGACAAACATGCCGAGGCCGAGAAAAACAAGGAACAGGCCAATCACCAGAAAAACGATGCCAAAATCATTTTTTTCCGGCATCCTCCCGGCTATTTCCAGGCGGCGAGCCGCCTCACCGTAACCGGCGTGCATCGTCACAATTTCCAGCCGCGCATATAGCGGGAGATAATGAGGATGATTTCAACGAAAAACGTCACGATGAAAAGGGTTTGAATTTCATGAAGAAACAAGTCGCCATGACGGACCATCCAGCCTTTCTTGAGGACGCCTGAAAATTCAAGCAGCCTTTCCAGACCATAACCGGACAGATATTCCCCCCCGAATGTCGCCATGGCCAGCAGGGTGACGGAAAAAACCGCCAACACGATAAAAAAAATCGCTTTTTCAATTTCCCGTAATGAAAATCCGAGATCTTCATCCAATATCGTTGATAGGTCGAACAGTTTCATTTTTGCACCTGCTTTGGTTAAGGCACGACAAGATAGACCCCAAAATAATAATTGTATAGCGAAATTTATTTGATTTTAATATCGATATTTTTGCATTTATCTGTCCTGAAAAGCATTTTAGCCTCAAAAGTCCGATAAATCCCGGGCGACATTTCTAAAACCGGACAACAGCGGTTCAACAGACTTGTTATGCTCGTTATGACCATGGGCCAGATAAACCGGTTGCGACAACAGGGGCGCCTTGTCAATAATCACAAGCTCGCCTGAGTCTATATATTGCGCGATCATCGATTGCGGGAAATAGCCGTAGCGGCTGGGGTTCAAGAATATACTGCACCCCATACATGCCGACATTGACCGATAATTGCGGCACAAAGGACGCCGGGAAATAATGGCTTTTGGTCTCTCTGAATTCCTTTCCCCAGTCAACCTCGATATAATTTTTTTCTATGAATTCGCTAAAATCATCCGGCGCCACCGAACCGTCCGCCTTTGTCACCAGCAAAAATTTCTCCAGATAGAGCTGTTCCACGATAATCCCCGGCATGCTCGGCGCGGATAACATGACGGCGATATCAATGATGCCGTCTTCGAGTTTGCGGATCAGGTCCGCCGCAACCCCGAATTCAATCCGAAAGGCGATATGGGGAAAATTTGACTTCGCCCACGGCAGCCATTTCATGACGATCGGTTCCCACAATGCCGGCCGGGCGCCAATTGAGATATAACCCTGATAGGCGTCTTCGCTGGACAGCTTATGCAGGGCCCGCTCCCAGAGCTGGATAAAACTTATGGCGTATTCCTGAAAATTCCGGCCGGCCTGGGTCAGGGTGGCGCCGGACTTGTTGCGGACAAAAAGCGGCTTGCCCAACTGATCCTCCAAGGACTTCACCCGGGCGCTGATTGTTGACTGGGTGACATGCAGCCGCGCGGACGCTTCCCTGAAATTGCCCGCGTCAATAATGGCGAGAAAGGTTTTTGCGAGTGTAATATCCATAGATCCTGACCTCTGATATATCTGCCGGCAGAAAACCCTAAAAGTAAACGATTGGCGTCTCAACAAAGTCTGCGCCGGCCTTTTCTGCGCAGAAGGCCTTGAGGCCGCCGACCTGCCCGTGCGCAACCCGGGCGATCACCCAAACCATCCCGGGGTCATGATTTTGCCGCCGATCCCGGGCCGAGGGTTGCGCCAGGCCATCCGGATGGCTGTGATAATGACCGAGAATAGTTTCATTGCCGCCGCGCAATTGCTTGTGGCAGCGCAGGATCAGCTCCGGGCTGATTTCAAAGGAATTGTCGGGATGATCCGCCATATTGGGCGACGGGATGACCCGGGTTACCTGTCCGTCCCCGCCGCCGCCGCGCAGGCCGATCAGAAGACCGCAGGCTTCCCGGGGATAATCCGCCACAGCATGGCAACAGATCTGCGCCATCAGCTTATCGGACAGAATGAGTTGCATCATTATGTTTCACCTGAATCCTGCCGATCACCTTGCCGGAAAAATCGACAAGGATCATGCGCTCGGTCCTCCCGCCCCGGCCGATGCGGAGCCACAGGCCCGCCGGATTCGCTGTTGTTTCGAGGATCCGCTCGTCCGACTCCAAAGCCAGATCGAAATCAAAGGGCTTGTCGAACTGCCGGCCTGCCGGTTGCGGCGGGGTCATCTGTTCCTGCCGGGCGGCCTCGCTTTTCTCCCGCGCGGCCTTCTGTTTCGCCAGATCGATCACTTTCCAGACCACGACCGCGAGGCCCAAAACGATCAACACGCCCATAAAAATCACAATAAACTTGAGAAATCCGTAATTTTTTGGCACTTCTTCTGTCATGACTGTTCAAAATTCCACTATAAATGACGCCGACATCGATCTTATCGTGACCGATGAAGCCGAAGGCCTGCGCCTTGACAAGTTTCTCGCCCAATCGGTGCGCGACCTCAGCCGGTCCCGGCTCAAGCAGCTGATCACCGGCGGCGAGGTCAGCCTTGGCCGTCCCGCTTCCCGATCGCCCCAAATAACACCAGAGACAATAGACGACCCGTCATACCGGGTCAAATGCGGAGATCAGATATTTTTCAGCCTGCCCCAAACGGCGGAGCCCGACCCCGTCGGACAGGATATTCCCCTCGATGTGGTCTATGAAGACGACCAGGTGATCGTCATCAACAAGCCGGCCGGCATGGTGGTTCACCCGGCCCCCGGCAACCCGGACGGCACCCTGGTCAACGCCCTGATATATCATTGCGGCGACAGCCTGTCGGGCATCAACGGCGTCAAGCGGCCGGGCATCGTTCACCGCATCGACAAGGACACCAGCGGCCTGATGGTCGCGGCCAAGACCGATCGCGCCCACCAGAAACTGGCCAAACAATTCGCCCGACACAGCCTGGAGCGGGCCTATCAGGCCGTGGTCTGGGGCGTGCCCAACCCCGCCGCCGGCGCCATCGATGAAAAGATCGGCCGCGATCCGCGCAATCGCCTGAAAATGGCTGTCGCGCCTGCCGAAAGCAAAAGGGGCCGCGCCGCCATCACCCATTACCGGGTCCTGCGCCGACTGGAGCCCAGGCGACAGACCTTTGAAAAAGGCGCCGCCATCAAACGCCTGCCGCCGAGCCTGAGCCTGGTGGAATGCCGTCTCGAGACCGGCCGCACCCATCAGGTCCGGGTTCATATGGCCCATATCGGCTATCCGCTGGTCGGCGATCCTTTTTACGGCAAAAGCGGCCCGGCCCAGTCACGGAATTTTTCTATTCCGGCGCAGGAGGCGATCAACAGTTTTAAGCGACAGGCCCTTCACGCCTATGTGATCGGATTTGTTCACCCGACCACTGGCGCGGACTTGAAATTTGAGGCACAATTACCAAATGACATGAAACGCCTTATTTCGGCCTTGGAACGCGGTTAATATTTCAAATGATAAAGGGCGAAGTCTTCAGGAGCCGCAAGGTGCAAAATAACAGTGAATATGCTATACTTAACCAAGTATGCGTTCATCGAATAGGTGGAGAGAGTTTATGGCCAAGGAATTAACCCCCGCAATCACCCCGGACGGCAGTCTGACCCGCTATCTGCAGGAAATCCGCAAATTTCCCATGCTGAAACCGGAAGAGGAATTCATGCTGGCCAAAGCCTGGACCGAACATGGCGACAGCGAGGCGGCCCATAAGCTGGTCACCTCCCATCTGCGCCTGGTGGCCAAGATCGCCATGGGCTATCGCGGCTATGGCCTGCCGGTCGGCGAACTGATTTCCGAGGGCAATGTCGGCATGATGCAGGCCGTGAAACGCTTTGACCCCGATCGGGGCTTCCGCCTCGCCACCTACGCCATGTGGTGGATCAAGGCCTCCATCCAGGAATATATCCTCCGTTCATGGTCGCTGGTTAAAATCGGCACCACCGCCGCCCAGAAAAAGCTCTTTTTCAACCTGCGGCGGATCAAGGGCCAGATTCAGGCCATCGAGGAAGGCGACCTGCATCCGGATCAGGTCACCGAAATCGCCACCCGGCTTGATGTCAGCGAAAATGACGTGGTGCAGATGAACCGGCGCATGGCCGGAATGGACCATTCCCTGAACGCGCCGATGCGCGCCGATGCCGACGGCGAATGGATGGACTGGCTTGAAGACGAGGATGCGGTCGATCAGGAAACCGCCTACGCCAATGACGAGGAACTGACCTATCGCCGGTCGCTGATGGCCGACGCCATGCAGGACCTCAATAAGCGGGAGCAGCATATCCTGACCGAACGGCGCCTCAAGGACACGCCGTCGACCCTCGAAGAATTGAGCAAGCAATATGACATCAGCCGCGAACGGGTGCGCCAGATCGAGGTCCGGGCCTTTGAAAAACTGCAAAAAGCGATGCAAACCGCCGCCCTCGAACAGGGTGAGGCAGAGCCCGAGCAGGACTAGAATCAATCCGGACGTTTACACTTAAAAAGGCAGGTTTTCGGACCTGTCTTTTTTATTTGGCGAATATCGCGTTAATTTGGGGTCAGCCGTTAATTTGGGGCTATCGCAGCGCGGCCGTCACACCCGATCCAGTCCCTGTTCAATATCGGCGAGGATGTCGGCCGCATTCTCAAGCCCGGCGGAAATCCGCACCAGCCCTTCGGTGATGCCGAATCTGGCCCGCTCCTCGGGCTCATAGGGCGAATGGGTCATTGACGCCGGATGCTCGATCAATGTCTCGGCATCGCCCAGGCTGACGGCGATCTTGCACAGGTCGAGCGAATTGAGGAATTTCAGCCCCGCATCATGGCCGCCGATGAACTCAAAAGCCACCATGCCGCCGAAACGCCGCATCTGCGCCCGAGCGAGGTCATGCTGCGCGAAAGACCTAAGCCCGGGGAAATAAACCTTCTCCACCTTGGGACTCGCCTCCAGCAACGCCGCGACTTTTTCCGCATTGTCGCAATGGCGCTCCATGCGCAGCTCCAGGGTCTTCAGGCCGCGGGAAATCAGAAAGGCGTTCATCGGCGACAACACGGCGCCGGTCATATCCTTCAGGCCGACATAGCGGATCTGCTCCATATCCTCGGCGCTCGACAGGATCACGCCGGCCATCAAATCGCCATGCCCGCCAAGGTATTTGGTCGCGCTGTGGACCACAATATCGGCGCCGAGCGCGATCGGATTTTGCAGATAGGGCGTGCAATAGGTGTTGTCGACCACGACCCGGGCGTCGACGCTGTGGGCGATTTCCGAAATGGTCTTGATGTCGACAATCCGCATGTTGGGATTGGCCGGCGTTTCAAAATAGACGATTTTGGTCCTGGCGGAAATCGCCTGCGCCAGATTTTCCGGATTGCGCATATCCACATGGCGCACGGTGATGCCGAATTTCTCCAGCCCGTGACGAAAGTAGGCGAAGGTGCAGCCGTAAAGCGTCTCATCAACCAGAATTTCGTCCCCCGGCGCAATGAAGGACCAGAAAACGGATGTGATCGCCCCCATGCCGGAGGCCACCGTCAGGCAGGCCTCGGCCCCTTCAAGGTCGGCCAGTTTCAGTTCCAGCTCGGTCAGGGTCGGATTGCCGAGCCGGGTATAGATATAACCGCCCTCTTCCCCGGCGAAGCGCGCGCCGCCCTGCTCGGCCGTGTCAAACTCGAAGGTCGATGTCATATAGATCGGCGCGGTCAGCGAACCGTGCGGGTCCTTTTGCGCGCCGCCGGCATGAATGGCCCGGGTGGCGAAACCCGCCTTTGCGTGACCTGATTGCGGTTTTTTTTGATCTGAAAGTGACATGGCGCGCCTCTGTTTTACCTGTTATACTCAATATGTAATCAGTATATCGCAAAGCAGCGAAATAATTTCCCTCAATCACGCTTACGTAAAACAAACAAGACAAAATATATAAATTTAAGAACAGAATTAAAGAAATATGCTTGAATTCAATAAAAATTTTTCGCCGAATTATGACGAGGTTCTGCCGGTCAGCCCGCTGATCCATCGACTCGTCGCCCATAATCCGTCGCCCTTCACCTTTCACGGCACCGGCAGCTATATCATCGGTCGCGACAAGGTGGCGATCATCGATCCGGGACCGGCGATCGCCTCCCATATTCACCGTCTGGAAGATTACCTGCAAGGCCGCGAGGTCAGTCATATTCTGGTCACGCACAATCATGTGGATCATTCGCCGGCGGCCCATCCGCTGAAACTGGTGACCGGCGCCGATATTTACGCCTATGACGTGGCGGGGCAGGCTCAGGTCGACAATCACGCCGAAGAAGGCCGCGACCGGGATTTCCGCCCCGACCATCTGCTGCGGGACGGTGATGTGATCCGCGGCGACGGCTGGACCCTGGATGTGGTTCACACGCCGGGCCATCTGTCCAATCATCTGTGTTTTGGCCTGCGCGAGGAAAAGGCCCTGTTCACCGGCGACCATGTCATGGGCTGGTCAACCTCTGTCGTCTCGCAGCCGGACGGCGACATGAAGGATTACCTGGCGAGCCTGGACAAGATTCTGGCGCGGGATGACGCAATATATTATCCGACCCACGGCGCGCCGATCGAAAATCCCCATCCTTACGTGCGGGGCCTGATCGCCCACCGCCACGCGCGGGAACAGCAGATCATCGCGGCGATCGCCGGCGGCGCCCACAGCATTCGTCAGATGGTCAATGTGATCTATAGCGACATCCCGAGCTTTCTGCATCCGGCGGCGGCCAGTTCCGTCCTCTCCCACCTGATTCATATGGCGGGCGACGGCCGGGTCATTTGTGAGGGTGATATGACCCGGGATGGTATCTTCACTTTACCTGGGGATAGCGCCTGATCTGGCGGCGTTTTTGATCTACTGAAGTTTGGCGACAAGAGCTTCGAGCCCGGCGGCGCGGGCGAAATCGGCCGCCGTCCGGCCGTCATCGGAGGTCACCGAAATATCGGCGCCATACTCCAGCAGCATATCGACCACCGGCGCATTGCCCAGGCTGGCGGCGGCCATCAGCGGGGTGTAACCGCCGGCCTGGATCACATTGACCTTCGCCCCGGCCTTCAGCAGCAGGCCGACGATCGCCCCGTGGCCGGCGGCGCAGGCGCTGTGCAGCGGTCTCAGATCGGACGGATTATCAGCGTGAATATTGACGTTGGCGCCTTTTTCCACCAGCAGCCCGGCGCACTCCAGCGCGCCGAAGAAACAGGCGAGATGCAGGGCGGAAAAACCGTCCCCGGTCCTTCGGTCGATGTCCCGGGCATTAGCTTCCAGCCAGGCCGCCAGTTCCTCATGCATGTTGAGCGCCGTAAGGTCGAACTGGTCCAGATCGGGATTATGCTCGAGCAACGCCCTGGTCAGGTTGAATTTCGCCAGATAGAGCGTGAAGAGGATCGCCGAAACCCCGTCCGCGCTGCGGCTCGAAGCGAGCGAACTGTCGCCGGCCAGAAGCTCCCGCAGCCGCGCCTCATCGGCAATATCGATCGCCTTGAACAAATCATCCCGTGACATATGCTGTCCTTCCTTGTTTTCCCGGTTATTCCTGCTGTTCCCGCCGGGTGTTATTGATAGGCGGCCATGCCCTGACGCGCCAGTTCATCGGCCTTTTCATTGCCCGGATCGCCGTTATGCCCCTTGACCCATTTCCAAGTGATGTCATGGCGCGCGACCACCTCATCGAGGGCCTGCCATAATTCTGCATTCTTGACCGGTTTTTTCCCGGCCGTCCGCCAGCCGTTTCTTTTCCAGTTATGAATCCATTTGGTGATGCCGTCCTTGACATAGGTGCTGTCGGTATAGAGCGTCACATGGCTGGGATTTTTCAACGCGGTGAGCCCTTCAATGGCGGCGACGAGCTCCATCTGGTTATTGGTCGTTTCCGCCAGGCCGCCCATAAGCTCCTTGCGGTGTTTTCCGGAAATCAGCAACACGCCCCAGCCGCCCGGCCCCGGATTGCCGGAACAGGCCCCGTCCGTATAAACAATCACGTCCTTCATATATCCAGTCCATATTCAGACGGGCTGGTCACCGCCCGGTGAAAATTCAGCCGGCTGACATATTCCGCCGGATCCTTGACCTGGACCAGCGCGCCCTCCACCCGGTTCAGCCAGTCATAGAGTCTTGACAGCAGGAAGCGGAAGGCCGCGCCCCGGCAGAGGATCGACAGGGCGGCCATTTCCCGCCCCGACAGGGGCCGCGCCCTGGCATACCCCCTGAGCAGGCGGCTCGCCTTGGTGATGTTAAAGGCGCCGTCACCCTCAAAACACCAGGCGTTGAGGCAGATCGCCACATCATAGGCCAGGATGTCATGGCAGGCGAAATAATAATCAATCAGCCCGGACAGCTCGCCGCCCATGAAAAAGACATTGTCCGGGAACAGGTCCGCGTGAATGATCCCTTCGGGCAGGTCCCGGGGCCAGTGCGCTTCCAGAAAGGCCATCTCATCGCGGATCAGGTCCGCGAGCCCCGCCGCCACCTCATCGGCCCGGGGGGCGCAGGCGGCGACAAGCTCCCGCCAGCCGTCGACGGACAGGGCGTTTTTCCGCGTAAGGTTAAAATCCGCCGCCGCCTGATGCATCCGCGCCATTTCCCGGCCCAGTTGATGACAGTGGTCCGGCCCCGGCCGGTTGATCGACATGCCCTGCAGGAAACTGATCAGCGCCGCCGGCCGGCCGCAAAGGGTTTTCAGGATATTGCCCCTCTTGTCGCGCACCGGCGTCGCGCAATTGATCCCCTTATGGACAAGATGATCCATCAGGCCGAGGAAAAACGGCAGATCATCCGGGTTAACCCGCTTCTCATACAGGGTCAGGATATAGGACGCCCGGGTGGTTTGCAGGATATAGTTGGAATTTTCAACCCCCTCGGCAATGCCCTTGAAGGAAATAACCTCCCCTTCGTCATAGCTTTCGAGGAATTCGGAGACTTCCTCCGCGCTGACATGGGTATAAACCGCCATAGATCACGACTCTTTCAGCAAAATCGCCGGCAACTTGAACTGCACGTTTTCCTCGACAGTCCGCACCGTTTCCAATTGAACATCATATTTTTGCCGGAAAGCCGCGATCACTTCCTCGACCAGCACCTCCGGCGCCGAGGCCCCGGCCGAAATGCCAACATGCCGCACCCCGTCAAGCCAGTCCCAGTCAATATCCCTCGCCCGCTGGATCAGCATCGATTGGCAGCCCTGCCGCGCCGCAACCTCGACCAGTCGTCTGGAATTGGAACTGTTGGGCGCGCCGATGATCAGCACGACCTCGGCCCGTTCCGCCAGGGCCTTGACCGCCCCCTGGCGGTTGGTGGTGGCATAGCAGATGTCTTCTTTCTTCGGGTCCTGAATGGCGGGAAATTTCTTTTTCAGGCCGGTGATAATATCCGCGGTGTCATCGAGGGAAAGCGTCGTCTGGGTGATATAGGCGACATTGTCCGGATTGTCCAGTTCGAGCCGGTCAATATCCTCCGGCCGCTCCACCAGCTTGATGCGCCCCTTCTCGACCTGGCCCATGGTGCCGACCACTTCCGCATGCCTCGCATGGCCGATCATGATGATTTCGCTGCCGGTTTTTTCGTGGCGCTCCGCCTCGCGGTGAACCTTGCTCACCAGGGGACAGGTGGCGTCGACATAGAGCATGTTGCGCCGTTCGGCCTCCGCCGGCACCGATTTCGGCACCCCGTGGGCGGAAAAGACCACCGGCAGATCGTCGGGCACCTCATCCAGTTCATCGACAAAGATCGCGCCCCGCCGCCGCAGCCCCTCGACGACGAATTTGTTATGGACGATTTCATGGCGGACATAAACCGGCGCGCCGAATTTCTCCAGCGCCATTTCAACGATCTGAATCGCCCGGTCCACCCCGGCGCAGAAGCCCCGGGGATTGGCGATATATAGATTCATGCTCTGCTTGCTCATGTGCGCGTTATACACAGAATTTACCGTCTTGAACAGGCCCTTGGCGACAAAAAAAGCACCGCAAAAAAAATCGCGGTGCTTCTCCTGTTCCGTTCAAATCGGCCACGTCAGTTGCCCTGGCCAAAATCCCCAAGACAGCCCAGGCACAGGACGTAGGCGTTGTTGGGATCATTCAACTGGCCAAAAATCGACAGCCGCGCCATAATCTGCGCCGCCAGAATTTCCTGGGGGCTCATGGTCCGGCTCTGCAGCATATTGCCAAGGCCCGCATGGCGCTCCATAAGGTCGGCAATCAATTTGACGTCCCACGGGATAGGATCCTCCCAGAAGGCCAGCTTATATTTGTCAAGCCCGGCCATTTTGGCGGCCGACCGCACCGTATCGTCAAAGCTGCCGAGCTTGTCGACCAGACCCAGCTCCAGCGCCTTAGTGCCGCTCCAGACCCGGCCCTGGGCGATTTCATGCACCTGCTCGACGGTCATGTTTCGTCCTTCGGAGACGAGTTTCAGGAAACGGTCATAGCCGTTTTCAATGCTGCTCTGGATGATGGCTTTGACCTTTTCCGGCAGCGGCTTGGTTACCCCGGCAACCGACAGCGGCGTTGTGCCGACCCCGTCCGTATTGATGCCGATTTCGGCCAGCGTGCCTTCAAAATTCGGAATCGCCCCGAAAATGCCGATCGAGCCGGTGATGGTGGTCGGCGCCGCCCAGATTTCATCGGCATTGGCCGAAATCCAGTAGCCGCCCGAGGCGGCCAGCGACCCCATGGAGACGATGACCGGCTTGCCGGCGGCTTTAAGCTGCAACACTTCCTGGCGGATCAGTTCGGAGGCGAAGGCGCTGCCGCCCGGGCTGTTGACCCGCAGGACAACCGCCTTGACCTTGTCATTCAGCCGGACCTCCCGCAGGTGACGGGAAACCGTATCGCCGCCGGCGATGCCCTGGGGATGCTCGCCGTCCATGATCATGCCATTGACGTAGACCACCGCGATCATGTCATGCGACGGCGATACCTTCAGGGCGTCGGCCGCGAGATAGGCCTGATAGCCGATGGTCTTGTCTTTCAAGTCATCGCTTTTGGCCTTCAGCAGTTCGCCGAGATACTGACGCCATTCTTCACGGGTTTTCAGGCCATCGACAAGCTTGTAGCGCATCGCCAGTTCCGCCAGGTCACCGCCCACCCCGGCCAAATCACCGTCGACGCTGTCAAATTTCGCCGTAATGTCACCCTTGTCGAGGGCGCGGCTGATGGCGACTGCATCCATATATTCGCCCCAAAGGTCGCCGAGCAGCATCCGGCTGGCCTGCCTGGCCGCCGGTGACATATCGCTGCGGATAAACGGCTCCATGGCCGACTTGTATTTGCCGACCCGGAAGAGCTGGACCTCGGCCTTGATCTTGTCGAGAAACCCTTTGTAATAATTCTGATAGGAGCCATAGCCGTATAACAGCACGCCGCCGTGGGGATGCAGATATATTTCATCGGCGTAGGAGGCAATCAGATAGCCCGCCTGGGTGAAATTATTGCCGTAGGTCACGACCTTCTTGCCGCTTTCCCGGAAGCGGCTGATCGCCGCGCCGATATAATGCAGTTTCGAAGGCATCGCCCCCTGCAAACCATTGGTATTGAGGATCAGCAGGCTGATCCGGTCATCCTGCCGGGCCAGATCAATCGACCTGATGACGTCGCGCAAGATGGTCTGGCGCTTGCGGCTGCCGGCCGACAGGGCCTGCAACGGCGATTCATTATAAATCTTCTGCTCCTGGATAACGCCTTCCAGCGACACTACAAGCGCGCCCTGGTCCGGCACGATGATTTTCTTGCTCTGCAACAGGGCGACAACCAGCAACACCATCAACAGCATGAACAATAGCGTTCCCACGGCAGACTGAAACTTGCGGAACGCCCGCCAGAATATCGCAAGCGCCTGCCAGAGAGATGAAAAGATCACTTTAAGAATGCTCATATATAGAAACTTTCGCTGGTTGACGGTCGATTCGGCACAAATATGCCATGGATCTCCTGTTTATCGCAGATATTTCACCTGCGATCAATGACTTAAAGGCGGCCAGATTCGCCCCGGCCTTCCGGTCGCCAAATATGACCGGCGTTGCAATATCCTGTCGGGTGGAAAAATCGTCCCCTTGCCGTTGTTGAAGATTGACTCTCCTCCTTTTCGGACTATTATGGCGGCCATGCTTATGGACCCTGCGGGAGAGACTGGTCCGACCAGCGCCGAAGGAGCAACCGCCCCGGAAACTCTCAGGCAAAAGGACCGCAGGACAATATGGCACTCTGGAAAGCGGATTGACTTATAAATCCCACCGACGGGGTAAGCTTTATGAGGGGCGCTCAGGCAGCCGACAGGCGGTAGCGCAAATTTAAAAGCGCTCAGACAGGCGGTAGCGCAACACTCAGAAAAGTCAAATCTCTCAGGTATCCATGACAGAGGGGGCACCAATAGCACGGGTTTGCGTGCTGTAGTGCTAACTCTGGAGAAGATATATTGAGTGCCGAAGACAGCAAACTCCTGAAAACCCCTTTATATGACCTGCATCAGGAACTGGGCGGCAAAATGGTGCCCTTCGCCGGCTACGCCATGCCGGTGCAATATCCGCTCGGCGTCATGAAGGAACATCTTCACACCCGCGCCGCCGCCGGCCTGTTCGACGTTTCCCATATGGGACAGGTGCTCATCAAGGGCGACAATGTCGACCAATGGATAGAATCGCTCGTGCCCGGCAATATCGTCGATCTTGAGGAGAATCATATCCGCTACACCATGT
Organism: Paremcibacter sp.; assembly: GCA_048266545.1. Classification (GTDB taxonomy): domain Bacteria; phylum Pseudomonadota; class Alphaproteobacteria; order Sphingomonadales; family Emcibacteraceae; genus Paremcibacter. The sequence goes on along the minus strand of JBLWZH010000003.1, from coordinate 109,766 downwards.
TCACCAACGAACAGGGCGGCATCCTCGATGACCTGATGATCACCAAACGGCGCGATGACCTGTTTCTGGTGGTCAACGCCGCCTGCAAGGCGCAGGACGTCGCCCATCTGCGGGCCCATCTGCCGGCGGGTTTCACCCTGACCGAACTTTCCGACCGGGCGCTGGTCGCCCTGCAGGGACCCATGGCCGCCGAGGTGATGGCCCGCTTCGCCCCCGACGCCGGCGACATGGATTTCATGACCTACGGCGAATTTGATATTGACGGCGCGGCCTGCTATCTCAGCCGCTCGGGCTATACCGGCGAGGACGGCTTTGAAATTTCCCTGCCCGCCGACAAGGCCGAGGCCATCTGCCGCCGCCTGCTCGCCGAAGCGGAGGTTGAGGCCATCGGCCTTGGCGCCCGCGACAGCCTGCGGCTTGAGGCCGGGCTTTGCCTTTACGGTCATGACCTGACGCCGCAGACGACCCCGGTGGAAGGCGCCCTGCTGTGGGCGATCGGCAAACGCCGCCGCGAAGAAGGCGGTTTTCCCGGCGACAAAGTCATTCTCGAACAGATTGCGACCAAGAATTACACCCGCAAGCGCGTCGGCATCCTGCCGACGGGCCGCGCCCCCGCCCGGGAGGGAACCCTCATTCTCGACCGTGACGGCAATGAAATCGGTCGCGTCACCAGCGGCGGCTTTGGGCCGACATTCGGGGGGCCGGTGGCCATGGGCTACGTGACAAGGGAATTCTCGACAATTGATACGGAAATTTTTCTTTCCGTTCGCGGCAAACAGCTTCCCGCCCGCGTGGCGAAAACCCCGTTTGTCCCCCAACGCTACTACAGAAAATCAAAAGGATAGGTGAGCAAATGACAACTTATTATTCAGAAGACCATGAGTGGATTACCGTCGAAGGCAACAACGGCACCGTCGGCATTACCGATTACGCCCAGAATGCGCTTGGCGATATTGTTTTTGTCGAGGTGCCGGAAGTGGGCGACGATTTCGCCAAGGGGGATGAAATCGCCGTCGTCGAATCCGTCAAGGCCGCCAGTGAAATCTATGCCCCCGTCAGCGGCAAGGTCACCGCGGTCAATGAGGCGCTCGAAGATGAGCCGGCCCTGGTCAACGCCCACGCGGAAAGCGACGGCTGGTTCTTCAAGATCGAGATTTCCGATAGCGATGAATTGAAGGGGCTTATGGACGCCGAGGCCTATAAAGCCTTTGTCGCCGGCCTCGAATAATTTCGCCCGCAATACGCCAAACACAGTATAAATTAAAGGTTGTGAAACCATGCGTTATTTACCGCTTAACCAGTCCGATCGCGAGGCCATGCTGGCGAAAATCGGCGTCGATCATATCGACGACCTGTTTAAGGATGTCCCGGAACAGGCCCTGTTGAAACAGCCCCTCGATCTGCCGGCCCACCAGTCGGAAATGCAGGTCGATCGGGATTTCCGCGCCATAGCGGGGAAAAATATCCCGGCCGGATCAGTACCCTTCTTCTGCGGCGCCGGCGCTTATCGCCATTATGTGCCAAGCTCCGTCGATTATCTGATCCAGCGCGGCGAGTTTCTCACGGCCTATACGCCCTATCAGCCGGAAATCTCCCAGGGCACCCTGCAGGCGCTTTATGAGTTTCAGACCCAGATCGCCCAGATTACCGGCATGGACGTCTCCAATGCGTCGATGTATGACGGCTCGACCGCCTGCGGCGAAGCGGTGCTGATGGCCCGGCGCATCACCCGCAAAAAGAGGGCCATCCTGTCCGGCACCCTGCATCCGCAATATATTGATGTGGTGCGGACGATGACCAAATATACCGACGATGTGGCCGTCGCCAATCCGGTCGGCCAGGGCGATGTTGACGCCCTGATCGATCAGATCGACGATGACACCAGTTGCGTCGTGGTGCAGAATCCCGACTTTTTCGGCAATCTTCAGGATTTCTCGGCCCTGGCCGAGGCGCTTCACGCCAGAAAAGCCCTGCTGATTGTGGTTGTCACCGAAGTTGTGTCCCTGGGCGCCGTGCGCTCCCCCGGCTCCATGGGGGCGGACATTGTGGTCGGCGAAGGCCAAAGTATCGGCAACGGCCTTGCCTTTGGCGGCCCTTATGTGGGATTGCTCGCCACCCGGCAGAAATACGTCCGCACCATGCCGGGCCGGGTCTGCGGCGAAACCGTCGACGCCAACGGCAAGCGCGGCTATGTGCTGACCCTGTCGACCCGGGAACAGCATATCCGCCGGGAAAAGGCGACCAGCAATATCTGCACCAACGCCGGGCTGTGCACCCTCGCCTTCACCATTCATATGACCCTGCTCGGCGAAAAGGGCTTCCGCCATCTGGCGCGCCTCAACCACGCCAAGGCGGTGCAGCTTGCCGACAGACTGTCGGCCATAGAGGGGGTCGCGGTTCTGAACGACAGCTTCTTCAATGAATTCACCGTCGCCCTTCCGGTCGATGCGGCGGAAGCGGTCGAAAACCTGGTTGATGTGGAGATTATCGCCGGCGTGCCGCTGTCGCGGCTCTATCCGGACAATATCGAATTGAAGAACCAGTTGCTGGTGGCGGTCACCGAAACCACCACCGATGAAGATATGGACCGGCTGGTCAGCGAACTCAAGGAACTGGTAAAATGATGAACAAGCAAGGACGTCAGACCGACATAAAGGCCGCCGCCGAACTGGCGCCGACCCATTTTAAGACTTTTTCCGGCAGCCGGGGACTGGAGCAGGATGAACCGCTGATCTATGAGATCGGCGACGGAGAGCGCAGCGGCGTTGACCTGGAGGAGATCGGCGCATTTGAAGACCGTCTCGGCGGCATAACCCGGGACCATGAAATCGGCCTCGCCGGGCTGTCCGAACCGGAAGCCATGCGCCATTACACCCGATTGAGCCGGCAGAATTACGCCATCGACATCGGGATGTATCCGCTCGGCTCCTGCACGATGAAGCATAATCCGCGACTCAATGAAAAGGTCGCCCGTCTGCCCGGCCTCGCCGACATCCATCCGCTGCAGCCGGTGTCCACCGTTCAGGGGGCGCTCGACCTGATCGACACCCTGGCCCACTGGCTGAAAACCCTGACCGGCATGCCGGCCATCGCCATGTCGCCCAAGGCGGGCGCCCATGGCGAACTCTGCGGCATGATGGCGATCCGCGCCGCCCTTGAAAAACGCGGGGAAAAGCGTACAATAGTACTTGCTCCGGAATCGTCGCATGGCACTAACCCTGCCACAGCCGCGCTGTGCGGCTATACCGTAAAGGCGATCCCGGCCACCGTAGACGGCCGCGTCGACCTCGCCGCCTTGAAAGAGGCACTGGGGCCGGACGTGGCCGCGATTATGCTGACCAACCCCAATACCTGCGGTCTTTTTGAGCGCGACATCATTGAAATCGCCGACGCCGTGCATGCGGCCGGCGGTTATTTCTATTGCGACGGCGCCAATTTCAACGCCATTGTCGGCAAGGTCCGCCCCGGGGATCTGGGCGTCGACGCCATGCATTTCAACCTGCACAAGACCTTTTCCACCCCCCATGGCGGCGGCGGCCCCGGCGCGGGGCCCGTGGTCTTTTCCGCGGCGCTCGCCCCCTTTGCCCCGCTGCCTTATGTTATTCACGATGACGAGGGTTTCGCGCTTCAGGAACATATCGAGGCGGACGGCGACAGCCGGGACAGCTTTGGCCGGATGACCGCCTTTCACGGCCAGATGGGCATGTTCGTCCGCACCCTGGCCTATGTGATGTCCCACGGCGCGGACGGTCTGCGCCAAGTGTCCGAGGACAGTGTGCTCAACGCCAACTATATCCTCGCCAGCCTGCAAGACGTCATGACGGCGAGCTTTGAAGGCCCCTGCATGCATGAAGCGCTGTTTGACGATCGTTTCCTCAAGGGCACCGGCGTCGAAACCCTGGACTTCGCCAAAGCCATGATCGACGAGGGCTATCACCCGATGACCATGTATTTCCCGCTGGTGGTCCACGGCGCCATGCTGATCGAACCGACCGAAAGTGAAAGCAAACAGTCGATGGATCAGTTTATCGGCGCAATGCGCCATCTGGTGGCGCAGGCCAAGGCCGGCAACATGCAACTGTTCAGCGGCGCGCCCTATTTCGCGCCCCGCAAAAGGCTGGACGAAACCCTGGCGGCCCGCAAACCGGTGCTGCGCTGGACCCGGCCCGAATAAGGCCCCCGCGCCAACAGAATCAAAAGCGCGGCAGAATCACAACAGGAGTCGCCCCCGGGCGGCTCCTGATTTGTTTGCAGCTTAGGGTCAGGACCTAATTTAAAGCGCACGGATTGCCGGGAACGTTTTTTTCCGCTATGAACAGAAGACATACGTCTCTATCAGATAGGTTGATAAAATTTCGCGGAAAAAACCATGAACAAGTTTCTCAGAATAACCGGCGCGACATTATTTTTCGTCGCCCTGGTCTTTGGCGCCATTATCGCCTTCAATTATGAGCAGGCCGAACGGCTGCACGCCACCATGACCCTGTTTGACGAGGACAGGATCGTTCATAATTTTTCCCATATGGACGAAGCCTTTCTGATGAAACCGGTCAAACGGTCCGGGCCGGTCTATCAATTTGCCCATGCCCCCGCCGACCTGCCCCGGGGCTTTACCTATCGGGGACGGCCCGTAGACACCGATGAATATCTCGACCGGCGGGCGACGACGGCGCTTCTGGTGCTCAAGGATGACAGGATCGCTTTTGAAAAATATTATCTCGGCACCGGAGAGAATGATCTGCGCATTTCCTGGTCGATGGCCAAATCCTTCACCGCGACCCTGTTCGGCATTGCGGTCCATGACGGCCTGATCGACATTGACGCCCCGGTGGAGCGCTATCTGCCGGAAATGCGGGGCAGCGGTTATGAGGGGGTGCCGGTGCGCGACGTGCTGCAAATGTCGTCGGGCGTCACCTGGGACGAGGATTACGCCGATTTTTATTCCGACATCAACCGCATGGGGCGGATTCTGGCGGTCGGCGGCTCGCTGGACGAATTCACCGCCACCCTGACCCGGAACAGGCCCTCGGGCCAGGAATTTCACTATGTCAGCATGGACACCCATGTCCTGAGCATGATTGTCCGCCGGGTCCGCGGCGAAAGCCTGATTGCGCAGGTTGAAAAACACATCTGGTCCAAAATCGGCATGGAGGCCGACGCCAAATGGCTGACCGATTCCGCCGGCGCCGAATTCGCCCTCGGCGGCCTCAATGTCCGGACCCGGGATTACGCCCGCTTTGGCCGGCTTTACCTTCATAACGGCGACTGGAACGGCGAACAGGTGGTGCCCGCCGCCTGGATCAGACAGGCGACCCGCCCGGCGTCCGACCATAACCGGCCGGGGCCGGACAAATTCGGCTATGGCTTCCAATGGTGGCTGGCGCCCGACGCCCGTCCCGGCGAATTTCTCGCCATCGGCGTCTATGGCCAGTTCATCTATGTCAACCAGCCGGAAAATATCGTCATCGTCAAGAACTCCGCCGATCGCAATTTCCTTGATGAGATCGGCTCAAAGCATGAGGCGGTGACCTTCTTTCGCGCGATCACCGATAAACTGCGCCGGGAACAGGCGACAGGCGCGGTCGCCGCCGAGTAGAGTGACAAAATAATAAAGCGAAAAGAGAGGGATTAGTCTTCGGCCTCGACCTCGCGGGTGATGTCCTCGAGACGCTTGATGGTATGGATCAGGGTGTCCTGCAGATGATCGGCCTTGTCCGCCGCGCCGCCATTTTTCAGGATTTTGCCATTGCGGGCTTCATCCAGTTCATCCGCGATCAGGATCGCCGTCATCAGCAAAAGGCGGATGTCGGTGACGGCGCCCATATTGCGGACGATCTGCGCCGCCTTGTCATCGACATATTCGGCGAGCCGGTTCAGCCGTTCGCCTTCACCGTCCTTGCAGGCGAGGTGATAATTCTGATGGTTGAATTTGACGATCACTTCTGACATGGCTTTTCCGATTTATAATATAAATTCAATGGAGGCTTTTTTGCGCGATCAGCTTGTCCAGATCCCGCAGGGTCGCCGCCAGTTCCCGTTCCGCCGAATCATTGGCGTTCGCCAGCCGGGCGCATTTCTCCTCCAGCGCCTCATAGCCCTTTTTCAGCGCGATACAGTGCTTTTTCATTTCATCCATGTCACGGGCCATCTGCCGGTTTTCCATTTCAAGCTGCTCGATATAGACGCCCTGCTCGCCGCTTCCGGCCCCGCGGCGCTGGCCCCGGTCAAGCACCGCCCGCTCAAGACGGGTCAGGGCTTCCTCAACGGCGGCATTGGCTTCTTCGACAGTCATCGTTTTTTTGACGTTCGACATGGTGACATTTTTCCTGTTGCCCGGATTGAAAGCCGGCTTGAAAGAAAGAATCAATAAGCGGTTCCGCTGTTCATCATATGACTCATTCTGGCAAAAAAAACCTTATAAATGAAGCCAAAAATATAAAAACAATTCAGAAGCCCTTGATTCCCAATAAAATCTTACAAGCAGGTTGACGAAATGGCCGCAAACGTTCATTGTGCCGCCGTTAAGCGGGTATTATTTATCCCTAAATCTTTAATTATTTGGTAAAAAATAATATGACGACCTCCCATAGTGAAATGGCCAACGCAATCCGCGCCTTGTCCATGGACGCCGTACAGGCGGCGAATTCAGGTCATCCGGGCATGCCGATGGGTATGGCTGATGTGGCGACCGTTCTGTTTACAAAGCATTTAAGATATGACCCGGCCTGGCCGGAATGGCCCAACCGGGACCGCTTTATTCTGTCGGCAGGTCATGGCTCCATGCTGCTTTATTCCCTGCTCTATCTGACCGGATATGAGGCGCCGACCCTGGAAGACATCAAAAACTTCCGCCAGTTGCATTCCCCCTGCGCCGGCCATCCGGAATATAATGATCTGCCCGGGGTTGAAATGACCACCGGCCCCCTGGGTCAGGGTCTGGCGACATCGGTCGGTTTTGCGCTGGCCGAACGGCTGTCCCATGCCCGCATGGGCGATGTCATTGACCATCATACCTATGTGATCTGCGGCGACGGCTGTCTGATGGAAGGCATCAGCCACGAAGCGATTTCCACGGCCGGCCATCTGAAGCTGGGCAAGATGATCCTGCTGTGGGATGACAATGAAATCTGCATCGGCGGCAGCACCCGCGACACGGTTTCCGAAGACCAGATCGCCCGCGTCGCCGCCTCCGGCTGGCATACCCAGGCGATCAACGGTCACGACGCCGAGGAAATCGACGCCGCCCTCGAAGCGGCGAAAAAAGACGATCGGCCGTCGCTGATCGCCTGCCGCACCACCATCGGCTTCGGCGCCCCCAACAAACAGGGCACCGCCGGCGTTCACGGCGCGCCCCTCGGCGTGGAAGAGGTGGAGGCGGCGCGGCGCACCCTTGACTGGCCCCATGCGCCCTTTGTCATTCCGGAAAATATCCTGAACGGCTGGCGTGCGGCCGGAAAGCGGTCCCAGGAACTGGCCGAACATTGGAAAATGGCCTTCGACGGGCTGGATGAGGTGACCAGGGCCGACTTTACCCGTCGCCTGAACAAGCAACTGCCGGCGGAACTTGACGCGGCGATCCGCGCTTTCAAGAAGGATATGGCGGACAACCCGAGGAAGGTCGCCACCCGCAAGGCGTCGGAAATGGCGCTCGGCGTAATCAACCCGATTGTCCGGGAAACCATCGGCGGCTCGGCCGACCTCACCGGCTCCAACAACACCAGGACCCCGGATCAGGCCCCTATCACGGCGGCGGATTTCTCCGGCCGCTATATGTATTACGGGGTCCGGGAATTCGGCATGGCGGCCTTCATGAACGGCCTGGCGCTGCACGGCGAATATATCCCTTACGGCGGCACCTTCCTGGTCTTCACCGATTATTGCCGCTCGGCCATTCGGCTCAGCGCCCTGATGGATCAGCGGGTGATTTATGTCATGACCCATGACAGCATCGGCCTCGGCGAAGACGGCCCGACCCATCAGCCGGTCGAACATCTGATGAGCCTGCGCGCCATGCCCAATGTGGTGGTCTACCGTCCGGCCGACGCCGTCGAAACCGCCGAAGCCTGGCAGGCGGCCCTGCAAGACGCCACGCGGCCCAGCGTCCTGTCGTTGACCCGCCAGAATCTCGCGCCGGTGCGGACCACCCACACCGATGAAAATCTGGTGGCCCGGGGGGCTTACGAATTATGCCCGGCCGACGGCGCGGCGCAGGTCACCATCATCGCCACCGGATCGGAAGTCGAAATCGCCGTCCAGGCCCGCGCGGCCCTGCAGGCGGACGGCATTGCGACCCGGGTGGTCTCCATGCCGTCGACCGATATTTTCGATCAGCAGCCGGAAGACTATAAATCACAGGTCCTCGGCGACAGCCCGATCAATGTTTCCATTGAGGCCGGGGCCAAATTCGGCTGGGAACGCTATGTCGGCCGCGACGGCGTCATCATCGGCATGGACAGCTTTGGCGCATCGGCCCCGGCGGCGGACCTTTATCAGCATTTCGGCATTACCGCCGAGGCGATCGTCACCGCGGTAAAAGCCAAGTTATAGCTGGTCAAGGGCGCAAAAAACGCATAAATACTATTTAAGCAGCGATATTTACTTTAAGAAACGGAGATTATATTCATGACTATTCGTGTTGCAATAAACGGCTTTGGGCGGATCGGGCGTTTGGCGCTTCGCGCCATTTATGAATCCGGCCGGGAAGACATTGAAGTTGTCGGCATCAACGACCTCGGCGCGGTCGATATGAACGCCTATCTGCTGAAGCGGGATTCCGTTCATGGCCCCTTCCCGTTTGACGTGACCGTAGACGGCGACGTTATCAATCTGGGCCGCGGCCCGATCAAGGTAACGGCCGAGCGTGACCCGGCCAGGCTGCCGTGGAAGGAGCTTAACGTCGACATCGTCTATGAATGCACAGGTTTCTTCGCCGATAAGGAAAAAGCCTCGGCCCATCTCGCCGCCGGGGCCCGGAAAGTCCTGATCTCCGCGCCGGCCAGCGGCGTCGACAAGACCATTGTTTACGGCGTCAACCATGACACGCTGACCGCCGACGACATCATCGTCTCCAACGCCTCCTGCACCACCAACTGCCTGGCCCCGGTCGCCCAGGTCCTCAACGACGCCATCGGCATTGAAAAAGGCATTATGACTACGGTTCACGCCTATACCGGCGATCAGCGGGTGCTCGACACCCTGCACAGCGATCCCCGCCGGGCCCGCGCCTGCGGCCTGAGCATGATCCCGACCTCCACCGGCGCCGCGCGCGCGGTTGGTCTGGTGCTGCCGGAACTGGCGGGCAAGCTTGACGGCACCTCCGTCCGGGTGCCGACCCCCAATGTCTCCATGGTTGACCTCACCTTCGTCGCCAGCCGCGCGACAACGATCGAAGAAGTCAACGCCGCCGTCCAGGAAGCCGCCAATGGCCGCCTGAAAGGCGTTCTGGGCTATGTCACCGAGCCCGTGGTCTCCATCGACTTCAACCATGATCCGGCAAGCTCCAGCTTTGACGCGACCCAGACATCCGTGATCGACGGCAATCTGGTGCGCATTCTGAGCTGGTATGACAACGAGTGGGGCTTCTCCAACCGGATGTCAGACACCGCCAAGGTCATGGCTGGTCTCTGAACCAATGGCGACATTCAAGAATATTGAAGACCTGGGCGCGCTTGACGGCAAGCGCGTCCTTGTTCGGGCCGACCTCAATGTGCCCATGGCGCAGGACGGGGACGGCAATCCGCTTGTCACCGACGACACGCGGATCCGTTCCGTGGCCCCGACCATCCTCCATTTGATGGACAAGGGAGCCCAGGTGATCGTCATGTCCCATTTTGGCCGCCCCAAGGGCCGGGTCGCGCCGGAAATGTCCCTGGAACAGGTGGCGCAGCCTCTGGCCAACGCCCTGAAGAAAGCCGTGGTCTTTGTCAATGACTGCACCGGGGCGGCCGTCGCCGAAACCCTCGAGGCGCTGGAAAAAGACACCGTGCTTTTGCTGGAAAATGTCCGTTTTCATCCGGGCGAGGAAAGCAACGATCCGGACTTCGCCGCGGCGCTCGCCGCCAATGGGGACTTTTATGTCAACGAAGCCTTTTCCTGCTCTCACCGGGCCCACGCCTCAACCGAAGGCATCGCCCATCTGCTGCCCTCGGCCGCCGGTCTGTCGCTGGAAAAAGAGCTGGTGGCGCTGGAAAAGGCGCTCGGCGCCCCTAAACGCCCGGTCGCGGCCGTCGTTGGCGGGGCGAAAGTCTCCAGCAAGCTCGATGTATTGACCAATCTGGTGGAGAAGGTTGATCATCTGATCATCGGCGGCGGCATGGCCAACACCTTCCTCGCCGCCCAGGGCGTCGATGTCGGCGCGTCGCTGTGCGAACATGAACTCGCCGATACGGCGCGGGCCATCCTCGCCAAGGCCGCGGCGCAGAACTGCGTCATTCACCTGCCGACCGATCTGGTGGTGGCGAGGGAATTCAAGGCAGCGGCCGACAATCGCACCGTGGGGCTGAATGACGTCGCCGCGGATGAAATGATTTTGGATGTGGGTCCGGCCTCTGTCGCGGCCCTCGGGGAGATGCTGAAAGGCTGCAAGACCCTGATCTGGAACGGCCCGATGGGCGCGTTTGAAATTGCGCCCTTTGACGCGGCGACGGTGGCGCTCGCCAAAGCGGCCGGCGCGCTGACCAAAGCCGGCAGCCTCGTCTCTGTCGCCGGCGGCGGCGATACGGTGGCGGCGCTCAATCACGCTGGCGTCGCGGATCAGTTCTCCCATATCTCCACCGCCGGCGGCGCCTTCCTCGAATGGATGGAAGGCAAGGAACTGCCCGGCGTCAAGATACTGGAAAAATAACATTTCCAAAGAATGCCTTTTGACATAAAATCAAAGCCCGACCACAAATGGCCGGGCTTTTTACCTAAACGGCAGGTCTGCCCCACAAACGAGTTACCTCATGGCCGAGACACAGCTTTACCTGATCACCCCGTCTTCTTTCGATCTCCGGGAATTTGCGCCGCAACTGGAACAGGCCCTCGACGGCGGACCGGTGGCCAGCGTGCAGTTGCGCCTGAAAGACGTCACCGATGAGGCCATTATTGAGGCCGCCAGGGCCCTGATGCCGATCTGCCACGCCCGGGATGCCGCCTTCATCATCAATGACCGGCCGGACATCGCCCGCAAAGTGGGCGCCGATGGCGTTCATATCGGGCTGGACGATACGCCATATGCCGAGGCCCGCAACATCGTCGGCGCGGATTGCATTGTCGGCGTCACCTGCAAGAACAGCCGCCACCTGGCGATGACTGCCGGCGAACAGGGGGCGGACTATGTCGCCTTCGGCGCCTTTTTTCCGTCAACGACAAAGGCGGACACCACAATGGCCGACCAGGAGATTCTCACCTGGTGGGCCGAGCTGTTTGAAATCCCCTGTGTCGCCATCGGCGGCGTCACGGTGGACAATGCGGCGGAACTGATCGAGGCCGGAGCCGATTTCCTCGCTGTCTCCGCCGGCGTCTGGGATCACCCGCAAGGCCCGAAAGCCGCCGTCCGGCAGTTTAACGAGCTGATTGCCGCATCCTAAAAGGCGCGCTGACCGGGCATGCCTTGACGCGGTGTTTTCTTGCCGGATTTCCGGTTTTTGCGGGCGAGAATATGATCCTTTTTCCACCAGGCAAGCCCGGCAAGCGGGAAGCCGGACAGCAGCAGCCACAGGACCGGGGCCGGCCACCGGCCCTCGGCGCCCGGTTTTTCCTCGCCGGTGGTATAGCCCTGAAACCACAGCGTCGCATCCTGAAAAATATAATCGCCCTTGCCCGCAAGCTCGAAATCAAGAAAACCATGCCGCGCCAGGTCCTGCACCGCAGCGAGGCCCAATTTCCGTTGTCGTATCTCAAAGGGGCCGTCATAGCCGTCAAGCTCCGTCTCGAGCATCGTTTCCGTTATCCGGTAATGTTTGCGCAGGCGATGGTCATCCCCCGGGTCCGGATAGACGCCGAGGATAATCGCTTGCTGTCCCTGAGGTTCGCGGGAGACTTCGCGCCGTCGCATGGTGGCGCCATAAAATTTATTGCGGCCGATGGTCAGTTCGGCGACCTCCTCCTCGTTGCGCATCCGGACGATCACTTTCGATTCATAATAATGGTCGGTCTGGCCGGCGATGGATTTTGACATCAGCGCCCCGCCCGGATGACGCACAATCCGGCCCGTATCCCGAAGGCCGCCCTGTCCGGTCGTCCGCACCCATTCCCTGTCATCAAGGAATTTAAAGCTGACCGTGACATCGGTCAGAACAAATTCATCGCCGAGGGGCAACTGTGACCCGAGATCAAACCGACCCCGGTATTTCGCCGTCGGACTGATCAGTATATCCTGATTATCAAGGCGCGCTTTGCCGGACAGGCCGGCCGCCGCCAGATGATCCGGGCAAACCATCAGCAGCATAGAGATTCCCATGGGTATATAGCGTTTTTCCTTCACTCCCGCCCCGTCAGTCATCAGAGTCTGTTTCATCGCGCAGAATGGACATAATTAATAAGTCCTGACCCTAGCGCCGGCCTCTTCATTTTTTGTTAAGGATTGGGAAAATTTTATCCAATTGCCAATCCATCGCCCTCGCCCTATAAAGGATGCATGACAGAATTCACCATTCAGAAAATCACGACGAAAGCGGAACTGGAAAGCTGTCTCCGGATTCGCACCCTGGTCTTTGTCGAGGAGCAAAAGGTCCCGGTTGAAGAGGAAATCGACGGCCGCGACCCGGAGGCCGATCATTATCTGTTGTCCGTCGACGGCAAGGTCGCCGCGACTGCCCGGGTCCGTCATTTGGACGAAATCGCCAAGATCGAACGGGTGGCGGTGCTAAAGGACCATCGCGGCCGGGATCTCGGCAAATATCTGATGGAATTTATCATGGATGACATCCGGAAATCCCCCGCGATCCGGATCATGAAACTCGGCGCCCAGGTGCAGGTGATCCCTTTTTATGAAAAGCTGGGCTTTGAATGTTACGGGGCGGAATTTTTCGACGCCGGCATCCGGCACAGGTGGATGAAACGGCCGCTCGCCTGATCTGCCCCGACGTCAGATTTTAACCTGCTTGAGCCATTTTTCCGCCAGATCGCCGGCAAAGGGAAGTTTGTATTTTTCACCCTGAAACCCCTTGATCATCAACAGGATCCACAGCACCAGCCCGATAATCATCACCAGCGGGACCAGCGGCAGGCCAATCAGGCTGATCGATAAAATGATATGCAGCAGGCTGAGGCTGCCGAACACCACGATGGACTGCATGGCGTGAAAGCGAATGTCCTGATCTTCCTTTTCGATCAACAGAAAAACCAGGCCCGACACCCAGCCAAAGACATAACATAACCCGGCGGCGACATTTTTATCCAATCCCGTGGTGTCATTCTTCATTTTATTCCCCTCTCCGGCTCTGATATAACTAGGGTCTGTTGAACAAAACTATACAACAGATTCCGATAAACTTCCAGTCATCAGCGGCGGCAGGTTGATTAACAGATTGATTAGACGTAAGATTGCAGCATCATGACACAATTTCCCATCCTCTACAGCTTTCGGCGCTGCCCTTACGCCATGCGGGCGCGGCTCGGGCTTTTATACGCCGGCCAGACATGCGAACTGCGCGAGGTGGTCCTGCGCGACAAGCCGGCGGAGATGATCGCCCTCTCGCCCAAGGGGACGGTGCCGGTTCTGCATCTGACGGACGGCGCGGTTATTGATCAAAGCTATGACATCGTCAAATGGGCAATTTCACAAAATGACCCGCAAGACTGGCGAGATGACTTCGCCCGCGCCGATGAACTGGTCCGCGACAATGACGGCAGCTTCAAAGCGGCGCTCGACAAATATAAATACGCCTCCCGCTTTCCCGACCAGCCGCCGGAAAGCTATCGCGCGCAGGGGGAAATTTTCCTTAAAAAGCTCGACCTCATGCTCCGGGACCAGCCCTTCCTGCTCGGCGAGCGGCAAACCGTCGCCGACATCGCCCTGTTTCCCTTCATCCGTCAGTTCGCCCATGTGGACAGGGAGTGGTTTTTCAGCACGCCATACGCCCGTCTTCAGCAATGGCTGCAGCATCACATCAACAGCAAAAATTTCAAGACCATCATGAAAAAATACCCCCAATGGCGCCGCGGCAACGGCAGGATATTTTTCCCGGAACAACCGCAATTTTACCCTTAACCGGCTCACTTCCATGACCTGAATCAAGGAGTCCTTTCCGCTCTTGGCGCAAGCTTTGGTTAATGGTAAACTGCTTGCTAACGGAGAGTCAAAGATGGACGCATTAAGTCAGGATAAAGTCGAATATGTCATTTCGATCGCCCGCGAACTGGGCGAGGCTGCGCCCGCCATTATTGATGAGGAACTGGCGGACGACAACGCGCACCAGAAATATTCTGAATTGTCCATTGCCGCCCAGGCCGAAGGTTCCACCAGCGAGGAATATGCCGCGGACTCAACCTATCAGGAACTGAAATCCTTCATCAACGGCATGAATGAGGAAGAACGCAATGAGCTCGTCGCCCTGATGTGGGTCGGACGGGGCACTTTTTCAAAATCCGAGTGGAAACTGGCCGTCGCCCAGGCCCGGGAAGCCGACAATGACCATACCGCCGAATATATGATGCGCACCCCCCAACTGCCCGATTACCTGGATGAGGGACTGTCCATCATGTCAGACGACTGAGACGGTTTTCCTTACTCTTTCACCAGCGCCGCCAGCACCGCCCGATCCAGGCGATAGCCGGTCCACTCTTCCTGGGCCGTGGCGCCGAGCGACCGGTAAAATTCGATGCTCGGCCGGTTCCAGTCAAGCACCGCCCAATCCATGCGGCCACAGCCCTCGTCATGGGCTTTTCGGGCCAGATGCAGGATCAGCGCCTTGCCCAGGCCATGACCGCGCCATGCGGGATCGACATACAGATCCTCCAGGTAAATCCCCGGCCGGCCCAGAAAAGTGGAAAAATTATAGAAATAGAGCGCGAAGCCCGCCGGACTGCCGTTGATCTCACCAATGATGACATGGGCGACCGGATTCTCACCAAACAGGGCCGCCGTCAGCACTTCTTCCGTCGCCACCACCTCATGCAGCAGTTTTTCATATTCCGCCAGCGCCCGGATAAATTCAAGGATTCGCGGCGCATCCGCCTTTTCGGCCGGGCGGATGGAAATCACATCCGCCGTCATTGGACCTTCTCCACCTTCAGGATAGTGACATCAACCGCCGTCACCCGGACCCTGTCGCCGGCCTTGCCGTCAAAGTCGCCCTCGACGATCCAGTTGCCATCCCCGATCCGAACCTTGCTTCTGCCGTTGTCCATATCGCGGATCAGACTATAGGTATGGCCGATAAACTGGTCGGCGCGGCGGTTGAGGTTGCTGTCGCTGGTTTCGATGGGGTTGCGCTTCAGAAAAGTGCGTCCGGCATAAACGCTGATGATGCTGAGCAGGGCGAAGATGATGACCTGCGCCTCCCAGCCAAGGCCCGTCATAAACAGGACAATGCCGCCGACAACCGCGCTGGCGATCGCCATCCACAGGAAAACGACGCCGGGGGCCATCATCTCGAGTCCCAGCAGTACAAGGGCGATGATAAACCAGGTCCAGTGGTTCAAGGTGAATTCGCTTATAAAATCCATTTGATCTTCCTTAGATTTTCCCAGGCGATTGTTATTGGCCGCCGGCCCTCGGCACCGACCCGGCGGAGACTTTCGGCGCGCCGCCGATGCCTTTGAGCATATCGGTCATGCCGCCGAGGGCGCCGATGACCCCGCTGGCCTCAAGCGGCATAAAGACCAGTTTTTCGTTGGGCGATCTGGCGAATTCGCTGAGGGTTTCGACATATTTCTGGGCGACAAAGTAATTGATCGCCTTGGCGTCGCCGCTGGCGATGGCGTCCGACACCATGGTCGTCGCCTTGGCTTCGGCTTCCGCTTCCCGCTCGCGGGCCTCCGCATCGCGGAAGGCGGCTTCGCGTCGTCCTTCGGCCTCAAGGATAGCGCCCTGCTTCTCGCCCTCGGCGCGCAGGATTTCCGCCTGACGAAAGCCCTCGGCGTCCAGAATGTTGGCGCGCTTTTCCCGCTCGGCCTTCATCTGGCGGGCCATGGCCTCGACGATATCGCGCGGCGGTTCAATATCCTTGATCTCGATCCGGGTGATTTTAATGCCCCAGGGCTGGGTCGCGTCGTCAACCACTTCCAGCAGGCGGCCGTTGATGCTGTCCCGCTGCGACAATAATTCGTCGAGGTCCATCGAGCCCATCACCGTTCGCAGGTTGGTCATGGTCAGGTTGAGGATCGCCAGGATCATGTCATTGACCTCATAGGTCGCCTTCGCCGCGTCCAGCACCTGAAAAAATACCACGCCGTCGGCGCGGACCATGGCGTTATCCCTAGTGATCACTTCCTGGGACGGAATATCCAGCACCCGCTCCATCATGCTGACCTTCGATCCGACCCGGTCGATGAAGGGGATGATGATGTGAAAGCCGGGCTGAAGCGTTTTGGTATAGCGCCCGAGGCGCTGAACCGTATAGGTATACCCCTGGCGCACGGTCAGTGCGCCCATGAATAAAATAATGATCGCCAGCACGGCCAAAGCGATGCCGAAAAGACTGTAACCTTCCATATTTCAATCCCCTTCTTCTCTGTTGAATGTTGACTGTCACCGACTGTAGCCGAAGCGGGCGAACATGGGAAGCGGACAGTGCGGAACGGAATCCACCGGAGGGGAAAATATAACGGTAAATGGCCGAATGACCGCAGACTTCCCCGGTGCTTAGAGAGCTGTTTCAAGAGAGGGTTTTAAGCGGTTCCGGGTGCTTTATGCACATATGTGGGGAGGGGAATGTTCCATAATAGGCCGGAACCGCTTAAAGGTTTGCGCCGCCTGAACGGCAGGTATTTACGCGTTAGCTGTTTACAATCTTCCACGTGCCGTCCGGCTGGCGGCAGGCCTTGCCATAGGCTGCTTCTGTTTTGCCGCCGATGGTGATGGTCTGCTGATATTCCCGGCAATAGGCGCCGGTCCTGTCCTGATAGGCGGGCTGGGGCTGATAGGTGCCGGAATTGCCGGTGTCAGGATTATGCCAGGTTCCCGTCTGGCCCGAGGGATAGGTCTCCAGGGCGATCTGACGCTGGCGCTCCATCGCCATGCGGTCCGCCTCGTCGAGGGATTTGCCGATACTGCTGCCGATGGCGGCCCCGGCCACTGTTCCGGCGGCGACCGCGAAGAAATGCGTCGTGCCGTCGCCGTTATCGCCCAGCGCCGAACCGATCGCCGCGCCGCCAATCGCGCCAAGCAAGGTGCCGAACTCCTGCTTTGAACCCGGTTCACAGGCACCCAACGTCATCACGCCGGCCACAATAAGAGCCATCTTGGTTTTTTTCATTATATGTCACCTGTACGTCATTTATGGGG
Organism: Paremcibacter sp.; assembly: GCA_048266545.1. Taxonomy (GTDB): domain Bacteria; phylum Pseudomonadota; class Alphaproteobacteria; order Sphingomonadales; family Emcibacteraceae; genus Paremcibacter. The sequence continues at coordinate 92,335 of JBLWZH010000003.1, read as the reverse complement.
ACATGATAACCGGACCTAGCTGAACATTTCCTGAACGGCGGGTTCAGGATAGACCATTATTCGCCAATGTATCGCTATGGGGCCCGGTTATGATTTCGGCTTTGACGGGACCGCCGCCGGCAGGCTTAATCGCGCGCGCAGCCCATGCGGTTCATTATCAAGCAACCTGATCCGGCCGCCATATAGTCCGGCCAGATCCTTGACGATCGACAGCCCGAGGCCGGTGCCCGGTTTTTTCTCGTCCAGCCGTTCGCCGCGCATAAAGACGGATTCGCGGACCTCCTTCAATATGCCCGGCCCGTCATCGGCCACCTGGATCAGGATCTGGTCGCCGTCCCGCGCGCAGGACACGATCACCTTGCTTTCCGCCCATTTGGCGGCATTTTCCGTCAGATTGCCGACCATTTCCTCAAGGTCGTGGCGCTCGCCCCGGAACAGCAGTCCCGCCGGATCGCCGTCCGGCCGGACACTGAAGTGTTTTTCCTTGTGAATCATCGCCAGCGCCCGGCTGATGTCCTGCAATACCGGCAGCACTTCGCTGCGGCTGGTGATGATTTTGGTGCTGCCCGCGACCTGGGCCCGGCGCAGATAATGATCGACCTGGCGGCGCATCATCTCGGACTGCTTGCTGACCACATCGGCCAGGGGGCCCTTGTGCAGCTCGGATTCATTGAGGACTACCGCCAGAGGCGTTTTCAGGGCGTGGGCCAGGTTGCCGACCTGGGTCCGGGATCGCTCAATAATCTGGTTATTGTGATCCAGCAGGGCGTTCATTTCATCGGCCAGCGGCTGAATCTCGGTTGGAAAATTTTCCGGCAGATGCGCCGCCTCGCCTGAGCGAATCCGGGTGAGAGACCGGCGGATATTGCGCAGGGGCTTGAGCCCCAGATAAACCTGAAGCAATGACGCCGCGATCAGGCCGAAGCCCAGGGCGCTGAGGGAATAAATCAGGATATTGTCAAACCGGTCAAGCTGCGCCTCGATTTCAGACCGCTCGACGGCGACGGTAAAGCGGAAAATCGTCTCATCCCCCGGGATGGTGATGTCCCGCTCGACCATGCGCAGATTCTGCCCCTCGGGACCGGTGATGTTGGAAAAACGGCTTTGATAGGTCACTTTCGACAGGTCAGGCTCAAGACTTTCATCCCACAGGGAGCGAGAGCGGAAAGGCTCCTTTTCCTCGGCCGAGACCTGCCAGTACCAGCCCGAATAGGGCTGTTCAAAGCGGGGGTCCACCATGGTCCGGTAAAATGTCACCTGGCCGTCGGCGGCGCTGGTGCTGACGCCAATCAGGTTTTCCAGCAGCCCGTTGAGCCGTTCATCAAAATTTTCCTCAATGGTTTCCTTGAATGTCAGCGACAGCAGATAGCCGCCGAGCATCAGGGCGAAGAAGGTCCAGACCGCGGAATAGGACAACAGCCTGAACCATAAGGATTTATTGCCTCTGCCGGCAGGATTATCTGTTTTGTTCTTGCGGATTAACAAGCTGGTATCCCAATCCCCGAACCGTATTGATAATATTGACCCCCAGTTTCTTCCGGACACGGGTGACAAAAACCTCAATGGTGTTTGAATCGCGGTCGAAATCCTGATCATAGATATGCTCGGTCAGTTCCGTTCGCGAGATGATTTTTTCCGGATGATGCATCAGATAGGACAGCAGCTTGTATTCCTGGGCCGTGAGCCGGACCGGCATGCCGTCCACCGTCACCCGGCTGCTGCTGGTGTTCAGGGTGACCTTGCCGCAGCTCAGTTCCGGCGACGCCTGCCCCGCCGCCCGCCGGATCAGCGCCCGGACCCGGGCCAGCACCTCCTCAATCTTGAAAGGCTTGGTCACATAATCATCGGCCCCGGCGTCAAGGCCGGCGACTTTTTCCGACCAGCCATCGCGGGCGGTCAGGATCAGCACCGGCGTCGTAATGCCCGCCTGGCGCCATTTGGTCAGCACGCTGATCCCGTCCATCACCGGCAGGCCGAGATCAAGCACGATCGCATCATAACTTTCGGTCTCGCCCAGAAAATGACCGTCTTCGCCATCGGTCGACACATCCACCGCGTAACCGTCCCCCTCGAGGATCGTTTTCATTTGCCGGGACAGGTCCGGATCATCCTCCACCAGAAGCAAGCGCATCAGCCATTCCCCTTTACCGCGACGATTTCCGCATTGGCGGCGTTTATTTTAACGACCAGCAAGCGGCCGTCCTTCCGTAAGACCTTGACCAGATAAATATAGGGCCGGTTATTTTTTTTCGGCTCGATCAGCCTCACATCGACAATCTTTCCCGGAAAGCTTTGTTGAATCCGCTGGCGAATGACCGACAGCGACACAATCCGGCCGGATTTCATGGCGTCCCGGGCCTTGTCATGACGGTAAATCTGATCCGGCACCGGATTCTTGCGTACGTCCGGACGAATCAGGCTGTTTTCAACCGGCGGACGCTTGTGCTGGAAGGCGCGCAGGATTTTCACCGCCGCCGGTCGCTGGCTCACAATCACCCGATCCGGCACCCGATCCGGCGGCGCGGCGACAGCCGCCGCCCCCGTTCCTCCCCACAGGAACAGGCCCAACAGGCCGCTGATAACAATCCGAAAATATTCATCCATGGGGCAAGCGTATCTTATTGCTGCTGAATAGGGGATGAATAATTTTCGTCACCATGGTGAATATTGCCGGCCTGCTCTCTGTTCTCACTGCTGCCCCCCAACCCCCAGCCTTTCCTGCAGGACGCTGTTGGTCGTGGTATAGCCCCGGGTCATTTTGCGGTCCGGGAAGCCGTATTGAAACGCCGCATGGGCCATGACCGCCGCCTCGTAAAAACCGGTCAGAATCAGTTTCAGCTTGCCCGGATAGATACAGACATCGCCGATGGCGTAAACCCCCTCAACCGTGGTGGCGAAAGTCTCATGACTGACCTCGACATGTTTCTTGTCCAGGTTCAGGCCCCATTCCGCGATCGGGCCAAGGCTGACCTTCAGCCCCATGAAGGGCAGCAGATAATCGCAGTCGACCGTGACCGGGTCCCCCTCCAGCGGGGTCACCTCGACCCCGGACAATTGGCCATCGGCTCCCATCAGGTCGGTGACATTGCCGTACAGCACGTTGAAATTGTCCCCTTCGGCCAGGCGCAATATTTTCTGGACGGAATCATGGGCGCCGCGGAATTCTGTCCGGCGATGGACCAGGGTGATGCGTCGGGCGACGGGCGCCAGATCCATCGCCCAGTCGAGCGCCGAATCCCCGCCACCGACGATAACCAGCTCTTTGTCGCGGTATTTCTCCTTGCGATAAACCGCATAGTCGATGGATTTTTCCTCGAACTCCTGCCGTTTTTTATAGGGCGGCTTTTTCGGCACAAAACTGCCGGCCCCAGCGGCGACGACCACAATCGGCGCCTCAAGAATCGCCCCCCGGGTGGTGGTCACCCGCCAGTGGCCGTTTGGCTGCCGCTCCAGCGCCGCGGCCTGCTGCCCCAGATGAAATACCGGATCAAAGGGGCTGGCCTGCGCCACCAGATCATCGACCAGTTGTTGGCCGGTCACCTGGGGCCGGGAGGGAATATCGTAAATCGGTTTTTCGGGATATAATTCCGTGCATTGACCGCCGGGCCGGTCAAGATTATCAATCAGATGGCATTTTAGCCCCAATAATCCGGCCTCGAATACCGCGAACAGGCCGACCGGGCCGGCTCCGATGATGATCATATCTGTGGCGGCAACTTTATCTTCCATATCCCCGTCTCCCGCTTTTATGATACTTGACGAATGCTCCACTCCAGCATATTTGCTAATCTTCTCTATCTATGTAACCATTAGTCGGCATGATTTGGCAATGAAAAAAACAAACAAAAACCGCACAAGACCTATTTGAAAATGAGAAAACCACGATTGGCCGCCACCTGCCGCCCGGGACTTGTCACAGGACTTATCGCAGGACTTATCGTCTTTATAATCCAGTGCCTTATCCCTTCTGCGCTGGCCAGAACCTGGCTGGTCGGGCCCGAATTTTACCTGAAGACGCCCGGCGAGGCGATCCGGCAGGCCCGGAACGGCGACACCATAAAAATTATCGCCGGGACATACGAAAATGACACGGCGACCATCGACCAGAACGACCTGACCATCATCGGCGTCAATGGCTTCGCCCACCTGAAATCATCCGCGCCGATCGCCAATGGTAAGGCGATCTGGGTCACCCGGGGCCGTAATATCACCCTGCGCAACATCGAATTTTCCGGCGCTCGCGTGCGGGACAGGAACGGCGCCGGCATTCGGCTGGAGCATGGTTCCCTGACCCTTGACAACTGCTATTTTCATCATAATGAAATGGGTCTGCTGTCCTCCAACGACCCGAATATCCGCGCCGTGATCAAGAATTCCGAATTCAGCAGCAATCAGCAGGATTATCCCGCGACCGGCAAGCTGTCCCATAATATCTACCTCGGGGCCATCGCCGAATTTCAGATGGAAAACAGCATATCCCGGGCGGCGCACTATGGCCATACGGTCAAAAGCCGCGCCCGGAAAACCACCCTGATCAACAACAGAATCTTCGATGAGGGCGATATTTCCGCCAGTTATCTTGTCGACCTGCCCAACGGCGGCCTCGTCCTGATTGAAAATAATTATTTCTACCGCAATGGCGGCGCGCAGAATAACGCCGTCATCAGCTATGGCGCCGAGGGCATGCAGTATGCGGAAAACGCCCTGACCGTTAAATTCAATAACGCCATCAATGACGGCGGAGTGATGTTCCTGCTCAAGAACCATTCCGACATCACGGCCGCCTTGACGCACAACAGAATGACCGGTCTGACCGCCGAAGAAATTCCCGGCATTGAAAAAGACGGTTTTTGGGATAGAATGAAACGCAAAATTCGCGATAACCTGGGGCAAGCGCAGTGATTTCAGAAATAACAGTGATCTCAAAAATAAAAAAAATGGCCTTCACGGGGTTTTCTCCCCTATGCAGAGCAAGATCACCGTCAAAAAAGGGCATCAATGACTACGATCATCCGTAAGGCGTCGGGCCTCGCCGTCGCCCTGTCAGCCGCCTATTGCATCTGGGATTATCCCGTCGCCAGGCTATTGATTCTGGCCGTGGTTCTGCTCTATGCCGGGCTTCTCTATAAAAACCGGCGGGCGTGGCTGGTTGTCGTCCCCGCCCTGCTGCCCGTATCGGACCTGACGCTCTATTCCGGACGGCTGATGCTGTCGGAATTTGACATTCTCCTGATGACGACGCTGGCGGTTCTGCTGCTTCGGCCGGCGAAGCCGACCCTCGGAGCACGCCCGGCGACCAGCCTCAAGCTGCCGAAGCTGTCCCTCATCGCCATCGGCCTGCTGGCTTTGTCCTTTTTGATCGGCGTCCTGATCAATCTGTCCTATCCGATCGGCGAACAGGCGGATAATTTCAGCAGTTATCACAGCCCGGCCAACGCCCTGCGCGTCGCCAAGGGTTTTTTCTGGGCCATGCTTCTCTGGCCATTCCTGTGGCGCGACCATCAGGACAGTCCGGAAAAGACCAGAACCTGTTTCGTCACCGGGCTGATGAGCGGCCTGATGCTGGCGGGGGTCGGCATTTTATGGGAACGCGGCGTGATCGACAGCCTGGTCCACTGGCAAGGCCCCTACCAGATCCTCGGCAATCTGCTCGACTTCTCGACAACATACCGCATCACCGGCCTGTTTTCCGCCATGCATGTCGGCGGCACGGCGATTGACGGCTATCTGATCATGGTGATCCCCTTTTGCCTTTACGCCTTTCTCGCCCGGAAAAGCCCTCACGCCCAGGTCTTTTCCGCGCTTTGCCTGTTGCTTGGCATATATGGCGTCATGGTGACATTCTCCCGCGGGCTCTATGGCGGGTTCCTGGTCGCCACGCTGTTGCTGACCATCATGCTTTGCCGTCAGTATCTGTCCGTTGCCCGGCTCGATTTTCGCAAAATCGCCGGGATAGTCGCCGCCTTTGTTGTGGTGTCCCTCTATATGGTATTTCTTTTTATCAACGGCGGTTACGGCGCGACGCTGGGGGCGTTTTTCCTCCTCCTCGCGACCCTGCTTGCGACCGCTTTCCTGCGCAAGCCCCCCCGGGCCATCCTGTTCAGCATGATTGGCGGCATTTTTCTGGTCGGCAGTTATCTTGTGTTTGATTCGCTGGTTGAAAGCAAATGGCGGGACAACAGCATCGGTTTTTCGGCGGCGACGGCGCTTGTGACCGGGGTCTTGTTCACCGTCGCGCCCTATCGGCTGACGGCGGCGCGCCTCAGCCAGGGGCTGTCCCTCAACCGGGAGGGCAGGCGGGTCGCCCTGTTTTCCCTTGTCGCCGGTCTTTTCTGGCTTGCGGTCATTCCGCCGCTGCTCAATACGCGCATGGAAGCCCGCTTTTCAACCCTTGACGAGGATTTCAGCCATCGCGCCGCCAACTGGCGGAGCGCCCTCGCCTTCCGGGAGCCCGGGCTGTTGCACAGTATCTTCGGCACCGGAGTCGGCAGCTTTCCAAGATATTATTTCTTCAATCACTACAACGGGGCGTCGATGGTCCATTACCGCTATGGACAGGAGGACGCGACAAGCTATCTCGCGCTCGGCGGCGGTGATTTCAACATGACCCAGAAAATTGCCCTGTCGCCCCGACAGTCCTATCTGCTGCGCGTCCGGGCGCGGGGGGCCGACGGCGCTTTCGCCTTCAGCCTGAAAATGTGCAAGAAACATATTCTCTACAGTGACCGTTATGTCCCCCAATGCGTGAAGAAAAGCTTCCGCGGAACCGGAGACGGCGAATGGCGCCTGTTCGAGGCCCCCTTCAATTCGGGACAGGTCGGGCAAAGCGGGATATTCAACTGGCCGGTGACCCTGATGATTCACAACAGCCGCGATAACTCCATCCTCGACCTCACGGATATTGAAATCATAGACTCCACGGGTCAAAATCTGGTGTCAAACGGCGATTTCCGCCATAAGAATGATCGCTGGATCATGATTCGCGACTTTTCCCATGACGCCTGGCACGCCAAGAATATTTTCATTCATCTGATGTTCGAGCAGGGCTATTTCGGCCTGCTGGCCTTTGTTTTCCTCATCGGTTATGCGCTGACGATGCAATACCGGGCCTTCAGGCGGCATGATCCCCTGGCCCCGCTGCTGATCGCCGCCATCTGCGGGACGCTGGTTGTCGGCCTGTTCGGCACCATCATCGACAACCCCCGCGTGACAACTCTTTATTTCCTCATCATCTTTTTTGCGCTATTAAACAGACCACGAAACCAAAACTCCCGGAATATGGGACAGAATATTAGACAGAATATGAATACAGGATAATCAGCGGGCTAAATATGGATAAGACTTCTTTGAATGATTTCATCACCCTGGTGCGGGATGTCTGGCAATATGGCGTTTACGGCATTGACATCGGCAAGATCACCCTGGCCTTGCTGGTGTTCTTTTTTTTCCTGCTGATCCGCGGATTTTTCAGCGCCCTGATCATCAACCGGCTGAAGGCGCTGGCGGAGAAAACCAAAAATACCTTTGACGACCGGATCGTTGACGCCCTGGAGAATCCCCTGCGCTTCATCCCGATTGTCATCGGTTTTTTCCTGGCGACCGAGATTCTGGCCCTTGAGGAATCCTCCCAGCTCGGGGCCTATAACCTGAACCGGTCGCTGATCACCTTCAATATTTTCTGGGCGCTCTACAGGCTGGTCGGCCCGCTGAGCCAGTCCTTTTCCGGCCTCCAGGGCATATTTACCGACAGCATGATTTCCTGGCTGATCAAGACCATTCGCGCGCTGGTCTTCTTTCTCGGCGCGGCGGCGATTCTCGAAATCTGGGGCATTGAGGTCGCGCCGCTGATTGCCGGGCTCGGGCTGTTCGGGGTTGCCGTGGCCCTCGGCGCCCAGGACTTGTTCAAGAATCTGATTGCCGGGATTTTCATCATTGGCGAAAAGCGCTTTCATCCCGGGGACTGGATCCGGGTCGACGGCATCGTCGAAGGCACCGTCGAGGACATCGGCTTCAGGACCACCACCGTGCGCCGCTTTGACAAGGCGCCGGTATTCGTGCCCAATTCCAAGCTGTCCGATAACGCCGTCACCAATTACAGCCGCATGACCCACCGGCGGATTTCCTGGAAGATCGGCCTCGTCTATGGCACTACCCTGGACCAGTTGCGCGCGGTGCGCGACCGGATCGAATCCTATGTGCTCTCAAGCGCCGATTTCGCTCATCCGCCCGAGGTGCCGACCTTCGTCCGGGTCGACAGCTTCAACGACAGTTCCATTGACCTGATGCTCTATTGCTTTACCCGGACGACAAACTGGGGCGAGTGGCTGGCGATAAAGGAGGCGCTGGCGCTCGAAATCAAGCATATCGTTGAGGGCGCCGGCAGCAGTTTCGCCTTCCCCAGTCAGTCGCTTTACCTGGAAAGCCTGCCGGATGGCCTGGAAGATTTCCCCCTGCCCGAAACCCCGGACAAAAAACAGACGGCGAAAAAGCCGGCTTCCGCGCCGGCGACATGATGCGAAATCAGGTGAAATCTCTGAATTATTTTAATAGAATAGCAAGAAAATAGGACTATGGTCTGACCTATGATTATTGCTTCACAGAAAAAACACGCCCCGGCCACCCAACGCAACCGGGAACCGATTCTGGCTGTCCTTCAGGACTGCCTGCCCGACCATGGCACCATCCTGGAAGTGGCCAGCGGCACCGGCCAGCACGCGATCTATTTTACCGAACATCTGCCCAACCATTACTGGCTGCCCAGCGATCCCGATGAGGGCAACCGGAAAAGCATCAGCGCCTGGTGGTGGGATATTCAGCTGCATAACATCCTGCCGCCTGTGGACCTGAACAGCGAGGACGACGTCTGGCCCGCGGAAACCATCGACCTGCCGCTGCCGATCTCCGCCATTGTCTGTATCAATATGATTCATATCTCGCCGTGGGAATCGACCATCGGCCTGATGAAGGGCGCGACCCGGATATTACCCCAAGGCGGCATCCTCTATCTTTACGGCCCCTATAAAGTCGACGGCAAGCATACCGCGTCCAGCAACGAACTGTTCGACATCAGCCTCCATGCGCAGAATTCGAAATGGGGGGTCAGAGATCTGAATGATGTCAAGGCCCTGGCCGCGGAATACGGTCTCGACCTGGTCCGGACCGTCAATATGCCGGCCAATAACCTGTCGGTGATTTTCAGGAAGATATAACCGGATGTTCCGGCCTTCCTCTCCTCAGCCGTTCAGCGTATCCTGAAAGCGGATCGGCTGGCCGGTGGCCTCGTCCGCCAGCCGGCCTTCCCACATGACTTTCTTGCCGCGGACAAAGGTGCCAACCGGCTTGCCGGTGATCTGGCGCCCGGTGAAGGGGCTCCAGCCGCATTTGCTTTGCAGCCAGTCTTCCTCGATCGTCCATTTCCGGCGCAGATCGACAAAGGTAAGATCCGCGTCATAGCCGACCGCCAGCCGCCCCTTGCCGGCGATATTGAACAGGCGCGCCGGCCCGGCGCTGGTCAGGTCGACCAGATGCTCCAGCGACAACGACCCCCGGTTGACGTGATCGAGCATCAGCGGCAACAGGGTCTGCACCCCGGGCATGCCCGACGGAGTGTTGGGGTAGTCGAGGGCCTTCATCTCCTTCTCATGGGGCGCATGATCGGAGCCGATAACATCGACAATGCCGACGCTCAGGGCTTTCCACAGGCCGATGCGCTGCTCTTCATCGCGGATCGGAGGGTTCATCTGGGCATAGGTGCCGAGTTCCTCATAACATTCCGGCGCCGACAGGGTCAGATGCTGCGGCGTCGCCTCGACGGACGCCACATCCTTATAGGCGGCGAGCAGGGCCATTTCGGCCTCTGTCGTCACATGCAGCACATGAATCCGCCGGCCGGTCATCCGCGCCAGGTCCAGAATACGGTCCGTCGCCTTATAGGCCGTCTCAGCATCGCGCCACACCGGATGCTGCATCACGCCGCCTTCTTCCGCCAGATGCCTGCGTGCAATCAGCCGGTCCTCGTCTTCAGCATGGATCGCCACCCGCCGGCTGCCGTTGGCGAGGATTTCCGCCAGTATTTTATCATCGGAGACCAGAAGGTCGCCGGTCGAGGATCCCATGAAAATCTTCACCCCGCAGCAGCCCGGCTGCCGTTCGAGGCTGGCGAGCCGTTTGGCGTTTTTGGTTGTCGCCCCGACATAGAAGGCGAAATCGCACCACATGCGGTTTGTCGCCCGCGACACCTTGTCTTTGAGCGCCTTGGCCGTTGTCGTCGACGGCTTGGTATTGGGCATTTCAAAGACCGCCGTCACCCCGCCCATGACCGCCGCCCGACTGCCCGTTTCCAGGTCTTCCTTGGCTTCCGCCCCCGGCTCGCGGAAATGGACCTGGGTGTCAATGACGCCGGGCAGCAGATGCAGGCCGCGGGCGTCGATCACCTCACTGGCCTCCACATTATCAATCTGACCGATGGCGACGATAATATCATCCTTGATCGCAATGTCGGCCGGCGCCGTTCCGCTATGTGAAACACAAATTGCATTCTTGATCAGCGTATCAATGGCCACTGGAATATTCCCCTTATTTAGGTTACCTTGTCAGGAATACCCTTATTTCAGGAATTCAACAAGAAATTCCTTGGAAAATTTGCGGTTGAAAAGAACTCGTCGGAATAAACAGGGGACGACAAATGGGGAATCCTTTCAAGGTGCTTTTCTGCTGCGGTTCGCGCCCTGAACTGATCAAAATATCGCCTGTGTTCCATAAACTGGCCGGCCTCACGCCCCTGTCTCCCCAATTATGCCTCACCGGTCAGCATACGGACCTGCTGGCCCCGCATCTGGATTATTTCGGGCTCACCGCCGACTATCAGCTGCATGTCCTGCAGAACGGCCAGACGCTCGACCGGCTCATGGCGAAGCTGCTCGATCAGTTGCCGGCGATATTTTCCCGGGCGAATCCCGACCTTGTCATCGTTCAGGGCGATACCGCCAGCGCCCTCGCCGCGGCGATCACGGCGCAACGGATGGGCCTGCGCGTCGCCCATATCGAGGCCGGCCTCAGAACCTATGACAGAAGCTCCCCCTTTCCCGAGGAAATCAACCGCCAGATCATCACCCGGCTGGCCGACTGGCATTTCTGCCCGACCGAACGGACCCGGCGCAATCTGGTGCGCGAAGGCATCCCGGATCAGGCCATATTTGTCACCGGCAACACGGCGGTCGATGTGCTTCTGAAAACCCGCCGGGCCTGTCCGGTGATCTCTTCCTCGCCCCCGAAGCGCAGGGATGGACGACCCTATTTCCTGATGACCCTGCATCGGCGGGAAAGCCAGGGCGCGCCGTTGATGCGGATCATCAACAGCCTGCTGGCCTTCGCCCGTCAACGTCCCGCCTATGACTTCATCCTGCCGCTTCATCCCAACCCGCTGACCGCCGGCATGATACATCATCTGATGGGCCATCAGCAGAATATCATGCTCGTGCCGGCCCAAACCTATCCCCATATGGTGCAGTTAATGGCCGGCGCCTTCGCCGTCATCACCGATTCCGGCGGCCTGCAGGAGGAAGCCCCCTCGCTGAATACGCCGCTGGTCATCCTGCGCGACAATACGGAACGGCCCGAGGGGATCGAGGCCGGATGTTTACGCCTTGCAGGAACCGATCCCCGCACCATATTATATGAACTGAACCTGTTAATTGATGATCCGGCGCATTATAAAAGGATGCAGCAAGCCGAAAATCCCTTTGGCGACGGTTTCGCCGCCGACAGAATATGCGCCCGCCTGATCAACCTGTTTGAAAGACAAGATAGAATTTATGCCAAATAAAATTGACGCCATACTGTTGAATGACAGGGCCATACTGTGCCTTTCCGGTCCGGACCGGAAATCATTGCTTCAGGGCCTGATCACCAACAATGTCGATAAAATTGCCGAAGGCTCGGCCCTTTACGCCGCCCTGCTGACGCCCCAGGGCAAATATCTGCATGATTTTTTCATCACGGAGGCGGACGCCACCCTCTATCTTGACTGTGAACGGGAACGGCGGGCCGACCTGTTGCGCCGCCTGATGATGTACAGGCTTCGCGCCGATGTGGATATTACCGATTGTAGCGACAGGTTTGCGGTTCTGGCCTTGGCGACAGCCGCCGACCATCCGGCCATATCCTATCCCGACCCGCGCCATAAGGATATGGGATTCCGCGCGATCGCACCCCGGGCCGAGGGGGCAGTCGCCGATCCCGATAGCGCCGCCTATGACCGGCGCCGCCTGTCCCTCGGCCTGCCCGACGGATCCCGGGATTTCGAGGTCGACCGGACCCTGATATTGGAAGGCAATCTGGAAGAACTGAACGGGGTCGATTTTGAAAAGGGCTGCTATGTCGGCCAGGAAGTCACTGCCCGCATGAAGCACCGCACCAGCCTGAAAAAACGCCTGTTGCCGGTCAGGGTCACGGGGCCGTTACCCGACAGAGGGACGGAAATTATCAATGGCGACGGCAAGAAAATCGGCGACCTGCGCTCGGCAAACGGCGATCTGGCGATCGGCTATTTCCGCCTCGCCGACATGAATTTCGGCGAAACATATCGCTGTGGGGATGCGGTGGTCACACCGGTCAGACCCGACTGGTATCCGAAGGATCAATAAGAGAAAGGCGACCAAGAATGAACACCCAAAAACGTTGCGCCTGGCCGGGTGAGGACCCGCTATATATCGCCTATCATGATGAGGAATGGGGCGTGCCGGTGCGCGACTCGCGCCAGCTGTTTGAAAAGCTGATCCTCGACGGCTTCCAGGCCGGTCTTTCCTGGATCACCATTCTGCGGCGGCGGGAAGGGTTTTTGCGCGCCTTTGACGGGTTCGACCCGGTGAAAATCGCCTGTTATGACGAAGAGGACATCGAACGGCTGATGCAGGACCGCGGCATTATCCGCAACCGCCAGAAAATCCTCGCCACCATCAAAAACGCCGGACTATATCTTGAAATGGAACAGGAGCGGGCCGGCGCCTTTTCCGACTTTCTCTGGAGCTTTACAGGCGGCGAGACACGACAGAACAACTGGCGCAGCCTAAATGACCTGCCCGCCGCCACGCCAGAGTCGGAAGCCATGAGCAAGGCGTTGAAGAAAAAAGGATTCGGCTTTTGCGGGCCGACGATCTGCTATGCCTTCATGCAGGCCGTCGGCATGGTCAATGACCATAGCGTTGACTGTTTCCGCCATCGTGAATTAAGCTGAGTCAGGGCCTAGCCAATCAGGAATAAAAAGAAGAAGCATGTCACCACGCCGATAACAAATGCTTTCATAAATTCCTTGCGCACACCCGCACGTTCTATCTGGAAGCGCATCATATTCTCCATCCCCCCAAAAATTCTGCATTCCCGGTTTGAGCCAACTCAAATCCGGGACATTTTTCTCTCAATTAAAACTGGAATGTCGTCTCCCCCCGATTCCATTTCTGTATGCATGAATACTAATACAAAACGGGTAAAATTACAATGCTCTATCCGGACTAATTGATATATCCAAATGGACTAGTCGCCGAAAAAAGTCTGGACCGGCGATTCAGGCGAAGGCGCCGCCGCGCGAAATCGACGTATCCCGATGGATCGCGACGCAGAGGACAAATCCCAGCCCGACGAGCAGCGTCAGCATGGCCGATCCGCCGTAAGAGACGAGCGGCAACGGCACCCCGACCACCGGCACCATCCCCAGATTCATGGCGATATTGATAAACATATAGAGGAAGAAGGTCACCGCCATGCCAAGCGATAAAAGACGGCCGAACTGGCTGCGGACGCTCATGCTGATGATCACCGCATAGGCCAGTAAAATCAGATAAAGCCCCAGCAGGCCCAGTCCGCCCATCAGGCCGAATTCTTCCGCCAGCACCGTAAAGATGAAATCGGTATGTTTTTCCGGCAGGAAATTCAGCTGGCTCTGGCTGCCCTGGATAAATCCCTTGCCGTAAATCCCGCCGGAGCCGACGGCGATCTTGGCCTGGATGCTGTGATACCCGGCCCCCAGGGGGTCCCGTTCCGGATTGAGAAAGGTCAGGACCCGGTTCTGCTGATAGGGCTTCATCAAATTCCACGCCCCGAAAGCGGTCGGAATCATCGCCAGCAGCCCGGCGACAAACAGCCACATGCGCACCCCGGCGCAGAATAAAATGGCGATCCCGCCAAGTATAATCAGCAGTCCGGTTCCGAGATCCGGCTGCAAGAAGACCAGCGCCACCGGCGCGCCGATCAGGAAAATCGGCATAATCAGTTTGCGATACTGGGTGATGTCCTCCTTCGCCATGCAATGATAATAGCGGGCGAGCGCCAGAACCAGGGCGATTTTCATCAGTTCGGACGGCTGGAGGTTCATAAAGCCCAGATTGACCCAGCGCGTCGCCCCCATGCCGGTATGGCCCATGATTTCGACAACCACCAGCAAGGCCAGCGAGATAAAATAAAACGGATAGGCCAGAAACATCCAGACCCTGAGATCCACCAGGGCGATGACCACCATGCCCGCCATGCCGATGACAAAACGGATTACCTGTTTCTTGGCCCAGGGGTCAACGCCGCCGCCGCCAACGGAATAGAGCAAGGCGAAACCGATCGAGGCGATCAGAATCACCACGACGACAATCAGCAAATTAAGCTCGGACAATTTCTGCAGCAACGACTTTGATCGCCGGCGGCCCTGTAGCAGCGCCATCAGTCGCCTCCCCTCTCGCCGGGTCGATCTGATCCGGCGGAAATTGCGGCATTCCGAGATTCCGCCGGCCGCTCCTGATTAAACATATATTTCAGAACATCCCGCGCGATCGGCGCCGCTTTTTTCGAACCGCCGCCGCCATGTTCGACAATCACGCTGACCGCATAGCGGGGATTTTCAACCGGGCCATAGCCGACGAAAAGCGCATGATCCCGTTCGATCCAGGGTTTTTCCTCATTCTTGCGCACGCCTTCATCCCGTTCGGCCTTGGAAATCCGCCGCACCTGGGCCGAACCGGTCTTGCCGGCGAAGGACAGGCCCTTTTCCTTCATCCGGGTGGCGTAGGCGACCCCCTTGGGGCTGTTGATCACCGCGTCCATGCCCTGAAGCACAATCGCCAGATTGCGCCGGTCAAACGGGATTCTTTCCGGCGCCGGCGTTGCGCCGGCTTCCGCCTCATCGCCGCTGTCAGGCGCCAGGATTTTCGGCGTCACCGCCTTGCCGCCATTCACCAGGCGCGACGTCATGACCGCAAGCTGCAGCGGCGTGACCAGCACATCGCCCTGACCGATACCGACATTGGCCGTATCGCCACCCTGCCAGCGTTGCCCGCGATAGGCCAGTTTCCAGCCCTTGGACGGGTTGATACCGTCTTTTTCCCCGGGAATATCAATGCCGAATTTGCGGCCCAGGCCAAAGCGCGCCGCCATGTCATGAATCCGGTCGATGCCGACCCGTCCGGCAATCTCGTAAAAATAAACGTCACAGGACCCGGCGATGGCCTCGACCATACTGACATAGCCATGGCCGCCCCGCTTCCAGCAATATTTGGTGGTATTGCCGATCTCATAGCGGCTGTTGCAGAATATCTTCTCATTCTTGTCGATGACGCCGGCTTCCAGCGCCGCCAGGGCGACAATCATCTTGAACGTGGAGCCCGGCGGATATTCCCCCTGAACCGTCTTGTTGATCAAAGGCTTGCGCGCATCATTCAGCAGGGCGTCATATTTTTTCTGGCTGATGCCCAAATTAAAATCATTGGGATCAAAGGCCGGAGTCGAGGTCAGGGCGAGGATTTCCCCGTTGTGAACATCCATCACGACAACGGCGGCGCTTTCATCCCGCACCCGGTCAGCGGTGAATTTCTGAATATCCCGATCGATGGTCAGGTTGAGCGTATCGCCTGCAATGCTGTCCTTGCGCGACAATTCGCGAATGACCCGGCCCATGACATTGACCTCGACCTTGCTGTTGCCGGCCCGGCCGCGCAGCTTCTGGTCCAGGATGCGCTCCATGCCGTTTTTGCCGATCTTGAATCCCGGCAGCTCCAGCAGGGGGTCCTCGCCGATTTCACTTTCATTGACCGAACTGACATAGCCGACGATATGGGCCAGCAAGTCCCGCTCGGGATAAAAACGCGTGATGCCCATGTCCGGCTGAATGCCCGGCAATTCGGGAATATTGATATTGACCCGGGCGAAGGTCTCCCAATCAAGGTTTTCCGCCACCATCACCGGCAAAAAGGCCCGTTGCCGTTTTACCGCCCGCAGAATACGTTTTCGGCGACGTTCGGATACGGGCAGGATGGCGTTCAGCGCTTCCAGGGTTTGTTCCACATCCTCCGCCTGTTCGGGGATGATATTGACCCGGTAATCCGTCCGGTTGACCGCCAGGCCGTGGCCGTGCCTGTCGAGGATTTTCCCCCGCTCCGGCGCCAGCAAGCGCAGGCTGATGCGATTCTTGTCCGCCAGCAATCGATATTGATCCCGGCTCACCACCTGAAGATAATATAACCGGCCGACCAGGCTTGAGGACAAGACCAGCATTCCGCCGGCGATCAGGCTCGCCCGTCGGGTAAAGATTTTATATTTCTGATCATCGGCAGGAGTTACCATCTACCTCACCTGATTTCAGCAACAAGCAGCCGCCGCACCCGGCCCAGAATCCAGACGACGGCCGGAAAAATCGCAATGGTCAGCATGCTCTGCCCCAATATCGTCCAGTAATTCTGCGCCTCCCTCAGATAGAGCGACGCCACCGCCCAGGTGACAAAGCCGAAGACCAGCGCCAGAACAAAAAACACCAGCCAGTTAAAGAGGAATTCCCGCTCCAGCAGCCGCCGCCCCTGGCTCAGGACAAAAACCCGCACCAGGATAAGCAGCAGGGCCATCATGCCCAGGGGACCGCCGCTTAATATATCCTGGATCAGCCCCAGGAGGAACACCACGCTGACCGGCATAAGGCGCGGTTTGAATATACACCAGTAATATACCGCCGCCAAAGACAGAAACGGGACCATATTGTTAAAATAGGCGATTTTATACTGGGGCTGCATCAGCAGGATCAGCGCCAGCGTGCTCAGGAAAGGCAGGACGGCCCTGATCCCCCGTTCGGTTTTGGTTTCCTGCACCTTCATCCGCCCGGCTCCTCGCTGCGCGGCTCTTTCGGGTCGGCCGCCGCCGGCCGACGGATGATATTATAGCCGACGATACTGACATAATTCAGATTATGCAGCTTGGCCGATAATTTGATCCGGATGTCGTCCCCGTCTATTTTCACCACCTGTCCCACCGGCAGGTCCGGGGGAAACACCATGCCGTATCCCGAGGTCAGGATCAGGTCGCCGACGGCCACCTTTTCGCCAATCGGCAGGAAACCCAAACGGGGAAATGCTGAATTGTCCCCCTCCAGGATCATGTTGATGCCGCTCGAGGCCAGCTTGACCGGAATGCGGCTGTTGATGTCAGTCGCCAGCAACACCCGCGCCGAGGACGCCCCCACATTGATCGTCCGGCCGACAATGCCGTCCTCATTGATAACGGCCTGGCGGTTCTTCAGGCCGTCCTCGGCGCCCCGGTTGATCAATACGCTTTTGAAAAACGGGCTGCCGCTGTCGGAGACCACCCGCGCCGCGGCGATGGTCTCGACCTGCCCCTCCCCCACATTCAGCAGCCGTTTGAGGCGTTGATTGTCGATCGCCAGTTGCGACGCCTTGATCTGGGCCTGGCGTAAACGGTTGTTTTCTTCCCGAAGCTGTTTGTTCTCTGAAAAAACGATCGCCAGATTCTGGGTCCATTCGATGAAATCATCCGCCGCCTCCAGCGGCCGGGAGATCACATCCAGCAGCGGCACGAAAATGCCGGAAACATCCGCCCGGATCCGGTTGACCACACTGTTGTTGTTGCTGCCGAAAACAAGCAGGGCAAGAGACAATGTGATGAAGAAGCCGGTGGAAAATCTATACCTCAACTCCTTCATCCTTTATCCTCGCTCCACCGGGTTCTGACGCATTAACCTCAATATGACTCGATCAGGACATGTTTGAGGATTTCATCTTCCAAAGAGCGGCCGGTGCCCAGCGCGACACAGGTCAGGGACTCATCGGCAACGATCACCGACAGGCCCGTCGCCTTGCGGATGATTTTATCCATATCTCTCAGCAGCGCGCCGCCACCGGTCAGCACAATGCCTTTTTCGACAATATCCGCCGCCAGTTCCGGCGGGGTTCTCTCCAGGGCGGTCTTGACGCCTTCGACGATGGCGCTGACCGGTTCGGCGAGGGCTTCGGAAATCTGCAACTGGTCAATGATCACCACTTTCGGCACGCCGTTCATCAGGTCACGGCCCTTGATTTCCATGGTCTGGCCGACGCCGTCCTCGGGCGGGGCGGCGGTGCCGATTTCCTTCTTGATCCGTTCGGCGCTGGCTTCCCCGATCAGCAGGTTATGGTTGCGGCGGATATAGGCGATGATCGCCTCGTCCATCTTGTCGCCGCCGACCCGGACCGACGCCGCATAGACAATGCCGCCGAGGGACAGGACCGCCACCTCGCTGGTGCCGCCGCCGATATCGACAATCATTGATCCCGTGGGCTCGGTCACCGGCAGCCCGGCGCCGATCGCCGCCGCCATCGGCTCCTCGATCAGGAACACCCGGCGGGCCCCGGCCTCAAGGGCGCTGTCGCGAATGGCCTTGCGTTCGACGGGCGTCGAGCCGGAAGGCACGCAGATGACAATTTGCGGGCTGGCGAACATGCTGCGGTTATGGACCTTGCGGATGAAATCCTTGATCATGGCTTCCGCCACTTCAAAATCGGCGATCACCCCGTCGCGCAGGGGGCGAATGGCTTCAATGTCGCCCGGCGTGCGGCCCAGCATCATCTTGGCCGCCTCGCCGACCGCGATGACCGATTTTACGCCACCGGTGTTTTTAATCGCCACCACAGAAGGCTCATTGAGGACAATCCCGCGCCCCTTCACATACACCAGTGTGTTCGCGGTGCCCAGATCAATCGCCATGTCGGATGAAAACATCCCCAGCAGCTTTTCAAACATATATTGTCGCCTATCGCTATCGTTAATTTATATTTTCCAGGGATATTAACCCTGATCCCGCATCCTTATACACCGTTTTTATTAACAACCCGTTGGGAAAGCAATTTTTTTGTGGCGCAACCAGAGTGTTTTTTGTTTTTCACAAGTAAATCTTGAACGAATCCGCAAGTTCCAAGATACTATGGCTAAACAGATACGAGTTCAACATCATTAACCATCAAAACAAGAGCAGAAAATGTTCAACTGGTTACGGGAAAAAATTTCGGACTATATCATTGGTTATCTGCAAAGGCCGGTCTGGAAATACGAGCCCTTTTCCATCACAAGCCCGCAGATCCTGGAACGCCATCTGAGGCCCGGCGACGTCCTCCTGGTCGAGGGCAACCAGCGGGTCAGCAGCATCATTAAATATCTCACCCAGTCCACATGGTCCCATGCGGCGCTTTATATCGGCCCGGATCAAAACGCGCCGGACGCGTCCGCCGGGGCGGCCCTGTCCCTCGATTTGATCGAAGCCGAATCCGACGGCGGCGTCAAATACGTCTCCTTAAACAAATACAAGCAGTTCAACACCCGCATCTGCCGTCCGGTGAGCCTGTCCGAGGCGGAGAAACAACAGGTGATCGCCTATGCCCGCAAACGCATCGGCCAGCAATATGACATGAAGAATATCGTTGACCTGGCCCGCTACCTGTTTCCCTATCCGCCGGTGCCGGTGTTCCTGCGGCGGCGTATGCTCGCCATCGGCAGCGGCGACCCGACGCGGGCCATCTGTTCGACCCTGATCGCCCAGGCCTTTCAAAGCGTCCGCTACCCGATCCTGCCGACCGTCACCCGGGAAAGCGTCGATTCCGGCAGCGCCAAATATATCCTCAGGGAAATTTACCATATCCGGAACTATAACCTGTTCACGCCGCGGGATTTTGACCTGTCGCCCTATTTCGCGGTGATCAAGCCGACATTGGAAAGCGGCTTTGATCACACGGCGATCAACTGGGGCCAGACGGAGCCTTATGACACGCCCGACGGGCCTGACGCTTAATCGCCCATGGCGCCGGGCGCGGTTTTCTGCCGCTTGACCTGCAGTTTGTTCAGCGCATTGATATAGGCCTTGGCCGACGCCACCAGCGTATCGACATGGGCGCCGTGGCCGTTGACGGTCTTGCCGTCTTCCTCCAGTCTCACCGTCACCTCGGCCTGGGCGTCGGTGCCGCGGGTCACCGCATGCACCTGATAAAGCTCCAGATGCGGCTCGCCGTCGGTCAGGGTCCGCAGCGCCTTGAAGGCGGCGTCAACCGGGCCGTTGCCCTTGCGGGTCACCGTCAGGTTTTCCCCATCGACCAGCAAGCCGAAGGTCGCGCTGCTCGGCTGCCAGCTGTCACAGATAAAGGACCAGCTTTCCAGCTTCATATGCTCATTATCGCGCATGTCCTCATCAATGATGGCGATGATGTCGTCATCATAGAGGGTCTTTTTCACATCGGCCAGATCCTTGAAGCGGGTGAAGGCGCTGATGAATTCATTATCCGCCAGATCATAGCCGAGATCCTTCAGTTTCTCGCGGAAGGCATGGCGGCCGGAATGCTTGCCCATTACCAGTTCGGACTTTTTCAGGCCGACGGATTCCGGCGTCATGATCTCATAGGTTTCGGCGTTCTTCAACATGCCGTCCTGATGGATGCCGCTTTCATGGGCGAAGGCGTTGGCGCCGACAATCGCCTTGTTATGCTGGACGTCAAGCCCGGTGACGGACGACACCAGACGCGAGGTCTTGATGATATTCTCCGTCACAATCCCGGTATGATAGGGCAGGGCGTCCTGGCGGGTGCGAAACGCCATGATGATTTCCTCCAGCGCCGCATTGCCGGCCCGCTCGCCAATGCCGTTGACCGTGCATTCGATCTGACGCGCCCCACCTTGAACGGCGGCAATGGAGTTGGCCACCGCCAACCCCAGATCATTATGACAATGGGTCGAGAAGATCGCCTTGTCTGAATTGGGCACATTCTCGATAATCTTGCGCATCATGATTTCATATTCGTCCGGCGTGGTATAGCCGACGGTGTCCGGCACATTGATCGTCGTCGCCCCGGCCCTGATCGCGGTCTCGATCGCCCTATACATGAAATCGGCTTCGGTGCGGGTGCCGTCCTCGCAGGACCACTCCACATCGTCGCACAGATTACGGGCGTAAGCCACACTGTCGGCGATCCGCTCGATCACCTCCTCCGGCGTCATCTGCAGCTTATGCTCCATATGCAGCGGGCTGGTGGAAATAAAGGTATGAATCCGCGGCCGCACCGCCTTTTTCAAAGCCTCCGCCGCCCGGTCAATATCCTTGTGGGACGCCCGCGACAGCGAGCATACCGATGTTTCTTTCAACAGTTGCGCCACCTGCGAGACGGCCTCAAAGTCGCCGTTGGAGGCAATGGCGAAACCGGCTTCGATCACATCGACGCCGAGATTTTCCAGCGCCTCGGCCACCCGCAGTTTTTCGCTCAAGGTCATGGAGCAGCCCGGCGACTGCTCGCCGTCGCGCAATGTTGTATCGAAAATTATTACCCTGTTTTCATCTCTGGTCATCTGATTACCCTTAATCTTGCTGTATGAACTGAATATATCATGTTTCCCGCATGTCACCTGGTGAAATTGTCGGGAGTGAGCTCCGGTTTTCTCCCCTGAACGTCCGCCGGCGCGCCGGCAAAATCATCAAGACGTCAGGGGCGGGTAAGTCGACCCGGAAGCAGGGATAGAAGAAGGGAGAGAAGTCTGGAGACAAGCGGCGACAGAGAACCGCCGGCAATCGCCTTGCCCGGGGTCATATGGTTCACGAATGAATTATATCTCTGTTCCATGCCATTGCTTGCATAATATTTCAATTGCCAGACCTTATAGACAATTATATTCGCCCTGTGAACCGAAAAATACCCTGTCCGGTCATTTTTTTGCGCAACCGGCGGGACCAGCGGCGACAAATGAGAAAATTATGTTTTTATAAAAGCGGGAATAGGTTATCCTCTGCCCCCATTCCAGTGAAAGCAAACCACTCAAATCAGGGAGAAAAGATCAATGCTCGGATATGTAATGGTGGGGACCAATGACCTGGCCAGGGCGAGCCATTATTACGACACGCTTCTGGCGGAGCTCGGCGGCAAACGGGAAATGGAAAGCGACAGCTTCATTGCCTGGACTTTCGGCGACAAAACAACCAGCTTCAGTGTCATCACCCCCTTTGACGGCGAGGCGGCGACCGTCGGCAACGGCGTCATGATGGCCTTCGCCGCGCCGGACCCGGCCACCGTCGATAAAATCCACGCCCTGGCGTTGGAACTGGGCGGCGTCGATGAAGGCGCCCCGGGACCACGACCGGACTTCGATCCCAATTTCTATGTCGGTTATTTCCGGGATCCGGACGGTAACAAACTGAATATCTTCCACTACCCGACGTCATAGGGGAAGCCAAGGCGCAGATAAAAAAACGGCGCTTTGTCCAAGCGCCGTTTTTGGCTGTGGTCCTGAACCAGAGCAATATCTCAGCCCTCAAAGGGATCATGCACCAGAATGGTGTCTTCCCGTTCCGGACTGGTCGACAACAGCGCCACCGGCGTTTCAATCAGTTCCTCAATCCGGCGGACATATTTGATCGCCGTCGCCGGCAGGTCTTTCCAGCTGCGGGCGCCGAAGGTGCTTTCGGACCAGCCTTCCAGCGTTTCATAGATCGGTTTGACCCGGGCCTGATCGGCGGTTGAGGCCGGAAAATAATCAAGCCGTTCGCCGTCAAGCTCATAGGCGATACAGACTTTCAGTTCATCCATGCCGTCCAGCACATCCAGCTTGGTCAGCGCGATGCCGGTGATGCCGCCGACCTTGGTCGCCTGACGCACCATCACCGCATCAAAATAACCGCAGCGCCGACTGCGCCCGGTAACGGTGCCGAATTCATGGCCGCGCTCGCCAAGGCCCCGGCCCACCTCATCAAAAAGCTCGGTCGGAAAAGGCCCTTCGCCGACCCGGGTGGTATAGGCCTTGGTGATGCCCAGCACATAATCCAGCGTGCCGGCACCGGTGCCGCTGCCGCCGGCGGCCTGGGATGAAATGGTATTGGACGAGGTGACGAACGGATAAGTGCCGTGATCCACGTCGAGCATGATGCCCTGCGCCCCTTCAAACAGAATCCGCTTGCGACCTTTGCGCATTTCATCCAGCACCCGCCAGCTCGCGCCGATAAAAGGAATAATTTTCGGGGCGATTTCCTTGATCTTGCCGATCAGTTCATCGCGATCGATTTCCGCCACGCCGAGACCGCGCCGCAGCGGGTTATGATGGCCGAGCAGCACGTCAACCCGACTTTCGATCGCCGCATCCGAGGTCAGGTCGCAGGCCCTGAGCGCCCGCCGCGCCACCTTGTCTTCATAGGCCGGGCCAATGCCCCGCCGGGTGGTGCCGATCTTGGGGCCGCCCTTGGTGCAGACATTCGCCGCATCTTCCCGAACCCCGTCCAGTTCGCCGTGGAGCGGCAGGATCAGGGCGCAATTTTCCGCCAGCATCAGATTGTCGGCGGAAATCACCACCCCCTGCGAGGTCAGCAGTTCTATTTCCTTCATCAGGGCCCAGGGATCGACGACGACGCCGTTGCCGATCACCGAATATTTGCCGCCGCGCACGATGCCCGACGGCAACAGGCTCAGCTTATAGACCTTGCCGTCAATGACAAGGGTATGGCCGGCGTTATGGCCGCCCTGAAAGCGCACCACCACATCGGCCCGCTTCGATAACCAGTCCACAATCTTGCCTTTGCCCTCATCGCCCCATTGAGAGCCGACCACTACCACATTCGCCACTTTATCACCCTTTCAAAAATACGGTCAAAAATACGGCTTTCACCTCAAACCGTCTCATAACTTAACGATGCTGTCCACCCGCCAGAGATACTGACAGTTCAGCCGGGCGGCTTCCGCCGGTTCATCCGTCACCGCATCAAGGCCGCAGATGGTGCGGTATCCCTGATCGCGCAGGTCGCTGACGATCGCCATATCCATGCCGAACGGACAATATATATATTTAAGCTCCGCCATATCCGGCAGGGCCCGCATCAGGCTGTCCAGATAGAGGGAAAAACCGGTCGCCGGTTCATCATCCCTGCCGCCTTCGACCCGATAGCGCCCGCCGCGCCCCAGTTCGCCGCGCACCCCCTTGACGAACAGGGAAAAACCGATGCCGGTCTGAAATTCAAAGCCGCTGTATTCCCCGGGATCGACGGTCACCTTCAAATCCGGCGCGACATTACGGAGCCGGTCGAGCAACTTTTCCAGTTCATCACAGATCGCGCGCGCCTCGGCCGGCAGGGACAATGATTTTATCACCGCCATCGCCTTGTCCGCCGCCCCCGCCGCCGTCAGCAGTTGCCGGCTGATGTCGCCGATGTCGCCCGCGAGATTTTCAAGCTCGCCAATGTCCTTGGCGTCAAGGGCGTAGCGGACGGATTTTGACGTTTCCGCATCCAGATCAAGCCCCCGGCAGATCGCCGGCACCAGCAACGGCATCGTCAGGTCAATGCTGGCGTCCGTGATTCCGACCGTGGCGAGAACATCCCGCGCCAGCAGGATAATTTCAACATAAGCCTCGGAACTGTCGGAGCCGATCAGTTCGACCCCGGCCTGCTTGAATTCCCTTTCAGGCCGCAACTGGCTGCCGCGCACCCGCAGGACATCGCCGGAATAGCTGAGCCGCAGCGGCCGGGGCGCATTCCGCATCCGGGTGCGGGCGATCCGCGCCACCTGGCCGGTCATGTCGGTGCGCACCGCCATCATCCGCTGGCTCACCGGGTCCATCACCCGGAACATATTGCGCGACTGGGCCTTGCCCGGACCGCAGAGCAGACTTTCCTCGAATTCGACCAGCGGCGGCACGACCCGCTCATAACCGTAACGGGCGAAACACTGCCGCAGTTTTTCAACGATTTCGGCCTCATATTCCGCCTCATGGGCCAGCGTGTCATGCAGGCCTTCCGGCAGGAGAGCGGTATCATTCGGTTCAAGCATATTGCGTCCATTTGAGTAGTGTGACTCACGGCCGTGCTTATATCCCAGCTCTTTCATCCAGTCAATTGGCATCCCGTCAATTAACACCTGCCCCCGGCGGCGAAATTAGGGGCAGAACCTAGGTCGTAAAAGGCGCAACCATAGAAAAAGAGGCCCCCGCCGTGGCGGAAGGCCCCTTTTCCTCAAAAAATATTATCCGGATTCAGAAGGTCAGGGCTTTCACCTGTTTGACATGGGGCAGAGCCTCCACCGCCGCGACGGTCCTCGCGTCGGCCGGGGCGTCAATGGCGACCAGGGCGATCGCCTCGCCGCCCTCTTCCGCCCGGCCCAGGCTGAAGGTCGCAATATTGAGCCCCGCATCGCCCAGTGTCGTCCCCAGGGCGCCGATAAATCCGGGCAGGTCCTCGTTGGAGACATAGAGCATATAGGGCGTCAGTTCGGCCTCGACCACAATATCCTTGACGCTGACGATCCGCGGCCGTTTGTCGGCGAACAAGGTGCCCGCGACACAGCGTTCCTGCTTGTCGGTGGTCACCGTCACCTTGATATAGGTATTATAGTCGCCTTCGGAATCATGTTTGGTTTCAACCACGTCAATATCCCGTTCCTTGGCCACCGCCAGGGCGTTGACCATATTGACGCAATCCATCAGCGGCTGCAGCAGTCCTTCGACGACGATCGCGGTCAGCGGCCGGGTGTTCAGTTCCGTCACATCGCCCTGATATTCAATCTGGATGCTTTCCAGCGCATGCTCCGTCAACTGCCCGGCGAAACTGCCGAGCTGTTTGGCGAGCGACATATAGGGGCTGAGGCGAATCGAATCCTCCGCCGAGACCGACGGCATGTTGAGCGCGTTGGTCACGGCGCCGTCAAGCAGATAATCGGCCATCTGTTCCGCCACCTGAACCGCCACATTGACCTGGGCTTCGGAGGTTGACGCGCCAAGGTGGGGCGTCGCCACGACTTTTTCATGGCCGAACAGGGCGTTTTTCCGGGCCGGCTCCTCGGCGAACACATCAAGCGCGACGCCGGCGACCTTGCCGCTGTCGAGCGCCTCAAGCAGGGCGGCCTCGTCAATCAGGCCGCCGCGGGCGCAGTTGATGATCCGGACCCCGTCCTTCATTTTGGCGAAGGCCGCCGCATTGAGGATGCCGCGGGTGTTATCGGTCAATGGCGTATGCAGGCTGATGAAATCCGCCCGCGCCAGCAGGCCGTCCAGCTCCACCTTCTCAACCCCCAGTTCCTCGGCCCGTTCGACAGACAGATAGGGATCATAGGCGATGACCTTCATTTTCAGGCCCAGGGCCCGTTCGGCGGCGATGGCGCCGATATTGCCGCAACCGATGATGCCCAGCACCTTGGACGTCAGTTCAACCCCCATAAAGCGGGATTTCTCCCATTTGCCGTTATGGGTGCTTTCATTGGCCAGCGGGATCTGCCGCGCCACGGCGAACATCATGGCGATGGCGTGTTCGGCCGTCGTGATGCTGTTGCCGAACGGCGTATTCATGACGACGACGCCGCTTTGGGTCGCCGCCTTGACGTCGACATTGTCAACGCCGATGCCGGCGCGGCCGACGACTTTAAGGTTTTTCGCCGCCGCCAGAACCTCTTTGGTGACTTTGGTGGCGGAACGGATCGCCAGGCCGTCATAGCGCGGGATCGCCTCAATCAATTGTTCCGGGGTCAGACCGACAATCTGATCCACTTCGATGCCGCGCTGCTCAAAAATTTCTTTCGCCAACGGGCTTAACTTGTCAGAAATAAGTACCTTTACCATTTTCAGGCGCCTTTCATAAACCTGGACAGAATCATGCTGTCCTAACTGTAAATTCTGTGATGTTCGGTGAACGGGGGCCCTCAGGCCGCCCGTCTGTCTTTGACTTCGCCGTAGGCCCAGTCGAGCCAGGGCAGCAGCGCTTTCAGGTCGGCGGCTTCAACGGTCGATCCGGCCCAGATACGCAGGCCCGCCGGGGCGTCCCGGTAGGCGCCGATGTCATAGGCCGCGCCTTCTTCATCCAGCAGCGTCGCCATTTCTTTGGCCGCCGTCGCCTGTTCTTCAGGCGAAAGCGCTGTAAACCACGGGGCGACGATCTTGAGACAGACCGAGGTATTGGACACAGTCGCCGCATCATTGGCCAGGAACCGGACCCAGTCGGTGTGCGCCACCCAGTCGCGCAGCACCGCCAGATTGGCTTCAGACCGTTCGATCAGCCCTTTGAGGCCGCCGATGCTGTCGGCCCAGCCCAGCGCATCGAGATAATCCTCGACACAAAGCATGGACGGGGTGTTGATGGTGGCGCCGGTAAAGATGCCCTCAATCAGCTTGCCGCCCTTGGTCAGGCGGAATATTTTCGGCAACGGCCAGGCCGGCGTATAATTTTCCAGCCGTTCGACCGCCCGCGGGCTGAGGATAATCACCCCGTGGGCCGCTTCGCCGCCCAGGACCTTCTGCCAGGAGAAGGTCGTCACGTCCAGCTTGTCCCACGGCAGATCCATGGCGAAGGCGGCCGAGGTGGCGTCGCAAATGGTCAGGCCCGCCCGATCGTCACTGATCCAGTCGGCATGGGGCACCTTGACGCCGGATGTGGTGCCGTTCCAGGTAAACACCACGTCGCGCGCCGGGTCGACCAGCGACAGGTCCGGCAGATCGCCATAGCCGGCGGTCAGCGACCGGACATCGTCCAGCTTCAACTGTTTGGTGACATCGGTGATCCAGCCGGAACCGAAACTTTCCCAGGCCAGCATGTCGACGCCCCGCGCGCTTAAAAGGGACCAGAGCGCCATTTCAACCGCCCCGGTATCGGACGCCGGCACGATGCCGACGCGATAATCTTCCGGCACGCCGAGCATGGCGGCAGTGCGATCAATGGCTTCTTTAAGACGGGATTTGCCAATTTTGGCGCGATGGGAACGGCCGAGGGGCGCGTCCTTTAGATTTTCGAGCGTCCAGCCCGGGCGCTTGGCGCACGGGCCTGACGAAAACAGCGGATTCGCTGGCTTCTGTACAGGTTTCATAATTTTCTCCTACTCCTTCCAGAATAGGCGTCCCCCGTTGGGGAGGGATAGCCCGCAGACGAACATAGAGAGAAAATCACCTTCGTCAAGTGAAGATTATATAAAAATTACGCCACTGCACAAAAGATTCTGAATTAACGGGGCTTTTAGGCCGCCGTTGCGGCAAAACCGCTCTTGCCCGGGTGCGCAAAACCCCTTAGCATATTTCTTTTTCAAAGGAGTCGACATGCTTTCCCGTTTCCCGTTTGTCTTCCTGATCCCCTTTGCATTCGTCGGCAATAGCGCCCCCCTGGTCGCCGAAGAAACGGCAACCGCCCGGTCCGAACCCCTGATCCGCGAAGCCAGGGGCCTGATCAAAAGCTATGCCGGGCAACTGAAGGCCGCTCTCGCCCAGGCCATAAAAACCGACGGGCCGATCGCCGCCATCGAAGTCTGCAGCCATAAATCCCCGCAAATCGCCCACAATCTGTCGGAAAAGAGCGCCTGGACCATTGGCCGCACCAGCCTGAAGCTGCGCAACCCCGCCAGCGCGCCGGATGACTGGGAGCGGGCTGTCCTGCAGGACTTTGAAAAGCGCCGGCGGGCCGGGGAAGACCCGAAGACCATCGATCATGCCGAATGGGGCGCCGACGGGACCTTTCGTTATATGAAGGCGATCCCGACCCAGGAAATGTGCCTCGCCTGCCACGGCGCCAATCTGCGTCCCGACGTCAGGCGGCAGCTGGCCGAATATTATCCCGAGGATCAGGCCACCGGCTATGACATCGGCATGATCCGCGGCGCATTCACCCTGCGAAGGGGCATATCACCACAAGCAAAAGAATAATCCATGGTGAACGACATACCCCGCAGTTTGCTTAATTGCTGAAATATTTTTCCGGAAATTATGCGTTCATTTTACTTGCCAGCCCCGGCGCGATTGACTATAGCTTCTGACACGATGGTGCCCCGCAAGGGGATAATAGGGAACACGGTTAGCTTTCCGTGACTGTACCCGCAACTGTAATTGGCGAGTTGTTTATCCATATACCACTGGGAAAAACCCAGGAAGGTGATATTCAGCAATAACCCATAAGTCAGGAAACCTGCCATCAGGTCGCCCTTTCTGCCTATCGGGATAATGGGACAGAGCGGAATTTCCGTACAGGTGACGCATGTTGCCATGTGCGGAGTGTCCAGGCTTACCCCTTCCCGCTTCCTCACATGTCTTTTGAAAATGACTATTCTGCACAAGCAGTTATGAGGAAACACAATGAAAATGAAAAACAGCATCCCCTTGTCCCGCGTCCTTCTGGCGACAGCCGCGCCGCTGGTCCTGTTGCCCGCCCCCGCGATCCATGCCGAGGAAGCCTTTGAGGAAGTGGTGGTCACCGCCACCCGTTATGACCGCAACCTGTCTGACATCGGCAGCAGTATTTCGGTCATCAATACGGAAGACCTCGAGGCCGCCCAAACCGTTTTTGTTCAGGATATGCTGCAATCCGTCCCCGGCCTGACCCTCAATCAGAACGGTTCCTTTGGCGGCGTATCCTCTGTGCGCATTCGCGGCGCCAGTTCCGACCAGACCGTGATCCTGATCGACGGCGTACAGGTCAATGACGTCTCGACCCCGGGCGGCGGTTATAACTTCGCCAATCTTGACCCCAACGGCATTGCGCGGATCGAAGTGCTGCGCGGTCCGCAATCCATCCTTTATGGTTCCGACGCCATCGGCGGGGTCGTCAACATCATCACCCCCGGCGGCGAAGGCGGCCTGACCGGCAGCCTGTTTGCCGAAGGCGGCTCATTCAATACATTCCGCGGCGGCGGCCATATTGCCGGCGGCTCGGACAAGCTGAATTTCAGCCTGTCGGCCAGCGGCATCACCAGCGACGGCATCTCGAAAGCCGACGAGAATAACGGCAATACGGAACAGGACGGCTATCGCAATATTTCCCTGCACGGCAAGGTCAGCGGCAAAATTTCCGAAAATCACAGCCTGCAACTGATCAGCCGATATGTCGACGGCCGCAGCGAATTTGACGGCTTTGGCCCGGCCGACGGCGACGAAGTCAGCTATTCAGAAGAATTTCTGGTCGCCGGTCGCGGCTTCTTCAATTATCTGGACGGCGCCCTGCACAACACGCTGTCGGTGGAATATTCGACCACGGACCGCCGCAATGAAAGTGATGGCCTGGAAAGCTATAACGCCGAAGGCGCGAGACTGAACCTGGATTATTTCGGCCATTACAAGATCCGTGAGGATTTCGCCGTTTCCTTCGGCCTGCAGCATGAGGAAACCAAGGCCGAGTCTGTTTCGGACGAGACATTCAATATCGACAGCGTCTTTTCCGAACTAAGCTGGCAGGGACTGGGCGGGCTCACCCTCACCGCCGGCCTGCGTTATGACGATCATAACGCCTATGGCGACACCACGACGCCGCGCCTGACCGCGGCTTATTTCTTCGCCGACAGCGGCACGAAAATCTTCGCCAACTGGGGCGAGGGCTTCAAGGCCCCGAGCGTCTTTCAACTCACCTATATCTGCAGCTTCTGCGGCCTGACAGAACCAAACGCCAACCTGAGGCCCGAGGAATCAAGCGGCTGGGAAGTCGGTTTTGAACAGGGCTTTCTGGAGGACCAGATTCATATCGGCGCCACCTATTTCAACCAGAAAATCACCGATATGATCGCCTTTGACTTTACGGTCGGCTATAACAATATCGCCAATGTCCGCACCAAGGGGGTTGAGTTGTTCCTTGACGCCCGGATCGGCGACGACCTGAGACTACGCGGCAATTATACCTTCACCGACGCCAGGGACAGGGATAGCGATACGGACCTTGTCCGGGTGCCGCGGAACGCCGCCTTCGCCGAAGTCCAGTGGCAGGCGACAAGGGGCCTGCAACTTGGCCTCAGCCTGACCTATAACGGCAAGGAAACCGACCAATATACCGCCGGCACCGACAGCTGGACCCGCGTTGACCTGAAGGCGGCCTATGAAATCGGTGAAGCGGTTGAGATTTATGGCAGAATTGATAACCTGTTTGACAGGGAATATCAGCAGGTCAACGGCTACGGCACGCCGGACCGCGCCGCCCATATCGGGATAAGAGGGAAATTCTGATCCCGCCCGTTGAACCCTGAAACCAAGGACAGAGACATGACAAATGCCGCATCATCCCGAACGAAACCGTTCCTCAGGATGCTTGCGGCATTTTTATGCTGTCTCCTGCCGCAAAGTGGCTCCGCCGCTTCCGCGAAACCAACGGCCGTTTCCCTCGACTATTGCGCCGACCAGTTTCTGTTGTCGATGGCCGACCGGGACCAGGTCATGGCGCTGACGACCGACGCGGTCAAAAACCACTCCTTTTACCGGGAAAAGGCCAGGGGGCTTCCCCTGTTCAACGCCACGTCGGAAGAAATCCTCCATAAAACGCCCGATGTGGTCATCCGCTATTGGGGCGGCTTCAAAATTCTGCCCTTTCTGGAGCGGACCAAGGTCAAGGTCGCCACCGCCCGATATGGCACCGGCCCGGAAATTCTCTATCAGAACATGCGCCTGGTCGGCGCCGCCCTCGATCAACGGGCGCGGGCGGAAAATCTGATCCGGGATTATCAGAACCGCCTCGAAAAGGTGCGGCGGCGCTCGGCCGCCATCCGCGCCCTCGACCGGAAAATCCGCGTCGCCTATATCACCCCCGGCGGCATCACGGCGGGCAAGGACACCTTTGTCAATAACGTCTTCCGGCTGGCCGGGCTTTCGCCGCTGACGGAAGAACTGGGACTGGTCGGCTGGCAGCCCCTGCCGCTGGAGGCGCTGGTCCTGAACCCGCCTGACCTGATCATCGGCAGTTTTTTTGATCTCGACAATCTTCATGTCTCCAACTGGAGCCTGTCGCGTCATGGCCGGATCCGGAAAATGATTGATGAAATCCCGACCATCATGGTGCCGGGGCGCTTTCTGTCCTGCAACGGCATATTCTCGGTCGAGGCGGCGGAATATATTCAGCGGGAAACCGAAAAACTGTTCCTGCCCGTTGACGCCTCCCCCCGGTCAAAAAGATCCAGAAAGGCCCGGAAAGGTGATGAATGATGCGGATTAATCCTCCTCTGCTGACCATCCTGCTGAGCCTGCTGCTGTTTGCCGTCGCCTTTTTGTCGCTGTTCATCGGCGCAGCCGACCTGCCGGCCGGCGATATTGTCGCCGCCCTCATGGGAACGGCGGACGGCCCGACGGAGATCATCGTCCTTGAACTGCGCCTGCCACGGGTTGTGCTCGGCATTCTGGCCGGGGCCTCCCTCGGCATTTCCGGCGCGGCCCTGCAGGGTCTGCTGCGCAATCCGCTGGCCGACCCGGGGGTGATCGGCGTCTCCGCCACCGCCGGGCTTGGCGCGGTGATCGCCATTTATTTCGGCCTGTCTGCGGTCTTCCCCCTGTCGATCCAGATCCTGTCGATGGCCGGGGCCCTGCTCGCCACCCTGATTTTATCGCTGATTTCAAGCCGCGACAGCAGTGTGCTGACGCTGATCCTCGCCGGCATCGGCATCAGCGCGCTCGCCACCGCCGCCATCTCGCTGACCATGAATTTCGCCCCCAACCCCATGTCGCTGCAGGATATGATCATGTGGCTGCTCGGCTCGCTGGAGAACCGGACGATGACCGACATCAGCCTTGCCGGGCCGTTTATCCTCCTCGGCTGGCTGATCATGCAGGGCGTCGGACAGGGGCTGGACGCCAGCAGCCTCGGCGAGGAAACCGCCCAGACCCTGGGCATCAACCTGAAATGGCTGCGCATGAAGGTCATCATCGGCAGCGCCATCTGCGTCGGGGCGACGGTCTCCGTCTGCGGCTCCATCGGCTTTGTCGGCCTGGTGGTGCCCCATATGGTCCGCAGCCTGATCGGCCATTCTCCCGGCCGGCTGCTGATCCCGAGCGCCCTGCTCGGCGCCATTCTGCTCAGCGGCGCCGATCTGCTGACCCGCATGCCGATCGGCCATGGCCAGTTGCGCCTTGGCGTGGTCACCGCCTTTATCGGCTCGCCGCTGTTTCTCTATATTATTTACCGCACCCGGGGGACCATGAGATGACAGAGACGAAAAGCCGCGCCCCGGCCCTGGAGGCCCGCAACATCACCCTCTCTATCCGGGACCGGCGGATTCTTGATGACGTGTCCATGACCGTGCCGAAGGGCCAGATGATCGGCCTGATCGGCCCCAACGGCGCCGGCAAAAGCAGCCTGCTGCGGGCGATTCTCGGCCTGGCCGAATATCAGTCCGGCGTTGTCCGGCTCGACGGCGCGGACCTCGCGAACTGGAGCCTCAGGGACCGGGCGAAGAAAATCGCCTATGCCGCGCAGGGGGCGCCCGTCCACTGGCCGCTTGACGTGCGGCATATCATCTCGCTCGGCCGGATTCCCCATCTCGGCCCATGGCAAAAGATCGGCGAACATGATCAAAGACTTATCCGCCAGGCGATGGAGAAAACCGACACGCTGCATCTGGCCGACCGGCTGACGACCACCCTGTCCGGCGGCGAACGGGCCTGTGTCATGCTGGCCCGCGCCATGGTTTCCGAAGCCGAATATCTCTGCGCCGACGAGCCCGTCGCCTCCCTTGACCCCTATCATCAGTTGCAGGTGATGGATATTCTGCGAAATCTGGCCCGGGCCGGGCATGGGGTTTTGATCGTGCTTCATGACCTCAGCCTGGCGCAAAGATACTGCGATGCGCTTGTCCTGCTGCATCAGGGCAAAATCATGGATCACGGTCCGGTGGAAAAGGTCCTGACGGCGGAAAACCTGCAAAGGGCCTATCATATCAGGGCCAGTCGCTGGCGGGAAAATGGCGATATGTTCCTTGCCCCGTGGAAAAGGTCCGGCGCGCCGGAACACCGGGAATAGGCCGTGGTCCCGGGAGCTGAAATATATCAGGCTGCGCCCTTGCCGCTGCCGGTCGCCTGGGTTCTGCTGCTGGCGCTGCTTCTCGATCTGATCATTGGCGATCCCCGGGCGCTGTATGACCGCCTGCCCCATCCGGTGGTCTGGATGGGCGGACTGCTCAGCCGTCTGGATCGCCTCGGCAACCGGACGGATTTTTCCGACCGGAGCCGAAAAATTTCCGGCGTTCTATGCCTGACGCTCTATCTCGACCTTATTGCCGTCGCAGCATATTGGCTCAACCGGCTTATACTGAGCCTGCCGTCGAACGGACTTTCGCTGCTGCTGCTCGCGGCCGTCGCCAGTATTTTCCTCAGCTCCCGCAGCCTGATCAACCACGTAAAGGCGGTGGCTTCCCCCCTTGAGACGGGCGACGTAGGTCAGGCCCGGGGCGCC
The DNA here is from genome assembly GCA_048266545.1 of Paremcibacter sp. Classification (GTDB taxonomy): domain Bacteria; phylum Pseudomonadota; class Alphaproteobacteria; order Sphingomonadales; family Emcibacteraceae; genus Paremcibacter. The sequence continues at coordinate 57,924 of JBLWZH010000003.1, read as the reverse complement.
GTCGGCATGATTGTCGGCCGCAATGTCGATCGGATGACCGTCCCGGCCGTTTGCCGCGCCGCCATCGAAAGCCTGGCCGAAAATTTTTCCGACGGCGTGATCGCCCCCACCTTCTGGTTTCTGATTGGCGGCCTGCCCGGCCTGATCCTGTATAAGGCCATCAACACCGCCGACAGCATGATCGGTCATAAAAGCCCGCAATATCGTCATTTCGGCTGGGCGGCGGCGCGGCTTGACGATGTGATGAATTATATTCCGGCCCGCCTGTGCGCCCTGCTGTTCATCCTCTCAAGCGTCTTTCTCAAAGCCGCGGACAGCATCGGCGCCGCCCGCGCCGCCTTTCGCTTTGCCCCGCGCCACCGTTCCCCCAACGCCGGCTGGCCCGAAGCGGCCATGGCCGGAGCCCTCGCCTTCAGGCTGGGCGGTCCCCTGGCCTACGGTTCCGAGCATCAGTCCAGAAGCTGGCTTGGCGACGGGCGCGAGCGCCTGAGCGGGAATGACATAAGACAATCCTTGCAACTGATAAATATCTGTATAATAGTGTATTGCGTTTTATTATTCATTTACGGAGGGTTAGTAATTTGATGCCGCGCATTCACGGAGGGGATCTCCATCAAATCCAGCAGCAGTATCCCGACGTAAGGTCCGACTGGGTCGATCTGTCAACCGGCATCAATCCCTGGGGCTATCCCTGGCTCGAAAATATCGCCCCTTCGGTTTTAAACAGCGCCGGAAACCGGCTGCCCGGCAAAGCGGATTATGAAAACTGCCGCAGCGCCTATGCCCGCTATCTCGGCTGTGAAAAAGAAAATATTCTGTTCGGGGCCGGGTCGCAGGCGCTGATTGAAAAAATACCGCTCCTGTTTAATCATACCGAGGTTTTTATCCTCGGCCCGACCTATCGTGAGCATGAACACAGCTGGGACCGAATAGGGCATATCATTCATTATCTGCCCTATGCGCTGGAAAGCCTCGCCATGATTCCCGAGGGCAAGGTGGTGATCATCACCTCGCCCAACAATCCTGACGGCCAGATCATGGACCGGGACAGGCTGTATGAATTCGTCACGGATTATTGCGCACGGGGCGGCTCGGTCATCATTGACGAAGCCTTCATGGACCTGTCCCCGGAGCACAGCCTGATCGGTTATGATCTGCCGGTCCAGACCTTTATTCTGCGTTCTCTCGGCAAATTTTTCGGCCTGGCGGGGATGCGGCTTGGCGTATTATATGCCGACCCTTCCTTCTGCCAGCGGCTGATGGGGCTGTCGAGCCTGTGGAATATCTCGACCCTGAGCCTGATTATCGCGACCCATGCCCTGGGAGATCAGGTCTGGATCACGGAAAACCGCATAAAACTGGCGCAGGCCATGATGCGGCTGAGCGCTATGATCACCGCCGCCGGGTATGAGGTGATCGGCCGGACGGACCTTTTCTGCCTGATCAAGGATGAAAATATCGCGGACCTGTTTCATCGGCTGGCGCAGAATGGCATTTACGTCCGCACTTTCGCCAATCAACCGCTTCTTCTGCGCCTTGGCCTGCCGCCGACGGAGGAAGCCTTCACTCGACTGTCACAGGTCTTTCAGGGAGAAAACACAATCATGTCAAGTTCAGCGCAATCCGAACAGCAGCGCAACGCCGCCCATAAGGCCGCCATGCAGGAGCAACAGGCCCGACAGCGCGAAATCGTCAAATCGAAAAAGAAGGCCGATCACAGCCTGCTGCTGGTCAATACCGGCGACGGCAAGGGAAAATCCACCGCAGCCTTCGGCACCGTGCTCAGAGCGCTGGGCGTCGGCTGGAAGGTCGGCATCGTTCAATATATCAAAGGCACCTGGAAAACCGGCGAAAAAGAGTTTTTCAACCGTTTTTCCGACCTGGTCGACCTGCGGGCGATGGGCGAAGGCTTTACCTGGAATACCCAGGACCGGGAACGGGACATTCAGGCCGCCCGCGCCGCCTGGGACGTCAGTTGCCGGATGATGACCAGCGGCGATTATCAACTGGTGCTGCTCGATGAATTGAATATCGTCCTGCGCAATGACTATCTGCCCCTGGACAAGGTGATCGAAAAAATCGCCGGACGCCACAAGGACACCCATGTCATTGTCACCGGCCGCAATGCGCCGCAGGAACTGATGGACAGTGCGGATCTGGTCACCGAAATGAAGAAAGTCAAACACCCCTTCGATGCTGGCGTCAAGGCGATTCGCGGTCTGGATTTCTAGCAGGCCGCTGAAAAATGCTTTCCCGGGCCGGAAGAAGGTGGAAACACCTAAACCCTCATTGAAACATCTAAATCGTCATACGCGCGCAGGCGGGAATCTATGATATATCTCAATATATTAGTTATGTTTAAACATGGATTCCGTTCCCGCGCGGCTCATCGCCGCTCGCCCGGAATGACCCCGTTCTCAAACCATTCGCTGACAGATTGCGAAAGGCCGGAAAACCACACAAAGTTATCGTGACAGCAGTCGCGCGAAAACTCGTCACAATCGTAAACGCGCTATGCAAAACTAGACAAATGTGGGTGAACCATGCAAGTTGAGAGATACAGTTGCTAGTTCTTTTCCTTATCGACCAGCTTGTTTTCTTTCAGCCACGGCATCATGGCCCGCAGGCTGGCGCCGACTTCTTCGATCGGATGAGCGGCGCCCTTGGCGCGGGCGGCCTTCAGCTTCACCTGACCGACCTTGTTGTCGAGCATGAAGTCATTGACAAAGCGGCCCTCCTGAATGTCGGCGAGGACGCGCTTCATTTCCTTCTTGGTGTCCTCGGTGATGATCCGCGGGCCGGTCATATAGTCGCCATATTCCGCCGTGTTGGAGATCGAATAGCGCATGTTGGCGATGCCGCCCTCATACATCAGGTCAACGATCAGCTTCAACTCATGAAGACATTCAAAATAGGCCATCTCCGGCGCATAACCGGCCTCGGTCAGGACCTCAAAACCGCATTGCACCAAGGCCGACGCGCCGCCGCAAAGCACCGCCTGTTCGCCGAACAGATCGGTTTCGCATTCTTCCTTGAACGTCGTCTCGATCACCCCGGCCCGGCCGCCGCCATTCGCCGAAGCATAGGAAAGGCCAATGTCATGGGCGTTGCCGGAAGCATCCTGATGGACCGCAATCAGGGTCGGCACCCCGGCGCCCTTGAGATATTCGGACCGCACCGTATGGCCCGGGCCTTTGGGGGCGATCATGAAGACGTCGAGGTCGGCCCGCGGCTCAATCAGCTTGAAATGGATATTCAGGCCGTGGGCGAAGACCAGCGCCGCCCCCTGTTTCATATTCGAGGCCAGATCATTCTTGTAAAGGTCCGCCTGAAGCTCATCGGGCACCAGAACCATGACCACATCGGCCCAGGCGGCGCCTTCGGCCGGGGTCATAACCCGGAAGCCGGCGGCTTCGGCCTTGGCGCGGCTGGCGGAATTTTCCCGCAGGGCCACGGCGATCTCGCTCACCCCGCTGTCTTTCAGGTTGGCGGCATGGGCATGGCCCTGGCTGCCGTATCCGACGATCACGACCTTTTTGGTTTTGATCAGGTTCACATCCGCATCGCGATCATAATATACCCGCATTTCTTCGTCTCCTTAAATAATGAGGCCATCCTGACCTGTAAAATTGGTCATCCTGACCCGAAATATCCTGTTTTAAAAAAAATCCTATAACGGCTCCGAGCCCCGCGTCAGGGCCGCGACACCGGTGCGCACCGCCTCCACCAGCCCCACATCGTCCATCAGTTCAATGAAGGCCTTGATTTTTTCGGTCTTGCCGGTCACTTCAAAGATGTAGCTGTCAACCGTGCTGTCGACGATCTTGGCCCGGAAGGCTTTGGCGATGCGCATCGCCGCCGGCTGCTGGTCATTCTGACAATGCACCTTGATCAGGGCCAGTTCCCGCTCCACATGGGGGCCGGTTTCGGTCAGGTCGCCCACCCGGTGCACCGGCACCAGCCGTTCCAGCTGCGCCTTGATCTGTTCGATCACATGGGGCGTGCCGATCGTGACAATGGTGATGCGCGATTCCGTCCCCTCCAGGTCAACCGGCGCCACGGTCAGATGCTCGATATTATAGCCCCGGCCGGAAAAGAGGCCGATCACCCGCGCCAGAACCCCGGCTTCATTGTCGACGATAACCGAAATGGTGTGACGGGCGGCAAGTTCAATTTCTTTATGTGTATGGTGCATAAGTTTTCTCCTGCAGCCCTATACCAGGGCCGCGCCCCCTTCATATTCCTGAATATCGTCTTCTTCCGGCAGTATCATTTCGTTATGGGCCGCGCCGCTCGGCACCATCGGGAAACAGTTGGCCAGTTTCGCCACCCGGCAATCGACGATCACCAGTCCCGGCGTTTCGATCATTTCCCTGATGGCATCGTCCAGGTCGGCCGGCTTGTCAACCATAATGCCGTGGGCGCCGTAAGCCTTGGCCAGCGCGACAAAATCCGGCAGGCTGTCCGAATAGGATTCCGAATAACGCGAACCGTGATTGAGTTCCTGCCACTGGCGCACCATGCCCATATATTCGTTATTCAGAATGAACATCTTGACCGGCAGGCCATATTGCATTGCGGTGCTGATTTCCTGAATATTCATCTGGATCGAGGCTTCGCCGGCCACATCAATCACCAGGGCGTCCGGGTGGGCTACCTGCACCCCGATCGCCGCCGGAAAGCCGTAACCCATGGTGCCAAGACCGCCGGACGTCATCCAGCGGTTGGGCTCCTGCAACTTGATATATTGCGCCGCCCACATCTGATGCTGGCCGACCTCGGTCGTGAAATAGACATCCTTGTTCCGGGTCAGCGCCTGCAACCGCTCCACGGCGTATTGCGGCATGATCACCTCGTCGGACATGGCGTATTTCAGGCAATCGCGGCTGCGCCATTGCTCGATCTGGGCCCACCAGTCGTCATAGGACTGGCGGCCGTTTTCCAGTAAAGTCGCTTTCCAGACCTTCAGCATATCTTCCAGGACATGGGCGACATCACCGACGATCGGCACATCGACCCGCACAGTCTTGTTGATCGACGAACGGTCAATATCAATATGAATCTTCTTGGATTTAGGGGAAAAGGCGTCGAGACGCCCGGTCACCCGGTCATCAAACCGCGCGCCGACGCAAACCATGACATCACAATCATGCATGGCGTTATTGGCTTCATAGGTGCCGTGCATGCCGAGCATGCCGAGGAATTGCTTGTCATCGGCGGGATAAGCCCCGAGCCCCATCAGGGTGCTGGTGATCGGCGCCCCGGTCAGTTGAACCATTTCCCTGAGCAGCTGGGCCGCCGCCGGTCCGGAATTGATCACGCCGCCACCGGTATAGAAAATCGGTTTCTTCGCCCCGGCCAGCAGGGCGACAGCCGCCTTGATCTGGTCAATCTCGCCCTTGACCTCGGGCCGATAGCTGCGATGGCGGACCGCGCCGCTATGCATGTTCCGGCTGGTGAGAATCTGGACATCCTTTGGAATATCCACCACGACCGGACCCGGCCGGCCATGGGAGGCGACATAAAAGGCCTCATGGATCACCTGTGACAGATTGTCGACATCGCGCACCAGATAATTATGCTTGCTGCAATGGCGGGTGATGCCGACCGTGTCCGCTTCCTGAAAGGCGTCACTGCCGATCAGGTGAACCGGGACCTGTCCCGTTAGACAGATCACGGGGATCGAATCCAGCATGGCGTCGGTCAGACCGGTCACCGCGTTGGTCGCTCCGGGACCCGATGTCACCAGAACAACGCCGGGTTTCCCGGTGGAGCGGGCGTAGCCTTCCGCCGCATGAACGGCGGCCTGTTCGTGCCGCACCAGAATGTGGCGGATATTGTCCTGCTTGAAAAGCTCGTCATAGAGAGGAAGCACAGCACCGCCCGGGTAGCCGAAGACGACTTCGACACCCAAATCCACCAGGGAATTGAGGATGATCTCTGCTCCACTATACTCTTTGCCGGACATGATAAGCCTTTCTTAATCCAGTTATTGCATTATGCCGAAGAATATTATAAAAATATCTCCGGATACAAAATTTTATGCCGCCCCAGGCGCGCATAAGAAAAGAAGCCAATATATATCCCCTTCTTTGTCCAATAGCAAACGAAAGGCAAAGACATACGGCTCCCCGATCCGGCGCACCATAGTATTATATAATTGCCTAGTCAAGCCTGAATTTTGAAATAAAAATACAAAATTCATTATTTTATGGCATTAATATTACAATTCGAGCCGAGTCCAGTCGCCGCACTGGTTGCGGAACCAGGTCATTTGCCGCTTGGCGAACTGGCGGGTCGCCGTCTGGCTCAGGCGGATCGCCTCCTCGAGCGGAATTTCGCCTTTCAAATAACCGGCAATCTGGGGCACGCCGAGCGATTTCATCACCGGCAGATCCGGCGGATAGCCGAGCGCGAGCAGGGCGCGGACCTCGGCGATGGCGGATCCCTCCTCAATCATCTGACGGAGCCTCCTGTCGCAGCGCGCGTAAAGCCGGGCCCGGTCCATCACGGTGACATATTTTTCCATCGTTACGTCTTCGCGTTCGTTCAGACCCCCGCTGGGCGGCACCCGCTGCCAGGCGCTGAGCGGCCGGCAGGTGGAGAGCGCCACTTCGAGGGCGCGGGCGATCCGCTGGCTATCGCCGGGGGCGAGGCGCGCCGCCATTTCCGGATCAAGCTGTTGCAATCGTTCATGGGCCGCGGGCGCCGTTTCACGAGTGATGCTGTCGCGCACCTCGCGCCGAACCGCCGCGTCAATTTCGGGAACCTGTGACAGGCCGTCGGTCAGGCTTTTGAAATAGAGCCCGGTGCCGCCGACGACGATCGGCGCCCCGCCCCGGGCCCAGATGTCCTCGATCACCGGCAGCGCCAGATCGCGCCAGCGCTCCGCCGAGCAGGGATCATCGCCGCGCAAGACCCCGTAAAGGTGATGGCGGCATTGCGCCTCCTCCGCCGCCGAGGGCCGGGCGCTGAGATCTCGCAGTTCACGGTACACCTGCATGCTGTCGGCGTTGACGATCTCGCCGCCGACATCCTTCGCCATATCGAGGGCGGTCGCCGATTTTCCGCTGGCGGTCGGCCCGGCCAGAAGAATTATTTTCTTTTGCATTCATTATTCCATAGCGTTAAAGGATCACCCTATATATATCATATAGCGTTATAGCACCAAGACGGATCAAGATTCATGCGAAACCTTCTGACCCTGATTTCCAATGCCGCCGCGCCCGCCCTGAGTGATGACATCGTCACCCGGTATGTCGCCCGGCTGGAAGAGGTCAGCGCCATTTCCTGGCTGTCAGAGGGCGTTGCGGTCGATATTTTCTTCGCCGGCGATCTGGCGGCCGCAAAAGCCGAACTCGGCGCCGACCTTGGGGCCGAGGATTTTGATTTTGGCTTTCAGGTCGCCGCCAACCGGATGAAAAAGCTGCTGGTCGCCGATATGGACAGCACCATCATCCAGTGCGAATGCATTGACGAACTGGCCGATTTCGCCGGGTTGAAGCCCAGGGTCTCGGCCATTACCGCGGCCGCCATGCGCGGCGAGCTTGATTTCGAGGCGGCGCTGCGCGAGCGGGTCGCCCTGCTCCGCGGCATGGACGCCCGCGTGCTGGAGGAAGTTTACGCCGAGCGGGTCCGGCTGACGCCCGGCGCCGAGACCCTGATCCGCACCATGAACGCCCGGGGCGCCGCGACGGTGCTGGTTTCCGGCGGCTTTACTTTCTTCACCGGCCGGGTCGCCGAGCGCACCGGATTTCAGGTCAACCGGGCCAATGTGCTGGAGATCCGGGACGGCAGGCTGACCGGCGACATCGTCGGGCCGGTGGTCGACAGTTCGACCAAGCTCAACAGCCTGATTGAATTTCGCGACAAGGCCGGCCTCGGGCCGCAGCAGACCCTCGCCATCGGCGACGGGGCCAACGACATTCCGATGATCCGGGAAGCCGGCCTCGGCGTCGCCTATCACCCCCATCCGGCCGCGGCCGACGCCGCCGACATCACCCTGCGCCACGCCGACCTCACCGCCCTGCTCTATCTCCAGGGTTATGGGGATACGGATTTTGTTGAGGCGTGAGGGGCAAAGTCGCCGGCCGGCCCACGACCAAACGCAAAAAGGCCATGATCCGGAGATCATGACCTTTGCATTGTCATCGTCAAGCTGATCAGCTTTTCAGATATTCCAGCATGGTGTCGGCGTCGGATACCTCGAACGGATCGGTCGGGCAGTTGTCGCTGAAGCCGGGCTCGACGAACATTTTCTCGATCTCGCCATCGTCAACCACCATGGAATAGCGCCAGGACCGCATGCCAAAGCCCAGGTTATCCTTATTGACCAGCATACCCATTTTGCGGGTGAATTCGCCGCTGCCGTCGGGCAGGAGGAAGACATTTTTCGCATTCTGGGCCTTGCCCCAGTTATACATGACAAAGGCGTCATTGACGGAAACACAGACGACGGAATCGACGCCAAGCGCCTTGAATTCGTCATAGAGCTCCTCATAGCGGGGCAGATGAGAGGTCGAGCAGGTCGGCGTATAGGCGCCCGGCAGGGAGAAGACGACAACCTTTTTGCCCTTGAAAATATCGTCTGTGGTCACGTCTTTCCATTCGAAGGGATTCGGGCCCTCCAGGGCATCGTTGCGCACACGGGTTTTAAAAGTAACGTCAGGGACTCTGGTCATGATATTTTCCTTTAGGTTTAATGTTGATCAGGAATCGTAATTCAGCTTCTTTTATACAGCAGCCTGGCAAAAAAGACAAATTAGAATTATTCAATTTTATAAAATAACGTATTGTGAATTAATGCAATTGAGGGAGCGTAACTTTGTACCGCACAGCGGATCCCTGAGAAAGGCCGGGGCGGCGCCGTCCCCTTTTGCTTCACCGCTGATTTTAAATTGTCGGGGCCCGCTAATCAAGCCCGGATGGCGATCTTTTTCACGCCGGAGTCCTGGACGCGACAGCAGGCAAAAAAGGCCGGATCAAATGACCCGGCCCCATTCAAATTCAAATTTCAAAATCCGAAGATCTTATTCGCTATCGTCAAACTTGACCGTGACAAAGGCGACATTGCCGCGGCGGATGATTTTCAGCAGAACGCTCTTGCGGCCCTTGTCGCGGAGTTCTTCAATCCGCGCCACCGCCGCATCGACGCTGGTCACCGCTTCCTGCGTGACCTCAAGGAGGACATCCCCGCGCCGCAGCCCCCGCTGGGCGGCCTGACTGTTGCGATCAACGGCGGCGATCAACACGCCTTCGACATCATCCTCCAGCTTCAGCGCCTCACGGGTCTTGTCGGTCAGGGGCTCAAGGCTCATGCCCAGAACGTCCTTGCCCTCAACGGCCCCTTTATCATCATGAGGCACATCGCGGACGTCTGCCGCGTCGTCATCCTCCGGCAATTCATCAATGACCAGGGTCAGGGTTTTTCGCTTGCCCTTGCGCAGGACGACCAGCTTCACTTTCGCGCCAATTTCCGTGTTGGCGACCCAGATCGGCAGTTCATTGCGCTTTTTGATCACTTTGCCTTCATATTCGACGATGATGTCGCCGGCTTCGACCCCGGCCTTGTCGGCGGGTCCGTCTTCGACGACGGAAGACACCAGGGCGCCATAGCCCTCTTCCATGCCGAGGCTTTCGGCGATTTCATCGGTGACCGGCTGGAAACTGATGCCGATACGGCCGCGTTTCGTGTGACCATATTTCTGCAACTGGGTGATGACATGCTGGGCCTGATTGGAGGGAATGGCGAAGCCGATGCCGATATTGCCGCCGGACGGCGAGAATATGGCGGTGTTGATGCCGATCACTTCCCCGTCCATATTGAACATCGGACCGCCGCTGTTGCCGCGGTTGATCGAGGCGTCGGTCTGGATATATTTGTCATAAGGCCCGGACTGAATGTCCCGGTTGCGGGCGGAGATGATCCCCGCCGTCAGGGTCCCGCCCAGGGAATAGGGATTGCCGATCGCCAGCACCCAGTCGCCGATCCGCGACTTGCTGTCGTCGCCGAATTTGACGAAGGGCAGCGGCTTGGCGGACTCGACCTTGAGGACCGCAAGGTCAAGCTTGCTGTCCTTGCCGATGACCTTGGCCTCGAATTCCCGGCCATCATGCATTTTGATCATCACCTCGTCGGCCTTGTCGATCACATGGTTATTGGTGACGATGATGCCGGACGGGTCGATGATAAAGCCGGAACCGAGGGACTGACGCTGACGGGTTAGCGGCTTGTCCTCGCCATTCTCGTCCTTTTCCGGCTCGCGGCCGAAACGGCGGAAAAAATCCTCCATCCCGGGGAATTGCGGCATCGTCCGCCGGTCGATTTTAATGGTTTGTGTCGTATTGACATTGACGACGGCCGGCAGCAGTTTTTCGGCCAAATCGGCAAAACTGTCCGGCGCCCCCTTGGCGAGGGCCGAGACGGGCGCGACAGCCACACATGATATAATCACCATCGCACCGACAAAAATTTTCTTTATATTACGCATACCACTTCCTGAATATCTTCAAATGATCCAATTATTATTCTTCTTCCCTTTGGCTTTTGTTATTTGTCTCATATTTAGCATATTTTATGTCGGAAATAAGAAGCCAGATTTCCGTTGGTCGTATTTTTCTAGTGCTTTACCGCATAAATCACACAAAAGCCGATTACCGCCGCGGCCAATCCGGAATATCTGACGGCGTTTTCCGGCATCTGGATCACCTGGATCATCATGCGCCGCATGGCGTCCGGAAAGAGGGTATATAGAATACCCTCCACCAGAAGAACCGCCCCCAGGATGAACAATAGCTCCTTCACGGGCAGGCTCTCTTTTTTTATTTCCTTTTGCCGGCCTGTCCCGCCATGTTGCCGAAATACTTGAAGAAATCACTTTCCGGCGATAATATCATCGTCGTGTTCCTCTGGGAAAAGGCTAGTTTATAGGCAATCATCGACCGGTAAAAAGCATAAAATTCCGGATCCTGATTATAGGCGTCGGCAAAAATCCGCGCGGCTTCCGCATCACCGTCCCCGCGCAGTTTTTGCGCTTCCCGTTCGGCTTCCGCCAGAATAACCACCTTGTCGCGATCCGCTTTGGATTTGATGCGGATGGCCATTTCTTCCCCGCGAGCGCGAATTTCACGGGCCACCTGATTCCGTTCGGCAATCATGCTGTTAAAAATCGACTTGCTGTTTTCCGCCGGCAGGTCGGTGCGTTTGATCCGCACATCCACCACCTTGATGCCCAGTTCTTCTGCTTCGGCCTTGACCGAATCCGAGATGCTCTTGCGCAAATCACGGCGTTCGCCGGACAAGGCGGTCTTGAAGGCCTGCTGACCAAAGACCTTACGCAGGTTGGAATTCAGGATGGTCGACAGGCGGGATTCCGCGCCATTGACATTGCGCACCGCCTGATAGACTTTCAGCGGGTCCGCCACCCGGAATTCCGTAAAGGCGTCAACGATAATGCGCTTCTGGTCTTCGGTGATCACAATAAGCTCCGGGGTATCGAGCAGCAAAATGCGCTTGTCAAAATAAACCACATCCTGGACAAAGGGCGTTTTAAAATGCAACCCCGGTTCCTTAACGGTTTTTTTCCACTTGCCCAGTTGCAGCACCAGCGCCTGTTCGGTTTCCTTGACCGTAAAGACAGAGGCCCCCAGAACAACAACCGCCGCGCCCAAAACAATCAATGCGATTAAGATTTTAAGATTATTCATGTTCGGCTCCTAGTCCTGTTTCTTTATGCTGGGCAGGGGCAGGTAGGGCAGAACCCCGTTGCCTTCATTTTCCAGGATAACTTTGTCGGTTTGTTCCAGAATATTTTCCATGGTTTCCAGATACATGCGACGCCGGGTGACGTCTTTGGCCAGTTTATATTGTTCATAAACCGCGAGGAAGCGGGCGCTTTCCCCCTGCGCCTTGGTCACGGCCCGGGCCTTATAGGCCTCGGCCTGCTGGTTCATACGTTCCGCCTCCCCACGGGCGGTCGGCACGATTTCATTCTGATATTTCTTGGCTTCATTTATGGTTTTATCCCGATCGGCTTCGGCCTTCTGCACATCATTGAAAGCTTCTCTGACTTCGGCAGGCGGCGACACCGTATCCAGCTTGACCTGGGTGATCTCGATACCGCCTTCATAGGAATCCAGCACCCGCTGCATAATGCCGCGCACTTCGATTTCGATGCCGTCCCTTTCTGACGTCATGATCTGCTGGACTTTTGTCTTGGCGACCACTTCACGCATGGCGCTTTCAGAGACGGATTTGATGCTTTGTTCCTGCTGCTCAAGATTAAACAGGAACCGGGCAGGGTCTTTGATGCGCCAGAAAATTGAATATTCCACATCGACGATATTCTCGTCCCCGGTCAGCATCTGGCGTTCCTGTTTCCCGGCGCCGACATCAATCTTGTTCACCGCCGTGATTTTCGGCTTATAGACCTGTTCGATGGGCGGGAAATGGAAATGCAATCCGGTATCCTTGGTTTCGATCCATTTGCCGAAGCGCAGCACGACACCCGCCTCATCGGGCTGAACCTTGTAAAAGGCCGCATACAGATAGCCGGCGACAATCAGCAGGCCAATGATCAGAAACATGCCTCTGCCGCCGCCTTGGCCGCCGGAAAAGGTTTTGCGGAATTTATCCTGGCCCTGGCGAATCAGGTCATCGATGTTTGGCGGTTCCTGACCGCCGCCGCCGGGCCCGCCGCCCCAAGGTCCCCGGTCTCTGCCACCATTATTATTTTGCCAAGGCATATAAAAGCTCCTCTGAAGAAAAAAATATCAACAAATTATAGGAAAAATCGATTTCCCCCTATAAAACAGTCATAAGATATATATATATTCCAACCAGGCCCCGGTAACAATCATATAATAAAGGGAACCGTCACCTTATTGCTGGAAAGATAACGTATAGATAGGAAGTTAATGTCTGAGATCAAGCAAGAACAGGTTCTGAATATCCTGAAAACCGTCCCTCACCCTGATAAAGCCGCGGATATTGTCTCCCTCGGCATGGTTCAGGGGCTTGTCATCAAACAGGGTGAAGTGAGATTCGCCCTCACCATCGATCCCGTCGAGGCGGAACTGATGGAGCAGGTGCGAAAATCCTGCGATGCGAAGCTATTGGCGCTTCCGGGTGTTGAGAAGGTGGTCTCCGTCCTGACCGCGGAGCGGGCCCCGGCGAAGGATGTGCCGCCGCCGTCGCCGGCCAAAGGCCCCAACCCGATGGACAACGCCAAGAAAATTCCCGGCGTTCGCCATGTCATCGCCGTCGCCAGCGGCAAGGGCGGCGTCGGCAAATCGACGACCGCGGTGAATCTCGCCCTCGCGCTTAAGGCCCAGGGGCTCAAGGTCGGCATTTTCGACGTCGATATTTACGGGCCCAGCATTCCGACCCTGCTCGGCGCCACCGAAGGGCCAACCCAGGATGAAAACAAAAAGATCATCCCGGTGATCCGTTACGGCCTGGTCAGCATGTCGCTCGGCTACCTGATGAAGCAGGACACCGCCACCATCTGGCGCGGTCCGATGGTCATGGGCGCGGTCAAGCAGATGACCAATGACACCCGATGGGATTTTGACGGCGCGCTCGATGTGCTGGTGCTGGACCTGCCGCCGGGCACCGGCGATGTGCAGCTGACCCTGGCCCAGACCATAGAGGTCGACGGCGCGGTCGTCGTCTCCACCCCGCAGGACATTGCCCTGATTGACGCCCGCAAGGGGCTCGACATGTTCAACAAGACCGACACCCCGGTTTTCGGCATCGTTGAAAATATGAGCTATTTCCTGTGCCCCAACTGCGGGACGCGGTCGGAAATATTCGGCCATGGCGGGGCGGAACAGACGGCCGGCAACCTCGGGGTCGACTTCCTGGGCGCAATCCCGCTCCATATGGACATCCGCAGCACGTCCGACGCCGGCACGCCGATCGTCATCAGCCAGCCCGACAGCCCCCACAGCGCCATCTATCTTGAAATCGCCCGCAAAGTGGCGGAAAAATTATGACAGACCAACACGTCACAGACAGTTATATCAAAGACATCCTGACGACGACAAAATCCATCGCACTTGTCGGCGCCAGCAAAAAAGAGGACCGGCCGGCCCACAAGGTGATGAAATTTCTGCTTGAGCAGGGCTATGAGGTCTATCCGGTCAATCCGGGACTGGCCGGTGAAAAGCTGTTGGGGCGCGAAGTTTTCGCCCGCCTCGGCGATATACCGGCGGCGATTGACATGGTGGATATTTTCCGCCAGCCCGACGCCGTCGGCCCGATCGTCGACGAGGCCATCGTCAAGGGCGCGAAGGTTGTCTGGATGCAGCTCGGCGTGATCAATGAAGCCGCCGCCGAGGCCGCCCGAACCGCCGGTCTCACTGTGGTGATGGATCACTGCCCGGCGATCGAGATTCCGCGCCTCGGGCTTGAAAAAGAATAGCCCGGTTCGCAACCTCCGCAGCAGCAGCGCCGGATATGTTACCTGTTCAAAGCCTGGTCAAGCCGATCAAGCGTATCCAGCCCTCTCTGCCGATCGCCCCTTTGGGCGCAGAGCTGGAAATGGGCGTAAGCATCGGCCTCGGCAATGGCTTTGGTCGAAAATTCCTCAAACATCTTGTTGAGGCTGACGCCCCTGCGCTCGGCAAGAAGCTTCAGACGCTCATGGGTGTCATCGGGAAGGCGTATGGTCAGGGCGCCCATTCTGAACTCCTTTCTTCTAAGAATATCCTCGGCGTGACAATCTTCACCTGGGGAAAAATCAATTCGGATTTTGCGAAATCCTTTCTGTTTCCCGTAATCAAATGACTGGCATTTCCGGCGAGCGCCAGTTCCAACACATGATTATCACTTTCGTCAGCCAGGTTCGGTCGCCATAAATAGTAAATATTGACCCAAGTACAAATGCTCATAAAGTCATCGAAAAAATTCAGCCTTTCCTGCCCGGACAACGGACAACGGCGAAAAAGTTTGTCTCTCGTCATCAACTCGCGATATTCGGCGAAAAGCGCATTGCCCATCAGGGGTCGTATATTGCCTAAAAACCCAAGTCGTAAAATCTGACGCGGCGCCGTCTCCGCCTTGAGCAAAGCCGACACAAAAACATTGGTGTCAATGACAACAGCATTTTTCATCACAAGATGATAGCATATACGATACCATATAGCAATGATCGTGAAAGGCCCCGACGGTCCCTCATAAGGACAGGATTTTCTCTATATCTTGACGTGCCGAATAGTTCAAATAACCAAATGCTGCCTCGCCTTGACGCATAGGTCTATGATCGCTGCGCTCAGTTTTATCAAATATTTGCATATTTCCCCCCATTTTAACTTGATCCCCTAAACCCGGTCGAGGACGATCAGGCTGTAATCATGGCTGTCTTTTTCGCCGGCCGGGAACCTTTGCTCGGAAGCGATCAGCCAGTCATCGGGGTCAAGGTCGGGGAAGGTCGCATCGCCTTCGACCGCGCCGTGAACCCGGGTCAGGTAAAGCCGGTCGGCGTCGGGCAGGGTGAGGGCATAAATCTCGGCCCCGCCGATCACCATCACCTCGTCCACCCCCTTGGCGCGCGCCAGGCTTTTGCCGACGTCCAGCGCCATCTCGAGCGTGAAGGCCGGAATCACCCCCTCGGGCGCAAAGCTGGTATCACGGGTGATCACAATATTGGTGCGGCCGGGCAAAGGTCTGCCGATCGACTGAAAGGTCTTGCGGCCCATGATCACCGGTTTGCCCATGGTCGTTTCTTTAAAATATTTCATATCCGACGAGATGCGCCACGGCAGGCCGTTGTCCTTGCCGATCACGCCATTTTCCGCCACCGCGACAATCAGACTGAGCTTGACCATCAGACCGCCACCTTTCCGGCGATATGGGGGTGCGACTGGTAACCGACCAGCTCGAAATCATCATAGGTAAAGGCGAAAATATCGCGCACATCCGGATTGATCCGCATTTCCGGCAGCGGCAGGGGGGGGCGGGCGAGTTGCTGATCCACCTGCTGCAGATGGTTGCGGTAGAGATGGGCGTCGCCGAAAGTGTGGATAAATTCCCCGACCTTCAAGTCACAGACCTGGGCCAGCATCTGGGTCAGCAGGGCGTAAGAGGCGATATTGAACGGCACGCCGAGGAAAATATCGGCGCTGCGCTGATAAAGCTGGCAGCTGAGCCTGCCGTCGGCGACATAAAACTGGAACAGGCAGTGGCACGGCGGCAGGGCCATATGATCGACATCGGCGACATTCCAGGCGCTGACAATTAATCTGCGGCTGTCGGGATTTTCCCGGATCATCCGGACCAGATTGCTGATCTGATCGACCGCGCCGCCGTCGGGCGTCGGCCAGGACCGCCACTGATGGCCGTATACCGGGCCAAGGTCGCCCGCCGCGTCGGCCCATTCGTCCCAGATCCTGACCCCGTTGTCCTGCAGGTATTTGATGTTGGTGTCGCCGGCGAGAAACCACAGAAGCTCATGAATGATCGACTTCAGATGCAGTTTCTTGGTCGTCACCATGGGGAAGCCATGGGCCAGGTCAAAGCGCATCTGATAGCCGAAGACGCTCTTCGTGCCGGTGCCGGTGCGATCCTCCTTGACGATACCGTTGTCCCGCACATGGCGCATTAAATCCAGATATTGTTTCATTATGCTCCGCTGTACTTAGATTTCGTTGTCCCCACTTTACAGAAATATTTGCATGAGGCTATTTAAATTTTAACGTCAATGCCCTATATATGACCTGTCGGGCAACCGACTATGGCAATAAAATGATGTATGGAATAGACGTTGCGGACCCGGGGGCGGTACCCGGCGCCTCCACCAATCTCCCTTAAGGATTGGTGATATGGGGGCGAAACAGGATCGACGTGCGTAATAAAGATATAACTTTTGCCCAGCATGATTCCGCTGTTAACGGGTCAAAACTTGTAAATGCAAACGATAACGAAGCATTTGCTGTAGCAGCCTAACAGGTTCGTTACGCGGGGCACGAAGGGCGCCTAGCAACAGAAGCCCTTCACCTTACCTTGCGTCCTTTTCCCGCTGTAAATCCCGTGAAATTAAACCGTATAAAGAGTTTTTTTGCTCTGGATCAAAAAAAACACATCTGATATAGAGTATGGTGCAACCGTAGTTAATTGAAAATTCAGAAGAAATTATTTTGATCATGTACGGCAAAAAAGCAACCGCATATCTGTCCCTGATCGCGACCCGCCTCGGTCGCGGCTGCGCGCAGGTGCTGTTGCTTGTCCTGCTGTCGAATTTTCTGACAACGGCCGCCTTGTCCGCCCGGTCGGCGGACCTGCAAAAGGCCTTTACCGATGAATTTCAGTCCGCCGACTTCGCGGCGGGCGTGCAAAGCTATGTTATCTGTACGCCGCAGGGACTGAAACGCATCACGCTGGACGAAAATGGTGATCCCGTTGGAGACAGCGATCGATCCTGGGAACATTGCGTATACTGCCTGCCTTTCCACAAGCTGGCGGGTGGGCTTATTTCCTACGGGGCCGACTTTCCTGTTGTCGTCCCGACTTCCTACAAGCTCGCCTATGCGCAGGATGTTTTCAACGAACCGCGGTCCATACTGGATTTATCCAGCCCGCCCCGCGCCCCGCCTCTGACCTGAAACTCCGACACATCTACGGCACAGCAATACGGCTCGTCAGAGTTCGTATATTTTTTTGCGTAATAAGAATATTTTAGGTTAGAGAAATGCTCCCACAGAAGACACATTTGGGGCGCCTGGTATCCGGCGTCAGCACCCTTGTATTATCCACCACCTTCATTGCAAGCGCCAAGGCCCAGACCGTCATCATCAAACCCCAGGGCGACATGGACGAGATCGTCGTCACCGGCACCCTGATGCAAAAGCCCGCCCTGTCCACATCGATTCCCAAGGATTCCAACAACAAACCGGCCGCCGACGCCGGGGAATATCTGAGAAGCATCCCCGGGGTCACCAGCGGCCGCATGGGTGGTCACGCGCTCGAGCCGGTCATTCGCGGCCAAAGCCGCAGCCAGCTCAACATCATCAATGACGGCGCCTTCCTTGACGGCTCCTGTCCGAACCGCATGGACACCCCGGCCTCTTTCACCGATATTGACACGGCGGACGTGGTGATCATCCACCGGGGCTATCAATCGGTCCAGCATGGCCCGGGCGGCAGCGGCGGCACCATTCTTGTCGAACATCACGCCCCCACATTCGAGGATGGCCAAAACGTCAAGGGGCGCCTTGACGGCAGCTATGAAAGCAACGGCGACATCTGGAGCACCGCCGGCAATATTTCCGCCCGCTCCGGCAATGTTTACGCCCGGATCAACGCCCACTATAAAGACGCCGGCAATTACGAAGACGGCGACGGCGATGAAGTCCGGACCGCCTTTCGCTATTATGGCGGCAGCGCCGATATTGGCTATAGCGACGAAGCGACCCTGATCAACCTGGGCGTCAGCCACGAAGTGACCCGCGACACCCTGTTTCCCGGCGCCGGCATGGATTCCCCCGAAGGCGACGGCACGACCATCCGGGCCAAATTCACCCATGATTTTGGCGGCAATGGGCCGCTGAAGGCCCTGAAAATGGATATTTACCGGTCTCACAGCTATCATGTGATGGATAATTTCTCCCTGCGCGACCGCACGATGATGTTCCGGCGTTCCGAACTGGAAACCGTGACTTATGGCGGCAGGCTTGCCGTCGATTTACAGCAGGACGACACCGACATCACCCTCGGCATGGATGTCAAGAATCTGAACCATGAAGGATTCCGCTTCGGTCACAATATGGACCGGACCAACATGACGCCGATACAGTCCGTCCTGATGCCCGACGCCGCCATCCGCAACATCGGCCTGTTTGCCGAGGCGACCAAACCGCTGTCCGATAAAATGCGGATCAAGGCCGGACTGCGCTATGACAATGTCAAATCCTCGGCCGACAATGCGGATATGAAAAACACCCTGGTCATACCGCCGATGACGCCCATGTCCCCCAACATGCTGTATCAGAAATATTACGGCGTCACGGCGACCAGCCAGACGGACAACACCCTGGGCGGTCTGCTGCGGCTTGAATATGACATCACGGATGACGCCGCCTTCTATATGGGGCTGAGCCGCAGCAACCGCAGCGCCAATACGGTCGAACGCTATAACGCGAGCCTCATGGGGGACAGCCTCCTGCCCTCCGGTGACATCATCAACGGCAGCTGGGTCGGCAATCCCGGGCTTGCGCCGGAAAAACACACCCAGTTCGATATGGGGATCGGCATCCGCAAGACAGGATGGAATATCCTGGTCTCCGCCTATTATGATGATGTGAACGATTATATTTTCCGCGACCGCGCCCGGGGCCAGGCCGATGACCGGACAACCATTCTGCTTGCCAACAACGCCCTGGTCTATCGCAATATCGACGCCCGCATCTGGGGCGTGGAACTGGAAGGCAAGGCCAGCATATCCGACAAGCTAACCGTTACTGGCAATATGGCCTATACCAACGGCCAGAATCAGGATCTTGATATTCCGCTCTATCAAATCCCGCCGCTCAGCTACGAGATCGCCGCCACCTATAAAGAGGCCGCCTGGTCCTTTGGCGGGCGCTTGCGCGGCGCCCTGAAACAGGCTCGGGTGGACGACGATCCGCTGACCGGCGGCGGCCGCGATTTCGGCGAGACGGACGGCTATGTGGTGGCGGATCTGTTCGCCTCCATCGCCGTTATGGACGATGTGACGGTTAAACTGGGCGTCTCCAACCTGTTCGACAAGCTCTACGCCAACCACCTCAACCGGGAAAGCCTCGATGATGCGACGGCGGTGCGGGTCAATGAACCGGGCCGTTCCTTTTATATCCGTATTCAATCCGAATTTTAGGATCACGTCTTTTTTGGATGCCGCCCGCGCCGGGCGGTATCCCCCGCCCTTGCCCCCAAACATGCGTCCGTTAAAAATTAGACTCGCACGCCCCAAACTTAGCCGTTATAATTTGATCGAATATGGATTCGCTCCATATGGTGGATTTTTGTAAACAAATGTACAGATAATGGAAAAATGACAGAACCCGTAATTCAGTATGACACCATGGTTCAAGTAGCCCTGCTTTCCGTCGTCAGGGATGTTCTCCAGGATATTTCAGACAAGGGACTGCCTGGCGAGCACCATTTTTACATCACTTTCAGCACCGATCACCCCAATGTCATTATTCCGCCTTACCTCCGGGAGCGCTATCCCGAGGAAATGACCATTGTCATCCAGAATCAATTCTCAAACCTGCTGGTCAGCGACAGTCATTTTGAAATTTCCCTGAGCTTTAACGGCAAGCTGGAACATCTCAGCATCCCGTTTCAGGCGCTGCAGGGGTTTTTCGACCCGAGCGTTGATTTCGGCCTGCATTTCCATTCCGAGATGGACAATGACACGATCAATGACCTGCCCGCCATCACCGATGACGCCGCCACCGGCAAGGGCGCGTCCCCGGAAGACCGGGAAGACGGCGAGGATGACGAGGCGGGCAATGTTGTCGCGCTCGATAGCTTCCGCAAGAAATAAAACCCGCCCGGAAATTTACTTTTCCGTAAATCTGTTTTTTTGGAAATCTGCTTTTTCCGGCAGTTTATCTTACCAGGCCCGATAAAAAAACAGAGCCTGCCGGTGCAAACTCTGTTTCAGGTATTCATAAATATATAAAGCCGTCGACATAACTCCGCCAACAGCCGATTCTATCCCGTTGATTATGCACAAACTTTTTCACTGCCTAACTACCGATGGATTTCTCTTCCATATATAGAAACTCTGATCAGAAGATAACCCATAGCTTGTTATAGTCTGTTCCGACTAACTTGTACATACATTATTACTAATTTATGACATTTTCCCATAACATATGCAGGATATGATCTGATGGTCAAACCACGGCCTCAGATTTTCCGGCGCGGCTGACAGGGCCGCCTCTCCGCGGGGGGAATAAATGTAAATTTTCTTGGCCTTTGCCGATAAAGCCGCTACTAACGACACAGCGACAGAACGTAAATACGGATGGATAAAATGACCGACATTGAATACACAGACATGTTTCCCCTGACCGCAGAAAAAACACGCTACCGGAAAATTACCTCTGATTATGTCTCGACCCTTAATGTGGACGGCAAGGAGATCCTGAAAGTGGCGCCGGAGGGGCTGCGTCTGTTGGCGGCGGAAGCCATGCGCGATATTGCCCATCTGCTGCGCCCCGGCCATCTGCAGCAGCTCGCCGATATTCTGAAAGACGATGAAGCGTCCGATAATGACAAATTCGTCGCCACCGAGCTTTTGAAAAACGCCAATATCGCCGCCGGCATGGTCCTGCCCAGTTGCCAGGACACCGGCACCGCGATCGTCGTCGGCAAGAAAGGCCAGTATGTCTGGACCGACGGCGATGACGGCGCGCCCCTGTCACAGGGCGTTGTTGACACCTATGTCGGCGCCAACCTGCGCTATTCCCAGCTGGCGCCGCTCAGCATGTTTGACGAGGTCAACACCAAAAACAACGCCCCGGCCCAGGTCGAGCTTTACGCCACCGAGGGCAATGAATATCACTTCCTGTTCATGGCCAAGGGCGGCGGCAGCGCCAACAAGACTTTCCTTTTTCAGCAGACCCCGGCGGTCATGCGCGAAGACAAACTGCTCGATTTTCTCGACGTCCAGCTGAAGACCCTGGGCACTTCCGCCTGTCCGCCCTATCATCTGGCGGTGGTGATCGGCGGCCTCAGCGCCGAAATGAACCTGAAAACGGTGAAGCTCGCCAGTGCGCGCTATCTCGACAGTCTGCCGATCGCAGGTAATCATTACGGACACGCGATCCGGGTGCCGGAACTGGAGGAAAAAATTCATCAGATGACGCGGAATTTCGGCATCGGCGCCCAGTTCGGCGGTAAATATTTCTGCCATGACGTGCGGGTCGTGCGCCTGCCGCGCCACGGGGCGTCCGTGCCGATCGGCATCGGCGTCTCCTGCTCCGCCGACCGTCAGGCCAAGGCCAAGATCACCAGAGACGGCATTTTCATCGAACAGCTGGAAACCAACCCGGCAAAATATCTGCCGGAGGTCACCCATGCCGACCTTGGCGGCGAAGTGGTCAAGGTGGACCTCAACCGGCCGATGAATGAAGTTCGCGCCCAGTTAAGCGAATATCCCATCAAGACCCGGCTCAGCCTCACCGGAACCATCGTCGTCGCCCGGGACCTGGCCCATGCGGCGATCCTGAAGAAACTTGAGGCCGGCGAGCCGATGCCCGACTATATGAAGGATCACATCGTCTATTATGCGGGGCCCGCCAAGACGCCGGAAGGGTACGCCTCCGGCTCCTTCGGGCCGACCACCGCCGGGCGAATGGATTCCTACGTCGACGCCTTTCAGGAACAGGGCGGCAGCATGATCATGCTGGCCAAGGGCAACCGCAGCAAGCAGGTCACCGATTCCTGTCAGACGCACGGCGGCTTCTATCTCGGCTCCATCGGCGGGCCCGCCGCCATCCTCGCCCAGAACAACATCACCAAAGTCGAAGTACTGGATTTCGAGGATTTCGGCATGGAGGCGGTGTGGAAAATCGAGGTCAGGGACTTCCCGGCCTTCATCGTCGTCGATGACAAGGGTAATGACTTTTTCCAAAACCTGTAGGATGTTCAAATATGCCCGGTAATGACAGCCAGATGAAAAAACATTCAATTGTCATTGCCGGACATCAAACCAGCATCACGCTGGAAAATATTTTCTGGGACCGGCTCAAACAGATTGCCCGACGGCGCGGCGTCAGCCTGGGCCGGCTGGTCGGCGAAATCGACGCCCGCCGCGACGGCAACCTGTCGAGCGCCATTCGGGTCTTTGTCCTGCAAAACCTGCTTGAAGATCAATCCTGATCAGGCCTGTTGCCCGCGCCGGACGTTACCGAAAGAATTATTGCCGGCATAAATATTATTGGCCGGGACTGTCGGGCTTTTGTCCATTGTTATCCGGATCGGCCTTTTTTTCCTTTTCGAAAAGTTTCTGCAACAGCCTTTTACCGAACTCTTCGGCGGGCTTGGCTTTTTCCGCTTCGGTTTTGGTCTTGTCAACCGGGACGGCCGTAGGCGCCGCCGCCGAGTCCTGATCCGGGGCTTTCTTTGCCGGCTTCTGCTGACCGCCGAAAATCCCCTCAAGCCCGCCTTCGCCGCCGATCATCTGCTGCAGCATGCTGGAGGCGATTTTGGCCCCGACATATTTCTCCAGCCGGTCGGTTTTGAAATTGACCTTCGGATTGCTGACATTGCCCGTAACGCTGACTTCAATGGGCGGGGCGTCGGGATGTTTATTCAGGGACAGGCGGCCCTGTGAGCGAATATCCCACTGCGTCAGGTTCAGCGCCAACGTCATATTGGACTTTGCCCCCTCCAGCTCCACATCGAAGGGGCTGAAATTGATCATGCCGTCTTTGGCGACAATATTGCTTTCGCCGCCTTTATAGGCCGTCTCGCCGCCGGACAGGGTCGTGTTCAACAGGCTGAGCAGCGCATTGTTGCTGTTCATCTTGCTGAGCTGGGTGCTGAGCGCCGGAATATCGACACCGTGAATCAGGCCGGGGCTGGCGACAATTTTGCCGTTGCCGGACAGGGCCGACATAATATCATACTGACTGACGCCGGCGCTGGCGAAGCTTGCGGACATATCGAAAAGCCCGCTGATCGGCGCAATGCCGGCGGAAGATTTTGTCGCCTGCGAAAGCGAGGCCTGCTTGAGGCTCATCTTCATTTCAAGTTGCGGCACCTTCGCCCCGCCGAACTGGCCGGACATGGACACCTCACCGCCAAACAGGCGCCCGGTGAAATTATTCACCGTCAGGATGCCGTCCTTGAGCACGGTTTCAAAGGTCGGATTCTCAAAGACATAGCCATTATAATGCAGGCTGGCAGCGGAAACCTGCGCCCGGCCTTCATAGGCGGACAACAGCGACAGATCCATCGGCGCCTTTGTCCATTGCCCGAATTTCTCACTGGCCTTGAGCGCCCCCCCGGCCGCGGCGCCCGCCTTCTTCTCCATGAAGTCCTGCAGGGGAATCGCTCCGGCTTTCAGCTTGAAATCGAAATAGGGTTTGCGCGGCGCTATATTCAGCTTGCCGGAGCCGCTCAACTTGACGGTCCCGACATCGCCGACAATATTGCTCAGGGCATATTGGTCGCCGGCTCCCGTGACCATCATTTTAAGGGCGATCGGGCCAAGCTTCTCGCGCGACGGTTTGAAATCAATCCCCAGTCCCCGAATAAATTCGCGGGTCTCCGCGCCCTTCATTTCAAGGGCGAGGTCAAGAGATGCTTCCGGTCCCTTGCCTTTTTTCCGGCCCTTGAGCGTAATATTGCTGCTGGCGACCCTGATCCTGGCGTCCAGATCAACAAGCGCCGCATTGCCCTTGATCCGGCCATTGACCTGAACCGGATGATCATCGCCCGGCATTGGCCGGCTCAGGGACAGCCCCAGTTGATCAATCAGCCCGGCCAGACTTTTGGCCGCGCCGTTCACTTCCAGATCGGCGCTGCCGAATTCCGGGAATTGCTTCATTGTGGCGCTGCGGATATTGCCGATCACCTGTAGGCTGCTGGCGCCGATTTCTGATTTAAGATTAACCTCCATCTTCTCCAGACCGGCGGAGACCTCGCCCGCCAGAGAAACCTTGCCCAGCTTGCGCAAATCAACCTGGTCATTCCATTTCAGCGCCCGTTGCAGCGGCGCCAGATTAGTGCTGTCGGCGGATATTTTCAGGGTAATTTCCGGCTTGGCGGAAAAATTTCCGCCCCGTCCCGATGCGGTCAGATTAACGCCGGAAAAATCATCCAGCTTGATGATGCTCGCCTCAAGCCGCCCCGCCAGCAAAACCCCTTCCATACGGGCAGCGGCGATATTGAGGCCGTTGACCGTCAGGTTGCGCGCCGCAAGCTTGTATGTGGCGTCAAACCGATCAAGACTCCCGAGGGCGCTTTTCAGGCCCGCGCCGCCGGAGGCGTCCTCTCGCGCCGCCCGGTAGGAATCAAGATTAAGATTCCGCACATCCAGTTGCACGCCGTAAGACGGCCGGTCCTGAATGGCATAGGACAGCCCGCCGCTAAAGCGCATGGCGTCCAGAATCCCCTCAATGCCGTAAACCTGCGCAAGCTCTTCGGTGACCTTGACCTTGCTTTTGAAAGAAAACTGGGCCAGCCGACCGGACGGAATATCCGACACATCGGCCTTGAGCCAACTGAGAAGCCCCCTCAAATTGCTCGAATTCAGCGCCAGGTCACCGGTCAGCGCCGCTTGCTCATTGGCCCCGGCGATCTGCCCTGTAAAGTCAAGGGATGATCCGCCCGGCATCCGCGCCCGCAAAGTCTTTATGGCGATGATATTATTCCTGGCTTCGGCCTTGACCACGATCTGGCTGGCGATTTTCTCGTTGTATTTCAAAGCGCCGAGCTTGAAATCCATCTTACCCGACAGCCGGGCGATGATCTCCTTTCGCCACAGGTCCGGCGCCCCGCTCTCGCCGGTCGCCGGTTTGGCGGCTTGCGGCGTTTTCTGCTGACCCATAAGTTCAAGCAGCGGGTCCATATCCAGTTTATTGACCGACAGGCTGCTCAGGATATTGAGCTTTTCGCCCATCGTGATTTCCGCCGCCCCCTGACCGCGGCTTTGTCCCATGCGGATATTAAGGTCCTTGACGCTGATTTTCCGCGGCGTGACATCCAGGGCCGTGTTCAGGGCGAAATCCTGCCCGATGCGGAAGCTGGACGGCGATTTCTGATTCTTCAGGCGGCTGGCGGCGGCAAAAAAGTCTCCGGCATCGCTGGCCGTCATGTCCACCTGGCCGGAAAAGCTCGAATCCTTGCCCTTGAGGATGACGCCGCCGATGACATCGGCCTTGATCCGGCTGTCCTGCATGGCGAGCGACAAAGACAGCGGCACTTTCTTGCCCGTTCTGTTCTTGCCCAGTTTAAGGTCCAGTTTCGCATCCAGTCCCTGATATTTCGCCCCGCCGGAAACCTCGAACGGGCCGTTGATGCTCGAGACCTTGACGTTGGCGTTGATTTTCCGCAGCAGTTCCTTTTGCTCTGTCGCCAGATCCTCGAAGCTTACCTGACCATTGACGATCTGAAATTTGTCAAAGCTGATGTCCGCCGAGGAAGCCGGCCCTTCCATGTCCGCCTTCTCCGCCCCGCCGAACTGCCAGTTGCCGCGTCCGTCCGGCAGAATTTCAAGGGCGACGACCGGATCAACCAGGATAAATTTCTCGACCTTGATTTTGCCGCCGAAAAGCGATGAAATCACCGAGGGGAAACTGACTTTGACGTCCAGCGACTTGAGCGACAGCATATATTCCGCCCGCCCGCCGTCCAGATTGGCGACGCTGACCTCTTTGACCGACAGCGCCGACGTCGGCAACAGGGACAGGGAAATATCCCCCATGATCTTCACATCCCGGCCGGAATATTCCGACGCCGTTTGCTGTATCTGGGTTTTATATTCATTCCAGTTGAGAAAACCGGGAACAACAAGAACCGCCCCCATCAGTATTACAATCAGAATGCCAAGGCCAATGCCAAGCTTTTTCAAGTCTTTCTCCGCCAACCCCGTATTGCGTCCGTTTAATCTTTCACAGATTTCCTATGTGTCATAATGGGATTATACATGACACCATAACCGTGGCAATAATATGTCGTTTTTTTATCAGACCCCGGCCGGTTTATATATAAAAACATATCAAAAATATACTGTTACGACCGTATTTTCGCTTTAATTTCATCCGGCCCCGCCTGATGATTATTGCGCCGCCGTTGCCGCCAGTATCACGCCAAGATGTTAAAAGTTTTTTTATAGGCGGCTAAAATTTTCAAATATTTTGATGACAATATGATATTTTTCATGAATAAAGTCCGAATTTAGGGTAAATATTGCCCTGGGTCATGGGAGACAGGACCTGATTTCGGGGAAGCAGAGTCAGGAACACAGAGAAAAAACATGCCAAAAGAAAGAAAATACGGACCCATTCTTCTCGATACGACGATCAAGGAAGAATGGATCGATTTCAACGGCCATATGAATATGGCCTATTATGTGCTTTTGTTTGATCAGGCTCTGACCAATTTCCTCGACAGCCTCGACCTGGGTCTGAATTACGTTCGCGCCAGCGGAAAATCCCTCTTCGCCCTGGAAAATCATGTGACCTATCAGCATGAGCTGAAACAGAATGATCCGGTCTGCGTCCATTTTCAACTGCTTGATGTCGACAGCAAATTCATTCATTATTTCATGCGGCTGTTTCACAAGGATCACCCGGTGGCGTCGGCCACCATGGAACAGATTTCCCTGCATGTGAATATGGAAAGCCGAATTCCCGCCCGCTTTCCCGAAGACAAGCAAATACGGCTTCAGGAAGCGCTGGCGCTTCACAGGGCGCTGGAAAAACCCCGCGAAATGGGCCGTTCCATTGCGATCCGGCGGCCTCAGAAAAAAGACAGAACGCCAAAAGCAGGGACCGCCACCCCGGCGTCTAAAAACTGAAAAAGGCTATGCAGCAAGCGCTTAAATTCCGGATCAGACTCCTGCGGCTCCGCCGAAAATTCCTCAACAGCTTTGCGCTGCAAAATATCAAACAGCGGGATAAAATCCTCAGCAGCATCCTCGCCGTCCTCGCCGGCGTCGGCGTCGCCTATGCCGCCATCGGTTTTCGTTATCTGACCAATCTTTCCCAGAGCCTGATCCTCGGCAGTCCGGACGAAAATATCCTGTCCTATGTCAATGACCTGCAGTGGTGGCGGATTTTGCTGTCAACGGTGACCGGCGGCCTGGTCATTAGCTTTATTTACCGCTTCCTGATGAAATCCGACCGCGGCTACGCCATCGCCGAGGTTATGGAGGCCAACGCCATCAACCATACGGTCATTTCGCCGCGCAAGGGATTTTTCAGCGCCGTTGCATCGGCCATCGCGCTTGGCTCCGGGTCGGCCGCCGGACGGGAGGGACCGGTGGTTCACCTGGGCGCCACGGTGGCCTCCTGGATAGCCCAGAGGCTGCATCTGTCCCATAATATGGCGCGCACCATGCTCGGCTGCGGGGTCGCGGCGGCGATCTCCGCCTCGTTCAACGCGCCGATCGCCGGGGTGTTTTTCGCCCTTGAGGTGATCCTCGGCCATTACGCGCTCAGCGCCTTTGCGCCAATCGTCATCGCCTCGGTTTCGGCGGCCATTGTCGCCCGCATTCATATCGGCGATTTTCCGGCCTTTGTCATTCCCGATTATTTCATCACCACCTTCTGGGAGTTTCCCGCCTTTGTCCTGCTTGGCGTCACCAGCGCCGCCGCGGCGATCATCTTCATAAAATGTCTGTTTTTCACCGAAAATATCGCCGACAGGATCACCATTCCCGAATGGACCCGCCCACCGGTCGGCGCCCTGGCGGTCGGTCTTCTGGCGCTGATCAGCCCCTATATCCTGGGGCATGGTTACGGCGCGACCGACGGGGCGTTGAAGGAATTATTCTCCCTTGAGATGCTGCTTTTGCTGATCGTCCTCAAAATAGCCGCCTCGTCCATCGCCCTCGCCTTCCGCTACGGCACCGGCATTTTCAGCCCGTCGATTTTCCTCGGCGCCATGGTCGGCGGCGCCTTTGGCTATATTGCGAGCTGGGCCGCCGGCATTTTCGGCGACGCCACCTTCAGCTACGGTCTTTACGCCATCGTCGGCATGGGCGCCGTCGCCTCCGCCGTGCTCGGGGCGCCGATCTCGACCATCCTGATCATCTTCGAGCTGACCGGGGATTATCAGATCACCATCGCGCTGATGGTCTCGGTGGTGATTTCCAACCTGATCACCCAGCATTTCCTGCGCGCGACCTCGGTCTTTCATATGCAGTTGAAACGGGCCGGGCTCGACCTGGAAGGCGGGCGGGCGCGGCATCTGATGCGCGCGACCCAGGTTCGCAGCCTGATGAAGGACAGCTACGCCACCGCCAGCACCGGGGCCGGCGTCGGCCAATTGCGCGACCTTCTGCTGAGTCGCAATCACGATTGCATCTTTATCCTTGACGAGAGCTGCAAAATCGCCGGCTCCGTCACCGTCAGCGAATTTCGCAAAAGCGATCCTTCATCGGAGAAGGACGACGCGCCCGCCATCGCCGCCCGCGACCTGTGCCGACCGGTGACAGAGGTGCTGCATCCGTCGGACAATCTGGAAGACGCCTTCAACAAATTTGACAAAAGCGGCGAGGAGATTCTGCCCGTCGTGACCGAGGACGAGCAGGCGGAAATCATCGGCATCCTCTATCAGAAGCATCTGCTCAGGGCCTATAACAAGGCGCTGCTTGAGGAAAAGGGATAACCGCTGTCCGGCCATGAACGCCGCCGGATCAAAAGAATGAAACCGGTGTAAAAAAACCTGTTATTTGGCGGAATTTAAAGTATACAGAAGAGTATGTCTGACCCATTTGATCTTGATAGCTTTTCCGACGACGATATTCCCTTTGCGGAAAGCGCCGAACATCCCGCCCCGCCAACCATAGCGCCCTATATGGCGGGGCTCAATCCGCCGCAGAAGCAAGCCGTTGAGACCATCGACGGCCCGGTTCTGGTGCTCGCCGGGGCGGGCACCGGCAAAACCCGGGTGCTGACGACCCGGCTGGCGCATATCCTCGCCACCGGCAGCAGTTTCCCGGGCCAGATTCTGGCCGTCACCTTCACCAACAAGGCGGCCCAGGAGATGAAGGAACGGGTCGGGCGCATCATCGGCGATGTGGTCGAAAGCATGTATTGGCTGGGCACCTTCCACGCCATCGGCGTCAAGATCCTGCGCCGGCACGGCCATCTTGCCGGCCTTGAAAGCAATTTCACCATCCTCGACAGCGACGATCAGCTGCGTCTGATCAAGCAGATCGTCCGCCGCCACGGCATTGATGAAAAGAAATGGACCCCGCGACTTCTGGCCGGCCTGATTGACGGCTGGAAAAACCGCGGCCTGTTGCCCTCCCAGGTGCCGGATGAGGAAGGCCGTCCTTACGCCGACGGCAAGGGAAAGACGCTCTACGCCGAATATCAGGCCCGCCTGAGAAGCCTCAACGCCGCCGATTTTGGCGACCTGATCCTGTTGTGCCTGACCCTGTTCCAGAATAACCCGGAAGTGCTGGCCGATTATCAGCGCCGCTTCCGCTATATCCTGGTCGATGAATATCAGGACACCAATGTCGCCCAGTATCTGTTGCTGCGCCTGCTCGCCATGGGCCACCGGAATATCTGCTGCGTCGGCGATGACGACCAGTCGATCTATGGCTGGCGCGGAGCGGAAGTCGGCAATATTCTGCGCTTTGAAAGCGATTTTGACGGCGCCCGGGTGATCCGGCTCGAACAGAATTACCGCTCGACCAGTCACATATTGGGGGCCGCCGATGAACTGATCACAAGCAATGAGGGACGACTTGGCAAGACGCTGTGGACCGAAAGCAAAGGCGGCGAGAAGGTCACCGTCAATCCGGTGTGGGACGGCCGCGAGGAAGCCCGCACCATCGGCGAAATGGTCGAGGAACGCCAGCGCAAAAAGCAGCCCTTAAGCGAGATGGCGATCCTGGTCCGGGCCGGTTTCCAGACCCGGGAATTCGAGGAACGCTTCCTGACCCTCGGCGTGCCCTACCGGATCATCGGCGGCTTTCGTTTTTACGAACGGGCCGAAATCCGCGATGTCATCGCCTATCTGCGCCATATCCACAATGCCGACGACAGCCTGGCGTTTGAGCGCATCATCAATGTGCCCAAGCGCGGCATCGGCGACGCCACCGTCAACAAACTGCACGCCATTTCGCGGGCGGAAGGCTGCTCGCTCGCCCGGGCCGCCCGGATGATCCTTGAAACCGACGAATTGCGCGGCAAGGCGAAGAACACCCTGCGCGGCCTGTTGGCGGATTTTGACCGCTGGCGGGATCAGGCGCGGGACAATGATCATATCGCGCTCACCGAAACCATCCTCGACGAGAGCGGCTATTCGGACATGTGGCGGCTCGACAAATCGCCGGACGCGGAAGGAAAGCTGGAAAATCTGTCCGAACTGGTCCGGGCGATGGAGCCCTTTGAAGGGCTGGATGAATTTCTGGAGCATATCGCCCTGGTGATGGAAAATTCCCAGAATGACAGTCAGGATAAAATCAGCATCATGACCCTTCACGGCGCCAAGGGGCTGGAATTTGACACGGTTTTCCTGCCCGGCTGGGAAGAGGAACTGTTCCCGAGCAAAAAATCCCTTGAGGAACATGGCGCGCGGGGGCTGGAGGAGGAACGCCGCCTCGCCTATGTCGGGCTGACCCGCGCCCGCAAGGAAGCCCATATCTTCTATGTGGCGTCCCGTTATCTTTACGGCAATTACAGCAGTCCGCTGCCGTCCCGCTTTATCAGCGAACTGTCCGAAGATCATGTTGAATTCAAAAAAGCCCAGGCCATGTATGGCCAGGCGACCCATAGCGGCTTTTCCGACTCGCCGCCGGACTGGGCCCAGGGATATAATAAAGGATATAATCAGGGATCTGGCCGGCCGCAGAGCGCTTTTCAGCTCGATCGCAGCCGGGCGAAGCAGAAAACGTCACAAAACAGCCGCCCGAAAGGCGCGGCGCCGCACTCGGCCTATCAGGTCGGCGACCGGGTCTTTCACGATAAATTCGGCTATGGCAGCGTGATCGCGCTCGACGGCAACAAGCTGGACGTCGATTTTGAAAAAAGCGCCCGCCGCAAGGTCATGGACAGTTTCGTCAGCCCCGCCTGACCCTAACGAACAACCTATCGGGTAACAGTGAGGCTCATCCAGGTTTGATATCATATACAACATCATGAATTGACAAATATATGATATCAGATATAATATCAATCATGGTCAAGATTGTTATTGATACAGATGTAATTGTTGCCGCATTTTCCAGTCGTGAAGGCCAATCAAGAAAGGTCTTGAATGCTGTTATGGCAGGTCGAGTGACAATGGCCGCGTCTACGGCTCTGTTTCTTGAATATGAGGCCGTTTTGACCCGACCGGAAATCCTATCCCATTCTGGGCTTGATTTGGCGGAAACAATAGAAGCTCTTGACCTGTTGGCGGGCTTTATTGAACCAGTGGGTCTTTATTATCAGTGGCGACCGGTTGCACAAGACCCTGATGATGATTTTGTTATCGAGACTGCAGTCAATGCCGTCTCTAGCTATATTGTCTCTTTCAATATTAAAGATATTGAGGCTGGAGCTGCGAGATTTGGTATTGAAACAATAAGGCCTGCGGAATTAATGCGGAGATTGAATAATGAGTAATTTTGCCCTTAGATTACCGGATGACCTCAAGAAAGAGGCGACCGTTCTGGCGAAAGAGGCTGGAATGAGTCTGAACCAGTTTATCAACAATAGTATTGTTGGAAAAGTAGCCGTTCAGAAAGAAGCCACCCGGTTTTTTAAATCACGGTCTCGTAGAGCTGAAGGTGGCATTGAGCGCTTGACAGAGTTGCTGGATAAAGCGGGAGGGAGCAATCCACCTCGCGCTGATGACCTTTAATAAAGGTGGAATTGCCCCGATTTAGTGGAGTATCCGTAATAGTCAAGGGGCTATTTTTGTCCATTTTCTCTGTTGAGGGATCAATATGTTCGCGAGAATTGTGAGTTTTCGCATGACCGTAACAAGAGCGACTTTCGGTGGCTTCAACTTCTGACTCAGAGAAGCAGCTTTAATGCACGGTCACGTGATTCTTCTTACGTGATTGGTCCCTGACATCTTTCGGGTTGCCGTAAACCACCACATCGCCGGAGCCCATGACGTCAACATCAATGGCCTCGCTGGCGTATACCTCCAGGTCGCCGGAGCCGACCACATCGACCTCGACCCTGCGGCACTTGAAATCCTTGCCGTCAAAGTCGCCGGAGCCGTTAATGTCAATTTTAAGGGTACGGCATGCGCCGGCAAAAACAACCTCGCCGCTGCCGTTAATCTCCAGGCTGCTTTCCCCGGCCTCATAGGACCGGCTTTTCAGGCTGCCGGAGCCATTGACTTCCGCCTTGAGTTCGTCAGTTGCGCCTTCAAAATCCACATTGCCCGAGCCATTGACCACCACCTTGAACAGATCGCCGTGAAGCCCGGAAATGGTGGCGTCCGACGCGCCGTTGAGGGTGAATTTCTTCAATTTCGGCATATCAACGGCGATGGTCAGCTTATCGCCATGCCATTTGTTGAAGAATCTCTGCTTGTTCTCAATAACCAGGGTCTGACCCTTGACATAGATCTTCAGGTTTTTCAGGTCTTTCTCATCCGCCGTGATATTCATGCCGTAATCGCCGCCGACATTCACCTTGAGGTCGGCCGCCGTATTGACGCTGATTTTGCTGTATTCGCCAAGATCAAATGTCTGGTCGCCAACGATCACCTCATGGTCATCGGCGGAGGCCAGATATAAAATGGCGCCAATGGCGAAGGCCGCCAGCCCAAAGAGTTTCAGGTAATTCATTTTGGCTTCTCCTGCCGATTTTTTCGACTCTCATACCATAGCGCCGGCAAAAAGTCATTTACCCTCACCCACAATCAATTCAGAACTGCCGCTGGAGCGGTTTTCGATTGATTTGGGGTGGCCATAAATCGTGACCTGCTAAAGGGGCCGGAATGCTTTTTCTTCATGCGTCAAATCCTGTTCACTGATCCCGGTCGTATGATCCTATTTATCGTGAATGGTGATATTGCTGAACATATGGCTGTCTTTTTTAACATCCTTCGGCGCGCCGTAAACGTCAATATTGCCAAATCCGCTGATTTCGAGGTCGACGGAATCCGTGGCGAAAACCTCCGCATTGCCGGCGCCGCTGATATCGACCTCGACATCCTTGCATTTCAGGCCGCGGCCTTCGAAATTGCCGGCGCCGTTCAGGTCAACCACCAGGCTTTCACATCTGCCGTCAACCTCCATATTGCCGGCGCCGCTGATGTTAAACGCAACCCTGTCGCTGTCGATGCCGGAAATTTCCGCATCAACCGCGCCTTTGACCTCAAGGCCGGTGAATTTCGGCATGGTGATCATGATCCGGTTATCGGAATTAAAATTGATCGATTTCTTTTTTTGCTCGCGCCGTCCGATGACCAGCGCGTCGCCCTTGACCTCTGTCGTAATTCTGGCGGTCCATTTTTCCGCGCCCTCCAGGGTAACGGCATAATCCTTGCCGACCTCGACATCAATGCTGACGCCCGTATCCTTGATGATAATTTTTTCAAATGCGGAGAGGTCACGGTTTTCCGTCACATCCCCGGCTTGTGCAATGGCCACACCCATCAGGCTAAATCCGGCAGCGATTGCAATTGTCGAGACTGTTTTTTTCATCTTGTCTGCTCCTTTATCGCCCCGCCATTATACGGGATTATATTTTATCCCCACAATAGGCCGGATCGCGCCTCATCTCAGAATCCCCCGCTTTGGTCGCATTTCACGGCCGGAATGGGGAGAATGCGCCGCCGTTTCGCATTTCCTTTTCGCAACAGGAATTTTTCCTGTATAAGCGCCGGGACGCCCCGACACCGATTGGAAAAAACTGATGACAAGCTGGAAAATCAAGCTGAACGCCGCCCGGGAGTATATCCCTGTTCTGGAAGACATCCTGCAAGGGCTCGATCCCGAAGGCTTCCCCACCCTGTCCGATTTCGAGATCGAAAAAGACGATGAAATTCGCCTGCTCGAAGCCTTCTTCCTGACAAAGCCGGACCTTACGCTGTTTCAGGACAGGCTGGCCCGGGCCCTGCCGGATCTCGACCCCGCGAGCCTTGACGTTTCCCTTGCTGAAATCGAAGAAAAGGACTGGGTTTCCGAATCGCAGAAATTATTACAGCCGGTCGACGCCGGGCCGTTTTTTGTCCATGGAGGCCATGACGCCGACAAAATTCCCCCGGACCGCATCAGCCTTTTGATGGAAGCCGGGCAGGCCTTCGGCACCGGGCAGCATGAAACCACCCACGGCTGCCTGCTGGCGATCGCCGACCTCGCTGCAGAATGGCCCGAGGGTCAGGGGCCAAAGACCGCCCTTGATCTCGGCTGCGGTTCCGGCTTGCTGGCGCTGGCCATGAGCCGGCTGTGGCCGATCACCATCATCGCCAGCGACATTGACCCGATCGCCACAGAAACCACCATTTTGAATGCCGCCGCCAATCACATCAATGTGGTGGAAGATCGCGCCGGACAGCCGGGGGTCGCCGTCCTCACCAGCGACGGATTTTCCGACAAGGCGTTGATCGCCGCCGGCCCCTATGACGTGATTGTCGCCAATATCCTCGCCCAGCCGTTACAGGATATGGCGGCCGATATTGTCGCCAATCTCACTGAGGGCGGCGCATTGATTCTGTCCGGACTGCTTGATGTCCAGGAGAGCGCCGTTCTCTCGGCCTATGAAAGCCGCGGCATGCGGCTGGTCAAACGCTATCCGCGCGGCGAATGGCGCAGCCTGCGGCTCACGCGGGCGTAGAACCGATCCGGGGAAACACAGCTCCGATAAAACACAAAACCCCGCGGCGACCTGGCGAAAGCAAGGTCGGCACGGGGCTAATCGTCAATAGGGCCCTGAATTAAAATCAGGCGACCCGGACACCCAGGTCATTGTCATTGCCGGGTTTCGGCACAAACCCCTTGTCATGCATGAGGTCCATAAAGTCATGACCTTCAGCCGGCAGTTCAATTTTTAGCGACAGACTGTCAACCAGACCATTGAGAATGGAAACCATTTCGTTTGAGTTCACGTCTGCGCGAGGAGCAATACCCTTGTCCTTCAACAGATCCATGAAACTGTATCCTGATACGTAATTTGTCATTGGTCTTAACCTTAAAAACAAAACCTGGTGAAATTAAAACTTTATCGTCATCATCGCCGAACTCTTGCCGGTGACAGGCCTTATGTAGGGTTTTTTGAAAAAATAAGTAGAGCGTGTTTTCGCGTTACAGCCATGCGTTTAGCGCATACCACCATTAAAAGACGTTAATTATTTGCATATCTATGCCCGCCGATGCTTCACAGGAACAGGACAGACCCGGCCCGTGATATGGCGTTGCAGGGAGCGAATGAGGCCCACTCAGCCGATCAGATCAAGCCATTCATCTTCTGTCAGGGTCCGGACGCCAAGCTCGACAGCTTTTTTCAGTTTTGAGCCGGCGCCGGGGCCGGCGACGACCATATCGGTTTTCTTTGACACCGAGCCGGACACCTTGGCGCCGCGTTTTTCCGCCGAGGCTTTCGCTTCCTGGCGGGTCATTTTCTCCAGACTGCCGGTGAAGACGATGACCTTGCCCGCGACGGGGGAACTGCCGGTATCGGGAGCCTCGAAGTCCTCAACCGTGACATGGTCCAACAGTTGCGCCAGCACTTCCTGGTTATGGGGCTCGGCAAAGAAGCCGATCAGGGCATCCGCCACCTTGGGTCCGATGCCGTCGATATTCAGCAGTTCGGCGCAGGCTTCGCTCTCTGGATCCCGGGCCGCGGTCATCGCCGTCCTGAAATTGTCCATCGTCAGATAATTCAGGCACAGCAGGCGGGCGTTCTGCTGGCCGATTTGACGGATGCCGAGGGCGAAAATAAACCGGTCCATGGCCATGCTGCGCCGGGCGTCGATCGCCGCCCACAGGTTTTTCGCCGACAGGTCGCCCCAGCCGTCGAAATTCTTCAGTTGCACCAGACCGTCGCCATAGCGCGCCTCCAGGGTGAAAATATCGGCCGGGCTTTCGATCATCCCTTCCTTGAAGAAAAATTCAATCTGCTTGCTGCCCAGCCCGTCAATATCAAAGGCGTTGCGTGAGACAAAATGCCGGAGCCGTTCAACCCGTTGCGCCGGGCAGATCAGCCCGCCAGAACAGCGCCAGGCCACTTCGCCCTCCTCCCGTTCCAGATGACTGCCGCAGGACGGGCAGCTTTCGGGGAAGACGATCGGCCGGCTGTCGGGCGAAGATTGCGCCACCGCGACCACCTGGGGGATCACGTCGCCGGCGCGCTGGACGATCACTTCATCGCCGATCTTGATGCCGAGCCGGGCAATCTCGTCGGCGTTATGCAGGGTGGCGTTCTGGACCACGACCCCGCCGACGGTCACCGGCTCAAGCCGCGCCACCGGCGTAATCACCCCGGTGCGGCCCACCTGATAGCTGACATCCTTCAGCCGGGTGCGGGCCTTTTCGGCCGGAAATTTATGGGCGATGGCCCAGCGCGGGGCGCGAGCGACCAGGCCCAACCGGTCCTGCCAGTCGAGCCGGTTGACCTTATAGACCACCCCGTCAATGTCATAGGCGAGCGCGGCGCGCTTTTCCCCGATCATGGCGTAATGGCCGATCGCTGCGTCCGCATCGGGGCAGACCCGGGCCAGGTCATTAATCACAAAGCCCCAGTTGCGCATCCGCGCCAGACAGGCGGACTGGCTGTCACCGAAGCGGTCGGAAATCTCCCCCCAGCCATAGGCGAAGAACCGCAGTTTCCGCGCGGCGGTGATCCGGCTGTCCAGTTGACGCAGGGATCCCGCCGCCGCATTGCGCGGATTGGCGAAGGGCGGCTTGCCGGCGGCTTCCTGCTGCTTGTTCAGGGCGAAGAAATCATCCTTCGCCATATAAACCTCGCCGCGAATTTCCAGAATCTCCGGCCACTGTTCGCCCTGCAGGACTTTGGGAATATCATCGACGGTCTTCAGATTCTCGGTGATATTCTCCCCGACCTTGCCGTCGCCACGGGTCAGTCCCTGAACCAGCCGTCCTTTTTCATAGCGCAATGACGCCGACAGGCCGTCAATCTTCGGCTCGGCCATCAGTTCAAGGACCTCCTGATCCGACAGACCGAGGAAGCGTTTTATCCGGGCGACAAATTCATGAACATCCTCCGGTCCGAAAGCATTGTCGAGGGACAGCATCGGTTGGGCGTGCACTACTTTGGCGAAACCGCTCGCCGGCGCGCTGCCGACCCGTCCGGCCGGACTGTCGGCGCGAACCAGATGGGGGAAGCGGGCCTCGATCCGTTCGTTTCGCCGGCGCAACAAATCATATTCGGCGTCGCTGATCTCCGGCGCGTCCTCGCCATGATAGAGCCCGTCATGATAGGCGATCTCCCGGGCCAGCCTTTCAAGCTCCGCCCGGGCCTGATCCTCGTCCAACTCTGTTACGGAAACGGAATGAATGTCAGCCATAATCACCCCTGCATCAGGCTCGTCGCGGCGGCGCGGGCTTCGTCGGTCACCCGGGCCCCGGCCAGCATGCGGGCGATTTCCTCCCGCCGGTTATCGGGATCAAGCGCGATGATATTGGTAAAGACCTCGCCGCCCTGTTCTTTTTCCGCCTTTTCAATCCGCCAGTGACGGACGCCGCGGGCGGCGACCTGCGGCGAATGGGTGATCACCAGAATCTGGGCTTCGGCCGACAGGCGTTTGAGCCGTTCGCCCACCGCATCGGCGACGGCGCCGCCGACCCCGCGGTCGATTTCGTCAAAGACCAGGGTCGGCACGGTGCTTTTGCGGGCCAGCACCACCTTCAGGGCGAGGATAAAGCGCGACAATTCGCCGCCGGAAGCGACCTTGATCAACCCGCCAAAGGGCGCGCCCGGATTGGTCGAAATCTGAAATTCAACCCGTTCGCCGCCGTCTGC
Source organism: Paremcibacter sp. (assembly GCA_048266545.1). Classification (GTDB taxonomy): domain Bacteria; phylum Pseudomonadota; class Alphaproteobacteria; order Sphingomonadales; family Emcibacteraceae; genus Paremcibacter. Next base: position 19,323 of record JBLWZH010000003.1, on the reverse strand, counting down.
GCCCCAGTCGGTGACCGCAAGCGGCGCAAGGTCGGTCCGAAAGCGGGCCTTCTCCATTTTCAGCGGCGGCAGTTCGCCGTTGACCAGTTCATCCAGCGCCGACGCCGCCTTGCGCCGGGCGGCGGACAATTCCGTCACCGCCGCCTCAAACGCCGTGTGCGCCGCCGCCACCTCGGTCGTAAGCCGCGCGACCTCCTCATCGCCAAATTCGAGGGCGCGCAATTTCTCCTCAAATTCCTGACGCATCATCGGCAGGTCGTCCACCTGGCACTGATGCTTGCGCGCCGCCGCCCGCAGGGCAAACAGCCGTTCCTCGGTATTTTCGAGCTGATGGGGGTCGAATTCCAGATTGCGCTGCGTCTCTTCCAGCAGGGCAATGGCGTCGGACGTTTCATTGGCCGCCCGGTCGAGCGCCTCAACCACCGGATCCAGCAGGCCCTTGTCCTGGCCCGTCATTCGGCTCAGACGCCGAATCAGGGAACGCAGCGCCGCATCGACCCCGTTATTGTCGAGCAGGCTGGCAAGCACCTCATTCAGGCCGCCGGACATCTGTTCGCCCTGCATCATGCGGCTGCGTGCATCGGCGAGGCTGTTTTCCTCACCGCTTTCGGGCGACAATTGCGCCAGTTCCGCAAGGTTATGACAGATATAATCCTCATCGGCCTTGACCTGGGCCAGCTTCTCCTCTTCCGCGCGCAGGCTCTTTTGCAGCGCGGTCAGATGATCATGGCGGGTCCGCACGGCGGCAAGCGGCGTCTCATATGACCCGTAACTGTCCAGAATCGCCCGATGGCCGGCGGCGTTCAGCAGCCCCCTTTCATCATGCTGTCCGTGAATCTCGACCAGCATATCGCCGATGTCGCGCAGCAGGCCGATGCTGACCGGCTGGTCATTAATATGGGCCCGGCTGCGGCCATCCTGATTCAGGGTCCGGCGCAGGATGATCTGTCCGTCTTCATGGGGAATGCCCTGCTGATCAAGGACGCGCCATATCTCATGCTGTTGCGGCAGGAAAAAGTCGGCGATCACGCCGGCCTGTTCGGCGCCGTGACGGATCAGGTCGCGGCCGCCGCGCCCGCCCATGGCCAGGCCCAGGCTGTCCATAAGAATCGATTTGCCGGCCCCGGTTTCCCCGCTCAGCACGCAAAGGCAGTCTTCAAAATCAATATGAAGACGGTCAATCAGAACGATGTTGGTTATGGTCAGACTGTTGAGCATCCAGGGCACACCCCGGGGTCATATTCCCCCGGTCCTCAGGGTTTCTTCACATTATATTTCTGCATCAGCGCATAGCTGTATTTATACCATTCGCTGTTGGGATAATTGGCCCCGAGCACGGCGGCGGACTTATAGGCTTCGGGCAGGATTCCCGCCGCCAGATAAACTTCGGTCAGCCGGTGCATGGCTTCCGGAACATGGCTTGTCGTCTGATATTTGGTCACCACATTCTTGAAGCGGCCGATGGCGGCGATATATTCGTCATTTTTCTGATAGAAACGGCCGATTTCCATTTCCTTGCCCGCCAGATGGTCGCGGGTCAGGTCAATCTTCAGCTTGGCGTCGGTGGCGTATTTCGAGAAGGGAAAGCGCCGGACGACTTCACTGAGAGAGGCCAGCGCCAGCGCCGTTTCCTTCTGATCGCGCCGCACGTCGGCAATCTGCATGTAATGACAGACCCCGATCAGGTAATAGGCATAGGCCGCATCCTTGTTGCCCGGATGAAGGGAGAGAAACCGTTCCGCCGCCAGAATGGCTTCTTCCAGTTTGTTGGCCTTGAAATAGGAATAGGCCGACATGAGCTGGGAGCGTCGCGCCCAGGAGGAATAGGGATGCTGGCGCTCGACCTCGTCAAAGGCGACCGCCGCATATTTATACTGGCCCTTGTTGAGAAAGCCGACGGCGAAGTCATATAATTCCGTAACGCTGCGTTCCTGATATTTCAGCCGGTCCGTGCCCGAGCATCCCGCCAACAGGCCCGCGGCGATCACAGAAAACAATAACGGTTTTATCCCTTTTCCCGCGTTCAGGAATCCATGCTTCAAATTCATACTTGTCCTATATCCTAGATATTGTCTCGTGGGTTCAGTCGCTGTTTCCCGCCAACGACGGGCCCGAATCCGCCGGACTATAACACGCCCCGACCCTAAAGAGCCAACCCATTTATTTATGTCAAGGGCTACTCTTTATCAGATATGAAACAAATAGGGAATGAATAAGGCGAAAAATAATATTTTGCCGCCGATTCGGTCAGGCAATTGGCCCGGCCCGCACCCGTGGTTACAAGGCCGTTTGAGGGCGCCGGGGTTACGGAGAAATTCATTCCGCGCACGATATTGCTTGACTCGCGCCGCTCTATCGCCACATATGTTATGTTATTACGATTATTTCTGGTGACATTTTGTTGAATTTTACACGTGGATTTCTACTGCTTTTATGGACAACCGGCCTGATTCTGGCCCCGGGTCTTTCGGCCGAGGCCAAGACTCTCAAGGTCATCGCCACCATTAAGCCGCTTTATTCCCTGGTCGCCAGCGTGATGGGGGATAAAGGGGATTTACAGCTTTTGGTCAAAGGCGGCCTTGACCCTCATATCTATCGCCTGAAGCCGTCCAATATCCGCCAGATCCACGATTCGGATGTGGTGTTCTATATTGATCCCGACATGGAAACCTTTCTCAAAAGAATCTTCAAACGCAGCTATGGCAACTTTATGGCTGTCCCCATGGCCCAGCAGAAGAATATCCACCTGATTCCCTATCGCACCAGCAAAATATGGTATATGGACGCGGACGCCGATGCGGCCCATGCCGATGAAGACGCCCGGGATCTTCACATCTGGCTTGATCCCGCCAACGCCCGCCGCATGGTCCAGGTCATCGAGGAAGTCCTGTCGAACCTTGATCCCTACAACCGCCTGACCTATATCCAGAACGCCCAGAAAACCATCGCCCGGCTCTATACCCTGGAAGAGGAAATCCGCGAACAGCTGCGGCCCCTGCGCGATAAGCCGATGATCGTCTATCATGACGCCTTTCAGTATTTCGAGCGCTCATTCGGCCTGAAAAGCGTCGGCGCCATCCTGCTGAAATCCGATCACACTCCCAGCGTCAAACACATCAAGATCCTGAAAAAACTGGCGGCGAAAAAGAAAGTCACCTGCGTGCTGGGCATGCCGGGCGCCCATCCGCGCATCGCGACCGTGGTCATGAGCGGCACCAACGCCGGCTTCGGCATTGTCGATCCGCTCGGCCTCTATCTGGAGAAAGGACCGGAGCTCTATTTCGACATGATGCGCGAAATGGCCAAGGCGGTCGTCGACTGTCAGGATAAATATAACCTGTTTGAAGATTTTCCCGGCAAAGACTGATCCCGGGTCCGCCCCCAGGCCCGCATCGTCTTAAAAGGCGTAATCCTGAAAAATACGGTCGATATTGCCGCCCCAGCCGCCCTGGTCCACCGGCCGGTGATATTTTTCCAGCATTTCCTCGGCCACGGTTTTGCCGCTTTCGATGATCGCCGTCAGGGGATTGAGGAAAATTCGCTCGTCCTCGCCAATGCTGTTGACATGGGCCCGCCGCTTCAGGCCGTCAGAGGACAGGGCGACCATTTCCCGGGCAAGGTCCAGCACCGCGCCGCCCCGAAACGGCGTTGAGAGCGCCTTTTGCGGCACATGGGACCTCAGATATTCATGCTCTTCATGACTCCAGTCCTTCACCATGTCCCAGGCGGCGTCCAGGCTCGCCTGATCATAAAATATGCCGGTCCACAGCGCCGGCAGGGCGCATATCCGGTTCCAGGTGCCGCCGTCGGCGCCGCGCACCTCAAGGAATTTCTTGAGCCGCACTTCCGGGAACAGGGTGCTCATATGGTCTTCCCAGTCCTGCATGGTCGGCTTGTGTCCCGGATAGCCCGGCAGTTCGCCCTTGAGGAAATCCCGGAACGACTGGCCGGCGACATCGATATATTCGCCGTCGCGATAGACGAAATACATCGGCACGTCCAGCACATGATCGACGTAGGCTTCAAACCCCATGCCGTCCTCAAAGACAAAGGGCAATATGCCGCAGCGGTCCGGATCGGTGTCGGTCCAGATATGGCTGCGGTAACTGAGGAAGCCGTTCGGCTTGCCCTCGGTAAAGGGCGAGGCGGCGAACAGCGCCGTCGCCACCGGCTGCAACGCCAGGGAGACGCGGAATTTCTTCACCATATCCGCCTCGTCGGCATAATCCAGATTGACCTGGATGGTCGAGGTCCGGAGCATCATGTCGAGGCCCAGTCTGCCCTTTTTCGGCATATAATTGCGCATGATGACATAGCGGCCCTTGGGCATGACCGGCACATCGTCCCGCGCCGTATTGGGATTAAAGCCCATGCCGAGGAAGCCGATGCCCAGCTTGTCGCTGACTTCCTTGGCCAATTTCAAATGACTCGACACCTCGGCGCAGGTCTCATGCAGGGTCCGGCGCATCGCCCCGGACAGCTCGAGCTGACCGCCCGGCTCCAGGGTCACCGACTGACCGTCTTTTTTCAGGCCGATGATATAGTCGCCCTCCATGATCGGGTCCCAGCCGTAATCCCGCATGGCCTCCAATATGGCGCGAATGCTGCGATCGCCCTCATAGGGGACCGTCTTCAGGCTATCAATGCAAAAACCGAATTTTTCATGTTCCGTCCCGATGCGCCATTCACTTTCCGGCTTGGAGCCGGCGGCGATATAATCGATCAGTTGCTGTTTGCTTTCAATGGGGCTGTCTTTGGCGAGTTTGTCATTTTGCGGCATATTATTTTCTCTGTGGCTTCCCTAACACGGCCAGGGACAAATAATTTTAATTCTATCATCCAAAATATAAACAGAGAAAAAAGCGGTTCGTCCCTTCACTTCTCCGTGAACCGGATATGTGGGGGATCAGGGGTATAATGTCAATACGCCATCAACCACTTTATATCCCGAAAGACTATTCAGAAAGCTCATGCCCAGCAGGGAACGATCCAGACCGTCGGGCACCACCGAGCCCGCGGCATTCTCGACGACAATCGGCCCCAGCCTGATGGACTTCAGCCGCACCCGCGCGCCATAAGCGACGCCATTCGCCGTTTTATAGGGCCAGTTATAGTTCAGGCGGTCAACCGGCAGGCCGATCCTTTCCGCGTCCCTGCGGGTCAGGGCGACGTCCGACGCCCCGGTATCGACCATAAAGCGGATCGGGACACCGTTGACATCGGCCTGAACAAAATAATGGCCGCTCCTGTCGGCCCGGAAACTGATGCTGTCGCCTTCCGTGATGCCCTTCGCCGTATCCAGTTCGCCGCCGAGACGCCCGGCCCCGGTCCAGACGCTATAGCCGAGGGCCAGCACGCCGAAAATGATCACCCAGGTCGCCATATGGCGCAGCGCCCGTCCGGGCGCGCTCCGGACATGGGCCCACAGCCCGGCGCCGATAAAGGCCAGCAGCAGACCGTCGTAGAACAGGCCGCCCATGCGGTTGTCACTGAATCCCGGCGGCATCAGCCAGGCCGCGATCAGCAGGATAAACAAAAAACCGATGACGCCAACCAGAAACAGGGAAAAACGGCTCGGTAATCCCGAAGGCGGCGGCCGGCGGGACGGACCCCGGTCATCGGGACGCCGCCCCCAGGGAGATGGTTTGTCTGAATCACTCATATTCATAGTATAAGGTTAAATTATCCGGTTGGAAGAGCCCTGTCTTTCTTTTATTGGAATATCCGGCAAAATATGATGTTATAGGGCCGTCGCATATCGAAGAAAATAACAGGAATACAGCATGAGGCAGATTGGCCAACGGCCAACCATTTTACGGTCCCCCTTTTTATTGATCGCCTTCTTCTCGACCGCCCTTCTTCTGACGCCGCCGGGGCTACAGGGCGCGGCCCATGCCGCGGTTCAGGGCGACGCCTGCCCCAATCCGCCGGGGTGGACGCCGGAAAATCTGGATCAACGGCTCGCCGAACATCGGCAATGGGCGACGGAAACCCTGCCGCCGGACCCGCGGGACCCGCGACGGCTCAACCTGTGCCATGCGGATCTGTCGGGGCTTGATCTGTCCAATGTCAATCTCAGCGACGCCAACCTGAACCTCACCCGCCTCGCCGGCGTCAACTTTCAGAACGCCGATCTGAACGGCGTCACCCTCGACGGGGCCTATATCCGGGACAGCGACTTCAGCCGCAGCCGCCTGCGCCGCGCCAGCTTCGGCAATGTTGAAATCGAAGGCAGCCGTTTTAACGCCGCCGATCTGACGCGCAGCACATTTGACGGCGCGAAAATAACCGGGAGTGATTTCACTTCGGCCCGCCTCGGCAAAAGTAAATTCCGGCGTTCGGAACTGTCCGCTCTCGACATGCGGTTCGGTCGTCTTTCTCAGGCGCGTTTTTATGAAACGCAATTCAGGGAGATCAATTTCACCGGCGCCGATCTGAGCCGCGCCCTTTTTGTCAACGCCCGCCTTGAACAGGTCGATTTTTATTTTGCCGACCTGTCCCGCGCCCTCCTCGGCCGGGCGAAACTTGTCGAGGTCTCCTTCCGGGACGCCCTGCTTTATCTCGCCAACCTCAAACAGATTGACATTGGCGAGGAACGGCGCGACCGGCTGGCGGAATTCTGCCGCAACCTGACCGGCGCCCGCGACTGGCAGTTCGCCTACCGGGATCCGAAATTCCTCTGCGGCGCCACAATGCTGCCGGGAAAATACCGCTCGCCAGACCGGAATTAATCAGGCCGGGATTAATCAGGCCGAAACAATTATTCCCACCAGTCGCCGGCGAAGGACTGCCAGAGGGCGATGGCGGCGACCGCCGCGGTATCGGCGCGCAATATCCGCGGCCCGAGGGTCACCGGCACCACATGGGGCTGGGCGCGGATCAGGGCGCGCTCCTCGGGACTGAAGCCGCCTTCCGGCCCGATCAGGATCGCCCATTTTTCCGGCCGCCCCTGCCAGGCATTGACCTCGTCGATCGCCCGGGGCACGGGAAAGGCGTTCTGGTCGGCGCCGCCTTCCTCGTCACAGAACATGATCAGCCGGTCCGCCGGCCAACTGTCCAAAAGACGGTCAAGCCGGATCAGCGGCGCAACCTGCGGCACCGTCATCCGTTCGCATTGTTCGGCGGCCTCAATGGCGTTGAGGCGGATTTTATCCTCCTTCAGCCGGTCGAGGTTGGTCCGTTCGGTCAGCACCGGCCGCAACAGGGATACGCCAAGCTCCGTCGCCTTCTGCACCATATAATCGAGCCGGGCCTTCTTGATCGGCGCGAACAGGTACCACAGATCCGGCTCATCCTTCTGCGGCGCGCTGTTCTCGCCGACGGCCAGGGTCGCCTTGCCCTTGCCGGTTTTGATAATCTCCGCCCGCCAGTCCCCCTCGCGGCCGTTGAACAGGGTGACATACTCCCCCGGCCGGAGGCGCATCACATTGACCAGATAATGCCCCGGATTGCCGTCGAGCAGGATTTCCGCTCCCGTCTTCAGGTCATTTTCCACATAGAGCCGGGCCCGGGGCCGTATATCGCAATTTTTAGCCATGACTTCCTTTTACAAGACCGTTTTTTCAGTATAATTTCGCCAATGATAAGCAAAAGGCCCGGACAGCACAAATGACAAAAACCGAAAACAGAATAAAACACGCACCGAAAGACACCATCCGCCAGGGCTGGGTCAATCGCCTGTCGCCGGATTTCGCCTGGCCCTATCTGCAGCTGATGCGCGCCGACCGGCCGATCGGCACCTGGCTTTTGCTCTGGCCCTGCCTGTGGTCGATCGCCCCCGCCAGTCACGGGCACGGCGCGGGAGCGGAAAATTGGGATTTTTACCTGCCGAATATCACGCTGCTGATCCTGTTCGCCATCGGCGCCTTTGTCATGCGCAGCGCCGGCTGCGTGGTCAATGATCTGGCCGACCGCAAATTCGACGCCATGGTCGAACGGACCAAAAACCGCCCCCTGCCCAGCGGCCGGGTCAGCGTCCGGCAGGCGGTGGTTTTCCTGATCGCCCTGTGCCTGACCGGGCTTGCGATCCTGCTGCGCCTGAATATCTTCACCATCTGGCTCGGCGTCGCCTCGCTCGGTCTGGTGGCGATTTATCCCTTCACGAAGCGCGTGACCTACTGGCCGCAGATTTTCCTCGGCCTGACCTTTAACTGGGGGGCGCTGATGGGCTGGTCGGCGGTGACCGGCGGCCTCGACTGGCCGGCGGTGCTGCTCTACGGCGGCGGCATTTTCTGGACCCTCGGCTATGACACGATCTACGCCCATCAGGACAAGGAGGACGACATCCTGATCGGCGTCAGGTCCACCGCCCTGCTGCTCGGCGCGCATACCGGCCGCTGGCTCGTCTTCTTTTACGGCGCCATGATCAGCCTGTTTGCCGCCGCCGGCTATCTGACCGACATCGGGATCGCCTATTACGGGGGCCTGCTGATCATCGCCGGTCATTGCCTGTGGCAGGTCACGTCACTCAGGATCGACGACAGTCAACGCTGCCTGATCCTGTTCAGGTCCAATTATTACCTCGGCCTGATTATGTTTCTCGCCATCGTCGCCGGACATTATTTTTAACGGTGGCTTTAGCGGTTCTGGGCGGCGATAATCCGCGCCATAAAGGCCGTCAGCTTTTCAAACTGTTTCGCCCGGGTGAATTTCTCCCGGTTGGGGTTGGGCGCCGCGCCGCCTTTATGCTGTTGCTTCTGTTTCAGCATGTCCGTCAGATAGGCGGCGACCTCGTCCGCATCGTTGCTGACCAGGCCGAAATCATTGTCGCGAATGATGTCCGCCGCTTCGCCCGTCGTGCTGCCGAGCGACAGGATCGGCCGGCCGGCGCCGATATATTCAAACAGCTTGCCGGCGATGACGCCATTCTCGCTCGGGTCATCCCACCGGAGCAACATCAGCACATCGACCCGCTGCTGCAGTTTCAGCAGCTCTTTCTGCGGGATATAATGGTGGCATTGGACGATGGCGCCGAGATCATGTTGTCTGATCAGGGCTTTCTGCCGCTCATTCAGGTCCGCCGCCCCGCTTTCCGTATAGAGCAGAACATTGAAGTTCTTCGCCGCCGCGCCCAGCCGGCCCAGCGCCGCGAACAGCACCGACGGATCGCGCTTTTCGCCGTAAAGATAGCCGGCGTAGAGCAGGGTGAGCTTTTGCGGGTCATAACTGTCCTGATAGGCCGGGTTAAAATCAGCCGGATCAAAGCCGTTCATGACGAATTCAACCGGAATATCACGGATCGCCCTGAGGTGATCGGCCCAGGTCCGGGTTACCGTCACCAGCCCGTCACCCTGCCGAAGGGCGTAATTCTCCAGCGCCCGGTCGACAATGCGCCGCAGCCCGCTGCGGTCATAATAGGGATGGTCGGTCCACAGGTCGCGGTAATCATAAATCACCGGCGCGTCGATCATCCGCCCGAGCCGCCGGGCGACAAACATGGTGGTAAAGGGCGGCAGGGTGGCGAATATGATCTCCGGGCTCCAGTCCTGAAACATCCGGCGGCCTTCGCGAACCGCATGGGGATACCAGCCGACAAGATCGTCCGGAATATTGATCAGGTAACGATAGAATTTGCTGATGGCGGATTCCCGGCCGCCGGCGTCATCCTGTGGCGCGTCGGCGGATGAGGCCGACGGCGCATCGGGTTCGCGTCCCCCGCCGAGCAGCGCGCGGAGCCCGTCCTTCACCCCTGTCGGGAAATCATTGACCCGTGAATATTTCGTATAGTGGACTCTGTCCGCCGAGATTTCCGGCGCGAGCACCGCCTCGAACTCATCATTTTCCGGCGCCAGCACCCGCGCGTCATGGCCCTGATCCTCAAGATATTTCGACAATTTATTGACACGGCTGGCCGAGGCCGGGGAATAGGGCGGAAAATACCCGGCGATGATTAAAATTTTCACGTTTGCTGTCTCACATTTTTCTGTTTGCGTTATGCGACCCGGTTACATTTCGCCGCCCGGTCAGGCGGCCTTGCCGGTTTCGCGACCGGCGAGTTTGCGAATATAATCGCTAATCCCGCATAATTCCGCCTCAAATTCAATGTCCGATACATTTTCGCCGTCCAAAAACCGGCTAAGCTCCCAGGGAGACGTCTGCCGATCATTAAGACCCGGCCGGACCGTGGTCGCCGATTGGACCCCCATCTCCTTCAGCCACCGGATCTGTTTTTTGTCATACAGGCCGCTCGGGTAACAGAAATGCGCCGGTTTTTTCCCGGTCCATTCCATCAGCAACGCCTTGTTTTCCCCGACTTCTTTCCAGCAGGCCTCAAGGGAATCCCGGGGGAAGGTATGACGGTGGGTATGCATCTCCATCACCACCCCGTCAAGGGCGGCATTGTCATGAATGGCTTCGGGCGTCGCCAGGCGAAACATCTTGTGCTGCTCAATCCGGTTCCAGTCAACCTCCAGCAGCCGGCAAAGTTTCTTGAACGCGCCCAGCCTCCCCATAGCCGGATAACGGTCTTCCAGATGGGCTAACATCTGTTCGCAAAAGGCCTGCCGGTCCGCCGAACGATCCAGCCGCGCCTCCCCCGACAGCCCCTCTTCCCCCAGCCGGTCAAGGTCAAGGGAGGTGCGGGCGCTCTTCCACAGAATATAGGACAACAGCACATTCAGCACCGGCAGCCGTTTCTCGACATAATAGCTGGTGACATAGACCGAAACCGGAAAACCGTGGCCCCGGACAATCGGGATCGCCCGGGAAAAAGTTCGCCGCCAGCCGTCGTCAAAAGTAATCACCACCGGATTATCGGGCAGGTTACCCGCCCTCAGCCCCGCGATCGCCCGATCCAGGGACAGCACCGGATAGTTCAGCCGCGCCAATAACGCCATGCGATGAGCAAAGGTGGCTTCCGGCATGAACAACACCGGCAGGAACTGATGCTCGTCCTGACAGGAGATGCCGTGATAGCACAGGATGCGCAACTTGCCCTTGGTCATTTTGCGGACCAGCCAGAAGAGGCCGATAAATTTCAGGCCGTATAATATGATGATCTTGACTTTCCCCATGTTCGATCCCTCATTTTTATGGCCGTTTTATGTTTATATTTTTTATATTTATATAAAGTCTATCATAACAAGCGGTTAATAATCAAAGAATCAAAAAAGGGGCCCTCCGGGAAGGCCCCTTTCCGTATCATATTCGTCAAATTTGCGCCGCGATTCTAGCTCAGCAGCGGCGCAATCACCAGCGAGACCAGCGCCATCACATTGATCAGGATATTCATGCTCGGGCCTGAGGTGTCCTTGAACGGATCGCCGACCGTATCGCCGACCACCGCCGCCGCATGAGCGTCCGAGCCCTTGCCGCCCAGGTTGCCCTTTTCAATATATTTCTTGGCGTTATCCCAGGCGCCGCCGGCATTGGCCATCATCAGCGCCATCAGCACGCAGCCGAGCAGCGCGCCGCCAAGCATGCCGCCAAGACTTTCCGCGCCCAGACCAACCCCAACAACAACCGGCGTGATAATGGCGATCGCCCCCGGAATGATCATCTTCTTCAGGGCCGCCGTCGTCGCAATATCAATGCATTTTTCCGTGTCGGGATCCGCCTTGCCTTCAAGCAGGCCGGGAATTTCCCTGAACTGCCGCCGGATTTCGACGATCATCTCCATCGCCGCATCGCCGACCGCCGTCATGGTGATCGAGGCGATCAGGAACGGCAGGGTGCCGCCGATAAACAGCCCGACCAAAACTTTCGGGTTATTCAGCTCCAGCGAAAAACCCGGGATATTGGCCGATACCGTCGCCACAAAGGCGGCGATAATCGATAAAGCGGCAAGCGCCGCGGCGCCGATGGCGAAACCCTTGCCGATCGCCGCCGTCGTGTTGCCCAGTTCATCCAGGCTGTCGGTGATGTCACGGGTTTCCTTGCCCAGACCCGCCATTTCGGCAATGCCGCCGGCATTATCGGCCACAGGACCATAGGCGTCAATCGCCATGGTGATCCCAACCGTCGCCAGCATGGCGATCGCCGCCAGACCGACACCGTACAGGCCGGCGAATGTCGTCGACAGGAAGATAATGGTGCAGATGGTGAGGACAGGAATGACCACCGACTGCATGCCAACGGCCAGACCGGTGATCATCACCGTCGCCGTTCCGGTTTCCCCGGACCGGGCGATCCGCTTCACCGGACCGCCGGCGGTATAATATTCCGTCACCAGGCCGATAATGATCCCGCCGACGGCGCCGCAGATAATGGCGTACCATTTCTGAACATCAATGCCGAACTGCTGAATGACGAAATAGGCCGCCGCAATAAACAGCACCGCCGCGCCGATGGTTCCGGTGCGCAAGGCTTTCTCGGGCGAACTGCCGGACATCATCTTGACCAGCAGAATGCCCAGAATGGAACAGATCAGACCCGTTGAAGCCAGCATCAGCGGCAAGGACATCAGGTCCGCCTGATTGGCCACATTCAAGGTCGCCGCCAGCGCGATGGTCGCAATCATAGAACCGCAATAGGATTCGAAAATATCCGATCCCATGCCGGCGACATCGCCGACGTTATCGCCGACGTTATCGGCAATCACCCCCGGGTTGCGGGGATCATCTTCCGGAATACCGGCTTCGACCTTGCCGACCAGGTCGGCGCCGACATCGGCCGACTTGGTGTAGATGCCGCCGCCGACACGGGAGAACAGCGCCACCGTCGAAGCCCCCATGCCAAAACCGTGAATCGCTTCCGCATGGGTCGCGCCGTAAAAATAATACAGCAGCCCAAGACCCAAAAGTCCCAGGGACGCCACGCACAGCCCCATGATCGAGCCGCCGTAAAAGGCCACCGTCAGCGCCGCCGCCGCGCCCTTGTCATGGGCCGCCGAGGTCGTCCGCACATTGGCTTTCGTCGCCGAGAACATGCCCAGATAGCCGGCGATGGCCGAGGCCACGGTCCCGGCGGCGAAGGCGATCGCCGTTTCAAGGTGGAGGAAATAATAAAGAGGAATGATGATCACCAGGTTGAACAGGAACAACATTTTATATTCACGGTTCATAAAGACCATGGCGCCGGCATGAATCTGGTCGCCAATCTTTCTGACCTTGTCATTTCCTTCCGGGTAACTGACCACCACGCGATATAGGATGAACGCAACAATTAACCCGACAATCCCCAGAACGGGGGGGGTATATAATACTAAATCCGCCATAATATCTCCCTTGGCTTATCTCATTAATTAATCAATATTTTCTTTCCTGATAGATTAGTTTCCGGCCCGTTTCGGGTCCTTGCTCCACGAAAGTAAACGGAACGTTAAAACATAAGACCATTGATAGCAAGATTCATGCTGACAAATATGTTATTTTAGCTATATTGCGCTGCAGCGAAAATACTCAGGAGATAAGTTAAACAATGCCTTTAGTCAGCAAAATCAGCCCCGGCCTTAATCCGCCGGAAGAAATCAACGTCATCATCGAAGTCCCGGCCGGCGGCGCCGCGGTGAAATATGAAATGCACAAACGCAGCGGCGCCATTCTGGTCGACCGCATCCTGCATACGCCGATGCGCTACCCGACCAACTATGGCTATATGCCCCACACCCTGTCCGAGGACGGCGACCCCTGTGATGTGATGGTCGTGGTCGATGAGCCGCTGGTGCCCGGCTGCGTGATCCGCGCCCGGCCGATCGGCGTGCTGCTGATGGAGGATGAAGCCGGCGGCGATGAGAAAATTCTCGCCGTGCCGGACCTCAAGACCGACCCGACTTACAAGGATGTCACCACCTACACCGACCTGCCGGAACTGCTGCTCAATCGCATCCAGCATTTCTTTGAGCATTACAAGGATCTGGAAAGCGGCAAATGGGTCAAGATCACCGGCTGGGAGGGTGCAGAAAAAGCCAAGAAAATGATTCTGGCCGGCCTTAAGCGCGCCGAAGAAGCCGACGATGAGGAAGCATAAACTGTTTTAAGATCACGACGAAAAGCCGCCGCCAAAACCCGGTAGGCGGCTTTTTTATTTTTCTCCGGCTAAATTTTCACCTATAAGACGAATATGACTTATTCATCGCCTCATTCATCGCTCAGGGATTTTATCGCCCATCTGGAACAGCAGGGCCGTCTGGTGCGGGTCACGGCGCCCGTCTCGACCCACCTTGAAATGACCGAAATTCAAACCCGGGTCCTGGCCGAGGGTGGCCCGGCGATCCTGTTTGAACATGTGATCCGGGAAGACGGCGGCAAAAGCGATATGCCGGTGCTGGTCAATCTGTTCGGCACTGTCGAGCGGGTCGCCTGGGGCATGGGGCGCGAGCCGTCGGAACTGCGCAGCCTCGGCGAGATGATGGCCTTCCTGCGCCAGCCCGAACCGCCCGAAGGCTTCAAGGACGCCGTCCTCATGCTCCCCCTTCTCAAGCAGGCGATGAACGCCCGGCCGAAAACAGTGAAAAAAGCTCCCGTCCATGAGGTGATCCTCACCGGCGATGATATTGACCTGACAAAACTGCCCATACAAGGCTGCTGGCCGGGCGAGCCGGCGCCGCTGATCACCTGGCCGCTGGTGGTGACCAAGGGCCCGGGAAAGGCCCGCGAAGATGATTTCAATCTCGGCATTTACCGGATGCAGCTGCTCAATAAAAAGCAGACCCTGATGCGCTGGCTGAAGCACCGCGGCGGGGCGCAGCATCACCGGCGCTGGAAACAGATGCATAACGAACCGTTACCGGTGGCGGTGGTCCTCGGCGCCGATCCGGCGACCATTCTCGGCGCGGTGACGCCGGTGCCCGACACCCTGTCGGAATATCAGTTCGCCGGCCTGATGCGCGGCAAAAAGACCGAACTGGTCGATTGCAGAACCGTGCCGCTGAAGGTGCCGGCGACGGCGGAAATCGTCCTTGAGGGCCATGTCTCGCTCGATGATTACCGCGACGAAGGCCCCTACGGCGACCATACCGGCTATTACAACAGCGTCGAGACATTCCCGACCTTCACCGTCACCGCGATCACCATGCGCAAGGACCCGATATATCTTTCGACCTATACCGGGCGGCCGCCGGACGAGCCGTCGGTGCTCGGCGAGGCGCTGAATGAGGTCTTCATTCCGCTGCTGCAACAGCAATTCCCCGAGATTGTCGATTTCTGGCTGCCGCCCGAGGGCTGTTCCTACCGAATCGCCGTGATTTCGATCAGAAAAGGCTATGCCGGTCACGCCAAGCGGGTGATGATGGCGACCTGGTCTTACCTCCGGCAGTTCATGTATACCAAATTCATCATTGTCGTCGATGACGACATCAATGTCCGCGACTGGAAGGATGTGATGTGGGCCATGTCAACCCGCATGGACCCGGTGCGCGACACGACTTTGGTCGAAAACACCCCGATTGACTATCTGGATTTCGCCTCCCCCGTCTCGGGGCTCGGCGGCAAGATCGGCCTCGACGCCACCAATAAATTTCCTGGCGAAAGCAACCGGGAATGGGGCGAGAAAATCGCCATGGATCAGGAAATCATCGACCGGGTGAGCAAGAAATGGGACAGCTACGGCCTGCCGACCGCCGGCCGCCCCATCTGGCCGGAGAAAGAATAATCAACCGCCCAAACCCCGTCCGCGATTCGGATCTCACTCTGAAATCCCCTGACCTTAATCCTTGCGCAGCTCTTTCATAACCTTCTGGATGAATGTCTTGAGGTTGCTCAGGTTATGTTCCGCATCCTCCATATGTTCTTCCAGATGATTTATTTCAGTATGCTGTTTGTCCAGCTTGCGCCTTTTCATTTCCTCTTTCAGATGAACCAGAACCTCTTCGGTTTCCTTGATCAGTTTTTTAAGCTTCTTGTGTGACAGCGAGGATAGGTCTTCATGCTCCATAGGGGATCTCCTTATGCGAAAAATTGGTGTAAAAAGACCATAAGGCCGGGAAAAAGAAAAAAGATGCCCAGCAGATAAAGCAGGGCGTATATTTTGTGTTCTGCGGCAATGCGCGCCAGCCACATGGCGCCGCGAATCGGCATTTTGCGCAGGTTTTTAATGCCGTAAATCAGCAATACCGCCAGGGAATTATAGATCAGGTGAACCAGGGCGATCTGCAGGGCGAGAACCGCCGTCGGGCCGGATATGGCGGTCGCCGCCAAGAGCGCCGTGATCGTCGTGCCGATATTGGCGCCGAGGGTAAAGGGGTAGATCTGTTTCAGCTTGAAGACGCCGGTGCCGGCCAGCGGCACCATCAGGCTGGTGGTTGTCGAGGAGGACTGGACCAGGACCGTGACCACCGCGCCGGAAAAAATACTGGTCAGCGGGCCGCGGCCGATGGAGGCATGCATGATATTCTTCGCCCGGCCGACCATCAGCCTTTTCAACAATTTCCCGACGAATATAATGGACAGGAAAATAATCATGACGCCAAAGATGATCAGGATAATATTGCTGCCCTGCTCCGAAATCATCTGGGCCAGATTGTTGAATTCCGTGATGACCGGCTTGGTGATCGGCTTGATGAAATCAAGGCCCTTGACGCTCATATTCTCGCCGCCGACCAGATGAGAGGCCAGATAGCCGGCGGCCTTCTGCAGCGGGTGGAAAAGAATTTCAATCGGCAGGAAAAACACCACCGCCATCAGATTGAAGAAATCATGGACCGTGGCGGCGGCGAAAGCCCGGCGGAATTCCTTTTTGCGGCCTACGTGGCCCAGGCTGACGATGGTATTGGTGATGGTTGTGCCGATATTGGCCCCCATGATCATCGGCACGGCCATTTCCACCGACAGCCCGCCGGCGACAAGGCCGACAATGATCGAGGTTACGGTGGAGGAGGACTGGACCATGGCGGTGGCGATCACGCCGACCATAAGGCCCATGAAGGGATTGGTGGCGAAAGCGAACAGATCATCGACCTGCCCCCTGGTGGCCCCTTTGAAACCGCTGCCGATCATGCCGACAGCGGTAATGAGAAGGTAGATCAGAAAAAGAACCAGCAACCACTGACAAAATCTCAGCGCCATATTGTCGGTTGCGATTTTGTCTCCCGAAGGTGAAATATCGGTCATATTATTTTACTCAGAATCATTGCTAAATCCAGAGCATAATTTCATCATTATAATGAAATTGCAATAAAACAGTCATATTCGGTTTTCGTCCCTGGCGCGCAGGCTAATCGCCTTGCCGTTCAAGGGCGCGCCAGGCGATGTCCCGGCGGCAGAAACCGCCCGGCCAGTCAATTTTATCGACGGCGCGATAGGCCCGCATCCGCGCCTCTTTGACGCTGTCGGCGAGGGCGGTGACATTGAGCACCCGGCCGCCGGCAGCGCGGATTTGATCGCCGTCTTTTCGGGTTCCGGCATGGAAGATATGGATATGGTCGTCCGCCGCCGCCTGGTCGAGGTTTCCGATAACGTCGCCTTTTGCATAGCCGCCGGGATAGCCTTTGGCCGCCATGACCACGGTCAGCGCCCATTTGTCATGCCACTGCATTTCGACCTGATCGACGCCGCCCCGGGCTGCGGCGAGCAGCGCCGGGACGAGGTCCGACTTCATCCGCATCATCAGCACCTGGCATTCCGGATCGCCGAAACGGACATTATATTCGATCAGTTCCGGTCCCCTGTCGGTGATCATCAGCCCGGCGAAGAAGACACCCTTGAAAGGATGGCCTTCTTCCTTCATGCCGCGGACGGTCGGCCGGATGATCTCGTCAATGGTGCGCCGGGTCATCTCCGGCGTCATCACCGGCGCCGGGCTGTAGGTGCCCATGCCGCCGGTATTGGGGCCGGTATCGCCTTCGCCGACCCTTTTGTGGTCCTGGGCCGAAGCGAGCGGCAGAATATTCTCACCGTCGCAGAGGGCGAAGAAACTGGCTTCCTCGCCCCGGAGGAATTCCTCGATCACCAGTTCGGCGCCGGCGTCGCCGAATTGTCCGCCGAGAATATCGTCAATCGCCCCGTGGGCCTGGTCCAGGGTTTCAGCGATAATCACCCCCTTGCCGGCGGCGAGGCCATCGGCCTTGACCACCAGCGGCGCGCCCATTTCGGCGGCGAAGGCCTTGGCCCGCGCCGCATCGTCAAAACGGCCATAGGCGGCGGTCGGGATGTCGTATCTGGCGCAGAGGTCCTTGGTGAAGCCCTTGGAGCCTTCCAGTTGGGCGGCATAGGCGGAGGGGCCGAAGGCGGTGATCTCTTCCTGCTCCAGCCGGTCGACCAGCCCGCCGACCAGCGGCGCTTCGGGGCCGACGACGACCAGCCCGATGTCCCGGGCGCGGCAGAATTGAACGACGGCGTCATGGTCCGACGCGTCAAGCGCGACACAGGTTGCCAGATCGCCCATGCCGCCATTGCCGGGCGCGACATAAAGGTCTTCCACCAAAGGGCTTTGGGCAATTTTCCAGGTCAGGGCGTGTTCCCGCCCGCCGGAACCGATCACCAGAATATTCATCGTCAAAATTCCTTTATTTCAGCTTTATGCCTTTATCTGGGCTTTGCACTCTTGTAGCATAGG
Organism: Paremcibacter sp.; assembly: GCA_048266545.1. Taxonomy (GTDB): domain Bacteria; phylum Pseudomonadota; class Alphaproteobacteria; order Sphingomonadales; family Emcibacteraceae; genus Paremcibacter. The sequence goes on along the minus strand of JBLWZH010000003.1, from coordinate 894 downwards.
CGAAACTGGAAACAAGGTGAAAAAAACCACAGAATATGCCCGACTATCCCTATAACGCCGAACAGACGGCGAGCAACGCCCCGGAATATAGCGTCACCGAACTGAGCATGGCTTTAAAGCGGACCGTCGAGGATAAATTCGGCTATGTGCGGCTGCGCGGCGAGATTTCCGGCCTGAAAAGGGCCGCCTCGGGCCATATGTATCTGGCGCTGAAGGATGAAAAGGCGGTGCTGGACGGCGTGATGTGGAAGGGGGTCGCCGGGCGGCTCGCCTTCCGGCCCGAGGACGGGCTTGAAGTCATCTGCACCGGCAAGCTGACCACCTATCCCGGGCGCTCGAAATATCAGATTGTCATTGAGCGGATGGAGCCGGCCGGCGCCGGCGCCCTGATGGCGCTGCTCGAGGAGCGCAAGAAAAAGCTCGCCGCCGAAGGCCTGTTCGACCCGGCGCGCAAAGTCGCCATCCCTTATCTGCCGGAGGTGATCGGCGTCGTCACCTCGCCGACCGGGGCGGTGATCCGCGATATATTGCACCGGCTGTCGGACCGTTTCCCGCGCCGGGTGCTGGTCTGGCCGGTGCTGGTCCAGGGCGAAGGGGCGGCCGATCAGGTGGCGGCGGCGATTCGCGGTTTTAATGACATCCCCGGCGATGAAAACCTGCCGCGGCCCGATGTGCTGATCGTCGCCCGCGGCGGCGGCAGTCTCGAAGACCTCTGGTCCTTTAACGAGGAAGCGGTGATCCGCGCCGTCGCCGACAGCGACATTCCCGTGATCTCGGCGGTCGGCCATGAGACGGACACCACCCTGATCGATTACGTCGCGGACCTCCGGGCGCCGACGCCGACGGCGGCGGCGGAACATGCGGTGCCGGTGCGCGATGATCTGCTGTATACGA
>JBLWZH010000002.1:0-172322 GCA_048266545.1 Paremcibacter sp. | reverse complement strand
CCTCGGGCTTCTCGGCATCAGCACCCTGTTCGCCCTTCTGTTCCGGCTGTCGAAACGGGCCTATATCGTATCGCTCTTCTCGACCAATTCCGGCAATATGGGCATCCCGCTGTGCCTGTTCGCCTTTGGCGAGCGCGGCATGTCGCTGGCCATCGCCTATTTCACCGTCAGCGTCATGTTCCAGTTCACAGTGGCGCTGTTTATTTCCCACGGCAACCTGACGGCGGCGAGCCTGACCCGGATCACCATGCTCTATGGCATCGCCGGCGCCCTGTTCTTTTACCTGACCGGCCTCAAGGCGCCGATATGGCTGATCAACACCACCGAGCTTATGGCCGGCGTGACCATCCCATTGATGCTGCTGACCCTCGGGGCGTCCCTGGCGCGGCTGAAGCTCGACGGCTCGGGCCGGCTGATCCTGATTGCCGCCTTCAAGCTCGCCATGGGGTTTGGCGTCGGCCTCGCCATCGCCACGCTGTTTAGCTTTAGCGGCGAAGAGCGCCATGTTTTGATTCTGCAGTCGTCAATGCCGGTCGCCGTCTTCAGCTATCTGCTGGCCAGTCAGTATAACCGCAGCCCCGATGAGGTGGCGAGCCTGATCTTCATCACCACCCTGATGTCGCTGGTGACGATCCCGGTCATGCTGACCTATATGTTGTGATTATATTTTTTTAGATAACGCTTGAGCTATTATTGAGATAATTCCACCAAACATTACAGCCTCTATCTTATCTAACTGAGAACCAGATAGATAATGGTACGCGACAGGCGACATATAATGGAATGCCCAAGAAACAAGTGCTATTGCCGCAATAGCAACAAGTAATATAAAGACGATCACCAATCCCCAATGCACAACTTCCTTAAAGCCTTGCTCCCGTTTATGATCCGCGGCCTCTGCCAACTTTTCGTAATTAATGGCCTCGGCTTCTTTGCGGGCTGAAGCCCCATTATCCGTCGATGGCGGCTGTTGCCGTACTTTCTTCGGCGTTCCCATTTGCCAGCCCCCAATAATAATTCTGTATTATATCATCTGAGATAGAAATATTGCGCTCAGATTCATTATATGAAACATCCCACGGCGTATCCGATTGATGTGTCAAAGCCGATAATTGAATACCGGTATATTTGCCATATAAGTCATAAACCTGATCCATAATACTTTTTTCATCGGGATCAAATTCATCAGCATCAAATTTTGCCTTATTCCAAAACCCCCCTAACTTTTGTACAGGTTTGTCACGATAATGCTTGATGCTGTGATAAAGATCAGGAATAACGGGACCATATCGCCATGCTTCGACCCGGTCCTTGATTAACGGGCGACTATGAATGCCAAGCATCCAGCCATGACACATATACACCAGCTTTAACAACTGCATAGGCGTTAAAGTATTTTTATCTTCCGCCGCTTTATCGATAAGATATTGCGCAACCTGAAGCGATGTATGTAATTTCATAAGATTTCCCCAGTGCCATTTTAATACAACTTATATAGGCATTTTTCTAGAAAAGTCAACAATATCGGGATTTAAATCCCGTCGCGGACGAAGGGGTTGGTCGCCCGTTCAGCGCCAAAGGTCGATATGGCGCCGTGGCCGGAAATGAACGTCGTGTCATCGCCGAGCGGCCAGAGCTGTTCCCGGATTGACCTGATCAGGGTGGCGTGATCGCCGCGCGGAAAATCGGTCCGGCCGATGGAGCCCTGAAACAACACATCGCCGACAAAGGCGAATTTGGCTTGCTTGTCATGAAAGATCACATGACCGGGCGTATGGCCGGGGCAATAATAAACATCCAGGGTCACATTGCCGAAGGATACCTGGTCGCCGCCTTCAAGCCATTGATCGGGCGCAAAGCTGCGCCCTTCCGGCAGGCCGTAATTGCGGCAGTTGTCGGGGATCTGGTCAATCCAGAATTTGTCATCCTTGTGCGGGCCGATGATCGGCACGCCGAGCTTTTCCGACAATTCCGCCGCGCCGCCTGCGTGATCCAGATGGCCGTGGGTGATGAGGATTTTCTCCACATCGACGCCATGCCGCCCTATCGCCTCGAGGATGGCGTCCACATCGCCGCCGGCGTCAATCACCGCGCCCTTCATGGTTTCATCGCACCAGACAAGCGAGCAATTCTGCTGGAACGCGGTCACGGGGATAATCTTGGCTTTCAGCATGGCGGACCTCTCTCGTTTCTCAGGCTTCTCTTATTCTTCCGGCGCGCGGGCGTCAAGGGCCAGCGCATGAATGGGGCCGGCCATCTCATCCTTCAGGATGCGGTAAATTTCCCGCTGACGACTGACACGGCTTTTACCGGCGAAATCCGGTGATTCGATGAAAAGCCGGAAATGACTTTGTCCGCCGGGACGCGCGCCGGCATGACCGGCGTGTTGGGCGGATTCGTCAATCACTTCCAGGCGGCTGACCGTCAATGCGGCCCGCAGTTTTTGCTCGATGGTTTCTGCTACAGTCATAAATTCTCTGCCTTGGTACAAACATGCTCCTTTAAATAGTGCATTTGCGATACTATTTAAAGAGGAGCCGGTTAAAAACTTGCAAAAGCGCCGACGCTTCGGATGATTCAGGTGAATCAGGGGCTTGACGAACGGGCCGCAATCGACGACATAAAGAGGGCTTTTAAAATCCGGTCAAAATACGTCCCCCGGCGAAAAACAACGGCAAGCACGACGGGAAGACAGCCAAGACCATCAGCGCCGCCGATCAGACCATTCTGAACCTAATGACGAAAAACGGATAGATATAATGACAGCCACACCATCGACCCAGTCCCCCATCGACCTTCCGGACATCAAAATCAATGTGCGTCAGGTATTCGGCATCGACAGCGACATCGAAGTCCCCGCCTTTTCCGAAACCGATGATCACGTGCCCGAAGTGGACCCGAATTATATCTTTGACCATGATACGACGCTGGCCTTGCTCGCCGGCTTCGCCCATAACCGCCGGGTCATGGTCCAGGGCTATCACGGCACCGGCAAATCGACCCATATCGAGCAGGTCGCGGCCCGCCTCAACTGGCCCTGCGTGCGGATCAACCTCGACAGCCACATCAGCCGCATCGACCTGGTGGGCAAGGACGCCATCGTCCTGAAAGACGGGGTCCAGGTCACCGAATTTCAGGAAGGCATCCTGCCCTGGGCCCTGCAGAGCCCGACGGCCCTGGTCTTTGACGAATATGACGCCGGTCGTCCCGATGTGATGTTTGTCATCCAGCGGGTGCTGGAAGTGGCCGGCAAGTTGACCCTGCTTGACCAGAACAAGGTGATACGCCCCCATCCGGCCTTCCGGCTGTTCTCCACCACCAACACCATCGGGCTTGGCGATACCTCGGGCCTCTATCACGGCACCCAGCAGATCAACCAGGGCCAGATGGACCGCTGGAGCATTGTCACCACGCTGAATTACCTGCCCCATGAGGTGGAGGAAAATATCGTCAGCGCCAAGCTGCCCGGCATGCAGGACAAGAAAGGCCAGCAGCTGATCAAGCAGATGGTTCAGGTCGCCGACCTGAGCCGCAGCGGCTTTATCAACGGTGATATTTCGACGGTCATGAGCCCCCGAACCGTGCTCACCTGGGCGGAAAACACCGAAATTTTCAAGGATGCCGCCTTCGCCTTCCGGATGACCTTCCTCAATAAATGCGACGAACTGGAACGGCCCGTGGTGGCGGAATATTACCAGCGCTGCTTTGGCGAGGAACTGCCGGAATCCGCGGTTTCCCCCAGCGGCATCTAAGGGCGAAGGTTCCGGAACCGATGACATGACCAAGAAAGCCGCCCACAGACTGAACCAGTTCAAGCACGCCGTTTCCTCGACGGTGCGGGCCATTGCGGAAAAGGCCGATCTCGACGTCAGCTTCGGGGCCGACACGACGGATATTTCCGGCGCCACGGGCCGGCTGCCCCTGATCTCCATCGATATGTCGCCGGACGAGGTCTCACGGGTCCGCGGCGTCGCCGACGCCTACGCCCTGCGGCGGCGCTATCATAATGCCGAACTACATGAAAAATACCAGCCTCAGGGTCCCGTGGCCCGGGATGTTTACGCGGCGATCGAACAGGCCCGGGTCGAGGCGATCGGCGCCCTGAAAATGCCCGGCGTTGCGCAGAATCTCGCGGCGACACTGGAAGATCACTACGCCAAGCATCACCTGGATCTGCCGGAAAATCCCGATGAAGCGCCGCTCGGCGATATTCTGAAACTGCTGGTCCGCGAGCGACTGACCCACGCCCACCCGCCGGAAGCGGCGCGGGAGGCGGTCAATACGCTCCGCACCCGGATCGAATCAAAGGCCGCCCTGCATCTCGACGAACTGATCGACAGCATGGACGATCAGGACAGTTTCAGCCGCCTGAACCGGAAAATCATCGCCGATCTGGATCTGGCCGACGACCTGAGCCCGGAAAATGACCCAAATTCAGGCGACTCTCCCGAAACGCCGGAAGATCAGGACATGCCCGATGAAGACAGCGAAGGGCAGGAGGAGCAGGACGCCGCCCAGAGCGGTGAAGAAGAAAACGAAAGCGACGGCGCCGACAGCAGTGACGGCGCGGCCGACGCCGGCGAAATGGGCGGCGAACTGAATGAGGACATCATTCAGGACATGATGGCCGAAGAGGCGATGGCCAAAGGCGTCTTCAATCCCAACGACCTCATGACCAATCAGCCGGAGGGGCCGCAATACGCCGTCTATACCACCGAATATGACGAAATCATCGGCGCCGAGGACCTGTGCGACAGCGACGAACTGGCCTATCTGCGGCGCAACCTGGATCAGCAGCTCAGCGGCCTGCACGGCATCATCTCCAAGCTCGCCAACCGCCTGCAGCGCATGTTGATGGCCCAGCAACGGCGGTCGTGGGATTTTGACCTCGAGGAAGGCATCCTCGACACCAGCCGCCTGACCCGGGTGGTCACCAACCCGCTGCACGCCCTGTCGTTCAAGGTCGAGAATGACACCGAATTCAAGGATACGGTGGTGACGCTTTTAATTGACAATTCAGGGTCGATGCGCGGCCGGCCGATCACCATCGCCGCCATGTGCGCCGACATCCTCGCCCGCACGCTCGAACGCTGCGGCGTCAAGGTTGAAATCCTCGGCTTCACGACCCGGGCCTGGAAAGGCGGCAAAAGCCGCATCAAATGGCTGGAGGAGGACAAGCCCCAGAAACCGGGCCGCCTGAATGACCTGCGCCATATTGTCTATAAAACCGCCGACACCCCCTGGCGGCGAACCCGCAACAACCTCGGCCTGATGCTGAAAGAGGGGCTGCTCAAGGAAAATATCGACGGCGAGTCGCTGATCTGGGCCCATAGCCGGCTGGTCGGCCGCACAGAGGAGCGCCGCATCCTGATGGTGATCTCCGACGGGGCGCCGGTCGATGACAGCACCCTGTCAACCAACAGCGCCAATTACCTGGAGGATCACCTGAGATCGGTGATCGACTGGATCGAAAAACGCTCGCCGGTGGAATTGCTGGCCATTGGCATCGGCCATGACGTGACCCGTTATTATCAAAACGCCATCACCATCATGGACGCCGATCAACTGGGCGGCGCGATCACCGAACAGCTTTCTGACCTGTTTGATGAAAAGGCCCGGCGTCGAAAATTAAATTAGATGGTAAATTTCTGAAGCTCCCTACATGGAGCGAATCCAGGATTTCAACTGATTGACCTGGTTCCGGATCAGGCGGGCGTTACCGCGAACCTGGGCCAGAATGCCGATACCGTGAATGGCGCTCGTCAGCCGCTCGGGCAGTTCCCGGCTGGTTTCCACCCGGGTGATGATCACAAACTGCTCCGCAATCCAGTTAAACCGTTGCAGCATCAGTTCGGCGGCATGATCGGCCAGTTCCCGGTCTTCCCGCTTGACGTCAAAATAAAGATTGGTGATCGGGCAGCCGCAGCGCGCCAGATCATCGGCCTGATCCGCCAGGCTGTCCAGATAGAGGCTCAGGCGTTGCCGCGGGTTGCCGTTGGCGGAGATCTCTTCAAACTGCATCGCCTGCGCCATCCGGTAAGTTTCAATCACCTCATGGCAGATTTCCTCAAGTGAGCCATAATAAGCGCCGGCATCCTGAGCCGTCATCCCGGCGGCCCGGGCGATCTGGCCGAGGGTTGCCTTGCCGTAACCCCGTTCATGGAACAGGCGCTTCGCCTCTTCCCGCAATCTGTCTTTCGGTCCGTGGTCAGCGCGTTGCATTCCGGCTTCACCCCTGTCGGTTTCTGGCGGGTTTGTTTTTTCTGCTAGCACTTTTCTACTTCTGATATATCATTCACCAATTGATTGGTTTATATCTTTGCATCACAATCTTAACATATTCTTATTGAATAAGTGAGATTTGAGTTAAATTGACTGGACCCGGGCGGAATGAACCTCAACCCCATGAAGCGACAAAAGAAGACACCGTTACTTTTCATCATGATCCCGGCCCTTGTCGGCGGCATGCTGCAGATGGCGTGGGCCGGTTCCCTGCCGCAGGACATCGGGCGGGAGATCGACAAATACGCCGTGCCGCTGACGGTCGCCCCGATCCCCCTCAATCATACAGACCACGCCATCACCACCATTGGCAAGCTCCACTATCTGGGCGGCCTGAAAATCACCAGCCCCGACAGTCGTTTCGGCGGCATTTCCGGTTTTGAGATCAGCCCGGACGGCCGCCAGCTCCTTGGCGTATCCGACCATAATCAATGGCTGGTGGCCGATATTGTCTATGACGGCCGCGACCGGCTCGCCGGCCTGACCAACGCCCGCATGGCGCCTTTAAGAAGCATCCATGATCAGAGCAAGGGCGATATCCGGGACGCCGAAGCGGTCACCGCCGTTGACGGCGCCGGATATGTCGTCTCCTTTGAAAGCCCCCATACCCTGAGATATTTCCAGGCGCAGCACCCCCATGATTACGCCTCGCTCTTTTCCGCCGAGGCCCAGAAGATCAGCTTCGCCCCTGAATTGCCGCTCAGCCTGTCCGATCTGCCGGACAATCTGGGCATAGAGGCCCTGACGACCCTGCCCGACGGGCGGATGCTGGCGATCTCGGAAAACACCAGAAGATTCGGCGACAAGGATCTGGCGCTCGGCTGGCTGATCGGTCACGGCAGGGTTGAGCCCCTGAGTTATGAAATCAGCCCCTCTTTCAAGCCAACCGACATGGCGACCCTGCCGGACGGCGACATCCTGGTGCTGGAGCGGCATCTGTCGCTGGCCAAGGGTATGGCGACGCGCCTGACCCGGCTTCCCCTGCGTTCGATCCGGGCGGGCGGCACCCTGAAGGGCGAAGTCATCGCCGACCTGTGCTTTCCCTACAACCTGGATAATATGGAAGCCCTGGCCGTGCGCCGGAACGCCACCGGCGAGACCATCATCTATATCATGTCGGACAATAATTTTAACCGGTTGCAGCGCAATCTGATGATGATGTTCCGCCTTGCCGATTGAGACAGTCTTCCCCGCCAAAACAGGCCATAAAAAAAGCCGCTGATATTTTCAGCGGCTTTGGTGAAATTCCGGTCTGGTGAAGATCAGGCGGCTTTTTCGGCCAGCTTCTGTTTGACCAGTTTCTTCAGGCGACGGGCCTTGATCGACAGGTTAACGTCGCGGGCCTTGACCAGGAAGTTATCCAGGCCGCCGTTATGTTCCACCGTCCGCAGGGCGCTGGCGGAAATTTTCAGGGGCACGGACTGACCCAATACGTCGCTCAGCAATGTGGCCTTGATCAGGTTGGGACGAAATTTCCGACGGGTTCTGTTCAGCGCGTGGCTGACGTTGTTGCCGCTCATTACGGTCTTGCCGCTAAGTTCACATACGCGAGACATAATCTTGTCCTTAAATCTATAAAATCATCATGTTGGCGGTCCATCACTGCGCATTTTCAGAATCGGCAGGAGGTTCCGTGAAATATGAAAGCGCTATATATGGCATAAGGCGGAACACGTCAAGGAGTTTATACGCATACCGGATACAGGGAAGAATAAATGATAGTAACTGTTACTTCAGAAAATCTTTCAGCAGCATCCGGGCCGCCGCCGTCGGCGGGGTTTTGCCCTTCATGACCGCCTGTTCGACTTCGGGCAGCCTTTCCGGCAGGTGGGCGCGGAAGGCGTCCATCATCTGGTCCTTAATTTCCGACCACATCCAGGCCTTCGCCTGATCGGCCCGCATCCGGTCCAGTTCCCCCTGCTCCCGCAGCGCCGCCTCGAAGCTCTGCACCTGTCGCCAGACCTGATCCAGCCCCTCGCCCTTCAGGGCCGAGGCCAGCACCACCCCGGCGGTCCAGCCGCTGAATTTCGGCCGCATCAGATGCAGCGCCGCCTTGTAATCGCCCGCCGCCCGGCCGGCCGCCGCCTTCAGGTCGCCGTCGGCCTTGTTGACAATCACCAGATCGGCAAGCTCCATAATGCCGCGCTTGATGCCCTGAAGGTCATCGCCGCCGCCCGGCGACAGCATCAGCAGAAACATGTCAACCATATCGGCGACGGCGATTTCCGACTGGCCGACGCCGACGGTTTCAATCAGCACCACATCATAGCCCGCCGCCTCGCACAGCAGCATCGCTTCCCGGGTGCGGCGCGCCACCCCGCCCAGCGTGCCGCCCGACGGCGACGGCCGGATAAAGGCCTTGGGGTCCTTCGACAGCAACTCCATCCGGGTTTTGTCGCCCAGGATCGAACCGCCGGTGCGGGTCGACGACGGATCGACCGCCAGCACCGCCACCCGATAGCCCCGCCCGGTGAGATAGAGCCCGAAGGCCTCAATGAAGGATGACTTGCCGACCCCCGGCGTGCCGGTAAAGCCCAGGCGGATGGATTTGCCGGTATCGGGCAAGATCTCCGCCAGCAGCTTCTGGGCCGTGGCCTGATGGTCGGCCCGCGTGCTTTCGATCAGGGTAATCGCCTTGGCCAGCGCCCGCCGCTGGCCCGTCAGCAAATTCTTTTTGAGTTTTTCCACCTGTGTCATGCCTCACCCGCTCTAACGTCTTTCCCTTATTTTTATTTAGTGCGCAGACCAAATGCAAGAGGCAAGAAAATTAAACGCCGGAAGGGGCCAGCCGTGTCGTGGGCCAGGCGATCAGCCTTGCTCCGACTGGACCGCCGTCTTCATCACATAATTGCCTTCATAATCGACCGCGACGCCATAGGCCGGATCCTCGATCACCGAGACCTCGACAATCTTACGCGCCTTGTGCAGCAGCCGGCGGCAGTCGGCGCTCAGGTGCCGCAGATGCAGCTTTTTGCCCGCCGCTTCATATTTTTCCGCCAGACCGTCAATCGCCTGCAGGCCGGAATGGTCGAGCACCCGCGAATCCAGAAAATCGACAATCACATCATCCGGGTCATTCTTCGGGTCGAACAGCTCCATAAAGCTCGCCACCGAACCGAAAAACAACGGCCCGGACAATTTATATATCTTTGATCCCCTGTCATCGAATTCGGTTTTGGCATGGGTGTTTTTCGCCGTCTCCCAGGCGAAAACCAGGGCCGAGATAATCACCCCTGCAACCACCGCCACCGCCAGGTCAAAGGCGACGGTAATCCCGGTGACGAAAATGATGACGAAAATATCATGGCGCGGAATTTTGCCCATCAGCTTCAGGCTGTTCCAGGCAAAGGTGCCGATCACCACCATAAACATCACCCCGATCAGGGCCGCCAGCGGGATCCGCTCGATCAGGCTGGAAGCGAACAGGATGAAGGCCAGCAGGCAAAGGGCGGCGACGATACCGCTGAGGCGCGCCCGGCCGCCTGATTTGACGTTGATCATGCTCTGGCCGATCATGGCGCAGCCGCCCATGCCGCCGAAAAATCCGGTAATCAGGTTGGCCAGTCCCTGCGCCGCGCATTCCTTGCTCGCCCCGGGGCCGTGCCGGTTGGTCATGTCGCTGACCAGATTGAGGGTCAGCAGCGATTCAATCAGGCCAATGGCGGCGAGAATGACCGCATAGGGCAGGATAATCAACAAACTGTCCAGATTGAGCGGCATGTCCGGAATATGAAATTGCGGCAGGCCGCCGGCGATCGACGCCAGGTCGCCAACCCGGGGCACATCCAGATTCAGGCCGACCACCAGCAGGCTGACAATCACAATCGCCGCCAGCGGTCCGGGCAGCGCGCGGGTGATTTTCGGCATGACGTGGATGATGACCATGGTCAGCGCCACCAGGCCCAGCATCAGATAAAGCGGCATCCCCGCGATCCATTGCCCGTCAGCGGTTTTGAACTGGCCCAGTTGCGCGAGGAAGATCACGATCGCCAGACCATTGACAAAGCCCAGCATCACCGGATGCGGCACCATGCGGATAAATTTACCCAGATGGGTGATGCCGGCGATGATCTGAAGGACGCCCATCAGCACCACGGTCGCAAACAGATACTCCACCCCGTGATTGACCACCAGGCTGACCATCACCACCGCCAGCGCGCCGGTCGCGCCGGAAATCATCCCCGGCCGACCGCCGAACAGCGCCGTCACCAGGCCGACGATAAAGGCGGCATACAGCCCGACCAGCGGATTGACCTGGGCGACGAAGGCGAAGGCCACCGCCTCCGGCACCAGCGCCAGCGCCACGGTGAGGCCGGAAAAGCTTTCGGTCCTGATCCGATGCGGGGAATTGAGCCCGAATTCCTCGACCCATTGCCGGCGACGCCCCTTGCGGCCGGCGGCGGCAGATTTTGTCTGGTTGTTCATCATATTTACCCTGAATTATCTATACCCCGCCAAATCTGCGTCCCGCATATCCGTTGAATATGGCGCGTTGGCCGGCATTTTATGGAAAAAGGGACCTGCATCCAAATCCGGATCAGGCCCCTCTGTTTGCCCGCTGATAAAGCATCAGCCGTTTTTATGCAAGAAAGAATTCGGCGCGCCTACCGCCCAAGATGTTTTTTGAGGAATTTTTCCATCGCCCGCAGCTCGGCCGTGCGCGTGACCCGCCATTGGAATCAAGCGTGGCCACATAAACTTCTTCCCGTTTTATTCCGATCGGCGGGCGACCCGCCACGGCGGGTTCAGGCGGTTGTCGCCGGCCCAGTAAAGCTTTATTTTATTGCCGGACGGATCATGGAGGATCGCTTCCCGCCACAGATAACTCATGTCAGTCGGCAGTTGATCAAAGTGAAAGCCCGCTGCGCGCAGCCGCTCCACCAGTTGGTCGAGCTTTTGATGCTCGAAATAAATCACCGCGCCATTGTGAAACTCACCCTCGGTCAGCGACAGGGAGAAGGTCGCGCCGCCGTCCGCGCATTCAAAGCGGGCGTAATGGGGCGTATCGACAATCTGCAGAAAGCCCATCCGCCGGTAAAAATCCGCCGCCGTATCCATATCTTTCACGGGAAGAGTGATTTGGTTGAGGTTCATATAATACTCCACTTTTTTGTCATCATTGCCCTTGCATTCATAAGATAAAATAAGAGCAAAAGAAAAATAATCAAAAACATAACCCACTTATAAAAAGGATTTTTTTAACAAAAATATATAAACTCTTATGTAATCTTACACATAAAGACTATCTTAAAAATATAAATTGTTTAATTTCAATATTTTATGTTAAAACTCTTATTTTTGCAGATAAAAAAAATAATATTTGATTAAGCCTCTAATGACTGTTATACTACGGCAAAATATAGGAGTGTCAAATGACCACAAGAAAGCGAAACCCAAGGGCACCACTTTTAAATCTTCAAGATGCTATAAAATTTGGTTTAGATATATACGAGGGAGCTGGACTTCACCCCATCCCAATTGATGCAGCCGCAGAAGCTATAGGTTATAAAGATTCCAGGAACGGAGCGGCACAACAGAGGTTAGCCACACTGAAACAATACGGAATCTTACAGAAAGAAGGGAAGGCAAATATTGCAGTTTCAAAAGAAATACAAACTTTAAAATTTGCCCCGAGCGATGAAGAGAGGTTTAAAGCGGCAGAGGTATTATTTAAAACACCTTCAGTATACCAGAGCTTATTAGATAAATATAATAACGCTCCCCCAAACGATAAAATTTTGCGATTTGATTTAATTAATATGGGTTTTTCCCCCGATGGAGCAGAGGCTGTTTTAAAATGTTTTAGTGAATCATACGACTATATTAAAAACATCAAAAAAGATGAAGAAATTTTACTTCCGAAAATTGATGATATGCCAAATCAAAATGAAAACAATGGAGATATATTAGAATCCAACCCGGACCAAGAACAATCAACTAAATTAAATCACAAAGAAAATACGGATTATCCAACAAGTGAAATACAGAATTTATTATTTAGGCTACCTCATAAAAGAACAGCAAATCTCTCAATACCAGCAGATTTCTCTGAAAAAGATAAAATTGCCCTATTAGAGCAGGTTAAAACAATATGGATAGATGAAGAATAAAGAAACCCAACATACTCCAATATGTTGGGTTTCTAATTTCCAATGGCACATGAGCCACCTAAAGGAAGCTTGAAATTAATTTCGTGACATTAGTTGAGAATAGTAGAATCTCACGAAATGCCCCCAAGTGTCAAGAGGCTCCTAAATAATGGAGATGATATGCATCCTCCCTATAAAGCCCCTGAGGGCAAAAAATGGGTATTTGCTAGAAGCGTCTATAATAAAAAACTAAAAAAGAGAGTCTTTCCTCGAAATGCCTCTTGCTTTGTTTTTTTAGTGGATGATCCACAGTATAGCCTATTCTAATTTTTTTGAAGGGCAATTAATTGCCCTTCATTCTATCCTTCCAAACTTAGATAGATTCCCGCTTTCACGGGAATGACACTATAGCTGATTACCCCCGCTTCGCCAGCACCTCGAGCACCCGGGCGGCGGCCTCGGGGATATTGGTGCCGGGGCCGAAGATCGCGGCGACGCCGGCGTCGGTGAGGAAATCATAATCCTGGGCCGGGATCACCCCGCCGCAAACGACGATAATATCGTCGGCGCCCTGTTTTTCGAGCGCGGCGATCAGTTGCGGGATCAGGGTCTTGTGCCCGGCGGCCAAGGACGAGACGCCGATGATATGGACGTCATTTTCAATCGCTTCCCGCGCCGCCTCTTCCGGGGTCTGGAACAGCGGCCCGACATCGACATCAAAGCCGATGTCGGCAAAGGCGGTGGCGATCACTTTCGCCCCCCGGTCGTGGCCGTCCTGGCCCATCTTCACCACCAGCATCCGCGGCCGGCGGCCTTGTTTTTCGGCGAATTTTTCGATGTCCTCGCCGATTTTCCGAAACCCGGCGTCGCCCTCATAGGCCGAGCCGTAAACGCCGGAGATGGATTTCACCTCGGCCCGGTGACGGTTGAATATTTTTTCCATGGCGTCTGAAATCTCTCCCAGTGAAGCCCGCGCCCGCGCCGCATCCACGGCGCGTTCGAGCAGATTATCGCTGCCCGCGGCGGCCTCTGTCAAGGCCGTGAGCGCCGCCTGGCATTTCGCCTCGTCGCGCATCGCCCTCATTTTCTGAAGGCGGGCAATCTGCGCCTCCCGCACCGCGTCATTATCCACATCAAGAATCTCGATCGAATCCTCTTTCTCAAGCCGGTATTTATTGACGCCGACGACGACCTCCTCGCCCTTGTCGATGCGGGCCTGTTTCAGGGCGGCGGCTTCCTCGATCTTCATTTTCGGCATGCCGCTTTCGACCGCACGGGTCATGCCGCCGAGCTCTTCGACCTCATGGATCAGTTCCCAGGCCTCCTGCACCAGATCGTTGGTCAGGCTTTCCACATAATAGGAGCCGCCCAGCGGATCGACCACATTGCAGATGCCGGTTTCCTCCTGCAGCACCAGCTGCGTGTTGCGGGCGATGCGGGCGGAAAAATCCGTCGGCAGGGCGATCGCCTCATCGAGCGCGTTGGTGTGCAGCGACTGGGTGCCGCCGAGTGCCGCCGCCATCGCCTCGACCGTGGTCCGGATCACATTGTTATAGGGGTCTTTTTCGGTCAGCGACACGCCCGAGGTCTGGCAATGGGTGCGCAGCATCATGCTTTTCGGATCCCGGGCGCCGAAATTCTCCATGATCTGGGCCCAGATGGTGCGGGCGGCGCGCAGTTTGGCGACCTCCATAAAGAAATTCATGCCGATGGCGAAAAAGAAGCTCAGACGCGGGGCGAAGGCGTCAATATCAAGCCCCTTGTTAAGCGCGGTGCGGACATATTCCATGCCGTCGGCGAGGGTGAAGGCCAGTTCCTGCAACTGGGTCGCGCCCGCCTCCTGCATATGATAGCCGGAGATGGAGATCGAATTGAAGCGCGGCATCTCTGTCGAGGTATATTCGATGATGTCGCCGATGATGCGCATGCTCGGCTCCGGCGGATAGATATAGGTGTTGCGGACCATGAATTCCTTCAGAATATCATTCTGGATCGTGCCCGAAAGCTTGTCGCGGGCGACCCCCTGTTCCTCGGCGGCGACGATATAAAAGGCGAGACACGGGATCACCGCCCCGTTCATGGTCATGCTGACCGACATCTGATCGAGCGGGATCCGGTCAAAGAGGATTTTCATATCCTCGACGCTGTCGATGGCGACGCCCGCCTTGCCGACATCGCCCTGAACCCGCGGATGATCGCTGTCATAACCCCGGTGGGTCGCGAGATCAAAGGCGACCGACAGCCCCTTTTGGCCAGCCGCCAGGTTGCGTCGGTAAAAGGCGTTGGATTCTTCCGCCGTCGAGAAGCCGGCATATTGGCGCACGGTCCACGGCCGGCCGGCATACATGCTGCCCTTGACGCCGCGGGTGAAGGGAAAAAAGCCCGGCAGATTGCCGATATGGGGAATGTCGGCAACATCCTCCGCCGTATAGAGCGGCTTGACGTCTATACCCTCCGGCGTCGCCCAGGTCAGATCCGCCAGCGGCCTGCCGCGCAGTTCCTTGGTCACCAGATTTTGCCAGTCCGAAATGCTGTTGCGCTTGCCATCCGTCATCGAATATTCCACCTATATCAAAAGGATCATTATGTTGTGCGGCGCAGTATGCCTAAATGTTACTGGCGAGTAAAGTTTTTTTTGACGCCGCCGCCGCGACCTGAAATAGAATTTTCCACTGCCTGCCCGACCAAAAACAGTGACAAATATCAACTTATCCGGTTGTTGCGCGCAGGAAAAGCCGATAATCTGTCCCTGAAATATCATATTATAGAGGGAGCATATAATGAAGAAAATTTTCCTGTCCCTGGTCCTCAGCCTCGGCCTGCTGATCTTGCCCGCCCCGACGGCCCTGGCCGACAGCGCCGCCGGGATGTTCCAGAAAATTCTCGACGATCACTGGGCGCAGAGCCTGAAGGAAAACCCCGCCTTCGCCGCCCGGCTCGGCCATCGGGAATACGACGGCAGGCTGGCGGAAAACACGCCGGAAGCCCGGGACAGGCGCAAAAAATATAATGACCAGACCCTTGACCGGCTGGATAAAATTGAGGTCGGCGAACTGGATAAAGCCGCCCGGCTGAATTACAAAGTGTTCAAGCGCCTGCGGGAAATGGAACAGGAAAGCTATCAGCATCCCGGTTTCCTGTTCGCCATCACCAACCGCGAAGGCTGGCATATGTCCTTTGCGCAAAATGCCGGCAGCATGACTTTCTTTGAGGCAGCCGACTATGAAAATTATCTCGGCCAGCTCGCCGACTATCCGCGCTATAATACGGAAAACATCGCCCGTCTCCGGCAAGCGGTGGACAAGGGCTTCACCCATTACTGCGCCTCCATGAAGGGCTATGAAACCTCCATTTCCAGCCATATTGTCGACGATGTGACCCAAAGCGCCTTCTATCAGCCTTTCACCCGTTTTCCGGCGAAAATTTCCGCCGACCACCGGCGGGAGCTGACCGGGCGTGGCGTGGCGCTGATCCGCGACAGGGTGATCCCGGCCTATCGGGACTTCCACAAATTCTATACGGAAAAATACGCCCCCAACTGTCGCAAGACGCTCGGCATCACCAGCCTTCCGGGCGGCGCGGAATATTATGACTATCTGATCCGCAATTTCACCACCACCGACCTCAGCCCGAAACAGATTCATCAAACCGGCCTCAGCGAGGTCAAGCGCCTGCGGGCGGAGATGGACAAGATCATCCGGAAAGTCAATTTCAAGGGCAGCTTCCGGGAATTCATCACCTTTCTGCGCACCGATCCGCAGTTTTACACCGATGACCCGGAAGACCTGCTGGAAAAGAGCGCCCTGATCGCCAAAAGGATGGATGGCCAGTTGCCGAGACTTTTCGGCTTCCTGCCGCGCAACCCTTACGGCATCCGGGAAATCCCCGCCGACATTGCGGAAAAAACCACCACCGCCTATTACATGCCGTCCGACGGCTCCGGCAAGACCGCCGGATTTTACTATGTCAACACCTCGCTGCTGAAAAGCCGGCCGCTCTATGACCAGGAAGCGCTCAGCTTCCATGAGGCGGTGCCGGGCCATCACCTGCAGGGCGCCATTCAGCGGGAGCTGGACCTGCCCAATTTCCGCAAATATCATTATTTCAACGCTTTCGGGGAAGGCTGGGCGCTCTATGCCGAACGGCTCGGCCTTGAGGTCGGTTTTTATCAGGACCCCTACAGCGATTTCGGCCGTCTGAGCTATGAAATGTGGCGCGCCTGCCGGCTGGTGGTCGATACCGGCATGCACGCCTTCGGCTGGAGCCGCCAGCAGGCCATCGACTTCATGATGGAAAATACGTCGCTCAGCGAACATAACGTCACCACCGAGATCGACCGCTATATCACCTGGCCGGGACAGGCGCTGGCCTATAAAATCGGTGAGCTGAGCATCACCGGCCTGCGCAAAAAGGCCGAAGCGGCGCTGGGCGAAAAATTCGACCTGCGCGCCTTCCATGACCAGGTGCTGGGCAACGGCTCGCTGCCGATCGCGACGCTGGAGGATGTGATCAACGACTGGATCGAAAGCGGGAAATAAGCCAGTCTTTCACCGCCCTGACCGAACCGAAGGGGCCGGCTTCGGACCGGCGGTCATTATCGTTGAGGGAAACAGGGACCTCGGGGGAATTTTCCCCGGCGTCTTCCGGCAGGCTGAACCAGCGCAGATGTTCATAGCATTCCGGCAAAGCATCGACCGGCTGCGCCTGAACCGGTTCGGCTGATTTCAACACCTCTTCCGCCAGGTCGAGATAATGGCCCAGCGGCGCGCGCTCTGTCGACATGCCGCAGGTCCCGGCCTGAAACCTGCCCTGATCATAATGGATCTGATTGAGGTCCAGGCACGGCGCATACTGCCCCCGCCGGTAACGCCAAAGGCCGCGCGCCGGATCATATTTATACTGCCCGAGCAGCTTCCAGCCATGTTCGGCGATCAGTTCCACCGCCCGCAGCAGATAGTCGAACGTCTCCTCACCAATGAAATAATTGAAATTCAGCCGCACCCAGCCCGGCTTCAGAACCGGATAACCGGCCGCCACCGCATCGGCGATCGCCCGGCTGTGCGTTCTGTCGATATGGAGCAGTTCATGGCCGTAAGGCCCGGCGCAGGAACAGCCGCCGCGCAGCTGAATGCCGAACAGGTCATTGATCAGCGCATCGACAAAACCGTAATGCAGCGGCCGGCCCCGCCACATAATCAGAAAGGAGACGATCGACGTTCGCGGCGCTTTCAGATCGCCGAGGATATGAATCGCCGGATGCGGCGACCAGCGCCCGATCGCCCGGCGCACCATGTCATGCTCGAGGCGTTCGATGTTTTTCGCCCCGACCGCGTCTTTCAACTGAAACACCATGCCGGCGCGGATCGATTCGACAATCGCCGGCGTGCCGCCCTCCTCCCGAGCCTCGCCGGCCTTGTGATAGGTATGGCTTTCCGGCGAAACATAGGACACCGTGCCGCCGCCGGGCACCGACGGCACCCGGTTGGTCAGCAGCCGGCGCTTGATCACCAGAACCCCCGGTGTGCCCGGCCCGCCGATAAATTTGTGGGGCGACAGATAAAGGGCGTCGATCGAACTGTCGCCCAATTCATCCGGCGCCCCCGTGACGTCAATATCGACATAGGGCCCGGCGGCGGCGTAATCCCAGAAGGCCAGCGCGCCGTGGGCATGCAAAATCCGGCTGATGCCCCTGACATCGCTGAGCAGCCCCGTCACATTGGAGGCGGCGGAAAAACTGCCGATCTTCAGTTTCCGATCGGCGTATCTTTCCAGTTCGGCCTTCAGTCTGTCCTGATCAATGCCGCCCGCCTTGTCCAGCGGAATCGACACCATATCAACGATGCTTTCCCGCCAGGCCAGTTCATTGGAATGATGTTCATAAGGCCCGACAAAGACCACCGGCCGGTCCCGGGTCCTGATCCGGGCGGAAAAATCATATTGATCCTCCAGGTTGGCCGGAATCCGCAGATTGAGGATTTCAACCAGTTTTTGAATCGCCCCGGTCGCCCCCGAGCCGCAGAAGATCACCGCATCCTCGTCGCCCGCCCGGAGCGATTTGCGGATCAGACCCCGCGCCTGCTCGCGAAAGGCGGTGGTCTGCCGCCCGGTGGCCGAAGCCTCCGAATGGGTGTTGGCGTAAAAGGGCAACACATTTTCGGTGATATAATCCTCGATAAAACTCAGGGCGCGGCCCGAGGCGGTGTAATCGGCATAAATCAGCGGCCGGTCGCCGAACGGCGTCGGCAGCAGCCCGCCCTCGCCAATGACTGAAGATCTGATCTGCTCAAGCAGCCCGCCCGGTTCCGCTGTCCCCGCCTCACTATTCTGTCGCTCCATCGCCTGCACGCCCTCTGTCATTTGGTTCATCCATACTCTATTGCGGACCGAAGGGCGGGCGGCGGACAGGATCAATCAAAATTTCCCGGATAAATCTCGGTCGAATTCTTGATTTCTTCCATGGCGAAATTGGAAGTGACGTCGGTCAGGCTGGTCGCTTCGATAAACCGCTTTTTTCCAATTTCTGAACCCGTCGCCAGCAAGGGGTTTTGGTCAACCCACCCGCCGGGCCAATTCATCGACGGACATACTAATATCCTTCTGAAGCAAGTCAAGAAGTGCTAAATCTATCTTATCAAAGTTAATTTTGTCCTACTTTTATATATTTTATTAGAATATATTTCCTTTTCTTATCACAAAACACGCCCGGCTGGCAACCCGGTTCCCCGGCGGCGGCGCAGTCGAAAAAAAAATTCCGCCGCGGCGACGAAAAAAAACCGGTATCGATTATTTTTTACCGATATTTTTCCAAAAACCACCAAATCGGCGCCCGACAAACCCGCGGATCAATCCTGATTTGACAGAATCACCTGCGCGGCCGTGACCGGAGTCTGGCTCTTGTTCCGGCTTAATTCCGCATAGCTCTACCGATTTAAGGACGCGCGCCCGAAATTTAAAATATTTTCTGAAAAAACCCGAAAACGGACTTTCCCCTGAAAATAAAACAAATAAAGGCCAAACAACCGTTTATTTTTTCTGTCTCATATGTATCATGCAGCCTTGATTCAATTGACAGCGGCCTTTCCATGAGGTAACTGTAATTTTATTGCACTGCAACAAAGCCTGCGGGTCGGTTTGCACAATCAGATTTCTTGCTTGAAGAAATATAATTGCTGAAACGATGGGAGAACAACCCCGATGAAAATTCTGGTCCCGGTAAAGCGGGTAATTGATTATAATGTAAAAGTCCGGGTCAAGTCGGACCACAGCGGCGTCGAGCTCGCCAATGTCAAGATGTCGATGAATCCCTTTGACGAGATTGCCGTCGAAGAAGCCCTGCGCATCAAGGAAGCCGGCAATGCCGAAGAAGTCATCGCCGTCTCCATCGGCCCGGCCCAGGCCCAGGAAACCCTGCGCACGGCGCTGGCCATGGGCGCCGATCGCGCCATCCTGATCAAAACCGATGATGAGGTCGAGCCCCTTGCGGTCGCCAAAATTCTCAAGGCCGTGGTGGCGGAAGAAAATCCTGACATTGTGCTGATGGGCAAGCAGGCCATTGATGACGACTGCAACCAGACCGGTCAGATGCTGGCGGCGCTGATGGGCTGGCCCCAGGGGACATTCGCCTCGGAAGTCAAGCTCTCTGACGGCGCCGTTGAGGTCACCCGCGAGATTGACGGCGGACTGGAGACGGTCAAACTGACCCTGCCGGCGGTGATCACCACCGACCTGCGGCTCAATGAACCCCGCTATGCCTCACTGCCGAATATCATGAAAGCCAAGCGCAAGCCGCTGGAGACCAAAGAGCCGTCTGATTACGGGGTCGAGACGACCCGCCGGCTGACGACCTTGAAAGTTGAAGAACCCGCCAAACGCGAAGCAGGGGTCAAAGTTGAAAGCGTTCAGGAACTGGTCGCTAAATTGCGTGACGAAGCAGGAGTAATCTGATCATGACATCACTTGTAATCGCCGATCACGACAACGGCGCCCTCAAAGACAGTACGTTAAACGCCGTGACCGCCGCCGCCCAGTTGGGTGACGTGGATATTCTGATCGCCGGCTCCAATTGTTCCGGCGCCGCCGAAGCCGCCGCCAAGGTTGCGGGCGTGGCCAAGGTTCTGGTCGCCGACAGCGCCGATTATGAACACCCCCTGGCCGAAACCCTGGCGCCGCTGATTGTCAAACTGGCCGACGGCTATGACGCCATTCTGGCCGCAGCCACCACATCGGGCAAGAATTTCATGCCGCGGGTGGCGGCCCTGCTCGACATGGCGCAGATTTCCGACATTATTTCCGTTGAAAGCGCCGATACCTTCAAGCGGCCGATCTATGCCGGCAACGCCATCGCCACCGTGCAGAGCAGCGACGCCAAGAAGCTGATCACCGTCCGGACCACGGCCTTTGCCGCGGCAAGCACGGAAGGCGGGACCGCAACCATTGAAAATGTCGCGGCGGCGGAAAACCCCGGCACCTCCAGCTATGTCGGCGCCGAGCTGTCCAAATCGGAACGGCCGGAACTGACCAGCGCCAAGATCATCGTCTCCGGCGGCCGCGGCATGGGCAGCGGTGAAAATTTCCATCTTGTGGAAGCGGTGGCTGACAAGCTTGGCGCCGCGGTTGGCGCCTCCCGCGCCGCGGTTGACGCGGGGTTTGTCCCCAATGATTATCAGGTCGGCCAGACCGGCAAGATCGTCGCCCCCGATCTTTATATCGCCGTCGGCATTTCCGGCGCGATCCAGCATCTGGCCGGCATGAAAGACAGCAAAGTCATTGTCGCGATCAATAAAGACGAAGAAGCCCCGATCTTCCAGGTGGCGGATTACGGCCTTGTCGCCGATTTATTTCAGGCTTTGCCTGAGCTCGAAAAAGAGTTATCCTAAGACTTTACAGCGCTGAGGGCCGGTCCGCGAAAAGCCGCCCGCCCTCAGTAAAAACAGTATGAAAGAAAGATACCCCTAATGGTGCAAAAAGTCGGTATTATAGGTGCTGGTCAAATGGGCAACGGTATTGCCCATGTATTTGCGTTGGCCGATTATGATGTCACCCTCAATGACATCAGCGAGGAAGCCCTGCAAAAGGCCATGGCCAAGATTGAGATGAACCTGCATCGGCAGGTCGCCAAAGGCTTTATTACGGAAGAAAAATCACAGAACGCCTTTAAGCGCATCGAAACGACCACGGCCCTGTCCGCTTTTTCCGATGTTGATCTGGCCATCGAAGCCGCAACCGAAAATGAAGCGGTAAAAATCAGCATTTTGAAAGAGGTCTGCCCGATCCTGAAGCCGGAAACCATTCTGGCGACCAATACCTCGTCGATTTCCATCACGCGGCTCGCCTCGACCACGGACCGGCCGGAAAAATTCATCGGCCTTCATTTTATGAATCCGGTGCCGGTGATGAAGCTGGTCGAACTGATCCGGGGTATCGCCACCAGCGAAGAAACCTATCGGATGGCGGAAACCTTCATCGAAAGAATCGGCAAAACCTCCGCCAATTCAGAGGATTTCCCGGCCTTCATCGTCAACAGGCTGCTGTTGCCGATGATCAATGAGGCGATTTACACCCTGTATGAAGGCGTCGGATCCGTCCACGCCATTGACAAGGCCATGCGGCTGGGCGCCAACCACCCCATGGGCCCCCTGCAACTGGCCGACTTCATCGGCCTCGACACCTGTCTGTCGATCATGCAGGTGCTTTATGAGGGCCTGGCGGACACCAAATACCGGCCCTGCCCGCTGCTGGTCAAATATGTCGAAGCCGGGTGGATCGGCCAGAAAGTGGGCCGCGGCTTTTATGACTATCGCGGGGAAGAACCGGTGCCGACCCGCTGAGCCGATCCGCCAAACCGGCCCTCGCAATTGAGAAAACGCGTTTTCCATCGGGAGAAGGCGTTTTTTCGTTTTTCATTCAGACTTTTTGATCCGCGACGAAAATAATGACATACTGGGACAACAGGAGATACGGATCATCCCCATGCTGACAGAAAATGATAAAAACGACCTGGAGCGGATCAATGACTATTGGTTCCACAGGCTGACGCCCGGCCAATGGTTCGCCCCGTCCGACCAGCTGGATCGGGAGATTACGGACCGCTTTCTGGCGCCCTACCAGAGATTGAAGGATATGAACCTGCCCGACCTTGAGCTGAGCGGGAGACAGATCCTGGCGGCGATCCTGCTGTTCGACCAGATGCCGCGCAACATGTTCCGCCACAGCGCCCGCGCCTTTGAAACCGACCCGCTGGCCCGCGCGCTCTGCTATCAGGCGCTGGCCCGAAAGCATGACCTTGACATGAACGACATGTGGAAAACGTTCCTATATATGCCGCTGGAGCATAGCGAAAACCTGCAGGATCAGGAACTCTGCGTCAGCCTGTTTCAACAGCGGACCCAACTGGACGAGCAGATTGATTACGCCGTCCGCCATCACGCCATCATCGAAAAATTCGGCCGTTTCCCCCATCGCAACAAGGTTCTGGGCCGCGCCTCCACCGCCGGGGAACAAGCCTTTCTCGCCGGCGGCGGCGATACATTCGGCGCCAAGGACAACCAAGACGGCAACTGATTTTTTTTAAGCGGAAAATAAAATGACAAATCTGACAAAAATTCTGATGCTGATCTCGACGCTGGTCCTGGTGATCGGCGGCGGTTTTTCCTTCTATCTCACCTATAAGAGTTATCAGCCGGTCGCCCTGACCAATGAAAATGCCGCCGGGGTCGCCATAGACGGCTTTGACGCCGTGGCCTATCACACCGCCGGGCGGGCGCAACGGGGCGATCATAAATATCAGGTTTCCTGGAATGACGCCGTCTGGTATTTCGCCACCCTGGAAAACCGCCAGCGCTTTTCCGCTGATCCGGAGCGGTTCGCGCCCCAGTTTGGCGGCTATGACCCGTACGGCGTCGCCATCAATGGCGCGGCACAGCCGGCGGCGCCGGAGCTTTGGGAAATCCAGTCCGGCAAATTATATCTGTTTTATTCCGCAGAGACCCGCACCCTGTGGCGGGAAAGGCGGGAACAGAATATCCGCGCCGCCCATGACAACTGGGCCAGGATCAGGCAACAGATAGCGTATCAAACAAAAATGAAATAGGTCCTGCCCGGTTCCTCCGGACAGGACCGATTCCGGATCATCTTATTTCTTGTAGACCAGTGAGGTGACAACCCCGCCAACCATATAAATGATGATGCCGACCAGCGCTGAAATCAGGCTTTCCATGCCGTCCAGCGGCATTGTGCCATACATCACCATGCTGATGCCGGCCATCATCAGGCCGATCCACAGGCCGAACCGCGCCCCTTCCATCCAGCCTTTCCCCTCATGATGATGGGCATAGATATAACAAAACATGATCGTCACGATCAGATAACCCAGATACATCCAGATGGCGTGAGCCTGGAGGTCGGCGCCAACCCGCATGATAGCCTTCATGCCGGACATATAATCCGCCAGCAGAAGATCCAGACCAATCGCAACAATTGACATCGCGACATAGGCCGCGACAATGGCGTAAACAAGCCGCTTGATATTCATCATAAAATTCCCCTTTATTATGTAATGGAGTGCATAGAATACCCTAAAGTCGCCATATTGTAAAATTACGGGAAAATCAGCCTGTGATACAACCCTCCAAAAAAAGCCGCGCCTTACACCTCATCCAGCATTTGCCGGGCCTTGATCTGCAGTTTTTTCATGATCTGATAATAATATTTCAGTTCGGTTTTATTCAGGACATTCTGAAGCTCCCGGCCGCTTGCCTCCATAAGGGGCCGAATGTCATCGCATAGCGCCGCGCCCTTTTCCGTCAGATAGAGCACCTTGCGCCGCCGGTCGGCCGCATCGCCGCCGCTAAAGATATAGCCGAGCTTCTCCAGCCGGCTAACGGCCCGGGTCACCGTCGCCCGATCCATGCCGGTCTCGGCCGCCACCTGGGCCGGCATCATCGCCCCCTTGCAGCCCAGCATGGCCAGAACGCGCCATTCGCGGGCGGACAGGCCGCTTTCGCGCACATAAACATCCGATGTCACCTGACGGATCAAATTGGTCAGCATGCCAATCTGGAAGGGCAGATGATCGTAAAGTTTTAAAGGAGGATCAGGCATTTTTCCCCGTTTGTCCCGGGGCAAAACGATCATATTCTCCTGATTATCCGGCATCTCCCGCATCCCTCCCCTGATATTTTATTCCCCTAACGACTCGCCGGAATATTACCGTGGCCTTCATTTATCTTCAAGATGTTAGCCGAATTGGTTCTAATTCCGGTATGATATCCGTCTGGCTTTTTCCCACGCCTGGTTCGCCCGGTATTCATCCCCCAGTTTGGCGTAGGTCTGACCCAGAAGGTCGTGGAATTTCTTGACATCATCCCGATATTTCACCGCCGCCTTCAGATGATTGAGCGAAAGCGCATAGTCCCCTTGCTCAAAGGCTTCCAGCGCCTGATAATATCGGTAATAGGGATTTCTCATCTGATGCTCCCGGGCAAGCTGGGCATAATAGTCCGCCTTTTCCGGTTCGCCCATTTCATCATAGAGGACGCTTAAATTGTTTAATACCGACCGGTGAGCCCTGTCATATTTAAGGGCGATGAAATAGGCTTTTTCGGCGTAATTATGAATTCCCTGCATCCGGTACAGCACGCCGAGGTTTGACCAGATCGCCGCATCCCGCGGGGACAGCTTCAACGCCTTGGCCAGATACCGGAAGGCGTTTTTATAATCCCCGTCATTGAGATAATCGGCGCCCCTGTTGCTGTAATAAAGCGCCACCGCGTAATTTGTCGAAAGTTTCCACGCCCGATAATGCGGTTTGTAATTTATCCTGTCGATGTCGACGACATAATCCCGGCTCTGCCGCATATGAACCCGGACATTGACATGGCGGCTGAGATATAACAGCTCGTCGCTTATCTGGTCCCACTCCGGCGGGATTTCAACTTCCTGGAAACTGACTTTCAGGCCCCGGTTCCGGGCGAAAGCGGCAAACAGATAGCTGAAGGCAAGGCAGTTTCCTTCCAGTTTGCGGAAGGCTTCCCGCGCCGTATAGGTTTTTGACATATCATATTCCATGCCCATGGCCCCGGCGCTGACCATCATCCGCAACAGATTTCTGACCTGGGGCACTTCAGCATGGTTCTTCGGAACATAGCGGTCCACATAGGCGATCATCCGCTCGTTAAGGTCCAGAACCCGGTCCTCGGGCAGGGACAAATGACGCGCCTCCTCCCCAAACAAGATCTGTCCCGACAATAAATCGGCCCGGCTGATGACCTTGGCCGAATAAACCGGTTCCTGGGTTTTGAAACTGCTGCAGCCGCCGACCAGAACAATCAGCACAAGAGAGATAAAAAGATATGCTTTATGCAAAACGGGCATATATCATCCACTTCATCGCCACATGTGATTCCGCGCATATATCCTACCCCTTTGACTGTCCAGTATACGCGAAACGGGCCGAATTTTCAATTATCCTCCCGATTCAACCCCGGCTTCCCCGCGTGCGTCCCCTATTTATAAGACCCTTCAGCGGCCAATTCCCGCCATCGAGGGAACTTCCGCGCCATCACACAGCCCGGGCTTTCACCGGTGACGGAATCGCGTATAATAGCGACGAACGGGGGCAAATATGGCCCGAACAGGCGGAAGGACTTCACTTTTATATCTATAAGATATATTATGCCGGTCAAGGGAAACACCACAGAAAGCAGGGGAATATCATGCAGAGAACAGGCGCCCGTCTATTTCGCACCGCACTGGAAGCGCTCGGGGTGCGTCACACCTTCGGCATTCCGGGGGTTCACACGACGGAAATATATGATGAGCTTAATCTGTCGAACCAGATCCGGCCGCTGCTGGTCACCCATGAGGCCGGGGCGGGTTTTATGGCCGATGCGGTCAGCCGGACGTCGGACCGGATCGGGGTTCTGGTGGTGGTGCCGGCGGCCGGGCTGACCCACGCCATGAGCGGCGTCGGCGAGGCCTTCCTTGACGGCATCCCCATGCTGGTTGTCTCCGGCGGCGTGCGCAGCGACACCGACCATAAATACCAGTTGCACGATATGGACATGCAGGCCCTGATGGCGCCCCTGACCAAAAAAACCTTCAAAATCGAAAGCCATGATCAGGTGATGCCGACCATTTTCGAGGCTTACGCCTGCGCCATGAGTGGCGAGCCGGGGCCGGTTTATGTGGAATTTCCGGTCAATATCCAGTTTACCAGGGGGCCGGTATCTCACCTTCCGGAACCGGAAGCGTTGCAACTGTGCCGCACGGAACTGAAGCAGCGCGACATTGACGCCGCGGCGGACCTGCTGGAGAGCGCCCGCCAGCCGGGGCTGTTCCTCGGCTGGGGCGCCCGACAGGCCCGCGAGTCCGCGATCGCCATCGCCGAAAAGCTCGGCGCGCCGGTTGCCACCAGTCTTCAGGGGCTCAGCGTCTTTCCCCATGATCACCCGCTGCATTGCGGCATGGGATATGGTCCGGCGGCGGTGCCGGCGGCCGAGGCGGCCTTTGAAAAATGCGATGTGATCCTGGCGGTCGGCGTGCGCTTCGCCGAAATCGCCACCGCCAGCTATTCGGCGCCGGCGCCGCAGAAAATCATTCATATTGACATCAACCCGGCGGCGTTGGGGGCCAATTATCCGGCCGAGCTTGGAATCGAGGCCGATGCGGCGGTGGCGCTCCCCCGCCTCGCCGCGCGTCTGGACCGGACAGATCGCGCCCGGGACAGGAAACAGATGGCCGCCCTTATCGCCGGCAAGAAAAAAGACTATCGGGCCGAATGGCGGGCGCATGAGTCGGCCGACCGGGTCAATCCCGGGGAGTTTTTCACCCATCTTGACCGGGCGCTGAATGACCAGGCGATCATCCTCGCCGACGACGGCAACCATACCTTCCTGACGGCGGAACTGATGCCGCTGCGGGGCGACCGGCAGTTCATCTCGCCGACCGATTTCAACTGCATGGGCTATTGCGTGCCCGCCGCCATCGCCGCCAGGCTGGAAAACCCGGACCGGCAGGTGGTCGGCATCGTCGGCGACGGCGCCTTCCTGATGACCGCGATGGAGATACTGACCGCCACCGCCAACGACCTGGGGGTCATTTATTTCATCTTTGCCGACGGCGAACTGAGCCAGATCGCCCAGGCCCAGCAGACGCCCTATAACCGCAAGACCTGCACCAGCCTGCCGCCGCTGAAATACGCCCCCTTCGCCGAGGCCGTCGGCGCCGGCTATGTCCGGATGGATAAAAACCGGGATGTGGCAAGCGGCCTTCAGCAGGCCCTGGCGCTTGCCGGCAAGGGACAACCGGTCATCGTCAAGGTCAATATTGATTACAGCAAGCAGACCCGCTTCACCAAGGGGGTGATGAAAGCCAATCTCGACCGCTTTGATTTCGGCACCAAAATGCGCTTCATCGGCCGGGCGCTCGCCCGAAAGGTGACCGGCTGATCATGGCGGGGAACCAAACAGACCAGACGGACATCGCCATTGTCGGCGGCGGCATCGCCGGTATTGCGCTGGCCCTTGATCTTCTGGAACGGGGCGAGACGCGCCATATCACCCTGCTGGACGCGGAAGGCGAACAGGATTTCGGCGGCCTCGCCCGCAGCGCCTTCGGCGGCATGATGCTGGTCGATACCCCGGTCCAGCGCCGGTCCGGCATCCGCGACAGTCCGGAGATCGCGCTCGACGACTGGCTGAGTTTCGCCGAATTTGACGAGGCGGATCACTGGCCGCGGCGCTGGGCGGAATATTATGTCCGCCAGGTGACGCCAAAGGTCCACGACTGGCTGGTCGGCATGGGATTGAAATTCCTCCCCGCCGTCCAATGGGTCGAACGGGGCCTTTACACGCCGGGCAACAGCCTGCCGCGCTATCATATCCTGCTCGGCACCGCGCAATATATGACCGAGGTCCTGATCCAGCGGCTAAAAGCGGCGGCGAAGGGCGGCCATCTCAGCCTGCGCTTCAATCACCGGGTGGAAAATTTCCTGACCGACGGCGGAGAGGTGATCGGCGTTGCGGGCCGGAACCGCGCCCGGGACCAGCCTTTCCGCCTGCGGGCCGCGATCACGGTGCTGGCGACCGGCGGCATCGGCGGCAATATCCGGAAAGTGAAGGACAACTGGCCGCGGGACTGGGGTTCGCCGCCCGAAGTGATCCTCAACGGCTGCCATCCGTCGGCCGACGGCCATATGCATGACCAGGTGCAGGCGGTGGGCGGCCGGGTCACCCATCTCGACCGGATGTGGAATTACGCCGCCGGCGTCGCGCATCCCTCGGCCAAATTTGACGGCCACGGCCTGAGCCTGGTGCCGACCCGCTCCTCCCTGTGGCTCGATCATCAGGGCCGGCGCATCGGACCGCAGCCGCTGGTCACCGGTTTTGACACCAGCTTCCTCTGCCGGCAGGTGGCGGCCCAGGAAAAGCCCTGGAGCTGGCATGTGATGAACTGGAAGATCGCCCGGCGCGAACTCGCCATATCCGGCGCGGAACATAACCCCGATCTGCGCGACCGTAAATTTATCCGCATGGCGCTCCGGCTGCTGCTCGCCGATGACGGCCTGACCCGCCAGATAACCGAAACCAGCCGGGATTTCATCACCGGCGGCAACTTGCCCGAACTCGCCCGCAAGATGAACGAGCTGACCGGCGCGCCGCATGTCGCGGCCGCCACCCTTCAACAAACCGTCACCAGCTATGACGATCGCCTGTCCCGGGGGCCGAAATATCATAATGATGACCAGACGCGGCGGCTGAACCAGTTGCGCCAATGGACCGGCGACCGAATCCGCACCTGCAAACACCAGCCGATCCTCGACCCCAAGGCCGGGCCGTTGCTGGCGATCCGCACCCATCTGATTTCCCGCAAGACCCTGGGCGGCATGCAGACCAACCTGGACTGTCAGGTGATGACGACCGACGGCGCGCCGATGGCCAGTCTTTACGCCATTGGCGAAGCGGCGGGCTTTGGCGGCGGCGGCGCCTCGGGCAAACGCTCGCTGGAGGGCACCTTCCTTTCGGGCTGCATCCTGACCGCCCGGCGCGCCGCCGAAGTGATCCGCGCCGACGTCGCTCACCACCCGTAAAAGCACGATCCTGCCGGTATAATTAACCCGGACATAATCAATAAGTTCTGAGCTAGGCGGACTTTTTAACAAATTTGGTCAGGATGACAATCTGCTGGCTGTTGACACGGCCTTCGATCTGATCCGGGTTGTCCTGAACCAGGGAGATGTTGCGCACCGCCGTGCCGCGCTTGGCGGTGAAGCCCGCGCCCTTGACATTCAGATCCTTGATCAGGGTCACCGTGTCCCCGGCCGCGAGCGGCGCGCCGTTGCTGTCGAGGTGGCGGACCGCATCATCGGCGGCTTGGGCGTTTCCCGCTTCGGCCCAGGCCTGAACCTCCGGCTCCAGATACAGCATATCAAGCAGATCCTGGGGCCAGCCCTCACCCCGCAAGCGGTCCAGCATGCGCCAGGCCAGCACCTGCACCGCCGGCGCCGGAGTCCACATGCTGTCATTCAGGCAGCGCCAATGGTTGACATCGACCTGTTCCGGGTCTTCGATCTGGGCGCGACAGGTGGCGCAGAGCAAGGCTGCCTGATCCGCCGCGCCGTCAGATTCCGGCGGCACCTCATAGACCGCAAGCGCATCCGTTGCGCCACAAAGTTCACATTTTGAACCGGCCCGGTCCTGTAATTGCTGTTCGACAGTCATGATTGAAATTTCCCTTGAATGAAACAGATGAAACGCCCGCCTTTACAGCCGATTCCGCCATCCGGCGCAAGTTTTTTTCTGAGAAAAAGGGATAACCGCGGCCGCCCGGAAGCCGTTCAGCTCTCCAGTTCCGTATCCCAATAGAGGAAATCGCGCCAGCTTTCATGCAGATAGTTTGGCGGGAAGGCCCGGCCGATATTCTGCATGGCGTAGATCGTCGGCCGATAGGGTTTTGAGCGCAGGCTCATACAGGCCTGTTCCGGCGTCCGGCCGCCTTTTTTCAGATTGCACGACGAACAGGCCGAGGTGATATTCTCCCAATTGGTCCGGCCGCCCAGGCGGCGCGGCACCACATGGTCAAAGGTCAGGTTCCGGCCATTGCCGGCGCTGAAACCGCAATATTGACAACTGAAGCGGTCGCGCAGAAAAACATTGAAGCGGGTAAAATTGGGATAGGCGCCAGGCGAGATATATTCCTTCAGGGAAATGACGCTCGGCAGCCTGATCTGCGAGGAGATGGAATGAACGACCCGGTCATATTCCTCGACCACGGTCACCCGGTCGAGATAGACCGCCTTGATGACATCCTGCCAGCCCCACAGCGACAGGGGAAAATAACTCAGTGGCCTAAAATCGGCGTTCAGGACCAGCGCCGGGCAGGATTCCAGGGACCTGCCGGCGTCCCGGGGCATCTTCCGCACATCGCTAATTTGAGACAGAGGCACCGCAATTCTCCTGGATCATAAATCAGGCCATATCGAAATGGCGTCAGTATAGCATCATTAGACTCATTGCAAAATAGCGATATAAAATTACAAATTAACGACGCTCTTGTGACCGTTCATTTTCACCCTTTCCCCTGACTTCGCCATCGGGGCCGGATTTTTCGCCTTGACCGCCGGCGCAGGCGCTATATGGTTTTGCCAAAGATGATCTTTCCGTTTAAGAACATCTCTTACGGGAATAATAAGGTTCAACATCTGGCGCATCCATGACTGTACGAGACACATCAGAGCTGGTCATCACCCGCTTCGCCCCGAGTCCGACCGGCTATCTCCATCCGGGGCACGCCTATTCGGCGAAGCAGGCCCATGATTTCGCCCGGATGCGGGGCGGCAAATTCCTGCTGCGCATCGAAGACATCGACCAGGGCCGCTGCAAGGCGGAATTCGACCGGGCCATTTTGCAGGATCTGGCGTGGATCGGCCTGACCTGGGACGGGCCGGTGCGGCGGCAATCCGAACATATGGCCGATTACCGGGCGGCGCTCGACCGGCTCGATCAGATGGGCCTGCTCTATCCGTGTTTTTGCAGCCGGAAGGATATTCGGCGCGAAATCGAGGAAAGCGGCCGCGCCCCCCATGATCTGACCGAACCGCGCCCGGAAGGCCCGCTCTATCCCGGCACCTGCCGCGCCCTGAGACCGACCGAGCGCCGGGAGAGGATCAGCCGCGACACGCCCTACGCCCTGCGCCTTGATATGGCGCGCGCCCTTGACCTGGTTGGCGGGCGGACATTGACCTGGCAGGACCTTGCGGCCGGCGAACAGACCGCTGCGCCCCTGGTGCTCCGCGAGATTCTGGGCGATGTGGTGCTGGCCAGAAAGGATATTCCGACCAGCTATCACCTGTCGGTGGTCGTCGATGACCATCTGCAAAAGATCAGCCATGTGATCCGCGGCATGGACCTGTTTTCCGCCAGCCACCTGCACCGCTTGCTGCAGTTCCTGCTCGGCTATGGGACGCCGCGCTATCTTCACCATCCGTTGATCACCGACGAACAGGGGATGCGCTACGCCAAGCGGGACAACAGCAAGACCCTGCGCCATTTGCGGCGGCAGGGCGAAGACCCGAAGGACTTATGGGGCGGGTAAGCGCCCATTGTGCCGGGCAGACGCCCCGCGGCAAGACCGATCACCGCCCGCCACCATTCCCGGGTTATGCCCTGGCTACTCCCGGGCCTGTTCCTTTTCCGCGTTCCGCCGCTTGACCGCCGCCTTGTTAAGGTCGGAGACTGCGACCCAGGCTTCGTTGGGCACCAGCACGCTCATGGCGTAATGGGCGATCTTCCAGCCGCCATCCTTCTGTTTCAGCAGGACGCCGGTGCCGCGAAACAGGCCCCATTTTTCCGATCTGGTGATTTCGTCAAACCAGGCGACCTTGCCGTCGGGACCGAAGGCGATATGGCGCTCGACCGGCTTATAGCTCCAGCCGACGCCCTTCCTGAACCGTTCGGCGACATAGTTGCGAAAATCGGGATTGAGCGGCCAGCGTTCCCAGTCGTCGGTGCCCATAAAAACGCCGTTTTCGCTAAAATACCCCAGATAGCGATCCCGGTCCGCCGCGGCCGCCGCCGCGTGGAAGCCGTCCATCAGCCCGTTGATCGCCGCTTTATCGGCGGCGCGGCCGGGGTTCTGATCCGCCGCCGCATATCCGCCGGAAAAGGCCAACATCAAAATCGCCAAATAAAAAATCTTTTTCATCGTCATGCTCCGCTCTTTTCAGTCGTGCAAAATCGGCGGAATCGCCCCGCCCCGGATCAGGCCGCCGGATTCATGGTCCGTTTCGGCGGAAAGGTCAGGATCAGAGTCGTCCCCACCCCCTTTTCCGATTCAATGTCCACCGAGCCGCCATGCAGTTTCATGAAGGCCGCCATCAAAGGCAAGCCCAGGCCGGTGCCCTCATGGGCGCGGGTCATGCTGTTTTGCACCTGGGCGAAGGGCTTCATGACCTGGGCCAGTTCCTGCTCGCTCATGCCGATCCCGGTGTCGGATATTTTGATCTGAATAGCGCCGTTCTCCGGCAAATGATGCAGGCTGACCTCAACCCGGCCATCGGGCTTGTTGAATTTGACCGCATTGGACAATGCGTTGAAAAAAATCTGATTGACGATCTGCTGGTCCGCATAGAGGTCCGGCAATGTCTCCGGCGGGGCGAAATCAATAACCACATTCTTGCCATTCTGCTTGCCGTTCATCAGTTTTACGGCGGCGTGGGCAATCTCGATCAGGTCGCATTCCTGCTCATGCAGTTCGAATTTTCCGCTTTCAATCTTGGACATATCCAGAATTTCATTAATGATATTCAGCAGATGCTGGCCGCTTTTGTTGATCATATCAGCATATTGCTCATAATAGCGATTGCCCAGAGGACCATAAATTTTGGCGGTCATCATATCGGAAAAGCCAATGATCGCATTCAGCGGCGTCCTGAGTTCGTGGCTGATATTCGCCAGAAATTCAGTCTTTGTCCGGTTGGCGATTTCGGCGTCCCGCCGGATTTGATCGAGGGCGATCACTGTCCGGCGCTGCACGACAAAGGCGATCATAATCACCACCAGAACAATCAGAAACGCCATAATCAGATAGGTCATGCGTTGCAGATGAAGGTCATTCTTTTCCAGCAGCAGCTTCTGCTCGGCCTTTTCAATGCGCATGGTCGCCTCCAGCCCGGCCCTCAGTTTCAGCACATCGCTGGAAAAGGATTTTTCCGCCTCTTCCCGATCCTTGATATGAAACTGGTTGAACATTTTGAAGGCCTCTTCATAGCGGCCTTCGGCATTGGCGATTTCCGCATCGACCCTGAGATTCATATTGTTCCAGCGGCTGTCTTTATATTCCGGATATTTGTCAAAAAACAGATGCGCCCTGGTGTAATAGTCCCGGGCCTGGTCAACCCGCCCCAGACGCGCCGCCTGAATCGCTCCAAGCTGATAGAGGGACGCGGCGAAATCCTCGGACACATGGACATATTTCAGCGCCTTTTCCACATAAACCATGGTTTCGGCCGGCTGTTCCTGCCGATAATGATTAAGCGCCAGACCATAAAGGGGGTAAAAGCTGAGCTCCTCCTGACCGCTATCCTGATAGAAGGAAATCAGTTCGGTGAGATAGCGGTTCGACATCTGATGGTTTTTCTGGCTCTGCAACGCCACGCCCACATTATAGACGATGGCGGTGAGATCAGTATAGAGGCCGCTGTTCTCAATAATATCCAGCGACAGGTTGGCGAATTCAAAGGCCTTGTCCAGATCATCCAGTTCCGTATAGATATAGGTCAGGGTATAATAAAGATGCAGCCGCAGACGGTTCTGATAGGGCGCCTTGCTCAACCGCCGGCTCGCCTGATCGGCATATTGCAGGG
The DNA here is from genome assembly GCA_048266545.1 of Paremcibacter sp. GTDB lineage: Bacteria > Pseudomonadota > Alphaproteobacteria > Sphingomonadales > Emcibacteraceae > Paremcibacter. Next base: position 138,092 of record JBLWZH010000002.1, on the reverse strand, counting down.
CGACATAATATTCCCCCTGAAAAGGCACCAGCGCCGCCAATGCGTCATATATCGTGATCGCGGTAAGGTTATCATTCTGCCGCAGCGCTTCCTCAAGTTGGCTTTCCAACTGCTTGATCGCCGCGTCATATTTGCCGTCAAGCGCCAGGCAGTAGGTCCGGTAAACCGCCGCCATCCGAACGAATGAGGGCCGGCCCAGGGCGGCGGCGATCTTTTCCATCTGATCGGCAAGGGTCCGCATCCGGTCTTTATTTTCCAGATAATAATGATATTCAAGCGCCTGATAGATCCACTGCAGATTCTGTTCGCTCACTTCATCGGAAATCTGTTCGTCCGCCTGCTTCAGGACATGGACAATATCCCGGCCATAAAAGCTCTTCACCCTTTCGAGGAAGCGAACCGCCGACGGGGCGGACGTTTCAACAGCCGCGACAGGCGAAAATCCCCCCAGCAACAGAACGAGAAAGCCACATAATGCCCCCGCAAAAAATCTCAACAGCCCCGACATCAAAAAATGATCACTCCCACAACATTCCTCCCTTAATTTATTTTTTCCGGACTCATTTCCGCCTTTTTATAACGCAGGTGAAGCCATAGAGTTAAGCCTGCGCCCGGCGACGGGAAAAGTCGAATGCGCCGTCCGGAAATATTTTCTTTCGCCCCGCAATAAACTGCTTGAAAGTTACCTGCATATGCCTCAAATAGCAAAGGAAAAACCCGCAATTGCCGTCTGAATTCACTGCCCATCCCTTAAGATGTTAAATAAACACCCCGGCTAAAGGCGGAGTCCTGTGGCTTAGGCCCGCATCGCGATCCAATACAAGACGATCATCCGTCACCCTGAGTTTATTCAGGGTTTATGCTTCCTACCGCTCCCATGCGGACAGATGGATGCTGAACCAGGTTCAGCATGACGCTCTTTGAATAGCTCATTCATCCGCCAAATCCCGCGGGCTAAAGCCGTGATGTTCTGTCTTCGACCGCATAACATCTCGGAAACGAAAGACAAAATGTAAGGGCGACCATAAGGGTCACTTTTTTTCGGCCTCTAATAAGGATAGCTGTTATGGCGGCGGCCGACCATATCGGCGACATCGGTCATAATATCGGTCATCTGATAATCCTTCGGCGTATAGATCCGCGCCACCCCCATGTCGAGCAGGGCTTTCTCATCCTCTTTCGGGATGATGCCGCCGACGACGACCGGCACGCCGCCGAGGCCCGCTTCCGCCATCAGGCCCATCACCTGTCCGACCAGCGGGATATGGGAGCCGGACAGAATCGACAGGCCGACCGCATGGACCTTATGGGCGCGCGCCGAGGAAACAATTTCATCCGGCGTCAGGCGGATGCCGTCATAAAAGACCTCCATGCCCGCCTGCTGGGCGCGCACCGCGATCTGCTCCGCGCCGTTGGAATGGCCGTCAAGTCCCGGTTTGCCGACCAGGAACCGCAGGCTGCCGCCCAGAGTCTGTGATATTTCACTGACTTTTTCGCGGATCACGGCGAATTTTTCCGCCTCCCGTTCGTCATCGCCGGCCGCCCCGACCCCGGTCGGCGCGCGATATTCGCCGAAGACATCGCGCAAGGCCTGGCCCCATTCGCCGGTGGTGACCCCGGCTTTTGCCGCCGCAATGCTCGGCTCCATGATGTTGCGGCCACTCTCCGCCGCCGCTTTCAGTTCGGCGATCGCCTGTTCCACCGCCGCATTGTCCCGCGTCGCCCGCCAGGCCTGCAATCGTTCGATCTGCTCGGCTTCGGCTTTCGGATCGACGGTCATGATGCCGCCGTCGCCGTCCGCCATCAGCGGCGAGGGGGCGGTTTCGGTGAATTTATTGACCCCGACCACCGTCTGCTCGCCCCGCTCGATGGCCTGCAGGCGCCGGCTGTTGGCCGCAACCAGCAGATTTTTCATGTAGGAGCTTTCGACGGCGGCGATCGCGCCGCCCATATCCTCGATCCGCCGGATCTCCGCCCGGGTTTCCGCCTTCAGGGCCGCCACCTTCTCCGCCATCACATGGGAGCCGTCAAACAGGTCGCCAAATTCGAGCAGGTCCGTCTCCATGGCCATGATCTGCTGCAGCCGCAGCGACCATTGCTGGTCCCACGGCCGCGGCAGGCCGAGCGCCTCGTTCCACGCCGGCAGTTGCACCGCCCGCGCCCGCGCCTTCTTGCTCAGCACCACCGCCAGCATTTCAATCATGATCCGGTAGACGTTGTTCTCCGGCTGCTGCTCGGTAAGGCCGAGGCTGTTGACCTGCACCCCGTAACGAAAGCGGCGGTATTTTTCTTCCTCGACGCCGTAGCGTTCGCGGGTGATCTCGTCCCACAGCTCGACAAAGGCGCGCATCTTGGCGATCTCGGTGACGAAACGCAGGCCCGCATTGACGAAAAAGCTGATGCGGCCGACCACTTTCGGGAAATCCTTATCCGCCACCTGGCCGCCGGCCTTGATCGCATCAAGCACCGCGATCGAGGTCGCGAGCGCAAAGGCCAGCTCCTGCACCGGGGTCGCGCCCGCCTCCTGCAGGTGATAGCTGCAGACGTTGGTCGGGTTCCAGCGCGGGATTTCCTTATAGGTGAAGCTGATGACATCGGTGATCAGACGCATGCTCGGCTCCGGCGGGAAGATATAGGTGCCGCGACTGAGATATTCCTTGATGATGTCATTCTGCACCGTGCCGCTGAGCTTTGAACGGTCCGCGCCTTGGGCCTCGGCCGCCGCCACATAAAGCGCCAGCAGCCACGGCGACGGCGCATTGATGGTCATGGAGGTATTCATCTGCTCCAGCGGAATATCCTGAAACAGGGTCTGCATATCGCCGAGATGACAGATCGGCACCCCGACCTTGCCCACTTCGCCCCTTGCCAGGATGTGATCGCTGTCGTACCCTGTCTGGGTCGGCAAATCAAAGGCGACGGAAAGCCCGGTCTGGCCTTTTTTCAGGTTAGTCCGGTATAGTTCGTTGGACGCCTGGGCGGAGGAATGCCCGGAATAGGTCCGAAACAGCCAGGGCCTGTCTTTTGCAGGCGGCGCGGGGGTGGACTTCGGCGATGGTGACATGGCGTAAACTCCCGTAGCAGATGGCCGCCAGGGCGGGCGGATCTGATCCGTATATAGATTAATTATCGGTCAAAAATAAAATATAATTACCCTCTGGACCTTTTTTAAGAAATAATATAATTATTATTGCAGCGCAACATAAAATTCAGACCGGCTTGAGATATTTGCTCAAGGCTACACCCAAAGCACTGATTGGCGCAAGGGTCTGAATCACGTTATGGTGCAATGCGATAGCCAGAGTGTATAACAGACTTTATAACCGAATAGATAACCTACGATATAGGATAACCCGAGGATTAAAATGACAGAAGCAATGGCAAATGAAGAAACAGGACTGGATTCCCTCGAAGGCGGATTCGAAATCAAGGACCTGTATGATGTCGGTGAAATTCCGCCCATCGGCCATATCCCGAAAAAGATGCACGCCTGGGTCATTCGCCGGGACCGTCACGGCCCGCCCGAACAGGCCATGCAGCAGGAAGTCGTTGATGTGCCGGACATCGAATCGGACGAGGTGCTGATTCTGGTGATGGCCGCCGGCGTCAATTATAACGGCGTCTGGGCCGGTCTCGGCATTCCCATGTCGGTTTTTGACGTTCACAAGGCGGATTACCATGTCGCCGGTTCCGATGCGTCCGGCATCGTCTATAAGGTCGGCCGCCGGGTCAAACGCTTCAAGGTCGGCGACGAGGTTGTGGTTCACTGCAACCAGGATGACGGCGATGACGAGGAATGCAACGGCGGCGATCCCATGAACAGCCCGTCGCAGAAGATCTGGGGTTATGAGACGCCGGACGGCTCCTTCTCCCAATTCTGCAAAGTTCAGGCCCGGCAGCTGATGCACCGGCCCAAACATCTGACCTGGGAAGAAAGCGCCTGTTATACCCTGACGCTGGCGACCGCCTACCGGATGCTGTTCGGCCATCGCCCCCATATCCTGCGGCCCGGCCACAATGTCCTGGTCTGGGGCGCATCCGGCGGCCTTGGCTCCATGGCGGTGCAGCTGATCGCCGCCGCCGGCGCCCACGCCATCGGGGTCATTTCCGAAGAAGACAAGCGCGATTTTGTCATGTCGCTTGGCGCCAAGGGCGTCATCAACCGCAAGGATTTCGACTGCTGGGGCCAGTTGCCGCCGGTGAACGACGCCAAGGTCTACGGCGAATACAACAAGAAGGTCCGCAAATTCGGCAAGGCGATCTGGGACATCACCGGCAAGGGCAATGACGTGGATTTCGTCTTTGAGCATCCCGGCGAAGCCACCTTCCCGGTGTCCTGTTTCGTCGTCAAGCGCGGCGGCATGGTGGTTTTCTGCGCCGGCACCACCGGCTACAACCTGACCTTTGACGCCCGCTTTGTCTGGATGCGCCAGAAACGGATTCAGGGCAGCCATTTCGCCAACCTGAAACAGGCGTCCCAGGCCAATCAGCTGGTCATCGAACGGCGGATCGACCCCTGCATGTCCGAGGTCTTCTCCTGGGAGGACATCCCGCGGGCCCACACCAAAATGTGGAAGAATGAACATAAGCCGGGCAATATGGCGGTGCTGGTCAGCGCCAAACTTCCCGGGCTGCATACCTTTGAAGATTGTGTTGAAGCGGGGAACAACGGATGAGTCAGGATCTTTTCAAAAATTGCGCCGCGGCGGTTGAGGCGGCGGGCGCCTACGCCGACGCCGCGCGGCAAAGCCTGAAGGCCCATCTGGTGAAGGACGGCAAGCTCGACCGGGCGCTGATGGAAGAGCATCAATACGCCTGTCACGGTTTTTCCTGGCTCGCCACCTATGTCGAGGCCCTGCGCCAGACCCTGGCTTGGGCGATCGCGCTCGACAGCGACGGCAAGTTTACCGAACTGGAGGAACTTATCGTCCGCATCGGTTTTGGCGAATATCTCTGTCAGATGTGGGGCGGCATCCCCATGAGTCAGAGCGAAATCATCCGGCCCGATGATATGTGGGTTGCTGATGAGGATGTCCATGCCCTCTATACGCCGGAGGTCAAGGCCCTGATCGAAGGCGGCAACACGCTGGAAAACCGCCGGAAGCTCGCCCGGCTGATTGAGCATAGCGTGGACAGCGGCGCCTTCGGCAATCCGGGTCTTGACGACATGTATGAGATGATTCGCGACCAGTTCCGCCGTTTCGCCAACGAAGAAGTGATCCCCCACGCCCATGAATGGCACCTCAAGGATGACTATATCCCGATGGAGGTCATCGACAAGATGAGCGAAATGGGCGTCTTTGGCCTGACGATCCCGGAAAAATATGACGGTTCGGAGCTCGGCAAGACCAGCATGTGCATCGTCTCCGAGGAGCTCAGCCGCGGCTATATCGGCGTCGGCTCGCTCGGCACCCGGTCGGAAATCGCCGCCGAACTGATCATGGGCGGCGGCACCGAAGAGCAGAAACAGCACTGGCTGCCGAAAATCGCCCGCGGTGAAGTCCTGCCGACGGCGGTCTTTACCGAACCCAACACCGGCTCCGATCTCGGCGCGCTCAAAACCCGGGCGGTGCGCGACGGCGATCATTACCGGATCACCGGCAACAAGACCTGGATCACCCATGCGGCGCGGGCCGATGTGATGACCCTGCTCGCCCGCACCAACCCGGACCGGCCGGGCTATAAAGGGCTCAGCATGTTCCTCGCCGAAAAACAACGGGGCACGGACGACAATCCCTTCCCGTCCGACGGAATGACCGGCGGCGAGATCGAGGTGCTCGGCTATCGCGGCATGAAGGAATTCGAACTCGGCTTCGATGATTTCAAGGTCAAGGCGGAAAATCTGCTCGGCGGCGAAGAAGGCAACGGCTTCAAGCAATTGATGACCACCTTCGAATCGGCGCGGATCCAGACCGCGGCCCGGGCGCTCGGCGTCGCCCAATGCGCCCTCGAGCTTGGCCTGCGCTACGCCACGGAGCGGGTGCAGTTCGGCAAGCCGATCTATGACTTCCCGCGGGTCCACAGCAAGGTCGCGCTCGCCGCCGTTGAAATCATGATGTGCCGCCAGCTGACCTATTTCGCCGCCCGTCAGAAGGATGAGGACAGGCGCTGCGATCTGGAGGCCGGCATGGCCAAGCTTCTGGGGGCCCGCGTCGCCTGGTCGACGGCCGACAATGCGCTGCAGATTCACGGCGGCAACGGCTATGCCCAGGAATATCAGATCAGCCGGGTCCTGTGTGACGCCCGGATCCTCAATATTTTTGAAGGAGCCGCAGAAATTCAGGCAGATGTAATCGCCAGACGATTATTATCGTGATTTTTGACTTAAAAACAGAATATTATTTGATTTGAGGTTTTTTCTATGCCATAAGGCCCTTGAAAATAAAATTCCGCATCAGATATAGTGGAATAGAGCCAATGGCGCATTTTGCGGTAAACGTCGCCGGTAAGCCGCGCCGAATGGATAACAGATTATCCCCCGTCAGAACACCTGTTCTGACAATCCCAACTGACCGCCTGGAGGACATCCTCTGTGCGGTCTTTTTTTCTCCGGCGCACTGCGGCGCAACAGAAGAACCGGGAAAATAGATGGGGCCTAAAAAATAAATTGGGACAGGCGAACCAATAACCTGTCCCAAAGGTTGGGCATTATCCCCATAATTCCCCAAATATCAGCTTAATCCGCCAGTCCCCACACTGACGGTCCCCCGGCTGACAATCCCAACTGACCGTCCGGACCTTAAGGCCTCTGTCGTCGATCTTTTTATCCGGCATCTTATGGCGACGCCTTGTTTCCCCCCGTTCCCCCAATAGTGGAAAGGTTTTGATCCCTTTCTCTCTTATTCCTGACTCTCTTGTTCCTGGCCGGCCAACTGACGCCACAGATAGACATATTCCAGCGCCCGCATGGTGGCTTCCTGGTCATAATTGGCGTTGCCCTTGTGGCCGCCTTCAATATTCTCGAAATAATAATAGCCGTGGCCCTGGGCCGCCATCTTGGCCGCCATCTTGCGCGCATGGCCCGGATGCACCCGGTCATCCTTGGTCGAGGTGAAGAAATAGACCTTCGGGTATGACTTGTCCCGCTGCAGATTCTGCAACGGCGAATATTGTTTGATATATTGCCAGTCGTCGGTGTCCGGATTGCCGTATTCCGCCATCCAGCTCGCGCCGGCGAGCAGTTTGTTGTAGCGCTTCATATCAAGCAATGGCACGCCGCAGATGATGGCGTTGAACAGGTCGGGCCGCTGGGTGAAGCTGACCCCCATCAGCAGGCCGCCGTTGCTGCGCCCGTCGGCGCCGTAATGCTGCGGCGAACTGAGGCCGCTGTTCTGGACATGCTCGGCGACGGCGAAGAAGTCCTCATAGGCCCGCTGGCGGTTCTCATGGAGCGCCGCCTGATGCCAGCGCGGGCCGTATTCGCCGCCGCCGCGGATGTTGGCGATCACATAGGCGCCGCCCTTTTCCAGCCACAGCTTGCCCCTGAGCGCATTGTAATGGGGCAGGATCGAAATCTCGAACCCGCCGTAGCCATATTGCAGCACCGGCGTTTTTTTATCGAGCTTGACGCCTTTTTTATAGACGATGAAATAGGGCACCCTGGTGCCATCCCGGCTGGTGGCGAGGCGTTTTTCCAGCTTGAGGTCTTTCGTGTCAAAACGGGCCGGCAGCGATTGCAGTTTAAGCTCCACGCCCTCGATAAAATTGACGAAATAGAGGCTGTCCGGCGTCAGCAGGCCGTCCCGCGCCATCAGCATGTCATTGCTGTCGCCATTGGCCGAGCGGATCGAAAAGACATCCTCGCCGCCGAAATCGATTCTGCGATGGGCCCAGGCGCCGTCGACAAAGGAAAATTCCCGGATCCGGCTCGAAACATGTTCAAGGCCGACCGCATAAACCGCATCCCGGGTGATGACGACATTTTCGATGGTGCCGCTCAGACCGGGATCAAAGACCGTCTGTACGGTTTTGATTTCACCCGTCTCCATAAAGTCGGCCTGATCGAAACTGACCAGGCTGCCGGATTTATGGCCGCGCCAGTCCTCTTTCAACGTCACCAGAAGCTGCCCTTTATAGAGGCCCTCAATACTGGATTTCTTCGGCAGCGGCAGTTGCTTCAGTCCGCCGCGCTGATCCACCGCATAATAGGTGAAATGATAAAAGTCATGGCCGCGGATGATGATCACCGCCGCGCCTTCGGGCCGGGTGAATTTTACCGGGAAGGAAAATGTTTCCTGCGGGTCCATCTCCAGAACCGGTTCAGCGGCGGACAATGGCGCGCCCCGCCGCCAGCGTTTCATGATCCGCGGATAGCCCGAACTGTTCATGGCGGAAACGCCCTGTTCATCCGGTCCCCAGTCGGTGGCGATCAGCAGGGTATTCTCGTCTTCCCAGCCCAGGTTGGTCTTCGACAGAGGGACCTGAAAACCGCCGTCGACAAAATCCCTGGCCGCAACGTCGAATTCCCGATAGGTGGTGGCGTCGGTGCCGCCCGGCGACAGGCTGACCAGGCAGCGGTTATAGGACGGCGCCAGACAGTCGGCCTCCTTATAAACCCAGTTCTCGCCCTCGTCACTGGCGAGCTTGTCCACATCGAGCAGCAGCTCCCACGCCGGCTTTCCGGCCTTGTAGCTCGCGACCGTCGCCCGGCGCCAGATGCCGCGGACATGCTTCTCATCGCGCCAGAAATTATAGACATAACCGCCGCGCAGGCTGCCGTAGGTGATGCGGTCGGAGGCTGTCAGGATGTCGAAAGCCTGCTGTTTGAAATCCTTGAACAGCGGATCGGCGGTCAGTTCATCAAGGGTGTTTTTATTCTGCTCCCGGACCCAGTCGAGGGCCCGCTCCCCTTCGACTTCCTCCAGCCACAGCAAAGACTCATCCGGATTTGTCGTCCTGTTTGACGCCGCCTTTTCCGCCTGCGCCGCGGTCATGGCGGACCCGGTGAGGACGAAAACAACCACGGCAAAATCACGCAACGTTCGGAATGAGTTCATATGGCCTTCCCCTGTTAAAGATTAATTTGCTTTCTCTCCGGCGCAAAACCTTATAGCCTAAGCCGGAGATCACCAAGAAAATTGTGTGAATATTTTGCATCTCAGCATTTTCTGCTATTTTTATGGCGGAAATAATATAAAATATCCCGATAACCGGCAAAAAAAGGAATATATTCAAATGAACTGGCTCTTGGTCCTGATTATGATCGGGATATTCATCACCGGCGGAATCATGCTTTTGGGGGTCGGCTCCATGAGCCGGGGCGGTGATTTCAACCGGGAACATGGCAATAAACTCATGCAGGCCCGGGTGATCGCCCAGTTTATCACCCTGGTTCTGGTGGTGCTGTATCTGTTCCTCTACACATAGGGTTTTCCATGGTTAAACTGACGAAAATTTACACCCGGGGCGGTGATGCGGGCCAGACCTCGCTCACCGACGGCAGCCGGCACCCGAAACACACGCCGCGGATTGAGGCTTACGGCACCATTGACGAGGCCAACGCGGCTTACGGCCTGGCCCGGCTTTACACCACGGGTGACTATGACGATATGCTGGCGCGGATCCAGAATGACCTGTTCGACGCCGGGGCCGATGTCTCGACGCCGAAAGGCTCCGTCAAGGCGGAATATGAACTGCGGATCATCGACAGTCAGGTCGCGCGGCTGGAGCAGGAAATCGACCAGATGAATGCGGACCTCGCCCCGCTCAACAGCTTCATCCTGCCCGGCGGCGGTAAGGCGGCGGCCCATCTGCACCAATGCCGGACCATCGTCCGCCGCGCCGAACGGCTGCTGGTGCGGACCGCCGAGACGGAGGAGATCAACCCGGCGGTGATCCGCTATCTCAACCGGCTGTCGGACCACGCCTTTGTCATGAGCCGGGCGCTCAACAACAATGGCGCCGACGATGTGCTGTGGGTGCCTGGCGCCAACCGCTAAGATTGACCCTTTGACAAAAAAAGCCGCCTTCGTCAAACGGGAGAGAAGGCGGCCTGGCGGTTTTACAGAGGACGTCCGTTATGATCCGGCCCGCTTTTCGGCCAGCGCTTTCAGGATTTTCTCCGGCGTGATCGGCGCCTCCAGTATCTGGATGCCGATAGCGTTGAAGATGGCGTTGGCGGTCGCCCCGACCGGCGGCACCAGCCCGGCCTCGCCGACCCCCTTCGCGCCATAGGGCCCGGTCGGATCGGGGTTTTCCACCAGAATATTGGTCATTTTCGGCATGTCCGACGGCCCGAACATCTTATAGTCGGTGAAGCTGTTATTCTGGCAAATGCCCTTGTTATCAAAATAAGTCTCCTCGGTCAGCGCCATGCCCAGCCCCTGCTGGGCACCGCCGTCGAGCTGGCCCTCGACAACGCCGGGATGAATCGCTTTGCCCACATCATGGGCGTTGACCAGTTCCAGCACCCGGACTTCGCCGGTTTCCAGATCGACCTCGACCTCGGCGATGGTCGCGCCAAAGGGCGGCGCATTATGGGGCGGGAAGAAACTGGCGTAGCCCTGAATCTGACCCGGCTGGCCAATCAGTTCGCCGCTTTCCGGGTCCATGAAATTATTGACTCCCTGATCGGTGATCGTTTCAACGGCGATCGACTTGTTCGACGCCCCCTTCACATGAATGATCTTGTCTTCCATATAAAGATTTTCCACCTTCTCTTCCAGAGCCCGCGCCGCGCGCTCGAAGATCTGGCGTCTCGCATCCTCGCAGGCCTGCTTGACCGCCCCCCCGCCGACATAAAGCGTCCGGCTGGCATGGGCGCCGATGTCAAAGCCGGCTGCATCGCTGTCACCGGCGGCAATATGAACGTCTTCATAGGGAAAGCCGAGCGTCTCCGCCGCCACCTGCCGCAGGGTGGTGTGCGATCCCTGCCCCATGTCGGAACAGGCGAGATTGACGGTCGCGGTCGCATCCTGATGGATCAGCACGTCGCAGACCGTATGCTCAAGCAGCATCGGCATGGCGCCGCTGGTATGGTTCATCACCGAAACGCCAATCCCCCGGCGTTTGGTTCCTGTCTGGTTTTTGTATTTTTCGCGTTTTTCGGTCCAGCCGATGGCCTTGGCCGCCCGGTCCAGGCATTCGTCCAGCGCGCAACTGTTATAGGGCACGCCCATACACCAGCCGTCGTCGCCGACCGTCTTGTGCCATTTCTTGCGCCAGGCGATCGGGTCCATGCCGAGCGCGGCGCAGCCCCGGTCAATCATCTGCTCCATCACGAAATTGGTCTGCGGGTTGCCATAGCCGCGGAAAGCGCCGCAGATGCTCTGGTTGGTGTAATAGGATTCGCCGCGATAGCGCAGGCTGTCGAATTTATACATGCCGCCGAGCCAGGCGCCGGTGGTGAAGGCCGTGCCCGAGGCGTCGACATAATAGGCGCCCTTGTAATTTTCGAACTTGGCGTCGCAGGCGACCGGGGTTCCGTCTTTTTTGAAGCCCATTTTCATCCAGTATTTCCCCGGATGCCGTGACGGCGAGGTGAGCCACTCTTCCTCCCGTGCCGAAAACAGTCTAACCGCCCCCCCCGGCCCCGCCATCGCCAGCGCGCAGGTTTCCGGCTCCAGCACCATGCCGAGCCGCGCGCCAAAGCCGCCGCCGATCACCGTCTGGTTGATCCTGACCCGGGTCATCGGCAGTTCAAACAGATTGGCCAGTTTTTTCTGCACCAGCTTCGGCATCTGGGTCGAGGTCCAGCAATTCAGCCGCTGCTGCTCATCATAAAGCGCGATATAGGCACCGGGCTCCATCTGGCATTGTTTCTGTTTCGGCACATAGAAGGTGTCCTCGACGATAATATCCGCCTCGGCAAAGCTGTCCGCCACATCGCCCCAGGCGTAGGCATTGTCGGGGAAGGCCATTTCCGGCAGCTGGAAGGCCAGATTGCCCGGCTTTTCCGGCCGGAACTGGATCGCGTCCGGCTGTTTGGCCGCCGCCGCCGTCAGGTAAACCGGCAGTTCCTCATAAGTGACTTTGACCTTTTCGGCCGCCCGTTCGGCGGCCTCTTCCGAGGTGGCGATAATCGCCGCGATGGCGTCGCCGTAATGCTTGACATGGTCGGTGAAAATTTTCTGGTCATCAATATCGCCGAGGACGCCGCGCATCTGCGCCGACACCATCATATCAAGGACCGAGGCGTTATATTCCCGGGCGGTCACGTCCTTGGGGCCAAGCACCTTGATCACCCCCTTGCATTTCGCCGCCTCCGACAGGTCAAGGCCGGTGACGCGGGCGTGGGCGTAATCATAACAGCGGATGATCTTGCCATAGAGCATGCCGGCCATCTGAATATCGGCGGCATAGAGCGCGCCGCCGGTGACTTTCGCGCGAACGTCAACCCGTTCGACTTTTTTTCCGATTACGGTATGTTCAGTCATGGTCATTCTCCCGCCGCCGATAATTTTTGTCCCCTGAGGCGCGCCCCGGCGTCCTGAACGGCGTCGACAATTTTGGTATAGCCGGTGCAGCGACAGATATTGCCTTCAAGTCCGTGGCGGATCTCCGCCTCGGTCGGATCGGGGTTTTCCTCCAGAATACTGATGGTTTTCAGCACCATGCCCGGCGTGCAATAGCCGCACTGAATGGCGTCATTGTCGATAAAGGCTTCCTGCACCGGATGCAGATGACCGTCCCGCGCCAGACCGGCGGCGGTAGTGATCGACCGGCCGTCCATGGTCGCGGCCAACGTCAGGCAGCCGTTGATGCTGGTCGCGCCGTCGACCAGCACCGTGCAGGCGCCGCATTCGCCGGTGCCGCAACCGTATTTGGTGTCGGTATAGCCCAGGTCTTCGCGCAGGGCGTCGAGCAGGGTGCGATTGGACGGCACCAGAAGGTCCCGTTCCTCGCCATTGACGGTCAATGTTATGGCATGTTTTTTCATTACTTTTCTCCTTCGTGCGAACGGTCTTCCCCCAGCGCCATTTCCATTATCCGGCGGACCAGGACGCCGCCGACCTGCAGGCGGTATTCCGCCGAGGAGCGTTTGTCATCAATCGGCGAGATTTGCCCGGCGACACTGTCGGCGACCCATTGCAGCAGATCCGGCGTGATCGCCGCGCCGGAAAGCATTTCTTCCGTCTTGAGCAGGCGGATCAGGGTTGGCCCGACGCAGCCCATGGCGACCCGCGCCCGCCGACAAATGTTACCGTCCATGTCCAGGCGAACCGCCGCGCCGATCTTCGACAGATCCTCATGGGTTCTTGTCATCCGCCGGAAGGCGCTTTTTTGCCCCGGCGCCGGGGGGGGAAGCCTGAGCTCAACCGCCAGTTCATCAGGCCGCCGCGCCGTCACGCCGTAGGAAATCCAGAAATCGTCCAGATCGACCTCGCGCCGGCCGCGCTCGCTTTCCAGCACCATGGTCCCGCCAATAGCATAACAGGCGAGGCTGCAATCACCGGCCGGCGAGGCCCGAAGCAGGTTACCGAGGACCGTCGCGCTGTTGCGCAGCTGCGGCGTCGCGAAAACCTGCGCCGCCTGATGCAAGGCCGGATAATGGTCCCTGACCACCGGTGATTTCAGAATATCGGCGATCGTCACCCTGGCGCCGATGGTCAGGCCATCTTGCGGATCAAAACTCAGATGGTCCAGCCCCGGCGTCAGGGCCAGCGAAATGACGTAATCAATGCTATAATCAAATTTCAGGGCGACCAGAAGGTCGGTTCCCCCCGCCAGGACGGCGGCATTTTCTTTATGAGTGGTCAGTAAAGCCATGGCGTCCGGAATAGACTCCGGCAGCAACAAATCAAAGTCCCGCATCACGCGACTGGTCATTATCGTCTCCTCGTGCTGTTTCTCCTTTTACCTTGAGCCCATAGCGTTTGATAAGATTTTCCGGCGCCGCCGCGGCTGGCCCGCAGTCTGATTTTCGTCCGTCACCTATAGACACCACTATCCGCCGGCCGGCGGCATTGGTCTATTCATATGGTGCATCAGCTATTTAGATACTGCGCGGAAGAATGATCCGGGATGTCGCCGGAAATATCAGGAGGATGTGGTGGAAATCTCGGCCGCGCGTTTTGGTCCGCGCTGTTTTTTCGGCAGGCTCGAACGGATCATATAGAGGCCGTGAATCAACAGATAGATCAGAAAGGATCCGGACCAGATCAGCGCCGTCAGCGGCAACCAGTCATCCGACAGGATATTCAGCGACACCGCCACCCGCAAAAGGGCGCAGATGACCATCAGGCCAAAGGACAGGATCATCATCCGCCCCGGGGTCAGCGACCGGCCGGTATGACGCAGGGCGACCCGGGTGATCAGCGACAGCATCATCAGGCTGAGGGCGCCGACGGTAAAGGCGTGCAGCCAGGCCTCGGGCGCAATCTCCGCCCCGGCCCGGGCGGCGGCGAACAAAAAGAGCGCTGCAATAAACCAGCCATAGGCCAGATGCATGGTCACGACCAGCGGCGCGTCGAGAATCCGCATCGTCCGCCAGCGCAGGAAGCGCACCAGCTGCGCCAGGCCGGCGAACAACGCCAGCCCCGCCGCCGTCCGGTCCGGCAGGTCGCCCAGCGCCCCATAGATAAAAGCAACCAGCGACAAGGCCGAAAGATATTCCAGCCACGGCTTGACCGCAAGTTCCGGTCCGCCCTTCTGGCGCAGGGCGTTGCCGGTGAAGACCGTGGTCAGAAAGCCGCCGGCCAGAATGAATTTGCCGACAATGCCCATCAGCCCCATGCGGACGCCCCAGGAGGCCCGCGCCGGATCGCCGTCAATCAGCGCCAGATGAAAAATGACATTGCCGATGAACAACAGCGCCGCAATCGGCAGCAGGGCGAGATAATATTTATTCCCGGCCCGCAACAGCCCCGGCGACACCATCGCCGCCAGCACCAGAAAAAGGCTGCAATCCAAAACCAGCGCCACCATCGCCGGGACAAGGCCGCCGCTGTGGACGGCAAGCCGGCCCAGAAGCCACAGCGCCACCAGCAGCGCCAGGCGGCCGCGGTCGATCTCCGCCGTTCCGGCCCATCCGGGCAGGGCCGTCAGGACAAAACCGGCGACAATGGCGGCGGAAAAACCGAAGACCATTTCATGACCATGCCACAGCGACAGATTGTAGGCGGCCGGGATCAGATCGACAATATCCGCCCGCACCAGCAACCAGACCGCCATCACGCCAAGACCGTAAATCACCCCCAGCAGATAAAACGGCCGAAAGGCGCTCCGCCAGAGCGGGGCGGAAAATATCCCCGTCGCCGGGGCGGAATGGGTCGCCATTTTCTTCACTATCCGTTCCTCACGCCCAGAATATTTGCGTCATGCGCATTTATACCCTGAGTATGAAACACATCAGGCGTCCTGTATAGAGCTAAAATTGCATCGGGACCACGGGCCGCCGAGGCGCGATGACATGCATTGATCTGCTTCGAACATCATTTAAACCCTAAAGAAAATCCGCACAAAATAAATAACCGCTGCACTATCTGAATAGCCCGGAAAGTTTAATCGTAAAATACTCTATGGATTATTTAACCCCTTAAATAAATTTAACTCATTAAATAAATAAAACCAAAATATAGAATCAGTTAACTAAAAAAAACATCAAAATATGAGGCTTCATAATGCAAAGGAAACTCCCGTCCCGCAAAGGGATCAGTCCATCTACACGCCTGTTTTATTACACCGCCCTGTCGTCCATGATGCTCGGCCTGCCGGCGGCGGCCAAGGCCCAGGACGCCGCTGCCGGGGCCAATACCGGAGCCGGGACCGGAAACGCCAACAGCGCCAGCTGGCTGCTTGAGGAGATTACCGTCACCGCCCGGAAACGCGAAGAAGGACTGCAAAGCACGCCGATCGCCATTTCCGCCTTTTCCGGCGACAGCCTGGAGTATCGCGGCGTGACCAATGTCGGCGAGATTGCCGCCTTCACGCCCAATCTGTCGTTCCAGAACAACCCGAGCTTCGGCGGCGCCAGCAATTCGGCGGCGATTTATATTCGCGGCGTCGGCCAGAAGGAATTCCTGCCGACCGTTGACCCGGGGGTCGGGCTTTATGTCGATGGCGTTTATATCGCCCGTTCCGTCGGTGGCATTCTGGATCTGGTCGACGTCGAACGGATCGAGGTTTTGAAAGGCCCCCAAGGCACATTGTTCGGCCGCAACACCATCGGTGGCGCGATCAGCATCACGACCAAAAAACCGCATAACGAACTGGAAGGCAAGGTTTCCGCAACTTATGGCACGGATGACCGGGTTGACCTCAAGGGCACGGTCAATCTTCCGATCAGCGATAATTTCTTCAGCAAATTCTCTGTCGCCTATCTGTCCCAGGACGGCTATGTTATGCGCGACGACGGTATTGATCTCGGCGATGACGACACCCTGTCCGGCCGGGCCTCCTTCCTGCTCGCGCCCAATGAGGATCTCGAGATCAACTTCTCCTTTGAGGGCAGCCGGGACCGGGAAAACGGCCCGGCGCTGACCCTGATCGGCATCAACTACGGCAACCCGGTGGATCCGGACACCCCGCCGATGGCGACGATCCATAACGTGGGCGCCAATCTGGCCGCCGGCGGCCCGCCGATCCCCTGCGCCATACCGCCGGCGCCGCTGAATCTGGCGGTTCCGGGCTGCTATGACGACCGCTACGTCTATCCCGGCGCGGAACGCAGCTCCGGCACGGCGCCGGCCTTTTCCAACAGTGATTTCTGGGCCGCCAACCTCAATATCGACTGGGCCCTGAGCGAGAATATCTCACTCCGCTCGATCACCGCCTACCGCGATCTCGACGCCACCTTCTCCCGCGACGGCGATCATTCCCCTTTCCGGGTATCCCAGTTCGACGACCTGCTGGAACAACAGCAGTTCACCCAGGAACTCCAACTGCTCGGCACCGCCTTTGAAGACAAGCTCAACTGGATCGCCGGCCTGTATTATTTCAGAGAAGACGGCAACAACGTCAATGAACTGGACTTTACCGTCTCCCGCTTCCGCAGCGGCGGCAAATTTGACAACCGCAGCCTCGCAGCCTTCGCCCAGGGCACCTATGACGCGACCGACCGCTTCCATATCACGGCCGGCATCCGCTATACCGACGAAAAGAAGAAATTCAGGCCCGACCAGATCATTCACCAGAATTACTTTGCCGGCAGCGGTCATCCCCAGCTCGACGCCCCCTTCATGCAGGCCGGCGAACGGATTCTGCCGTTTCTGGAAAAAGAGCTGACCTATGACAATTTCGACCCTTATCTCAACCTGTCCTATGACGCGACCGACGATCTGATGGTTTACGCGAGCTATTCCGAAGGCTTCAAGTCCGGCGGTTTTTCCCAGCGGGTGTTTCCGCCGATCGTCGCCCCCTTCACGGCGCCGGCCGGCACGCCGGACATCGACCTGATCCCGACCTTCCTGCCGGAATTTGTCAAGGTTTACGAACTGGGCTTCAAATTTACCGGCATGGACGGCAAGATGCGGCTCAATGGCGCGGCCTTCTGGACCGACTATTCCGATATGCAGGTCCAGGTTTTCACCAGCGTCGCGCCGATCACCAAGAATGCCGGGGCGGCGACCATCAAGGGGTTTGAGCTCGACATGCAGATGACGCCGGCCGACGGCTGGTTCATTGAAGCCGGCATTGGCTATCTTGACGCCGGATATGACGCAATTGATTTCGCCACCACCTTCGTCGATAAAAACAACAATCTCGACCGGGTTTCCGACTGGACGTTAAGCGCCGCCATATCGAAGGAAATCGCCCTCGGCAACAACGGCAGCCTGATCCCGCGGGTCGACTGGTCCTATCGTTCCGAATTCGACAATGACGCCTTCAACACGCCGCAGATTCATCAGTCCGGTTATCATCTGGTGAACGCCAACATCACCTGGGAGAACAATGCGGAAAATCTGTCGCTGGTCGCGGGCGTGAGAAACCTGACCGACGAGAAATTCCTCCATACCGGGATTATCGGCGACGCCTTCCAGTCCTATGAGGGCCTTTTTGACCGCGGGCGCGAATGGTATGTCACCGCGCGCTTTAACTTTTAAACCTGTCGCTTTTAAACTTGTCAAAGGCCGGCTTCGGCCGGTCCTTGACAGGGCGGAACAGCCGGCATATGGCCGCTCAGTTAATTCGGATTCGCGGAAGATAAAAATTTATGCTACAGTCGCAGCCTATTGATTTAGGGTATATTATGACCAAACCGCTTGAGAAATACAGCCTGTTTCATACAACAGACGCTGATGAGGCGCGGGAGATTGTCAGCAGAGTCTATTGCGACCACACCCTGATGCCGAGCCATTCGGGCCCGCTGGACGCCTGTCACAATCGGGCGCGCCTGTCCGCGGTTTCGGTCAATTATATGGAATATGGCTCGGATATTTATGTCGAGCCCGGCTATCTTGACCGGTTTTTCCTGTTCCAGCTTCCGGTCGAGGGCGCGGCCCGGATCACCACCGACAACAAGGACTTCACCACCACGGTCGGCATGGCCTCGGCGATCAATCCGACCGAATACACCAAAATGCACTGGAATGAGGACTGCAAGAAGCTGCTGGTCCAGATCAGGGCGGACGCGATGGAAATGCGCCTGTCGCGATTGCTCATGCGGCCGATCGACAAACCGATTCTGTTTGACCAGTGTATTTCCGCCGACAACCGGCTGGCCGCCAGCTGGTGGCGGCAGATCCGCCATCTGGTCAGTGACCTTGACAATGACATGGACCCGTGGCGCTCCCGTCCCATGCTGGAGGATATGGAGCGTCACCTGATGACCAGCCTGCTCTATTCCTTCAATCACAATTATATGGCGACGCTGCTGGCGCAGGAAGATCAGGCGGCGCCGAAACATGTCAAAAAGGCCGAGGATTACATCCTTGACCATCTGAAGGATCCTCTGTCCATTGACGATCTGGTGGAGGTGACCGGCGTCAGCCAGCGATCCATATTTGAAGGCTTTCGCAGTTTTCGCGGCACGACGCCGATGAAATATGTCCTGCAACTGCGCCTTGAGAAAGTGCGGGAGGAGTTGCTGAAATCCGGCCCGGACAGAAGCGTCACCGACATTGCCCTGAAGTGGGGCTTTACCCAGCTTGGCCGCTTTTCCGTGTCCTATAAAAAGGTTTACGGCGAATCGCCGTCCGAAACCCTCAAGCGCTAATCCCCGCCCCGAACCTATCCGTCATATTCAGTGAGGCGTCCCTCATGATCGACGAAGATCGCCTTTTCGAGCTGCGGGTATCGGGGCCAGACCCGCGCCACCCGGTCATAGGGCATGACGTAAAAGGCCGTCGACAGCATGTCGGCGGTCGTCGTGTCCCGGGCGATTACCGAAACGGCGCCGTGATGGTTGGCGCTGCGGCCGGTTTTCGGGTCGAGCAGATGATGCAGCCGGCTCTGATCGGAAAAGGGACTGCCGTAACCGCCCGACGTGGCCAGCGCCTGATGATCGAGGGTGACATTTTTCAGCAGTTTATGATCTCTCAGCGGTGACGAGACGCCCGCCGTCCACGGCCGGCCGTCGTCATGGCGGCCCATGGCGTAGGTCTCGCCCATATGAACCAGCAGGTTTTCAAAGCCGGCCTCTTTCAGGAGCTGCGCCACCCGGTCGGTGATATAGCCCTGGGCCACGCCGTTGAGGGACAAGCCCATGCCCGGCCGAACGAAGGATATGCGCCCCGCGTCAAGACGGATTTTATCGGAGCCGACAAGCTTCAGGGTCGCCTTGATCTGGTCCGCCGACGGCCCGGCGGGATCCGCCCCGGGGACGGCGAAATGATCGGCGTAAAGCCGCCACAAGGGCTGGATCGTCACATCAAAGGCGCCGTCGGTGATCTGACAACAGGACAGGCAGCGGGACAGCAGGTCGAGCAGTTCAATATCCGGATTGTCCAGATAACCGGCGGCGTTCAACCGCCGTACCGCCGAATTCGCCCGATACAGGCTGAAAATTCCCTCCAGCCGGTGGATTTCCTGCTGGCATTTGTCGAACAATTCCTGCGCCCGGGCCGGATCATCGCCATAGAGCATGATCTGCGCCTTGGCCCCGAGCGCCGCCCCGCGCCAGCGCATCAGTTCCGGCCGCGCTGCGCCAAACCCCGTTGACCGATCAAACATCGTCATCCCCGCCGCCGCCCCGCAGATGGAGATAAGCCGGCGTCTATCGATCATGGAACAATCCGGCCTTACGGCGCATCATATTCCCCCTGATCGCCGAGGATATAATCCCGGGGAATGTCATTGAAGGCGACAACCCGTCCGCCAAATTCAGCGGCGAATTTTTCAGCAGCTTCCCGCTGCCCGAAGGGCACGGTTTCCTTGGCCCCCATGCCGCCGCGTTTGTGACTCTCGATGACATAGACGGCCTCTTCCGCCCGCATCCAGATGCCGTGATTCTGCGGTTTTTCATAGCTGTTGGCCCGGCCCATGTCATGGACATAGATCGCCTGAACATGCTGGGCCTCGCCGGGCAGCATATTATAGGCCAGCGCATCCCGGACCGAGGTAAACCAGATCGCGCCCTGCCGGTCCTTCTCGTAAAGCTGCGCCTTGGGGCCCGGATGATCAATGACGATCATGTTGCAGTAAAAGCCTTCGGCCTCGCGGGTCAGCGCCACCGGCTCCGGCGCGACGATCTCTTCCTGACAGGCGGCGAGAAGCAGCAACAGCGCCAATATCAGCCCCCTCCTCATAACTGTCTCCTGTTGAAGATCATGCAGGCGGCGCCCAGTGGCAGGACGATCCAGCTCATCAGGATCAGGATCAGGCTGCCGTCGCCCACCCGGTGGTCGGCGCTCAGGCCCGCCATGCCCGACAGCAGGGCGGTGTCGTTGCTCGACGTCAGGTTAAACATCCGGTAACTGTCGGTCGGATTGATCAGCATCAGCCATTTGACCAGGCCGCCGCCGAGCTGCTGTTCGCTGTCGGCCGCCAGCAGGGCCAAAAGTCCCATGTCATAGAGCAGGACAAACAGCAGCCAGATGCCGATGGCGTAGGCCGCCGCGGTGCCCCGTTCGCGGACCCAGGCGCTCACCATATAACCGATGGCGAGGAAAACCGCCCCCAGCAGGACCGACGACAGCAGCAGTTTCAGGAAGCTGGTCCATTCCTGTTCGGCGAAACCCGCGTCCGCGGTGAAGGCGATGGTCAGCCCCGCCACCCCGTAACCGATGACGATCGCCACCGACAGCAGGAACAGATGACCAATGAATTTGCCGATGATCACCTGGTTGCGGCTGACCGGATGGACCAGCAGCAGGGTCAGGGTGCCGCGCTCGGCCTCGCCGACCACGCTGTCATAGGCGAGCAACAAGGCGATCAGCGGAATGAAAAAGATGCTTAAGGACGACAGGCTGACCACGGTCACCGCCAGCGGGCTGACGCTGGTGCTGCCCGTCGGCGCGCTGCCCAGCAGGCTGAGGGTCAGGGCGAGCCCGGTCATGACAAGGGTAATCATGATCACCCAGCGATTGCGGAAGCCGTCCCGGGCCTCCTTGGTGATCAGGGTCCAGATCTTATCCATTTCCGGCCTCCTTCCGCGCCGCAGCGCCATTGGTATAGGCCATAAAGACCTGTTCCAGGCTCGGGTCATTAACCTCGATATCGGCGATGCTGATGTTGAGGCTCATCAGGTCCTTCAGAAAGGCCACCTTGTCCGCCACCGGACAGGACAATATGGCGACCCCGTTCATAAAGCGGCTTTCATCATAGCGGCCCGCCTGATGGCCGGCGAAATGCTGCGCCAGGGCCTGCATGTTTTCCGCCGTCGCCGCCACCCGGATTTCAGACTCGAGCCCGATATTGCGCCGCAGGTCGGCGATGGCGCCGACGGCGGCGAGATGGCCCCGGTTGAGGATCGCCACCCGGTCGATCCGTTCATCCAGTTCGGTCAGCGCATGGGAGGAAATCAGCACCGTCGCCCCGGCCAGCTTGGCCTCATTGATGATGCCGTAGACATTCTGCCGCGAGGCCGGATCAAGGCCCGATGTCGGCTCATCGAGAATCAGCAGTCCCGGCGTCCCGATCAGCGCCTGGGCGAGGCCGAGCCGCTGGCGCATGCCCTTGGAATAGGTCGAAATCCGGTTATCCGCCGCCGGCAAAAGATCGACCCGCCGGAACAGCGCGTCAAGGCCCGCCGTCGCGGCGCCTTTCAGCCGGGCGTAGAATTGCAGGGTTTCCCGGCCGGTCATGTTATTCTGAAACAGAACCTGTTCCGGCAGGAAACCGATATTTTTCCGCACCCCATTAAAGCCGCCGTCCATGGGGTCCCGCCCCATGACCCGGACAGCGCCGCCGGTCGGACGGGCAAGGCCGAGCACCATCTTGATCAGCGTGCTTTTACCGGCGCCGTTATGGCCGACAAGCGCCAGGCATTCGCCCGGCCGCACCGCGAGGTCGACGGCGTCCACCGCATGGCTGTCGCCATATGTCTTGGTCACCGCCTCAAGCCTTATACTGAAATCCTCAGTCATTCCTGTACCTTCATTTGCCCTTCGTTACCCCGTTGCGCTTTTTTATAGTTTAACCCTTCCGGTATTTTCATCAAGGGCGCGCTGTCGACCACGCCGCCGGGATGCAGCGCCGGAAAGGCGGACTGCGCCCATTTCAGAACCTGCACCGCCGGGCTGTTGACCAGCAGCTTCGCCTCCGGATAACGCCATAAAATCTGATCGGTCAGGTCATTGGGCCGGTAAACACTATCGGCGACGCCGTCGCCGTCCAGATCAAAGGCGCTGTTGTCGCTCCAGTAATTGCCCCGGCCGTCTTTCGACCACTCCAGCCAGCGGGTGCCGACATATTTGACCTGGGTCCGGTTGTCGACAAAGGCGTTGCCGAGGATTTCGTTGCCTTCGGAGCCGGCGGTGAACTGAACCCCGATGTCGCATTCCGCCAGCAGGTTATCCGTGATTTTATTCTTGTTGGAATTATAGATAAAAATGCATTTTTCCGGACCACCTAAAACCCCATTGCCGCGCACCCGGTTGCCGACAACCCTGATCCGGTTGGCGTAATTAAACAGGATGCCCCGTTCCCGGTCGCCAATGGACCGATTGTTGATCACATCGACACGGGTCGAAAACATGATCGCATAGCCAATATCATTGCCGGTGGAGACATTGCCGATCACCTGGCTTTTGTTGGTATACATATAATGCACGGCAAAACGCACGTCATGAATAGTGTTGTTGCGAAATATATTGCGCTTGCTGGTGGTGACAAAGATGCCGTCCCGGCCATACTGAATATCATTATGGTCAACCACGGCGCCCGGCGCGTTCCATATCTGAACCCCGTTGCCGCGCTCATTGACCCGCAGGTCGCGACGGCCGCGGATAATATTGCCGCGGACAGTGGAATTCTGCGCCCCCCAGACATAGACCCCGATCAGGTTATCCATGACCCGGTTGTTTTCAACAATGGCCCCGGTCGCTTCCTTGGACAGGAAAATGCCGGAATCCTGTGTTTCCAGCAACAGCCCGGAGCCGGTCACCGTCAGCCCGGACAGGGTCACGTCCGGCGCTTTCACCGTGATCACATTGCCTTTACCGTCGCCTTTGATCAGAACTTCCGCGTCGCCAATAATGCTGATCGGTTTTTCCAGCACGACCGGCCCGGCATAAGTTCCCTTGGCGAGACGTAATCTGTCGCCCGCTTCCGCCTTGGCGATGGCCTGCGGCAAATCTTTTGTCACCCGGATGTCCCGGGCGTTCGCTGTTTGACAAAAAAGCGCCGCGAACAAGAAGAAAGATGCGGCGAAGAAAATCTCCGCCGCACCCCAAACCTTATGTGATAATCCATACCACATCACTTCAATACCTTACTTTGGCTCGACCAGCATCCGGCCGCGCATTTCCATATGGAGCGCGTGACAGAACCACTGACAATAGAACCAGTGCACGCCAGGCGCATCGGCGGTGAAAGTCACAGACGCGCTGCCCTGGGGCGGAATTTCCATGGCGATACCATAGTTGGACAGGGTAAAGCCGTGGGTCAGATCGTCGACATCATCAATATTGGTAATGATGACGGTCACTTCATCGCCCTGCTTGACGGTGAATTTCTCAAGCGAGAAACTCGGCGCCTGGGAATACATGTAAACCCGGACCTTGTTGCCGTCGCGGATCACGCCGTCAGCCTCATCGAGGCTTTCGAAACCGTCCTTGAGGGCCTGTTGTCTCAGATCGGCAAAATATGGATCATCATAACCATATGAATTTTTTGGATTGACCAGCGAGCGGTGAACCATGATGCAGTCATGGGGCTCGGCAAAGGTCGGACCATCATGAACCACTTTCATCTCATCACCGGAAATATCGATCAACTGATCATTCTCCGGCTTCAGCGGACCGACATTGATATAACGGTCCTTGGAGAATTTATTCAGCGAGATCAGCCATTTGCCATCGGCATCCTTGGTTTCGCCCATGGAAGTATGGTTATGGCCCGGTTGATAATGCACATCCAGTTTCTGAATGATCGGATCAACCTTCTTGCCCTGATACTGCTGAATGGCTTTTTCAATATCCCATTTACAGACCTGACTGTCGAGGAACAGGGTGGTATAGGCGTTGCCCCGGTTGTCAAAGGCGGTATGAAGCGGGCCAAGGCCCAGTTGCGGTTCGGCGACGATCGCGTCGCGGGGCTTGATCTTGTCGGCGAAGACATCCGGCAGTTTGCGCACATCCATGACGGATACGGTGGGCGACAGCTTGCCGTTGATCATCACATGCTTGCGATCGGGACAGGTGTTGATGCCGTGCGGGCTGTTGGACACCGGAACATAGCGGGTATATTTCGATCCCTTGCGACCGTCGAGCACCGGCACGTCGCCTTCATAGGTCTTGAAGTCCCCGGCCTTGACGCCGGCTTCGATGGCCTTGAGGTCAAAGACCACGACCCAATCCTGTTCGTTGGCGGTCATTTCGGCAAGGGTCACGCCCTCTTCCGAATTGTAGCAGGTGGAGAAGGCGTATTTGCCCTGGTAATCGGCATCGGTGTTATCCAGGTTGCCATCTACGATCACCTGCCAGGCGACCTTCATGGTGTCGCCGTCAATGGCGGAGAAGACCGCGTGATATTTGCTTGGGTCATCAAGCACGGAGCCGTCGTTGGGCAGCGGCACCCGATGTTCGCCATTGGCGAAGATATAGCCGGTGCGCGGGTATTTCTGCGGACGCAGGCCGTGAATATCGGCGGCATTCGGGATGGAAACGATCTTGTCGACCTTCATGATGTCGCAACGGATACGGGCGACGCGGGTGTTGGCCTTGTCATTGACAAAGACATAGCGCCCGTCATAGGTGCCGTCCGTGAACGACATATGGGGGTGATGGGTGTCGCCGTTGGTGGGAATGCCACCCTTGTCGGCCCAGAATTTTTTTTCATGGGGCAGCATGTTTTCCGTCAGGATCTTGCGGCTTTCGTTGGTCTGGCCCCAGCCGGTGGCGCTACAGCGGTTAAACACCGGGATGCGCATCAGTTCGCGCATGGAAGGCACGCCGAGAATACGCACTTCGCCGGACTGGCCGCCGCTCCAGAAACCGTAATATTCATCCAGATCGCCCGGATGGACTTCGTTTTTGGCTTTGGCGTGGGCGGCTTGCGGCAGCATGGAGCTGACCCCGACCATACCGATCCCGGCGGCAAGAGCGGATCCACCCAGCACGGAACGCCGGGAAAATCCTGTTTTCTTGGATTCTTCTGTCATCATTTTCTCCTGTTTTTAATTAAATTCCAAAATCCGGCTTCCTACGTCCGGATTGCGGCTTCCTTTCATTTTTAAAGACTCGAATTTCCTACGTTCGGGTCTGCTTCTGGTTACGGTTGAGATCCGGATTTCCTAGGTCCGGATCCGTTTCTGCTCTTTGTGGCCCCGGGCGTAATCGCCCGGGCCTAACTTCCTATTTCCCGCGCCTGGTTGAGCTTGCGGCCTTTGCGCACGGGCGCCGCCTGCGCCGCGCCCGCGCCGCTCTTGCGGCCCTTGGCTGTTTTATGGATCATCACCGGACAGACTTTTTTATCAAAATAAGTCTGCTGGCAGGCCAGGCAGTGCAGGCATTCATTGGGGTTGATATTTCCCTTCGGATCAATCGCCTGAACCATGCAGTCCTGGGCGCAGATATGACAGGGATCGCCGCAGTTGCGATAGCGTTTCAGCCAGTTGAACATCGCAAGCTTGCCCGGGATCGCCAGCGCCGCGCCCAGCGGACACATGTAGCGACAGTAAAAGCGCTCAATAAACAGGCCCGTCCCGAGAATGACCGCGACAAACAACAGATAAGGCCAGCTGCGCATGAATTTCAGCACAATCGCCGTCTTGAAGGGCTCGATCTCCGCCAGATGCTCCGCCGTATTCAGGGAATATACCGATATGCCCAAAAGCCCGAGAAAGATAATGTATTTCACCGGCCACAGCCGTTCATGCAGCCACCAGGGCACCCTGACCTGCGGCACACTGAAGAATTTCGCAATCTTGTTGGTCAGTTCCTGCAACGCGCCGAACGGGCACAGCCAGCCGCAGTAGGCGCCCCGGCCCCAGAACAGCAGCGAGGCCGCCACCGAACACCAGAGGATGAAAATCATCGGCTCCATCAGGAAGAATTCCCAGCGGAAATCGGACAGCATGGCGTTGACAAAGACAAAGACATTGACCACCGACAGTTGGGCCTGGGCGTAAAAGCCGATATAAAACAGGGTGAAGACCAAAAAGCCCAGGCGGATTTTATCGGTCAGCGCCCGATATTTGACCACCTGATTCTGGACAAAGAACAACCCCGTCAGCAGGATGATCGCCGTCACCAGAATGATAATATCCGTGGTTTTGGCCTTCCACATCTTCATCCACAGCGCATTGACCGCCGCCGCATCCTCATCCGCGGCGGATTGCACCACCGGCGGCGAAGCCGGTTTTTCAACTTTGACATATTTGCCCGGCAGTTGATAATCCAGGTCGTAGGCAATGAAGACCTTCTCCAGCGGACCGATGGCTCTTTGGACCAGCAATTGCAGCTGCCAGCCGTCGGCCGGGTTAAAGACGGCGCCTTCCGGGGTATAGAAAAGCGCGACTTCCCTGAATTCAGGGGCTCCGTCCGCCAGCACCTCGCCGAGATTTTTATAGCCGTGATCATTAAAGCGGAAGGCTTCCTCGCCCTGCACAACCTGTATCCGGTCAAAAATTCCGCCCCGGACATAGCCCGACCCGCGGAAGGAATAGCTGCCGCTGCCCATCACGATAAAGGCCTGCTGTCCTTCCTTGATCCGCTTGAGATAATTGCGATATTCCCACTTGCCAAGCAGGCTTTTCGCCACCGATGGCACCGCAAGAGAGGCCGCATACAGATCAATGAAGACATCATCATCGGCGCCTTTTTCCGGCCGCTCAATTGCCTTGGGATTACCCTGCTCGACGAAGGCCTGGTTGACCTGGCCGACCGTCAGCAGCATCCGGCGAATGGAGCCGTCGCCGAGCATGGTCGCCCAGTCAAGCTCCGTCATCTCGCCGGGAACGACGGTCTTGATCGCTTTCGCCGTCTGAACTTCCGCGGTCAGGCCGCCGAGCCCCAGAATGCGGGCCGCCCGGACCGACGCCCGCTTGATGGTGTCATCAATGACCATCACCGTCACCGTGGCGCCGGAGACAATATCCACCGGCGGCGGCTCACCGCCCTTTTCCCTGGCCAGGGTCAGAATATCAATATTGCGATAGCCGTTGATAAAATCACTGATTTCCTTTTCCGGAATGCCGGCGAGGACAATCGGCTCCGAATGCTTGACCAGACGGGCGCCGGAAATCAGTCCTTCGCCGTCCATGCCGATCAGAACCATGATCGGCTTGCCGGAATAGCCGATGGCGCCGACGAAATCCGTGTTCAGGAAGGCGTAGCCCATGACCTTGTCGCCCTTCAGGACAGGAGCGATCGGCGCGCCGTCCACCAGATCGCCGTAACGGTCGGCCCCGGCGAAAAGCGCCTCCGCCGGCACCTCGGACAAATATTTCTCCAATTCGCCTGTCGCGGCCCGGGCCTGAACGAAAATCCCGGCCAAAACAATAAACAGGATGCTCAACAACAAAGGCTTCACTTTATCCATATTCATCCGCATTATTACTATAATTCCGTTTGCATCGCACTTCTCGTAAACTGTCACCGGACGAGGCGTCTCATCGACACCTGCAGCAATAAGATTTTTCTTAACAAGTATATTTGATACATGTCAAAGATATGTATATTTGTGACCAAGCGATCAGTTTTTCATGAAAATGCGCTTTTATACCCCCCTTGCCGGCCAGCGGCGAAAACCGATTGTTTTTTCCCGGACGACCGGCCTGTCTGAATATGGCGCGAATGCGCATCTTTCCTCATATTTTCCCGTTCCGAACGATTGTGAAAATCCTTATATACCAGATATATACGGGACAATACCCCTCCCGAGTCCCGTCTTGCGCCCTGCATTTGGCCGCGCCGACTGTATGAACTTATAATTTTTATCCTGTTAAATAAAGGTTGAAATGAAAAATTACGCCATCCGGCCGCTTGGTTTTCCCATGTTAACTCTCTTGCCCGCCGCTCAATTTACCATGAGATAAATCGCATTGCGACGGCGGCGCCCTATCGGCAAGCCAGCATAAATTACAGGCGGTTAACCGAACTCCCCCGCCAGGCCGCATCGAATGACTTGATTCGTCATACTTTAATAAAATTAACCCTGCTGCGCGGATTTCGGCAATAAAATTTCAATGGCCCTGATCCGGGGAATTCTGAAGTAATTTCGAAAGGTAACTTTTCGAATTACTTCAAAATTTATCTTTGCCGAATTATTCTATTTTTTTGACTTATTATTCAAAATATTATTCTGCTTAGCGCCGTATTTTCACTCTTTAACCGCAAACATCACCACTGTGACATAAATGTACCGCACGCCTGTGTTGTTTTTGCCACACCTGAAACTTCAAAAAAATTGACCGGGAATCCCAGTGGTGATAGCTTCTTCCAGTTATTTATCTGCAAAATGTGTGGGCCCCGTAATAAGGGCAAAGCGGATAAGTGATGTACAGGTTGCTGAATTCATTCTGTGTGGGCTTTGCAAAAAGCAGAATCCGGCCGCCAAAATGTACTTTAAATATGGGACGGAAATTTAAGCAAAAGACCAATTAAAGGAGACCTGCCTAAAATTAGCTGTTTTATTACGTCGCTTTTTCCAAAAAGCGATTTGGTTGTGAGTCGAAAAAATAAAAACAGACTGTCCCACAATTTTAACTTCTACGGAGGAAATATTATGAAGAGCGATTTTACTTCGCGTCTCAAATATGGCGTTTCCGCAATCGCGGTCGCCACTATTCTACCTTTCGGTATCCAGGCTTCGTACGCCGCTGATGACGCTGCGGCTGAGGAAGAAGTGACTTTTGAAGAAGTCGTTGTTACCGGTTCACGTATTAAACGTAAGGACCTCGTCGCGACCAGCCCTGTTGCTGTGGTTGGCGCACAGGAATTTAAACTATCCGGTACAATTAACGTCGAGCAAGTACTGAATACCTTGCCACAAACTGTTCCTGGACTGACCGGCAACTCAAACAACCCGGGTAATGGTACGGCAACAGTTGATCTTCGTGGCCTGGGCGAAACCCGTACTTTGGTCCTGGTAAACGGCAAACGTTATCTTCAGAGTTCACAGGCCAATACGGTTGACCTGAACACGATTCCTTCTGCTCTGATCAAGCAGGTTGAAGTCCTGACCGGTGGGGCGTCTGCCGTGTATGGTTCCGACGCCTTGGCCGGTGTTGTCAACTTCGTATTGATCGACGATTTTGAAGGCGTCGAATTGAATGCCCAATATGGGTCATCCACAAAAGGCGACGCCCAAAAATGGAACGTCGACGCAACAGTCGGCGGCAACTTCGCTGATGGCCGCGGTAATGTAGTTCTCCATACCAGCTTTGCCCGTCGTGACGCGACTCTCGCCGACGCCAGGGATTTCTCATTCTTCGCGCTAGGTGACAATGATGTACTTCCAGGCACGATGGATCCTGATTTTGGTTTCAGCACCCCTTGTGGCGGTGCATCCAATTGTGTCCCTGGTTTTACCAAATCAGGTAGTTCAGGTATTCCTGGCACACGCGTATTCGGCATAGCTGGTCTCGGACGTTTTGGACCAAACGGTGAACCCTTGCCATGGGATAATGTGAATGACCGTTTCAACTATGCCCCGGATAACTTTATCCAACTGCCGCAGGATCGCTGGTTGATTTCTGCACAGGGTCATTTTGACATTAATGATCATGTCACATTCTATTCCAGTGCAATCTTCACACACAATCGCAGTGATACGGAATTGGCGCCAACACCAGCATTCCTGACGGTTGATGATGCTGATATTGACAGCCCGTTCTTTTCTCCCGAAACTCAGGCAATTCTAGCACCGCTTGATACAGATGGTGATGGTTTTGTTACTATCCCTTACATCGGCCGTCGTATGGTTGAAAATGGGTCCCGTCAGGGCATCAATACCCGTAATGGCTTCCAGATTATGACTGGTTTCAAGGGTGATATTGATGACACCTGGTCATACGACACCTATTACAGCTATGCCCGTTTGGACCGCACACAATTGTTGAATAATGATGTTTCTGCATCACGCCTTCTGCAGGGTTTGAAAACTGTATTTGATCCTGATACCGGCGAACTGGTCTGTAGCGACCCATCAGGAGGTTGTGTCCCGATTAACATCTATGGTGAAGGTAACATTTCACCTGAGGCTGTCGAATTCATGAATGTTGGCGCCGCCAACGTAACCAGCATTACACAGCAGGTTCTTGCTGCTAACGTATCCGGTTCCCTGGGTGATATTGGCGCCGGAGACATCGGGGTTTCATTTGGTGCTGAATATCGCAAAGACGCAAGCACATTCCGTCCAGATGAATTTCTTTCATCAGGTGATATTCTCGGCTTCAACGCCGGCAAACCAACCATTGGTTCGTATGATGTCTATGATGTTTATGGCGAAGTTGTCCTTCCGATTCTGGCTGACGTTCCTGGTGCAGAATCTCTGAACTTCACTGGTGCGCTACGCTATTCTGACTACTCAACAGCCGGTGTTGTCTGGGCCTACGCCATGGGCGGTGACTGGACACCCGTAACAGGCTTTAAAGTTCGTGGTCAGTATCAACGTGCGGTGCGTGCACCAAATGTGTCTGAACTGTTCCTGGGCACCGCCAATGGTTTCCCTCGGGCGGACGACCCCTGCTCTTCTGATCATGTTGCTGAATTTGGTGGCATTGCCGCCATTGCAGCCGTTTGTGAAGCAACTGGGGTTCCAACCGGACAAACCGGCCTCTTCGCACAATCCAATACCCAGATCGAAGGCGCCTTCGGTGGTAACCCTGACTTGTTTGAAGAAACCTCAGACACCTATACTATTGGCGCTGTGATCCAGCCTGAAGAGCTTGACGGTTTCTCCATGACCGTTGATTACTATAACATCAAAATTACCGATGTTGTAGGAACCTTCGGGGGTGGCGTAAATAACATCCTGAAAGGCTGTTACACAAAACTGGATGCGAGCGATCCTCTATGTCAGGCTATTACCCGTCGCCCCGATGGTAATGTTGGCGAAGTTTCAGCACTAAACGCCAACAACGCCAAACTGGAAACAGAGGGTGTCGACGTTCAGCTTGATTACAGTATGGATGCAGACTTTGGTCTGTTTGATGACTCATCAACATTCAGCATCAACTGGTTGGGTACATATGTGATAAAGAATGACTTCCTGCCTGATGATGATCCGAGCACAGTCTTCCTCAAGTGCGGCGGTACTTTCGCCGGCGTTTGTGGAACACCAGATCCTGAGTTCCGTTTCACCACACGCTTCACATATACAAGTGGTCCACTTCAGGCGTCCCTGAAATGGACCCATATTGGCGCGGTTGACCATGGCGACATTGCCAACAGTGATGCTACTGCGGCAGATTTCGTCGTACCCCGTCTGGATGCCAAGAACTACTTTGATCTTACAGCAAGTTATGATATCAGCGAAAATTACTCAATCTATGGCGGTGTCAACAACCTGCTGAATACCA
Organism: Paremcibacter sp.; assembly: GCA_048266545.1. GTDB lineage: Bacteria > Pseudomonadota > Alphaproteobacteria > Sphingomonadales > Emcibacteraceae > Paremcibacter. The sequence continues at coordinate 106,090 of JBLWZH010000002.1, read as the reverse complement.
AGCCACAGTTCGTTGGTAGCGATCAACAGCAGGGGAACACATTCCCGAATGTGTATGATGTAATCGGGACTTACTTCTTCTTTGGCGGAACTGCCAAATTCTAAGATAGAAGCAAGTTAACCAATAAATAACGACGGCGGCTATGACATTCTCATAGCCGCCGTTTTTTACCTATATCCAGGCATTTCGCTCAACTTGAACCCTCATTTTTTCCTTGCCCGGATACAATATCCCAGCACGGCCCCCTTCACACCAATAGAAAATTCTTCCTGAAGCAGAATCTCGAAACCCAGACTATCCAATTGCCTGACAAGATTTTCAATCGCAGTTTTATCAAGAGCCGATCGCACAAGGTTTAACAGAATAGCTCTCTGCTCCTCCAGGCGTCGTTTTGCATGATCCACCATTTCCAAAATCTGTTGTGGATAATATTGCATACGGAGCTTTAAAATTTCCATCAATGAATTTTGCATCCTGGGGATAATATTCAAGGAAGAGGACGAGGGATAAGACCGTGAAAGCTCTGTAATATTTTCTACATATCTGTCGACATAAATCTGAATATTGGTGTTTGGGGCCATTCCTGAAAGAATAAGATGCAGTAATTTTTTCGACTCGTCGAAAATATCACTCGCCAACAAATAGGCGGCTTCCCGTGCATTTTCATTATTCTGCAACACAACAAGACTTTGATCACTGTGAAATATAGCGCAAAATTCACCGCCATTTTTCAGCACCCTGGAAATTTCGGGAAGTGTCCGCGTCATATCACTATATTCAATAGCGTATTGGGAAGTCACGACATCAAAATACTCCGCCTCAAAGGGCAGTTCCTCTGCGGCAATTCTGCCTTGAAAATTAATCTGATCCAATATTTCCTTAGCATCCGGAACATCCCGTACAGGATCAATATTCGCAAGGTCAATCCCATGTACTTCCCAACTATATTCTTTTTCATTCGCATAACTCACTGCAAGTGAAGGAAGCAGACCATTTCCGGTACCAATATCCAATAATACTGTATCATTCCGAAATTTCGAATAGAACGCCAGCCAAAAGTCATTAACTTCCGTTTGGTTTTTTTGATCTGAGGCTGAAATACAACTGTGTAATTCACCTCTTTTCCAGTAGTTATCCCATACCTTGATTTCTTTAGTGATCATATCAAACTATCTTATTAGAGACCCGACAAAGCTTGCTGCAAAGGCGCCAGTTGTTTTTCATAATTACGCCACCTCCCTGAAGATTTCTGATACAGAGGTTGGCGGACCTGCCAGACGCTCGCCGTCTTCACGATATTGTCCAACCGGTGAAACTCCAGACAATTGTCACTCCAGTCCAAACCACAAAATTCCAGCATATTTTCAATCACCGGCCGCGGGTCTCTCACCAGATCATCGTAATTCACTTCAAAAATATTCCGCCCGAACATCTGTTTCCAGTGATCCATCAAGTGACGGCATTGTTTCAAGTAATGCGCCGTATTCCCCAGGTCCGTGGCGTAGTTCATGGCATTGCCCAACCGCAGAAAGAACACCGACAGGCAATTATCCAACGGGTTACGGCTGGTGTAGATGATCCTGGTTTTCGGGAATAAACTCTTCAGCAGTCCCAAATGCAGGTAATTATCGGGGCGTTTGTCCGTAATATGGGCGGCATCCGGGAAAGTTTTCCCAAGATGGCTTATATAGTCGTCCGCCAGATTCTTAAATATTTCAGGATTGCTCCCCAAGACAGACGCAGGATATTGCGCAAAATGACTTTGTATCTTTCTGACGAAGAAATCCACCTCGCCCCCTGCGGTAACCATGGGGTGGCTTGCCAGAATCTGCTCGGTCAGGGTTGAGCCGGACCGGAACATCCCGCAAATGAAAATCGGTGATGCATCTGAAATCGGCTCAATTTTATCAAACCATTCCTGAGAAAAAACCCGCATCAGGTCATTTGTCATTCGCTCCTGCCCGCTCCTGTCATAATCGGAAACCGTTTGTTTATTACATTGATTCGCCTTCTGATAATGGCCAAAAGCATCATCATAGGCGCCGCAGTCATTCAGGGCCTTGCCAAGCGCAAAATACAGATTCGTTCTGGTCGATATATCAACATTTTTTTCCTGAACCGCGCGTTTCATTTTCTGTATCAGCGGGTCTTCGGGATCGTCGAATATTTTAACGTCACCCAGGCGGGCAAGCGCCGGATAATAGGAAGGGTCCTGATCAATGATTTTTTCAAATAATGCCTGCGCCGTCTTTTTATTACCCTCTTCCTCGTATATATTGGCCAGATTGAACAGGGCGGCTATATATTCCGGGTTTAACGACAGCGCGACTTCCAGGGACTCTTTTGCTTTCTGCTCCTGCCGAAGATGATCCGAGTAGATAACGGCCATATTCAAATATACTTCCTCAGGACGTTCAATGCCACAGTTCAGGGCATCCCGATAGGCGGCCAGGGCCTCCTCATAATAGTGATACTGCTTTAACAAGTAGCCGAGATTATAATGGGTATTCGCCAGTTTCGGGTGACGGCGCAACAATCGCCGGTAACAGGAAATTGCTTTCTCGCCGTCGCGCATCTGGTTGTATAAATTGACCAGCATTTCATAATAGGTCAACGTATCCGGCGCGATCAGGGTCAGCCTTTCCAAACAGGCCGCCGCATCCCCTTCGCGCTTTGTCTGCAGATAAAGCTCGGTCAAAGCCCGCAATATCGGTTTCTCAGGGACAGGGCCTGTTAATAATTCCCTGTAGACAAGCTCCGCCTCCTGGAACATGCCCCGTTTATGAAGGGACTGGGCTTTGGCGAATTTCTCCCCAAACTGGTCAGGCTTATTATTCAAAAAAGAGCTCCGTAGATATATTTTATCCTGCTCATTATTGTATAAAGCAATTTACCCCTCGATGGCAATAATTGCGACGCCTCACGGGGGCAATACTTCGGCCTGAGGCGCCCCGATCAGTCCTCCAGACAGAAAAGCTCCGTATTGCCGCCGGTGGCGACCGTATTGACCGTCAGGGTCTTTTCGGTAGCGAAACGATACATATAGCGCGGGCCGCCGGCCTTGGGCCCGGTGCCCGACAGCCCCTGGCCGCCGAAAGGCTGGACGCCGACCACCGCGCCGACGATATTGCGGTTGACATAGGTATTGCCGACATCAAGCTTGTGGAAAATTTCCCGCGCCGTCGCTTCGATCCGGCTGTGCACGCCGAGGGTCAGGCCAAAGCCGGTCTGACGCACCTGATCCAGCACCCGGTCCAGATCCCGCGCCCGATAGCGGATCACATGCAGGATCGGGCCGAAGACCTCCCGCGGCAATTGATCGAGCGCGGCGATCTCGTATATCCGCGGCGCGAAAAAGGTTCCCGCCTGACAATCTTCCGGCAGCGCCACCTCGGCGAGCAGCGTCGCCTCCCGCGCCATCCGCGCCACATGATCCATCAACATCCGCCGGGCGGCCCCGTCGATCACCGGCCCGACATCGGTCGACAGCCGCATCGGATCGCCGAGCCTCAGGCAGGCCGCCGCCCCTTTGAGCATTTCAATGATCTTGTCGGCCACTTCCTCCTGAAGATAGAGAACGCGAAGCGCCGAACAGCGTTGACCGGCCGACTGGAAGGCCGAGGAAATCACATCATCGACCACCTGTTCCGGCAGGGCGGTGCTGTCGACAATCATCACATTCTGGCCGCCGGTTTCGGCGATCAGCGGCGCGATCGCCCCGTCGCGCTCCGCCAGCGCGCGGTTGATCCGTTTCGCCGTCTCGGTCGATCCGGTAAAGGCGACGCCGCTGATCCGTTCGTCGGCCACCAGCCGCGCGCCGATGCGCGCCCCGGCGCCCGGCATCAGATGCAGAATATCGCCCGGCGCCCCGGCCTGATGCAGAATCCGCACCGCCTCGGCGGCGATCAGCGGCGTCTGTTCCGCCGGCTTGGCGATCACCGCGTTTCCGGCCGCCAGCGCCGCCGCCACCTGGCCGGTGAAAATCGCCAGCGGGAAATTCCACGGGCTGATGCACAGGAAGGTTCCCCGGCCGTGGAGCGATAATTCATTCTGTTCCCCGGTCGTGCCGGGCAGGGGGATCGGCGTCTCGAAATTCACCGTCGCCTGCTGGGCGTAATAGCGCAGGAAATCGATCGCTTCGCGCACCTCGGACAGGGCGTCGGGGATCGTCCGGCCGGCCTCCCGGGTGATGATGCCCATCAGCCGCGCCTGCGCCGCTTCCATCAAATCCGCCGCCCGGCATAATATATCGCCCCGCGCCTTGCCGCCGAGCGCATCCCAGGCTTTCTGGGCCGCGGTTGATTTCTCAAGCGCCAGGTCAATATCCGCCTCCTCCGGCAGGCCGACCGTGCCGACCACTTCGGAATTATGCGCCGGATTGACCACATCTTCGCCGGACCGCGCCAACAGCTCGCCGCCGACGATCGGCCCGGCGACCAGGGGTTCGGCGACGGCTTTCGCCATCTCTCCGGTCAAATGATCAACGGTCACCGGGTCCGCCAGATCAAGCCCGGCGGCGTTCTTGCGCGGCAGCGGCTCGCACCCCGAGGCCGACAGAATATCCACCGGCAGGGGAATCCGGCCATGACGGCGGGGCGAGGCGCTTTCCACCAGATCACCACAGTCCTGCATCAGTTCCTCGACCGGGACTTTCTTGTCCATGAAGCGGTTGACGAAGGAGCTGTTGGCGCCATTTTCCAGCAGCCGCCGCACCAGATAGGGCAGCAGATCCTTATGGGCGCCGACCGGGGCGTAAACCCGCAGATTGACCGGCGGGCTGGTCATCGTCTGCAACTGGTCATAGAGCAGATGGCCCATGCCGTGCAGGCGCTGAAACTCGAAATCCCGGTCATCATCGCCCTGATCATTTCTGGCGAGCTCCAAAATCAGCGCCACCGTATAGGCATTATGGGTGGCGAACTGCGGATAAAGCGCATCCCGCGCCCGCATCATGCGCTCGGCGCAGATCTGATAGCTGAGATCGGTGGTCGGCTTGCGGGTATAGACCGGATAATCCGGCAGGCCCATTTCCTGGGCGTGCTTGATTTCGCTGTCCCAGTAGGCCCCCTTGACCAGCCGCACCATGAAGCGGCGGTCCAGTTCGCGGCCGAGCGCGATCAGCCAGTCGAGGACATAGGGCGCGCGCTTCTGATAGGCCTGGACGACGATGCCGAGGCCGTCCCAGTCGGTGAGCGCCGGCTCGCGGGCCAGCGCCTCGAATATATCAAGGGAAATATCCAGCCGGTCGGCTTCCTCGGCATCGATGGTGAAGCCCAGTCCTCGGCGCCGCGCCGCCACGGCAAGCTCAAGGATCTTCGGATACATATCCGTCATCACCGTTTCGGCCTGGGCGAATTCATAGCGCGGATGCAGGGCGGAAAATTTTACCGAAATGCCGTGGGCGGCATAGACGTCATCCTTGTCGTTGGCTTCGCCGATCTTCTCGATCGCCTCCATATAGGCGCGGAAATATTGCGCCGCGTCGGCCAGGGTGCGCGCCCCCTCGCCCAGCATGTCAAAGGAAAAACGGGTTTCGGGCCGGTTTTCCTTGCGGCCCCGCTTCGCCGCCTCCTCGATGGTCCGGCCCAGAACATACTGCCCGCCCATGATGCGCATCGCCTGCATCACCGCCGTGCGGATCACCGGCTCGCCGCTCCTGGCGATCAGGCGCTTCATCCAGCCGGAAAAATTACCGGTCACATCATCGCCCAGGGTGACAATGCCGCCGGTCATCATCAGGCCCCAGGTCGAGGCGTTGACAAACATCGATTCCGACTTGCCCTTATGGTCCGACCAGTCGCCGGACTTGATTTTTTCGGCGATCAGCCTGTCCGCCGTCAGATCGTCCGGCACCCGGAGCAACGCCTCCGCCAGACACATCAGCGCCACCCCCTCCCGGTTCGACAGGCCGAATTCCTGGAGGAAATAATCCATCGTGCCCTGAATATCGCTTTTGGCGCGGGAGAGCGTCACCAGTTCGCGGGCCGACTGAACAATCCGGTCGCGCGCCACCCGCGACAGGCCGCTGCTTTCCAGCAGATTGCTGATACAGGCTTCCTCGTCCCCATGGGTCATCACCCGGATTTCGCGGCGGATTTCGGCCAGGCCCCGGGGCGTGTCGCTTGCGTTTTCAGCCAAAGAATACATCGTCGTTCCTCTTGAAATAATTAAATATATATGAGGGCAATATAATGATATTTCAGCAGAATATCTCGCTATTTTACGGTAATTAACGATATTAAATCTATATTTTCAGCTTAAAGGCAGTTTTTTATATTACAATAAATCGCATTCTAACATTCGACCACATTGACCGCGAGGCCGCCTTTGGACGTTTCCTTATAGGTCACCTTCATGTCCTCGCCGGTCTGGCGCATGGTTTCGATCACCTTGTCGAGCGACACCATATGCTTGCCGTCGCCGCGCAGCGCCAGCCGGCTGGCGTCGATCGCCTTGACCGCGCCCATGGCGTTGCGTTCGATGCAGGGCACCTGGACCAGGCCGCCGATCGGGTCACAGGTCAGGCCGAGATTATGCTCCATGCCAATCTCGGCCGCATTCTCCACCTGCCGCGGCGTGCCGCCCATGACCGCGGTCAGGGCCCCGGCCGCCATCGAACAGGCGACGCCGACCTCGCCCTGACAGCCGACTTCGGCGCCGGAGATCGAGGCGTTTTTCTTATAGAGCGAGCCGATCGCCGCCGCGGTCAGCAGAAAATCATGAACGCCATCCATGTCGCGCCGGTTGTAAAAACGATCGAAATAGCGCAGCACCGCCGGGATAATCCCCGCCGCGCCGTTGGTCGGCGCCGTGACCACCCGGCCGCCGGCGGCGTTTTCCTCATTGACCGCCAGGGCCCACAGATTGATCCAGTCGAGGATCACCGTCGGATCGCAAAGCTGACGTTCCTGGCTCGAACAGAGATCCTTGTGATGTTGCGCCGCCCGCCGTTCGACCTTGAGCCCGCCGGGCAATGTGCCGCGCACGCTGCAGCCCCGGTCGATGCAGCTTTCCATCGCCTGCCAGATATTATCCATGCCGGACCGCAGTTCCGCCGCGCCGGTCAGAGCCGTCTCGTTGGCCCACATCATTTCGGCGACACTTATTTTATTCTTCTCGCAGATTTCCAGCAGTTGATCGCCGGTGTCGAACGGGTAAGGCACCGGCGCCTGAGCCTTGTCCGGCGCATTGCGGCCAAACTCCGCTTCCGACAGGACGAAACCGCCGCCGACGGAATAATAATTATCCCGCGACAACAGGCCGCCCTTTGCGTCGAAAGCCCTGAAGCCGAGCCCGTTGGTGTGATGGGGCAGCAGTTCCTCCATCCGGAACGGCATGTCGGCGGCCGGATCGAAGGCGATATATTTCTCCCCCAGCAGGTTGAGCCGGCGTTCATCTCGCGCCGCCGCGACCAGCCCGGGGATCAGGTCCGGATCAATCAGGTCCGGCTGGTGACCCATCAGACCCAGCAAAAGCGCGACATCGGTGCCATGGCCAATGCCGGTCAGGGCGAGCGAGCCATAAACATCAATATGAATTTTTTCAACCGGGGAGAGGAGATTCGCCTCTTTGAGAGACAGCAGGAAACTGCGGGCGGCGACCATCGGGCCGACGGTATGGGAACTTGACGGTCCGATACCGATTTTAAACAGATCAAAAACGCTCAGGAACATAATCAGCCACTCCGTGAATAACTTCGCAGAGCCACAGCCAGCTCTCGGACCGTCTTATTTGGCGTTCAGGGTCTTGTCAACCGCTTTGATGTGATCAAGCACCCGAAACCATTTATTGGTTTGACAGATCTGCATCGCCTGAGAACGCCCCAATCGACGGATAAGCTGTTTCGCCAACGCTTCCACAGTTTCATCAGCCATATCAATACCCACTCTTTCACTCATATTGACCAAGTCGCACACTTAACCTCTTAAATATCCACCATAATTATGGCGAATTTATGCCGCAGCGATAATCGTCCTCGCAATATATTCCACTGCTGAGCACCAATTACGCCGGATAACCGGCTTTGTCAACGGCAATCTCGGCTTTTTAGGGCGGGAAAAAAATATTGGTCAAAACGCAGGCTCATAATGGGGAAATTCGTGAAATCGCCGGGGATCTCCGGCAAAAAGAAGTCAGAGAAAAAATCAGAAAAAACAGAGAAAAGTTCAAAAAAAGATGGTCTCGCGTGCTCAGTTAGCCACAACAAAAGCTATCTTTAGTGCCACAACGGTATGAAGGGAGGAAATCATACCAGATAACCTTTTCAAGACAGACGGAAAAGCCACCCCGTCATATCTTTTTTTAATAAGCACGCGAGAACCAACCCGTCGGGTTCGCCTTGACGATCCCATAATCTTGGTCAAATGGCTGAATTTATCCCTTGAAATCAGCATTCTACCCGATAAAACAGCAATTACCCTCACTTCTGTTCCAGAATAGCTTTTCATAAGCAGAATGTGTTGCTATATTACGGTTTTATTTGAAAGAAAATCTATATTGACGCGAGCGAAACAGAATATAATTCTATGCAGATTGAAAAGACCCGTTTCCTTGATAAAATCGACCAAAGCATCCTGAAAATCCTGCAAAAGGATGGCAGAATATCGAATGTCAAACTGGCCCAGTCGATAAACCTGAGCCCGACGCCCTGCCTGGAAAGGGTAAAGCGGCTGGAGAAGGATGGCTATATCAGGGGCTATGTCGCCCTGCTCAATTCCGACCTGCTCGGCTCGGCGCTGGTGTCCTTTATCGAAGTCTCCCTCGACCGGACGACAACCCGGGCGCTCGATGACTTCCGCAGCGCCGTCATGAAAATGGAGGAGGTTCAGGAATGCCATATGGTGGCCGGCGGTTTTGATTACCTGATCAAGGTCCGGACCCGCGACATGGCCCATTACCGCCGCTTCCTGGGCGAAAAACTGTCGGTCCTGCCCGACATCAGCAGCACCCACACCTATGTGGTGATGGAGGAAGTCAAATCGACCAGCTCCATCGCCATCCCGGACAGTTGACAAAGCAGATAACAGACGGGAGTCCGGGGGGGGCCGTTGAAGGCTTCTCCCCCTGATTCCGCTCCCAGGACTTCTAACAGTGAATACTCAAATACCGATGACCAAAATTACCTTTATTTCCCCCGACAGCAGCCGAACCACCGTCAGCGCCGAGCCCGGCCAGTCCCTGATGGAGGCGGCGGTCAAAAACAATATCGCCGGCATTGACGCCGATTGCGAAGGCGGTTGCGCCTGCGCCACCTGTCATGTGATTCTGCCCGACGCTTTCTTCAAGGCCCTGCCCGCCATGGAGGAAGACGAACAATATCTGCTCGACTTCCTCGACAACCGGCGCAAAAACAGCCGCCTGAGCTGCCAGATCGAGGTGAGCGACAAGCTCGACGGCGCGATTATTACGGTACCGGAACATGACGAATAACCCGCCCCCTCGCGAAAGGGGGATGGGCGGCCGGATTATCCGCGCAGCATATTAATAATGCCGGAAAAATCCATGTCATCGGCGCTTTCAGCGGCGAATTTTTCATAGAGATCCCGCGACATCGCGCCGAGCGGCGTTGAGGCGCCGGCGCTGGCGGCCGCTTCCTGGGCCAGCCGCAGGTCCTTCAGCATCATGGCGGCGGCGAAACCCGCCTTGTAATCGTTGTTGGCCGGCGCGGTCGGCACCGGCCCCGGCGCCGGGCAATAAGACGTCAGCGACCAGCACTGGCCGGAGGCCTTTGACGAAATATCAAACAGCTTTTGCGCTTCAAGGCCGAGCTTTTCGGCCAGGATAAAGGCTTCGGCGACGGAAATCATCTGAATGCCGAGCATCATGTTGTTGCAGATTTTCGCCGCCTGCCCGGCGCCGCTGTCGCCGGCGTGAATAACGTTGGCGCCCATCTGGTCGAGGTAGGGCCGGGCCGCGGCAAAGGCGTCAGCGGTTCCGCCGACCATGAAGGTCAGGCTGCCGGCCCCCGCCGCGGCGACGCCGCCCGATACCGGGGCGTCAACCATCAGAAGCCCGGCTTCCGACGCCGCCTCGCCCACCGCGCGGGCGCTGTCCACGTCAATGGTCGAACAATCCATCAGCACGGTCCCCGCCGCCGCCGCGGCGATGACGCCCTCCGGCCCGAGATAGACCGATCTGACATGCTTGCCCGCCGGCAGCATGGTGATCACCGCATCGACATCCGTCGCCGCGTCAACGGCGCTGGCGGCCGCCTGCGCCCCTTCGGCGCGCAGGGCGGCGACCGCGTCGCTGTTGAGATCGAAGACCTTCAGCTCATGGCCGGCCTTCAGAATATTGCGGGCCATGCCGCCGCCCATATTGCCCAATCCGATAAATCCAACTTTCGCCATCTGTCTTTCCTTTGATTGCTTTTATGTATGTCCTTATGATCCCTAAAGCACCAGCTCCCTGTCGCCCAGCTCTTTGAAATGAGCCGCCACCATATCGTCGCTGACCGCCGCCACCGTCGGCGGATTCCATTTTGGTTTCTGGTCCTTGTCAATCAGCACCGCCCGCACGCCTTCGTAAAAATCGCTCTGGTAGGATACGATATGACTGACGATGCGATATTCCATCTTCATCGCCGCGTTGAAATCCAGTTCGGCGCCGCGCAGGATCTGTTCGATGATCACCTTCATGCTGATCGGCGACATCCGGTTCAGGGTCGCAAGCGTTTTGCGGGCCCAGTCATGGTCGATGGCGTCGAGATGATCAAGAATATCCTCGAGACATTCCTCGCCAAAGGCGGCGTCGATCAGGTCGCGGAATTCATCAAGCGGCGCCTCGCCCGGATCCTCGGCAAAGTCGGCAATGACCCGGTCGACATCGGCGGCGTCGGCGATCTCCGCCTCGGCGAGCGCCGCGACCAGGGCCGCCAGCCGGTCCGACGGCACGTAGGCCGTGCCGATCCCGGCATAAAGAATATCCGCCCCCCGGAGCCGCGCGCCAGTGAGTCCGAGATACATGCCGAGCCGGCCCGGCAGCCGCGGCATGAAATAACTGCCGCCGACATCGGGAATCAGGCCGATAGCCGATTCCGGCATGGCGAAGAGGGTCCTTTCGGTGATGATCCGGTGCGAGCCGTGAACCGACACGCCGACGCCACCGCCCATGGTGATGCCGTCAAGCAGCGCGATATAGGGCTTGGGAAAATGATAAATCCGGCTGTTCATGACATATTCGGTGGCGAAGAATTCCGTCGCCAGATGGTGATCCTCGGGGCTGTTTTCCGCCAGGGTCTTGACATCGCCGCCGGCGCAGAAAGCCTTTTCCCCCGCCCCCTGAATAATTACCGCCTTGATGGCGTCGTCCCCGGCCCATCTGATCAGTGCCTGATCCATTCGGGCGCACATGTCCGTACTCAGGGAATTGAGCGCCTTCGGGCGGTTGAGGGTGATAATGCCCAGGCCATTCCGTTGCTCAAAAAGAATTTCTGCGTCTGTGGTCATAGGTGATTTCTCCGGCTTGTGAACGGATTGTTCCGACTGATGGTTTTCTTTCCGGACTATAGCCCGCCAGCCCGGAAAAATCTGTAGTGAAAAAGTATCAAATGCAAATTTTAAGACAATATATTCCGCGAGATAATCAGGCGCATGATTTCATTGGTGCCCTCGAGGATCTGATGAACCCGGACGTCGCGCAGGTAGCGCTCGATCGGGTAATCCTGAACATAGCCATAGCCGCCGTGAAGCTGCAACGCCTCATTGACGACCCTGAAGCCGGTATCGGTCGCGAGCCGCTTCGCCATGGCGGCGAAATGGGTCGCGTCATGGGCTTTGTCGTCGATTTTAAGCGCCGCCTTGTGGAGCAGCAACCGTGCCGCCTCCAGTTCGGTCGCCATGTCGGCGATGCGAAACTGCAACGCCTGAAAACTGCTCAGCGGCTTGCCGAACTGTTTGCGTTCAGACATATAGCGCACCGTCAGGTCGAGGCAGGCCTGGGCCGCGCCCAGCGAACAGGCGCCAATATTGATCCGGCCGCCGTCGAGGCCCTTCATGGCGATCCTGAAGCCTTCGCCCTCCCGGCCCAGCAGATTTTCCGCCGGCACCCGGCAGTCCTCAAAATTGACGACGCAGGTCGGCTGACTGTGCCAGCCGAGTTTCTTCTCCTGGGCGCCGAAGCCGAGGCCCGGCGCGTCCTTTTCGACGATAATCGCGCTGATGCCGCCGGGGCCGTCATCGCCGGTGCGGGCCATCACCACATAGACCTCGGACCGGCCGCCGCCGGAAATAAAGGCCTTGGCGCCGTTGAGAATATAATCGTCGCCGTCGCGCACCGCCCGGGTCCGCAGGGAGGCGGCGTCGGAGCCCGCGCCCGGCTCGGTCAGGCAATAGCTGCCGAACCAGTCCATCCGTGTCATTTTCGGGCAGAATTTCCGGCGCAAGGTTTCGCTGCCGAAACAGTCAATCATCCAGGTCGCCATGTTATGGATCGAAAGATAGGCCGCCGTCGAGGTGCAGCCCCTGGCCAATTCTTCAAAGATGATCGCGGCGTCGATCCGATGCAGGGCCGACCCGCCGACATCCTCACCGACATAAATGCCGGCGAGCCCCAGTTCCGCCGCTTTACGCAACGCGGCTTCGGGAAAGATATGATCCCGGTCCCATTGTTCCGCGTGGGGCGCGAATTCCTTTTGCGCAAAGTCGCGGGCCATATCCTGAATGGCCCGCTGTTCTTCGTTCAGATGAAAATCCATCCCTAAACTCCTTTACAGGTTCTTGTCGTTTCAGATCCTTACACAGATCCTTATACAGGCAGTTTAAGGCATTATTTCAGGGTCGGGATAGAAAAATCGGTCGCAATCGCGCTTTCCGCCCAGCGGGCCGTCACGGTTTTCACCTTGGTGTAGAAGCGCACGGCCTCCATGCCATACTGGTTGTGATCGCCGAACGCGGAGGCTTTCCAGCCGCCGAAGCTGTGAAAAGCCAGGGGAACCGGGATCGGCACATTGACGCCGACCATGCCGACTTCGACCTTGTCCGCATAGGTGCGGGCGGCGGCGCCGTTGCGGGTGAATATCGACGTGCCGTTGCCATATTCATGATCACTCGCCAGCGCCATGCCTTCTTCAAAGCTCTGCACCCGCATCAACTGCAGGACCGGGCCGAAGATTTCCTCCTTGTAGGACCGCATGTCCCGGGTCACATGATCGAACAGCGACCCGCCGAGGAAAAAGCCGTCTTCATGGCCCGGCAGGGTGAAGTCCCGGCCGTCAATCAGCAGCTCCGCCCCTTCATCGACGCCCATCTGGATATAATTCATCACCTTTTCCCGGTGCGCCGCCGTCACCAGTGGTCCCATTTCCAGACCCTTGTCCAGGCTGGCGCCGATCTTCAGCCCCTTGATGCGCGGCGTCAGCAGCTCAACCAGCCTGTCGGCCACCTCGTCGCCGACGCAGACGCCGACCGAAATCGCCATGCAGCGCTCGCCGGCGGAACCGTAAGCCGCGCCCATCAGGGCGTTGGCCACCCCTTTCAGATCGGCATCCGGCAGGATCAGCATATGGTTCTTGGCGCCGCCCATGGCCTGGCAACGCTTGCCGTTGCGGGTCGCGGTTTCATAGACATATTTGGCGATCGGCGTCGAACCGACAAAGCTGACCGCCTTGATGCGAGGGTCATTGAGCAGGGTGTCGACCGCTTCCTTGTCGCCATTGACCACATTGAGGACCCCGGCCGGACCGCCGGCCTCGACAAACAGTTCGGCGATCCGCATCGGGCAGCCCGGGTCCTTTTCCGACGGCTTCAGGACAACCGTGTTGCCGGTGACCATCGCCATGCAGGCCATCCACAGCGGAATCATCGCCGGAAAGTTAAAGGGGGTGATGCCGGCGACAACGCCCAAAGGCTTGCGCATGGAATAAATATCAATGCCGCCGGCGACATTGTCGGAAAATTCGCCCTTCTGCAGATGGGGAATGCCGCAGGCGAATTCGGCAACCTCGACGCCGCGCAGCACGGAGCCCATGGCGTCCTCGATCACCTTGCCATGTTCGCGGGAAACCAGTTCCGCCAGTTCCGGCTGATGCTTGTAGAGCAGTTCGGTAAAACGGGTCATGATCCGCGAACGCTGCAATACGGAGGTGGCGGACCAGGCGGGAAAAGCGGCTTCCGCCGCAGCGATGGCGTTTTCCACTTCGGTCTTGCTGGCGAGCGGCACTTCCGCCGATTTGGCCCCGGTTGAGGGGTTAAAGATGTCGCCAAAACGGCCGCTTGCGCCGTCAAAATGCTCTCCGTTGATATAATGGCTGTATTGTTTCATGGTCCCGGTCCTCCATATGGATAAATGATCGTATAAAGTAATCTTGCCCGCTTAGTTTACTAAAGACAAATTTGCATTTCTATGCCAAAATAGTCACAATCATTGTGCAATTATGCATGATTGATCGGGCAACAAAAGGCGGCCAAACCATGTATGACTGGAATGACCTGCGCTATTTTCTCGAACTGTCGCGCCGGGGGCGGCTGATCAGCGCGGCGCGCAAGCTGCATGTCGATCACACGACGGTCAGCCGGCGCATCGCCGCCCTGGAGGAGGAACTGAACGCCCGCCTGTTCGATAAATCGCCGCGCGGCTACAAGCTGACCGACGCCGGACTCAGGCTGCTGCCCTATGCGGAGCAGATGGAATCCCAGTCGAACCGCCTGTATCAGGAAATATCCGGCAAGGACGCCCGCCTGTCGGGCACGGTCCGGCTCGCGGCGCCGGAAGGGCTGGGCGCCCATATTATCGCCCACAATCTCGGCCAATTCCGGGAAATGCACCCGGATATTGAACTGGAGCTGCTCGCCGAATCCCGCCGGACCAGCCTGTCAAAGCGCGAAGCCGACATCGCCATCACCCTGGCGCGCCCCGATTCCGGCCGGGTGATCGCCTGGAAATTATGCGATTACCGGCTCCGTCTGTATGGCGTCGAATCCTATCTCAAGCGCCATCCGGCGATCCGCCGGGTTGACGACCTCGCCGGTCACGATTTCATCAGCTATATTGACGACCTGATTCAACTGCCGGAACTGCGCTTTCTCGATCAGGTGGTCAAGGCGCCTCACGTTGTTTTCCGCAGCACCAACGTCATGGCGCAATATAACGCCGCCCTCGAGGGCATCGGCCTGTCGATGATTCATTGCTTCATGGCCGATCAGGACCCGCGCCTGATCCCGGTGCTGGCCGACCGCATCGTCATCAATCGGGAATATTGGCTGGTGGTTCATGAGGATCTGCGCCATGTCGCCCGGGTCGATGCGGTCTGCCGTTTTCTCACCCGGCTGTTGAAGCAACAGCATGATCGCATGATCGGCGCGGCAAGCGTAAAGTTGGCGACAGCCGGGCGGACCTGAATAATCATGGGCTTATTTTACTCTGGAAATACCGTGAACTTGCCGTTATAGCTTATCATCTAAAGTAACTGTTTGACGGCTGTCACGCCACAAAAGCCAACGCCGGCGCCCGGAGTATCAAATGACCCCATCGACCAAACAATTAAGGGAACAGATGAAACAGGCCATGCGGCGGCTCGGCGCGTCGGTTACCGTGGTCACCAGCCACAACGGCGACCGGGCCTACGCCATGACGGCGACGGCCGTCACTTCCCTGTCAATGGACCCTATGGCGCTGCTGGTTTGCGTCAATCAGGACAACGGCCTCTATCACGCCCTCTCCGAAGGGCACGGCTATTGCGTCAATATCCTGTTTCGCGACCAGCAGGATATTTCCGACCATTGCGCCTGGAAGGAAAAGGGCGAAAATAAATTCAATCTGGGGGACTGGCGGCAAGACGACGATAAGATCCCCTATCTCGCCGACGCCCAGGCGTCGATTTTCTGCGACCTTGACGGCAGCTATGATTACGGCAGCCATACGATTTTCATCGGCAAGGTCAAACGCATCATCACCCGCGACGAGATTTCCCCGCTGATGTTTCTCGATGGCGATTATATTACCGTTCCTGGCTAAAGCACCATGATCGCCTGGGTCGCCCGCTCGAGCCATTCAAGCTCGCGGCCGCTCAGGTGGGGCGAGATCTTCTCCCGCACCTGGGCGTGATAAATATTCAGCCAGGTAATTTCGCTGCTCGTCATCATATGGGCGTTGACCAGCCGCGTGTCGATGGGCACGAAGGTGATCGTCTCGAAGATATTCATCGGACAGAGTTCATTTTCAAAATGGCTGTCGCGGACGATCATCAGATTCTCGATCCGGATGCCATATTCCCCGACCTTGTAAAAGCCCGGCTCATTGGACAGGATCATGCCGGGCGCCAGCGCGACCTCGAAGCCGCGGCGGGAGATCGACTGCGGCCCTTCATGAACGCCCAGAAAGCTGCCGACCCCGTGGCCGGTGCCGTGATCATAATCGAGGCCGATATCCCAGAGCGATTTACGGGCCAGACTGTCCAGATGGGCGCCGCTGCTGCCGACGGGAAAGCGCGCCTGGGCGAGGGCGATATGGCCTTTGAGCACCCGGGTAAAGCGATCCTTCTGTTCCTCCGTTGGCCGGCCGATGGCGATGGTCCGGGTCAGGTCGGTAGTGCCGTCGCGATACTGGCCGCCGGAATCAAGCAGATACAGCATACCCGCCGTGATTTTGCGGTTGGTCTGCGGCGATGATTTATAATGGACGATGGCGCCATTGGGACCGGCGCCGGAAATGGTGTCAAAACTCACCCCCCGGAAATGGCGCTGCTCTTTACGGAAGTCGAACAGTTTCGCCGCCGCCGACAATTCATCCAGCTCGCCGGAAGCCGCATTATCCTCAAACCAGCTGAGAAATTTGCACATGGCGACGCCGTCACGGATATGGGCTGCGCGGGCGCCCGTCAATTCCACATCATTCTTGCAGGCCTTGGGCAGCAGACAGGGGTCCTGCCGGAGAATGAGTTGAGCGCCGCCCTGTTCGAGCGCATCCAGCACCGCCGCATGACAGCGCCGGTCATCGACAAGAATCCGCCGCCCCCCGCGACCGAGTTTTTTCAGCGCCGGCAGGAATTTCTCATAGGGAAGAATTTTAACATCATCCCCCAGGTGATCGCGCACCGCGTCCGGTATTTTGTCGGGGTCGACAAAAAAGTCGGCCTTGCCGGATTTGCGTAAAATCAGATAGCCCAGCACCAGCGGCGAATTCGCCACATCACCGCCCCGGATATTGAGCAGCCAGGCGATACTGTCGAGGCTCGGCAGCACCGCCGCCGACAGGTTGTCCGCCTTTAATTCCGCCGCGATCCGCTCACGTTTGTAAACGGATTCCTCGCCGGAGAATTCAGCGGGATGCGGGTAGGCCGGCGCACAGGGGGCCGCCGGACGATCCCGCCATATCCGGTCAATGGGATTTGTCCCCACCGGCACCAGTTCAACGCCCCCGGCTTTCAGCGCCTCGGCCCTGTCCTCGAGCCACGGCCGCGGATGAAGCCACGGATCATAGCCCACCCGGTCGCCTTTTTTCAGATGGGACAGAAACCAGTCCTCCACCTGATCCTCATCAAGCTTCAGCGGCTCGAACATATGGCCGTCGACCTGATGGCGCACCTGCTGGCTATAGCGGCCGTCAACATATATGGCCCCCCGGCTCAGGCTGATCGCCGCCAGGCCGGCCGAACCGGTAAAGCCGGTAAGCCAGGCCAGCCTTTTTGACCGTTCCGGCGCATATTCGCATTGATGTTCGTCGGCATGCGGGATCAGGAACCCGTCAAGCTTAAGGTCCCGCAGGCTCTGACGCAATGATAACAGCCGGTTGTTCATATGACGTTTCCCCGAGAATCATTTTGCTTGTTGCGTATTAAGCACTTTATCCAGCGCCTGTGTCAATGCCGCAAGCTCATGACTTTCAATGGAAAAGGACGGCGTCAGGTAGATGACATTGCCGAACGGCCTGATCCAGACGCCTTCCCGGGCGAACCGTCGGCAGAGCCGGGCGACGTCGGTGATTTTCTTCATTTCGATTACGCCGATCGCCCCCTTGACCCGGACATCGGCCACCTCCGGCAGGTCGCGGAATTGTTCCAGCGACTGGCCGAGGTGACCCTCAATCCGCCGGACCCGCTCCAGCACCGGCTGATCGCGGAAAATATCGAGCGAGGCGTTGGCCGCGGCGCAGGCCAAAGGATTGGCCATATAGGTCGGACCATGCATGAAGGCTTTGGCCGGATCATCGGACAGAAAAGCGCCGTAAACCCGGTCGGTCGCCACCGTCGCCGCCATGGCGACGGTGCCGGCGGTCAGCGCCTTGCCCAGGCAGATAATATCCGGCATGACGCCCGCCTGTTCGCAGGCGAACATGGTGCCGGTGCGGCCGAAACCGGTGAAGATTTCATCTAGAATCAGCAGAACATCATGCTTTTGGCAGGCGTCCGCAATCGCGGCCAGGGTATCGGCCCCGTGAAATTTCATCCCGCCCGCCCCCTGGACCAGCGGCTCCATCACCACTGCGGCGATGTGATCCCGGTTTTCAGCCAGGAAATCGTCAAATTCGGCCATCGCTTCGGCCGTTTCCGGCAGGGGGCGCAGGAACTGCTGCTGCAGAAAGCCGCTGAAGGCCTGATGCATGCCGCCGTCGCTGTCGCCGCCCGAATTGCTGACCGCCATCGCCGCCGTGGTGTCGCCGTGATAGCCCGACTTGAAACAGACGAAGCGGTCATGCCCCGTTGCCCCCTGGTTGGTCCAATATTGCACCGCCATCTTGAGCGCCACTTCGACCGACACCGAGCCGCTTTCGGAAAAAAATACATGGTTGAGGTCGCCGGGCAGCAGGTCCGCCAAACGTCTGGCGAGCGTCGCCGCCCCCTCATGGACCAGCCCGCCGAGCATGACATGGGACATGCTTTTCACCTGGGCGATCATCTTTTCCTGCATTTGGGGATTGTTATAGCCGTGACAGGCGGTCCACCAGGAGGCGATGCCGTCGATCAGCTTCGTCCCGTCGGCAAGCTCCAGAGTCACGCCGTCGGCGCCGACCACCGGCAGGGCGTCATCGACGGTCTGCATCTGGGCATAGGGCAGCCAGATATTGCCGTAACCTTGCTGGTACCAGGCCGGCAGATTTTTCGCATTATCCTTCTGTGACGACATTATTTGCCTTCGGGAATGATGCCAAGACGATCAAACAGGTCCAGATCGTGATTCTGCACCGGATTTGGCGTGGTCAGCAGTTTCTCGCCGTAGAAGATGCTGTTGGCGCCGGCCATGAAACACATGGCCTGCATCTCGTCGCTCATCGCTTCCCGTCCGGCGCTCAACCGCACATAGGACGCCGGCATCAGCAGGCGGGCCACGGCGATGGTGCGGATAAAGTCAAACGGGTCCATCTGGCCTTCACCGTAAAGCGGCGTGCCTTCGACCTGGACCAGCATATTGATCGGCACGCTGCCCGGATGGGTCGGCAGATTGGCCAGGGTCTGCAACATGCCCGCCCGGTCTTCCTTGCTCTCGCCCATGCCGACAATGCCGCCGCTGCAGACATTGATGCCGGCCTGCCGGACATTTTCCAGCGTGTCGAGCCGGTCCTCATAGGTGCGGGTGGTGATGATCTCTTTATAATATTCCGGCGAGCTGTCGACATTATGATTATAGTAATCAAGCCCCGCCTGCTTCAGGGTCGCCGCCTGATCCGCATCGAGCATACCGAGCGTCATGCAGGATTCGAGGCCCAGATCCTTGACCCCCCTGATCATGTCGACGACCGCCGCCATGTCGCGGCCCTTGGGACTGCGCCAGGCCGCCCCCATGCAATAGCGGGTGGCGCCGTTGGCCTTGGCGTTGCGGGCGCCTTCGAGCACCTGCTCCACCGCCATCAGCCGTTCGGCGTCAACATCGGTCTGATAACGCGCCGACTGGGGGCAGTATTTGCAGTCTTCCGGGCAGCCGCCGGTCTTGATGCTGCACAGCTGCGACAGCTGCACCCGGTTCGGATCGAAATGTTCCCGGTGCACAGTCTGGGCCCGGAACATCAGCTCCATCATCGGCAGGTCGAAGAAGGCGAGGATCTCCCGCTTGGTCCAGTTATGACGAAAGCCGTCGGGATAGGGATTATCAACCGGAGCCTTCTCCACAGGCGGCTTGTCCGCCGGGGACACCGCCTCGTCACGGGCTAAAGTCGACACATTTGACACGGACATCTTCACTCCATTTCGCTCTGTTTGGTCTGTTATTGACAGCACCTTCCCCGAAGGTTACCGAAGAGTCAAGTTTTTTGCTCTTTGATTGACACGGCCCCCACTATAACATTATGCAGGGCAAGTAACAAAGGGCGGCTTCACCGTGGAGCCGCCGAGGCAAATCACCGACAGGGCATTGTCATGACATCGCTTGATTCATTCGCCAGAGAGAAACTGCAGCCGCTGATCGACAAGGGGCTGAAGCGGGAGATTCATGTCACGGCGCGCCGGCCCGGGGCGCGGGCGGTGCGCGACGGGCGGCAGATGATTTCATTCTGCTGCAATGACTATCTCAATTTCACCCATCATCCGAAAGTCCGCCAGGCGGCGAAAGAGGCCATCGACCGTTATGGCGCAGGGTCCGGCGCTTCGCGGCTGGTCACCGGCAATCACCCGCTGATCCGGGAGCTCGAGCAACGGCTCGCCCGGCTCAAGGGCGCGGAAGAGGCCTGTGTCTTCAGTTCCGGCTATCTCGCCAACATCGGCATTATCCCGACCTTCATCGGCCGGGACGACATTATCTTCCTGGACGAATTGAGCCACGCCAGCCTGCGGGCCGGCAGCAGCCTTTCCCGCGCCGAAATCCATTACTTCCGCCATAATGACATGGATCATTTGCAGACCCTGATCAAACAACGGCGCGAAAGCCACCCCAACGCCCTGATTGTCACCGATGGCGTGTTCAGCATGGACGGCGATCTGGCGCCGCTTGACCGGTTGAGCGAACTGGCCCGGCAGCATGACTGCTGGCTGATGAGCGACGACGCTCACGGCCTGGGCGTCGTCGGCCGGGGTGTCGGCAACCGGAGTGTTGTCAATCGGGGCAGCCGCTATATGTTCACGCCGCCGCCCGATATTCCGTTGCAGATGGGCACCCTGTCGAAAGCCATCGGCAGCTTCGGCGCCTATCTCTGCGCCAGCCGGCCGGTGATCGACCTGATCAGAACCCGGGCCCGCAGCCTGATTTACACCACCGCCCTGCCGCCGGCCAGCGTCGCCGCCGCCCTCGCCGCGCTGGAGATCATCGAACGCGAGCATGACTATTGCGCCCGCCCCCTGAAAAACGCCCGTCGCTTTGCCGAACTGCTGAATCTGCCGGCGCCGCAAAGCCCGATCGTGCCGATCATCATCGGCGCTGCGGAACAGACCATGCGATACGCCGCCCTGCTGGAAGAGGACGGCTTTCTGGTCACCGGCATCCGGCCGCCAACCGTCGCCGCCGGCACGGCGCGGCTGCGCTTCACCTTTTCCGCCGATCATCAGGAGCCGGACATCCGTGCCCTGGTCGCGGCGATCAAAAAACACGGCATCGCGCCATGACCAAGGTGATTTTTATCGGCGCGACCGGCACCGACATCGGCAAGACCCACGTCACCTGCCTGCTGCTGGAACAGCTTCGCGAACAGGGCCACAGGGCCCGCGCCATCAAGCCGGTCATCAGCGGGTTTGACGCGGCGGCCGTTGAACAGTCAGACAGCGGTCAAATATTACAGGCCATGGGTGAGGCGCCGACCCTCGCCCGGGCGGAGCAGATTTCGCCCTGGCGTTATCCCGAGCCGCTGCCGCCCCATCTCGCCGCCGAACGGTCCGGGCAGCCGATAAATTTTGACCAACTGGTTCAATTTTGTCAGGATCAGGCCCGCGCCGACTTGGACTATCTGCTGATTGAGGGGGTCGGCGGCATCATGACGCCGCTGGATCGACAGATGACCACGCTCGACCTGGTTGAACGGCTCGGCAGTCCCTGCCTGATCGTCACCGGATCCTACCTCGGCACCCTGAGCCATACCCTGACCTGTCTCACCGCCATTCAGCAACGTAACGTTGAAATTTTGGGCCTGATCGTCTCCGAGTCGCTCGAGAATTATATAAATTTTGATATTGTCATCGCCGACTTCACGAAAATGTTACCACATATCGCCGTTCATAAACTGGCCCGAAATGAACAAAACCAAAACATGGTGACATTTGTTAACTAAATAAGTCTTGGCGGTATATTTTGCCCAGCAGGACGATTTTTACCGGCCGGTAAATATCCAAATCCGGCCTGCGATCCCGCCTTTCCGGCCTTCCGTCATTTGGCGCGCCTTTTGCATAGAAAAATATGCACAAGGAGAAAATTATGAACAAACCAATTCCGGAAACTCCAACCAGCACCAGCGCTTTTGGCCATGCGGACTATTCCTTCGTCGATCTTATTCAGGAAATGAAATCGCTTGGCATGGATCCGAAACCCATTCTGGAGACGGCGGCCAATGATATTTTTTCCATCCACGGCCCCAAGGTCTTTGCATATGCACGAATTATGCTGGAAAATATGGTCAAAACGGATAATCCAAATGGAATATATCTCTGGAACGAGATTCTGAACATTTTAAGTCAACGAATTTCACCCGCCCCGGCGGCGCTGCACTAAAAATTCATTGCTTTTTTTCGCTTTCATCCTCTATACTTAACCCATAGGTTGTACTCATATCAGAATCCCTTGAAAGGTCATTCCTATGACCTTTCATCTGCCTGACTGCCTCGGTGACGTTAACAAAACATCACCGGGGCTTTTTTTGTTCTGTTGCCGGAATGATCAGCCGATTTTCGCCAGCCACGGCACGGCCTCGATCAGATAAAAGCCCAGGCTCTGCAGGGAGCCGGTAAAGATGGCGATACCGGTCAGGATCAGCAGGGCGCCGATGATGCGCTCAATGGCCTGCATATGGCGTCGCAGCCGGCCGGAAGCGGCCAGAAAGCGGTTTATTGCGAGGGAGGCGATGATGAAGGGCACCCCGAGGCCGAGCGAATAGATCGCCAGCAGGGTGACGCCCTCGGAAAAATGCTCCTGGGTCGCCGCCAGCGTGATGATGGTCGCCAGAATTGGACCGATGCAGGGCGTCCAGCCAAAGGCGAAGGCCAGACCGACAATATAGGCGCCGACCAGCCCCTTTGGCTCGTCACGGGTCTGAAACCGCGCCTCCTTATACAGGAAGCTCAGCCGGATCAGGCCGGTGAAATGAACGCCGAGGATGACGATCAGCACGCCGGAAACCTTGGCGAATATATCCTTATATTCCTGTAGAAACCCCTGGAAGGAGGAGGCGCCGGCGCCGAGGGCGATAAAGACGGTTGAAAAGCCGAGAACAAAGGCCACCGCCGGCCAGAGCATGGCCCATTTATCAATTTTTTCGCCGCCCTGAAGGTCCTGGTAACTGTTGCCGGTGATAAAACAGATATAGGCCGGCACCAGCGGCAGCACGCAGGGCGACAAGAAACTGAACATACCGCTCAGAAGGGCGACCAGATATGAGACTTCAAGACTTTCCATGACCTCTTTCTAACGCCGTCGCCGCAAAGCGCAAGGAAATTTTACATCACGATTATGTTTGCTGAAATATTTGCTGAAATTTCAGTTGACGGATCAGGCGGACATTTTGCGGGACAGGAAGCCGCCCAGCCAGCCGGCGAACAGGGCGACGAGAACCGCCATCATCCCGTATAACGACGGACGTTCATGGGCGAAGTTATAGATCACCCGTTCGATACCCGCCTTGCCCACTTCGAGGGGCGACTTTTCGGCGAGGATAATTTCGCCGTCGCGCACCAGATAGACGTCGACCTGATAATCGCCCACCGGCATATTGGCCGGAAATTCCAATATGGCCCGAAACAATATATCATCCAGTATGCTGATGGCGCCTTCCTGCTGGCTGTAAAGCTTCTTCGCCCGCATGTTGCGGATGAAACCCCGGCGAAAAGCCTGCATTTCCGCGGCGGAGACCGGCTCGTCAAACACAATCTTAAGTTGATCAAGGCCGGCGCCAAGAAATTCCAATTGTTCCGCGGACAGGATTAGGTCAAGTGGCCGGGTCGAAGTGATCGCATAGTACCCCTGGATGTCCTTCAGGGTCAGGGCGGTCTTATTGGCCCAGACCGGGCCGATCAATTCCTTGCGCCTGATGATCATATCGTGTCGTTCGCTCTGCACCACCACGATAATATCGTAATCGGCGCCTTCTATGGTCACGCCGTGACCGCCATCGGCCTGGGGAATCGTGCGCTCGATAGCGCCAAAGATCAACAGCTCGGTTCCTGAAAATTGCGACGTGATTTCAATTACATGGCTCGACAGATCCGTAACCATGCGTTCGGCCCGGGCCATCTGAATATTCATGAAAGCGACGACTGCCGCCACCAGAAAACCGGCGATATGGCGTTGAGGGCGACTCAATGCATCCCTCCCACAGGATAAACGGTATAGATTTCAGCCGGCTTGACCACCAGGTCGACCGCCATCTTGGCGCAGACCACCAGCACCAGAAGGGCCAGCAGAATCCGCAGCTGCTCGCCTTTGAGCCTGAGTCCGACCCGGGCGCCGATCTGGGCGCCGATCACCGCGCCGATCAGCAGGATCAGCGCCAGCACTACGTCAACCGTCTGGGTGTTCACCGAATGGAGGAAAGTCACGCTGGCGGTGACGAAGGTGATCTGAAACAGCGAGGTGCCGATCACCACATTGATCGGCATGTTGAGCAGATAGATCATCGCCGGCACCATGATAAAGCCGCCGCCAACCCCCATGATCGCCGCCAGAACGCCGACCAGCGCGCCAATGGCCAGCGGCATCAGCAGACTGACATACATCTTGGATTTGCGGAATCGCATCTTGAACGGCAGGGCGTCGACCCAGGTCCGCGGCCGGCGGCCCGTCTTCGGCGGAACCCCCTTGCGCTGGCGGACAAGGGCGCGGATGCTCTCAATAAACATCATGCCGCCAATGGCGCCGAGGAAGACCACATAGGCCAGCGAAATCATCAGGTCCACCTGGCCCGTCGCCTTGAGGATGGTGAAGAACCAGGCGCCGATATAGGAGCCGACCGCCCCGCCGGCGATCAGCACAAGGCCCATCTTGTAATCAATGCCGCCGCGCCGGCCATGGGCCAAGGCGCCCGAGACCGACGCCGCAGTGATCTGATTGGCTTCCGTCGCGACCGCAACCGCCGGCGGCACCCCGACAAAGATCAGCAGCGGCGTCATCAAAAAACCGCCGCCGACCCCGAACATGCCCGATAGAAAGCCAACGCCGCCGCCCATGGCCAACAACACAAATATGTTGATCGAGATTTCAGCAATAGGCAGGTAGATTTGCATGCGCGCTGTTCTTCTTTGACTGTTTTTCTTTATCCCTGACGGGCGTCGCTTATCGCCTTTTATTCCATCTGTAAATCCTAAACAAATTTCCTTGATATTCATACTGTTTTCTTGAAGGATTCCAGATTTTCCCCTGTCTTCTTGATTTTTTTCTGCCTGTCTTCTTGACTATTTTTCCTGATTATATTTCCGCGGACTAAACGACCGTTTTATTTTTGGTTGACCTTTACGTAAAGGTAAACTAAAATGCCCTGAGCGAATCGCCCGGCCCTTATGCCGCACGGGCGCCCCGGATTATGGATCAATAACGGATCGGCATGATGAAAAAACAGTACAGCATTTCCGAACTTTCCGAAGAATTCGGCATCACGCCCCGGACTTTGCGCTATTATGAGGATCAGGCGCTGTTGTCGCCGCGCCGCGATGGCCAGGCCCGGATATATTCCGCCGCCGACCGGGCGCGGCTGATCTGGATTCTCCGGGGAAAGCGGGTCGGCTTCAGCATCACCGACATCCGCGAGGTGCTGGACATGCATTACCGGGAAGGCGGCAAGGCCGAACAATGCCGCGTCACCATTTCGGCCTGCGAGGAACGCATAAAGAACCTCGAACGACAGAAACAGGACATTGATGAAACCCTGAAAGATCTGAACCGCCTTGTGCGGACGGTCACGACTTTCATGGAAGAAAATTATCCCGAGCAAATGGAGAAATAACCCATGCCAAGCTATTCAGCCCCCGTAAAAGACATTCAATTCCTTTTACATGATTATTTCAATATACAGCAGTATAACAATATGCCGGCCTTCACCGAGGCGACGCCGGATCTGGTTGACGCCATTCTGGACGAAGCGGCCAAGGTGGCGGAGAATGTCTTTCATCCGCTCAACCTGCCCGGCGACGAACAGGGCTGTCGGCTCGAAGACGGCAAGGTGATCACCCCCGACGGCTTCAGGGACGCCTATAACCAGTATCGCGAAGGCGGCTGGCAGGGCCTGACCGGCGATGAAAAATATGGCGGCCAGGGCCTGCCCCAGACCCTGGGGCTGGTGCTCAACGAGATCATGGTCTCCGCCAACTGGGGCTTCGCCATGTATCCCGGCCTGACCAAGGGCGCGACTGAATCGATCCACACCTGGGGCACCGACGAACAAAAAGACAAATATCTGCCGAAAATGTATTCCGCCGAATGGACCGGAACCATGAATCTGACCGAGCCGCACTGCGGCACCGACCTCGGCCTGTTGCGCACCAAGGCCGAACCCCAGGCCGACGGCAGTTATAAAATCACCGGCACCAAGATTTTCATCTCCGCCGGCGACCATGACCTGACGGAAAATGTCATCCATCTGGTGCTGGCCAGAATTCCCGGCGGCCCCGAAGGGGTCAAGGGCATCAGCCTGTTCATCGTGCCGCGCAACAAGATCAATGACGACGGCTCGATCGGCGAGAATAACGGCGTCTCCGTCGGCTCTCTGGAAGAAAAAATGGGCATCCATTCCAACGCCACCTGCGTGATGAATTATGATCAGGCGACCGGTTATCTGCTGGGTGAGGAGCATAAAGGCATGCGCGCCATGTTCACCATGATGAATGAAGCCCGCCTCGGCGTCGCCATCCAGGGGCTGGCCATTGCCGAGGTCGCCCAGCAAAACGCCGCGATCTACGCCAATGACCGGCTGCAGGGCCGGGCGCTGACCGGACCGAAAAACCCAGATGACAAGGCCGACCCGATCATCGTCCATCCCGATGTGCGGCGCATGCTGATGACCAACCGCGCCTTCATTGAAGGCTCCCGCGCCATGGCCGTCTGGGCCGGCATTCTGGTGGACAAGACCCGCCAGCACCCCGATGAGAAGGAACGGGAAAAGGCCGAGGAACTGCTGGCCCTGATCACGCCGGTGCTGAAATCCTATCTGACCGACCAGGGGGTCGAGGCCGCAAGCCGCGCGCTGCAGTGTTTCGGCGGTCACGGCTACATTCGCGAATGGGGCATGGAGCAATTCCTCCGCGACAGCCGCATCGCACCGATCTATGAAGGCACCAACGGCGTGCAGGCGATGGACCTGATCGGCCGCAAACTGCCCGCCAACGGCGGTGCCGCGATCCGGGCCTATTTTGAAATGGTGCAGACTTTCATTGATGAGAACAAGGAAAATGACGCCCTGGCCGCCTATATCCCCCATCTGGAAAAAGCCCTCGGTCGCCTGCAGGCCGCCAGCATGTGGCTGATGCAGAACGGCATGTCGAATCCGGACAACGCCGGGGCGGCGGCCCATTATTACCTCAACCTGCTGGCGCTGGTGACCATGGGCTACTTCTGGGCCGACATGGCGAAAAAAGCGCATGAAATGCTGGCCGCGGCGCAAGGCGATGAAACTTTCCTCAAAAACAAACTGATCACTGCCGATTTCTTCTATGGCCACATGCTGCCGGAAACCGTCGCCCTGAAAGCAAAAATCGAGGCCGGCGCCGACAGCGTCATGGGTCTTGACGCCCACTCATTCTAAAGGAACAGAACATGACCGAAGCATATATTTTTGATCACGTCCGCAGCCCGCGCGGCAAGGGCAAGAAAGACGGCAGCCTGCATGAGGTGACGCCGGTCAACCTGCTGGCCCAGATGATGGCGGCGCTCCGCGACCGCAATGACTTTGACCCGAAACTGATCGACGACGTCATTGCCGGCTGCGTCACCGGCGTCGGTGAACAGGGCGGCAATATCGGCCGTTTCGCCGCCTATATGGCCGGATACGGCGAT
The DNA here is from genome assembly GCA_048266545.1 of Paremcibacter sp. Lineage (GTDB taxonomy): Bacteria > Pseudomonadota > Alphaproteobacteria > Sphingomonadales > Emcibacteraceae > Paremcibacter. The sequence goes on along the minus strand of JBLWZH010000002.1, from coordinate 78,047 downwards.
GAGGTCGCCGGCATGCACGTCAACCGCTTCTGCGCCTCGGCCCTGGTGGCGGTCAATTACGCCGCGGCGCGGGTGATGGCCGGCCAGGCCGACCTGATGGTCGGCGGCGGCGTCGAAAGCATGTCGCGGGTCCAGATGGGCTTTGACGGCGGCGCATGGATTTTCGATCCCCAGGTCTCCAATGAAGTCGGCTTTGTCCTTCAGGGCATCAGCGCCGACCTGATCGCGACCAAATACGGCTTCAGCCGCGAGGAATGCGACCAGTACGCCATCCTCAGCCAGCAGCGGGCCAAGGCCGCCTGGGACAAGGGCCATTTCAGCAACAGCGTCGTTGCGGTCCGGGACCAGCTGGGCCTCACCCTGCTCGATCATGACGAGCATATGCGCCCCGAAACCACCCTTGACGACCTCGCCAAGCTGAAGGCGTCCTTCATCGACATGGGACAGCTGGGCTTTGACAGCGTCGCCCTGCAGAAATATCCCGAAGTCGAAAAAATGAATCATGTCCATCACGCCGGCAATTCCAGCGGCATCGTCGACGGCGCCTCCGCCATGCTGATCGGCACCAAGGAGACGGGCGAAAAACTCGGCCTCAAGCCGCGCGCCAAAATGATCGGTTTCGCCGACATCGGCATTGACCCGACGATCATGCTGTCCGGTCCCGGCACCGCCGCCAAAAAGGCGATGGCGCGCGCCGGCATGAGCGCCAATGACATCGACGTCTGGGAAATCAACGAGGCCTTCGCGTCGGTCGTCCTGCGCTTCTGTCAGGAAATGGAGCTCGGCGCCGACCAGGTCAATGTCAACGGCGGCGCCATCGCCATGGGCCATCCGCTCGGCGCCACCGGGGCGATGATCCTCGGCACCGCCCTTGACGAGATGGAGCGGGCCGATAAATCGACCGGTCTGGCGACCCTCTGTGTCGCGGGCGGCATGGCCACCGCAACCATTATTGAACGCGTGTAAGGAGGAACAATCCATGACCAACACAATCAAATACGAACTGGACAGCGACGGCGTCGCCCTCCTCACCATTGACGTTCCGGGCAAATCGATGAATGTCATAACCCGCGAATTCATGGAGGATCTGGAGAAGCTCGTGCCGCAGATCGCCGCCGATGACAAGGTCAAGGGCGCGGTGATCACGTCGGGCAAGCAAGGTTCCTTTGTCGCCGGCGCCGATCTCACCATGCTGCTTGAGATGTCCGAGATGGTGAAGACCGCGCCGCGGGAGGAATTATTCCAGGCCGCCTACCGGATGAACAAGGCCCTGCGCGCGATGGAAACCTGCGGCAAGCCTTTCGCCGCCGCCGTCAACGGACTGGCGCTCGGTGGCGGACTCGAAATCGCCCTCGCCTGTCATTACCGGGTGATCGCCGACAATCCGAAAATCACCCTCGGCCTGCCGGAAGTGATGGTCGGCCTGCTGCCCGGCGGCGGCGGCACCCAGCGTCTGCCGCGCCTGATGGGCATCCAGATGGCGCTGCCTTACCTGCTGCAGGGCAAAAACATGACGCCACAACAGGCCAAGATGAATAATGTGGTCCATGAAGTCGTCCCCCAGGACGAACTGGTCGCCACTGCCCGCAAATGGATATTGGACGGCGGCAAGGCCGAACAGCCATGGGATCAGAAACGCTTCAAGATCCCCGGCGGTCAGGGGGTTTATGATCCCAATATCGTCCAGACCTTTGTCGGCGCCCCGGCGATGACCAAGAAGGAAACCAAGGGCAATTATCCGGCGACGGTCAGCATCCTGTCCTGCGTTTACGAAGGCCATCAGCTGCCGATGGACAAGGCGCTTCAGGTCGAAAGCAAATATTTCACCGAACTTCTGCTCGGCGATGTGGCGCCCAACATGATCCGCACCCTGTTCGTCAACAAGCAGGCGGCGGAAAAAGGCGTTCGTCGTCCGAAAGACATCCCCCCGATGAAGACCAAAAAGCTCGGCATGCTCGGCGCCGGCATGATGGGGGCGGGCATCGCCTATGTCTCCGCCATGGCCGGGATCGAGGTTGTTCTGCTCGATATGACCCTGGAAGCGGCGGAAAAGGGCAAGGCCTATAGCGAAAACCTGCTTGCCAAGCGGGTCAAGCGCAAGAAAACCACCGAGGAAAAAGCCGACAAGATCCTGTCGCTGATCACGCCGACCACCGATTATGCCGACCTTGAAGGCTGCGACCTGATTATCGAGGCGGTGCTGGAGGACGTCGAGGTCAAGGCGAAAGTGACCGCCCAGACCGAGGCCGTGGTGCCGGAAAGCTGCATTTACGGCTCCAACACCTCGACCCTGCCGATCACCCAGCTGGCGAAAGCCTCCCGGCGCGAGGATCAGTTCATCGGCATTCATTTCTTCTCACCGGTCGATAAAATGCCGCTGGTCGAAATCATCATGGGTGAAAAAACCGGCGATAAGGCGCTCGCCAAGGCGCTGGATTATGTCGCCCAGATCCGTAAAACCCCGATCGTCGTCAACGACAGCCGCGGCTTTTACACCAGCCGCTGTTTCTCGACCTATGTCACCGAAGCGATCAATATGCTGGCCGAAGGCATATCCCCTGCCCTGATTGAAAACTGCGGCGTCTACAGCGGCATGGCCGTCGGCCCCTTCGCCGTCGGCGACGAGGTCAGCATCGAGCTCAGCTATCATGTCGGCCAGGCGACCAAGAAGGGTCTCGGCGACGCCTATGTGCCGCAGGCGGCTGATGCCGTGGTCGAAAAGATGTATCTCGACCTGGGCCGCAAGGGCAAGAAGAACCAGAAAGGCTGGTATGAATATCCCGAAGGCGGTGAAAAATACCTCTGGCCCGGCCTCGGCGAACATTTCCCGGTCGCCGCGCGTCAGCCAAGCGCCGAGGAAGTCACCAATCGGCTGCTCTATCGCCAGGCGATCGAGGTCATCCGCTGTTATGAGGAAGGGGTATTGCTGGCGCCGGAAGACGCCGACATCGGCGCCATCTTCGGCTGGGGCTTCGCCCCCTGGACCGGCGGGCCCTTAAGCATGGTCGACACCATCGGCGTCAAAAAATTCGCCGATGAATGCCAGGCGCTCGCTGACAAATTCGGCCCCGGCTTCCTGCCGCCGAAACTGTTGCAGGACAAGGCGGCCAGGGATGAAAAATTCTACAGTTGACGCAACAGGCTGAATTTTATCCGAAACCCAAAAGGCCGGCGCCACCCCGCCGGCCTTTTTATATTTTCCATGGCGCAAAATTTTAACCATATGAATTGTCAGGCAACTGTAAGTTTGTTACCTTGAGGCAACATCAATACCCGGCCAAATTCATTCAGGGAATTCACCATGCGCCTCCGTTCAAAATTTTATAAAATCCTCCTGTTCGCCGCCTTCGGCGCCGTCCTCGCCGTGGCCCCCGCCCGGGCCGACTGGCTGCTCGACGAAGAAAACTCCCATCTCGCCTATGGTTCAATCAAGAAAAACAGCATTGGCGAAAGCAACCATTTTGAGAAAATGGAAGGGCGGATTTCGGACAGCGGCGCGGTGACGCTGCTGATTGATCTCGGCAGTGTCGAAACCTGGGTCGATATTCGCAATGAGCGGATGAAGGAATTCTTTTTCAAAACAAAACTGTTCCCCGTCGCCAGCCTCAGCGGCCAGGTGGATATGGCGCAGTTTCAGGACATGGCGGTCGGCAGTCAGCGGACTCTGGAGATGACGTTTGAATTCACCCTGCATGGCGAGAGCCAGAATGTCGAGGCCGAACTGGCCATCCTGCGTCTGAGCGAAGATAAAGTCGTCATCCTCAACCATGAGATTATTTTCCTTGATGTGGAAAAATTTAATTTACTTCCCGGCCTGAAAAAGCTACAGGAACTGGCGAAGTTGCCGTCGATCAGCACCGTCGTGCCCGTCGTCTTCCACTTAACCTTTACACAAACGCCCTAAGCCAAAGAGTGAAACATGTCTTTTACCCTTAAATCAGCGGCCGCCGCCGCCGCGCTCTCTTGTGTTATGGCCGGCGCCAGCCCTGCCCTCGCCGCCGTCTCGCCGGACATCATGAATCTGCTGATCGTCACGGCGGAAAAGGATGGCGGGGCCAACCTCGACCTTGTCGCCAAACTCGCCATCGCCGCCAAACCGGACGCGGAAAAGGATATTCTTGAGCTTGTGGCGAACCTGAAACGGAAAATTGACCCGAAAGACGCCCCGGAAACCACCCCGGAAATCAATGCGGTCGAAATCGCCGCCGGTCCGGCAACGCCCGTTCCTGAACAGGCCGCCACCGCGACACCCGCCGCGCCGATGCAGGCCGACAAAGCCGCCCTTGCCGAAGACAACCCGGGATATTTCAGCCTCCGGGGCTGGGACGGCGAAGTGGAGCTGAATATCCTGCAAACCACCGGCAACACCCGCCAGCAGTCCTTCGGCCTCGGCGGCAAGATGGAGCGCAACGCGGATAAATTCCATCACACGATCACGACCTTTTTCGATCTGAACAAAAACGATGGCGAGAAAGACAAGCAGAAATGGGGTCTGGCCTACAAGCTGGATTATGATTTTTCCGAAAAACTCTATGTCACGGCATTCGCCGGATATGAAAACGACCAGTTCGGCGCCTTCCGCGAGCGGGTGACCACCTCCCTCGGTATCGGTTATCCGATCATTATTGATGACAAATACAGCTGGAAGGTCGAGGGCGGCCCCAGCATCCTGTTCACCAAGGAGTTGCCCGGCGAGAGCTACAGCAGCAGCTTTAACGGTTTCGCCAACAGCATCTTCAAATGGACCATTAACGACCGCAGCAATTTTTCCAACAAGACCGTTGTCTTCTTCGGCAACAGAAGCGTCATCGAAAGCAAGTCGGCCCTGAAGGTCAAAATTAACGGCGCCTTAAGCAGCAAATTTTCCTATGACATTTTTTATGACCGGGATGCGCCGCTGGAGCGCAAGAAAACCGACACCATCGCCCGGGCCGGGCTGCTCTATGATTTTTAAGGCTGAATTGACGCGTCTGACATCAAAAACGCCCCGCCATATAATATAACGGGGCGTTTTATCGAAAAATCCGTTGTTTAGCCGTTGCGTTTCAGGGCCATCTGCCACAGGCGGTCGAAATTGCCGCCCGACGCCAGATGGAGGATGACGGCGTCGACCCAGCCCTTGCCCAGCCAGTCCTTCAGGGTTTCGCCGTCCAGTTCGTCAAATTTGGCCCGGTTAATCGCCTTGAAGCCGTTAACGTTGGCCTTGACCTCGTCGCCGGTCTTGAATTCCACCGAGCGGTCCTCCAGCAGGTCCTTCTCGCCGGCCATCTCGCCGAATTCAACGGTCGCCTCGATATGGCCCTGCACCGTGCGGGTGAATTCCATCGCCCGTTTGAGTTCTTCGCTCGGCGCGCCGTCCTTGAACAGCGGCAGATCGCCGTCCGGCGACAGGAAGGATGTTTCCTCATCAATACAGATCACCGGATCGCTGTCCGGGCCGGGCCGGGCGACAAAGAAAGGATAACGCCGGATATAGGCCGGGATATAGGTGTCCTCCCGCCATTTTCCCTCTGCATCGACAAACAGGTTTTCCCCGTTGCGGATGCCCATCACCGCCAGCATGACCCCCGGCGCGTCGCTGGCGAAGACGATCGGGTAGAATTTCGCCGCCATGGGCAGTTCCTGCATCACAATCGGCACGGCGTTGACATTGGCGACAAAGCTGAAATTCTGGTTCTTGACCAGTTTCAGGTCCTTGTGAACATCCGTCAGCAACGGGGCGAGCCGCTGATAGAGGACCGGTGACGGATTTTCTGAATTTTCGCTTGTGTTATTTTCTTCTGACATATTTTTTCCTTAAAGCCTTCGGGGGAAGGCGTTTGTAATTATCCCAAACTCTTGCAATATTATTTTCTCGTTATGACATACATTCCCTGCGTCGCCAACAAATTCACCAGAAACAGGCTCAAAAAGGGCATCCGCGCCCCCCTGCTGTTGATCGCCATGGATTTTTCCACCTGAATATCCAGTTGCCGGCACAGGTTGACAAAATCCCGGATGGTGCAAAAATGGATATTGGGCGTCGAATACCACGGGTAATCCAGCGTCCTGTTGACCGGCATCGTGCCCAGCAGGGCCAGATTCATCCGCACCTTCCAGTGGCCGAAATTGGGGAAGGAGACAATCGCCTTGCGGCCGACCCGCAGCAATTGTTTCAGCATCCGGTCCGGCCGTTTCATCGCCTGCAGGGTCTGACTGAGGATCACATAGTCGAAACAGTCATCCGGATAGAAGGCGATGTCCTCTTCCGCGTTGCCCTGGATCACCGACAGGCCGCGGGCGATGCAGCGGTCGACCCCCTCGGGGCTCAGTTCAATGCCGCGGCCGTCGACCTGTTTTCGCCGCACGAGATAATCGAGCAGGCTGCCGTCGCCGCAGCCGACATCGAGCACCGTCGTTCCCGGTTTGATGACCCGGGCGATTTCCAGCAGGTCAACCCGGATATCCGACGCCCGCGTCTGCTGCTCCCGGGCTTTCTGTTCTTTGATCTTCTTTTCTTTAATCTTCTGGACATTCATGACAGTTCGACCCCCATCAGTTCCGCCTCGGAATTGAGGAAGCCCTTGACGATGCCGTTCATTTCCGGGCATTCGAGCAGGAAGCTGTCATGGCCCTTGTCCATGTCTACATCGGCAAAGCTGACCCGGGCGCCGACCGCATTCAGCGACCGGACGATATGGCGGCTTTCCTCGGTGGTGTAAAGCCAGTCCGAGGTGAAGGACAGAATGCAAAACCGGGTTTCCGAGCCGCGAAAGGCCTCCGCCAGCACGCCGCCATGGGGCAGGCTCAGGTCATAATAATCCATCGCCCGCGTGATATAGAGATAGCTGTTGGCGTCAAAGCGATCGACGAAGGATATGCCCTGGTGGCGCAGATAGCTTTCGATCTGGAAATCCGCGTCAAAGCCAAAGGTGAGCTTTTCCCGGTCCTGCAGATTGCGGCCGAAGCGGCTGGTCAGGCCGGATTCCGACATATAGGTGATATGGGCCGCCATCCGCGCCACGGCGAGGCCGGCGTGGGGCCGGCTCCCCTGATCCATATAACGGCCGTGATTCCAGTCCTTGTCGGCCATGATCGCCTGGCGGCCCACCTCGTGAAAGGCGATATTCTGCGCCGAATGCCGCCAGGTGGTGGCGATGGCGACGGCGGTTTTCACCCGTTCCGGATAGGACACCGCCCATTGCAGCACCTGCATGCCGCCCATCGAACCGCCGATCACCGAAAACAGGGTCTCGATCCCCAGATGATCAAGCAGCATCGCCTGGGCGCGGACCATGTCGCCGATGGTGATCACCGGAAAATCAAGGCCGTAAGCCTCACCGCTTTGCGGATTGATCGACAGCGGCCCGGTGGAGCCGGCGCAGGAGCCCAGAACATTGATGCAGATAACAAAATAACGTTCCGTATCGACCGGTTTTCCCGGACCGATCATATTTTCCCACCAGCCGCGCTTGCCGGTGATCGGATTCTCCCCCACGACATATTGATCACCGGTCAGGGCGTGGCAGACCAGAACCGCATTGCTTTTGTCCCCGTTCAGCCGGCCCCAGGATTTATAGGCCATATCAAACGGTCCGATCCGGCCGCCGGAATCAAGCCGCAACGGCCGGTCCCGACCCAGTGTCGCCACCGCGGCATGGCCGTCGTCCGTAATCGTCTCTGGTGCGTCCTGTTTCATGAATCCTGATCTGTCCTGACGAAAAAACATCGAACGACAACATAGCCAATATGGCGAAAAAAGACAGCCGAAATTTTTAGTCGCCCAATTTTTAGGTGGTTAAATCCCCCCAATCAGTGTAGATGAATATGAAAGCCACGAAATTACCACATGCGAATAAATACAGGAATAAAGCCATGAGTGGACCACAGCCACGCCCGTGGATTGAAAAACTTGACATTTATGTCGGCGGGAAATCCCGCGCCGAAGGGGTTGAAAAGGCCGTCAAACTGTCCTCCAACGAAAGCGCCCTCGGCCCGAGCCCGCGGGCCATGGAAGCCTATCGCGCCGCCGCGGAAACCCTGCATCGCTATCCGGACGCCGCCTATCATGACCTGAGGGCCGCCCTCGCCGAACGCTACGGCATCGCCGCCAGACAAATCCTCTGCGGCGTCGGTTCCGACGAGATCCTCAAACTCGCCTGCCGGGCCTATGTCGCGCCGGGCGACGAGGTGATCTACAGCCGCCACAGCTTCATGATGTATCCGATCGCCACCGCAAGCGTCGGCGGCGTGCCGGGCGAAGTGGCCGACAGCGACTATGGCCTGAATGTCGACAATCTCCTCGCCGCAGTCACCGAACGCACGCGGGTCGTCTTCCTCGCCAATCCCAACAACCCGACCGGCACCTATATTGCGGCCGCCGAGGTGGAGCGGCTGTGGCGCGGCCTGCCCGACCATATCCTGCTTGTCCTCGACAGCGCCTATGCGGAATTCGTCGATGAAGAAGATTATCAGGCCGGGATTGAACTGGTGAACAAGGCGCGGAACGTCCTGATGACCCGAACTTTTTCCAAGCTTTACGGCCTCGCCGCCCTGCGCCTCGGCTGGGGGTACGCCTGTCCGCAGATCGCCGCCACCCTCGACAGTATCCGCGACCCTTTCAACGTGCCGACCGCGACCCAGGTCGCCGGCGTCGCCGCTCTGCGGGATATTGAATTCGAGCAGAAGGCCCTGGCCCATAACAACAAATGGCTCGGCATCCTGCGCGAGGAACTGATCGCCCTTGGTCTTGAGCCGGTGCCGAGCGTGACCAATTTCATCCTGATCCGCTTCCCCGACCGGCAGGAGAAATCCGCCGAAGCCGCCAATGACTTTCTGTTGCGCAGAGGCTATATCCTGCGCTGGCTGCCGGGACAGGGACTGGGCGACTGCCTGCGGCTGACCATCGGCACGGCGGCGGAAAACCGCGCCGTCATCGGCCTGTTAAAAGAATTTCTGGAACAATAAATGACTATTTTCCCTCAAATCACCATCATCGGCATGGGGTTGATCGGCTCCTCCATCGCCCGGGCGGCCCGGCAAAATCAGGTCGCAGAACGCCTGATCGGCTGTGACAGCAACCCGGACCATCGCGAGACGGCGCGGGAGCTAAAACTTTGCGACCGGATATATGCCGACCCGGCGCAGGCGGCGCACGACGCGGATCTGGTGATTCTGGCGACCCCGGTCGGCACCTACGGCGATCTTGGCGGCCAGATCGGCCCCGTCCTGAAACCGGGCGCCATTCTGACCGATGTCGGCTCGGTCAAGGCCAGCGTCATCAGAGCGCTCGCGCCCCATATGCGGGCGGATTGCTTTCTAATCCCGGGTCATCCGGTCGCCGGGACCGAACAATCCGGGCCGGCCGCCGGTTTCGCCAGCCTGTTCAAGGGCCGCTGGTGCATCCTGACTCCGGCCGAGGGCAGCAGCCCGGAAGCGGTGGAAAAGCTCGAACAATTCTGGCGGGCGCTGGGCAGCATGACGGAATGCATGACCCCGGATCACCATGACATGGTGCTGGCGATCACCAGCCACCTGCCCCATCTGATCGCCTATAATATTGTCGGCACCGCCCGCCATCTGGAGGAAGTCACCAAATCGGAAGTGATCAAATTTTCCGCCGGCGGCTTTCGCGACTTTACCCGTATCGCCGCCTCCGACCCGACCATGTGGCGCGACGTTTTTTTGAACAACAAGGAAGCGGTGCTCGAAATGCTCGGGCGCTTCACCGAGGATCTGACCGCGCTGCAGCGCTCCATCCGCTATGACGAGGGCGACAAGCTGTTTGACCTGTTTGACCGCACCCGGCGGATCCGCAAGCAGATCATCGACGCCGGTCAGGATGAGGATGTGCCGGACTTCGGCCGCCATCTGGACGAGCAGTAGATTCTATTCGACGACGGGATCCAGTTCATAAACCGGTATCGGGCCGAGGAACAGCAATCCGCCCTGCAGGCTGATGGCGAGGTCGATCGCCTGGCGGCCCTGACGGGCGCCGGCCTGTTCAACCTTGCTCATCCGGCGGAGTTCCTCAAGGATCATGTTGCCCGGTTCTTTCTGGAAGGCGGAATGGCCGGCCAGTATGTTGACGATATGATCGACGCCGTAAATCGTCGAGGAAAAGGCCCCCAAAGGTTTCAGCTCCTGGTCCAGGCTGGCTTCCCCCGCCAGTTGCAGATCCATTTCGCCGGACATGATCTCGACATTATTCACCGCCAGAGTGCCGCCCGTGTCGCGCCATTGGCCAAGACCGTCCCGGGTAAAGGGCGGGAATTTTTTGCCGTGAAGCTGCAGGTCGACCTTCAGCTTGTCGGCTTTCCTGCCGAAAATCCCCACCGGAATTTCCTGGGCGACCACATCGGACGCCTCGAGATAAATTTTCATCTGCACCGGCAGCTCCATATCGCCGGACGAGGAGGCGGCGGCGGGCTTCAGAATATGAAGCCGGACCTCGCGGGCCGTCGATTTTCGCGGACTACCGGCGGGTTTGCCGCTGGTCCAGCTCAGGTCGGACAGCACGAATGAGGCCTGCTCGAACACGCGACGCCCCAGGTCCACAACCACTGATGACCGGGCCCCGGCAAACGTTAATTCCATTTTTGGCCGGTTGCGGCCGCCGATCCGGATCTCGCCGCCCTTGCCGATGATGACGCCGTGATTGATTTTCCACGGAAAGGCCACCAGGGTGACCGCCGGAGACTTGATCAAAACAGGCGCCGTGTTGCCGCCTGCTTTCGCCACATTCAGCGCCGTCAGGGTCAATTCCATCCGATAGGGAAAGCCGGAGATTTCCAGATCCTTATAATGGATGCTGATCCCGCGGGATTGTTGATCCTTGACCCAAAGTTCGATCCGTTCTTCCACTTCACCGGCCATATAGTGCCAGAACAGCGTATAGCCCAGCACCACCGCCAGAACCGTCGAAGCCAGAATTTTTAACCGCATATGATCATATTCCCTGAAATTTACCTGACGATTCATATAGAATTTCGCCGGTAAAGTAAATCGGCCCGGTTTCAGACGGCGACCAGCAGCTTGCGGCTCGCCGTTTCAATGGAGCCTTCCAGCGTCGACATGAAGTCCTGTTTTTGGATGCCCGGTTCGATCGGCGGCAGGAATTCAATAACGAATGTGCCCTTCTTCAATTTGCCGTCCCGGGGCCAGAAAAGTCCGGTATTGACCGCAACCGGAACCACCGGAACTTTGAGATATTTATAGATGCCGAAGATGCCGGTCATATAGGGGTGTTTCTCTCCCGGCGCGGCGCGGGAGCCCTCGGGGAAGATGACGACCGGCCGGCCGGCGTCCTTTTCCTGATGGGAGCGCAACAGCATTTGCTTCATGGATTTGCGGCCCATTTCCCGGTCAATGGGGATATTGCCGACTTTGGCGCACAACCGGCCATAGAGCGGAATTTTCAGCAGCTCTTTTTTCATGATGAAGGACGGGTCATGTATAATCGCATGCATGATGAAGGTGTCGAGCATCGATTGATGCTTCATGGCGTAAATCACCGGACCCTTGGCGATATGTTCCGCGCCGCGAATCTCCATCCGGAGGTTCAAAACCGTGCGCAGCCAGAATATGACGCTCTGCGACCACAGCGTTTGCAGCCGGACCAGCCAGCGGCGCGGCGCCCCGGGGAGATAAAGCGCCGGCGCCCCGATGAGGCAAGCGATTGTCCCCCAGACATAAAAGACGAACTTAAAAATCACAGAACGCAGACGCAATACCGGTTTCCACCCTGTTTGATATATTCTTATCGTGGTTGTTTCAATGTCAATATGGGAGTTCACCACCCAATATCAAGGAACCAGTTGCGAAATAAACTGACCAGATATTTACTATATTCCCGGACCAGGGGAATAAAACGGATTCTGTCCGGCCGCCATTGGCCGACCGGATGGGAAATCATCCGGGTGCCGGGCATGATCCGGCGCATTTCAACCAGAGTTCGCGGCATATGCTCAAGGGACGTCACCACACGGATGGATGACAAGCGGCCCCGCGCGACCCAGAGGGAAATCTCCTCCGCATTGCCGACCGTATTCTGGGCCATGGTGCCACTTTCGATGCAGCAGTCGGCGAGTTTCTTTGATATGCCGAGAAGCCCGCGCAGCTCGCCATCGGTGACCTGGGCGTTGACGCCCGATATAAACAATTTGCCCGCCAGACCCTGCTCCAGCAGGTCGGCCGCCGCCTTCAGCCGGTCCTTGCCGCCGGTCAGCACGACAATGCCGTCGGTTTTCTCATCGGTCGGCGGCGCCATATTCGACAGGCTGTAGATGAAATAGCCCAGGCCGCCCAACCACAGAAGGACCAGGCAAAAAAGCAGGTAAAAAATATATTTCATCCGGCGCCGCTCCTTCCGCTCAGACCATTTCACCGAGGTCCCTGAGGACGGTCAGGCGGGCCGTTAACATGGAAATCAAGGCGGCGAAAAGCGGAATCACCAGCAGCAGGGCGACCTCGATCACCGGCAGTTCCGGCACCTCGACCAGCCCCGTCGCCAGTCCCCGGGACAGATAAATCATGCTGAGCAGGCTAATATAGGCCAGCACCAGGCCGATAATCCCGCCCTTCAGGCCATATCTCATAAAGCGGTCCTGATAGGCGCGGGCGATCATGCCGTCGTGGGACCCCAGGTGATGCATGATGGCGATAATATCCCGATGTTCGGCCATGCCGGCCTTGGTGCCGAATATGACAATGCAGATGGTCGCCAGCACCACCAGAATCAATATGCCGAGCGCGGTATATTCCACCGTATCCATCAGCCTGAGAAACCGGCCCAGCCATTGCTGATGATCATCGAGATGAATATTCGGCGAAATCGCGCCAAGCCGGGCGCCGAGCGCCGCAATATCCAGGCTCAGGCTGCGGCTCACCGTCACATCAAGAATCTCCGGCACCGGCAGGTCCGCGGTCACATTGCCGGCGCCCAGCCACGGCTCCAGCAGGTTTTCAATCTCGACCTCATTCAACTGGCGGACCGTGGCGATTCCCGGCGTCTTTTTCAACATGTCGATCACCGCGCCGACCTGCGCCTCGCGCCGCGCCCGGTCTTCTTCTGTAATCTGCACCGTCAAGCGGTTGCTCAGGCTTTCGGTCCAGTCGCCGAAACCCTTATGCAGCAGCATGCCGCCCATCAGCGCCAGCGCACTCAAGTAAACCATCACCGCCATGACATAGGGCAACAGGCGGGTCGCCTCCTTGCCTTTTTCATCGGGCAGAAATCTCAGCGCGTTATTCATTCCGCGTCCTCCTCGGGGTAGGTCCGGGGGCCAAATTCCGCCTGATTCAGGCGATGATCAGAAAATTCCGCCGCCTCGAAGCCGATGTCCTCGGCCCGGGCCTCGCTGTCGCCGGCCCGGATCAGGCGCAGGCGTCCCTCGCTCAGATGCAGCCGGTCGGCGCCGGTCCGCTCGACCAGGGCCATGTCATGGGTCGCGATCACCGTCGTCGTCCCCAGCTTGTTCAGTTCGACGAACAGATGCAAAATCCGCCGGGCCAGGGCGGGGTCCACATTGCCCGTCGGCTCATCGGCCAGCAGCAGATCGGGCCGCTTGATCACCGCCCGGGCGATGGCGACCCGCTGCTTTTCGCCGCCGGAGAGCGTCGGCGGCCGCGCTTTCATCCGCGCTTTCAGGCCGACCCAGGCCAGAAGCTCCTCGACATGTTCTTCAATTTCAGCTCCCTTGCCGCCGGAAATCCACAACGGCAGGGCGACATTCTCGATCGCCGTCAAATGGTCAAGCAGCCTGAAGTCCTGAAAAACAACGCCGATTCTGCGGCGCAGCCGGGGCAGCTCCCTGCGCGGCGTATTGACGATGTCTTCCTTGAACATGTGGATGCTGCCCCGGGACGGGCGATGGGCCAGATACATCAGTTTGAGCAGGGATGTCTTGCCGGCGCCGCTCGGCCCGGTCAGGAAATGCAATGAACCCGGTTTGAGATTAAAGGAAATATCTTTCAATATTTCAGATCCCATCCCGTATCTCATGCCAACATTCTCGAAATGAATCACCGCATATCCCTCATTGTGTTCTTTATCCCGCACCTTACCAATTCATCCGCCTGCTGCGCAATACTGATCTGAAATTATGGCAAAACTCCGGTTTCGCCAGACTCTGACCCGTAATCGGACCGATCTTTTTCGGCGTCAACGCCGCTGCAGGCCATATTCGGAGCGCCTTACCGTCATTGACGGCCGCAGGAAGCTTGCGTTAATCATTTCATCAGATTATAACCGTATATATCATAACCCCTTAAAGATAATAAGAGTTACAGGTTTTTCATGATCCTGACCTGCCCTGAATGTTCCGCAAGATACCTTGTCGATCCCAAGGCCCTGCTCCCCAACGGGCGGGTGGTCAGATGCGCCAAATGCAAACACAGCTGGCGGGAATCGGCGCCGGATCAGGAAATTCCGCAGGTTGCGGCCGCCGAAGCCGAAGGCCCGGCCAATCCGCCGGCCCGACCGGAAACAGACGCCGGTCAACCGCCCCCTGAACCCCCGACAGACGACAGCCCCGGGGCGGAGGAGGATGATTTCGCCCTGAAACGGCCGCCGCGGCAAAAACGTCCCCGGCCGATACCAAAGGGCTCAAACCTGCCGGCGCTGCAGGATCACAAGCACCAGGATTCCCTTTGGGGCTGGTACGGCCTGGCGGCCTTCATCGCCATCATCGTCAGCAGCTTTATGTTTTTCCAGCCCACCATCAGCGAGGTCTGGCCGCCGTCAAAGAAACTCTATCGGGCGATGGGGATGGACGAGAGCCGCCCGACACACAGCGGGAACAGCAAAAAGGCCGAACCGGCGATTCCCCTGGAGAAGCTGTTCAGGATTGAAGACACCATCCCGAGCAAGGTTATCGACGGCGAGGTGATCACCCTGAAAGTCGAAGGGAAGATTGTCGGTCTGAGCGATGAAACGCGCCGTTTGCCGCTGCTGAAAATCGCCCTCAAGGACGATCAGGGGGCCACCGTCAGGGAATGGACTTTCAAGTCATCGGCGGCGACAATTTCGCCGGATGAAATTGTCCCTTTTTATACCTCACTGCCCAATCCGCCTGAAACGGCCACCAGCATCAGCGTCACCTTTGCGGAAAACTAAGGACTTCTTTTCTGAAACGTAAAGAAAATGTAAAGGATTTTGCCTTATAGCCGAAGTCGGCTTATCAGCGGAGTATAAATAAGAACGATGGCGCGTATATTGATCGCAGAAGATGAAATGGCTGTTCGCCTGTTTGTCAGCCGGGCCCTGGAGCACCGGGGCCACAGCACATTGGGCGTGGCGGACGGCGGCGCGGCGGTTGACGCCCTGTTGGAAGAAAGCTTCGATCTGCTGCTGACCGATATTGTCATGCCGGTGATGGACGGCATTGCGCTGGCCCTTAAAGTATCGGCGGAATATCCGGATATTCCGATCCTGATGATGACCGGCTATTCCCACGAACGTCAGCGGGCCCATAACCTGGATTCGCTGATCCATGACGTGATCAGCAAGCCCTTCTCCCTGGATGAACTGTGCAATACGGTGGAGCAGGTGCTGAAAAGCCGCCAGAAACTCCACTGAAAGAAACGCCCTGAGACCTTCACGGCGACAGGTCCGCCGCGCCGGAGCGGCCCATGGGGTCGAAGCGCAATTCCGCATCCAGCAGTTTTTTCAGGCTGTCGAGCAGGGTCATGATCTGGCTCTGATATTGGCTCGCCGTCTCCATGTCGCCGGCCGCCAGGCTGTCGAGCGTATCCCGCACCAGATCACCTGCCGGCACCGTCAGCCGGGACGCGTCGATGCCCGATTGTATTAAATCCCGCCCGAGGTCGGAAATATTGTCCCCCAGTTTCTTTTGCGCGGCGATCCATTGCGACATGTCCCCGCGCGCCGGCATCTTTATCTCGCCGCCGCTGGTGGCGCTGGCCAGTTCCAGCTTCACCGAATTCCGCAGCGAAACCGTCAGAATCCGGCGCTGTATCTTTTCAAGTTCCTGCACGGCGCTGCGGGCCTGATGGGCCGCCTGAAAGCGCAAAACCCCCTCGCCCGATAAAATGCCCTTATCCTCATGGATAAAACCATGCTCCAGATAGCTGATCAGGCCGATCACCCGGCCGGTTCTTTTATGATGGGTATGAAGCAGGATTTTACTGTAGAGATTGCGCAGCGCCTTGACATCAATGGGACGCTCCCGCGCCGACAGATCCTCACGGCGCAGGAACAGGATGATCGCCTTGTCAATCTCCTGAAGCTGGCGCCGGATCTCGGGCAGGCCCTGTCGCTGGTAGGTCGCCAGCTTCAGGGCGGCGAGCCGGGCCAGCATATCGGTCCTGAAGGAACCGGAAGCCCCCTCCTCCAGCCGCTCGGCCAGATCCCACAGGATGCCGAGCGCGCTGTCCACGTCGCGCCCGTCCGTCGCCTTGGTCAATCGCCAGTAAGCCGAACGCAGGGCCATGTAAAAGACCGGCGGCGTCCGGCCGTCATCCGGCGTCAGGCCGAGCGCCATCAGTTGCCGCGCCAGTTTCAGCCGCTCCTCGGGGCGTTGGCGTATGCCGTCGCGGATTTCAATGATCTTGCGGGCCAGCGGGGCGCGAAAGACTTTCTGCGGCAGGGTAATGTCCTCAATCACCCTATGCTGAATCTGGCCGGCCCCGTCCCGGGCCTCGATCACCAGATCAACGACCTTTCCGACGTAAGCCGACGCCGTGAGGTCAACAAAGACATCACCGTCAAATTTTTTCAGGGCGCGCACCGGCAGAACCAGCCGATCCTGAACCGCCGCCGGATCGCCCGCCTTTGAGGGGCCCGCCGCGACGGAGACCGTTTCAATGCCGTAATCATCCGACAGGGCCAGCGACAGGCCGAACAGGCCGCCGGCGTCCGCCATCTGATGGAATTCGGCCCGCCCGATGACCGGCGCTTCATCCTCCAGAATGACCAGCGGCCAGCGGCCGATCTGATGGCTGCCCTGGTTGATCCGCCAGTCCGTCTGCGCCGTGACGGTGAATTCCGCCACATATCCGCCGCTTTCGGCCGCCAGGAACGGAATCTGACGATCGCCGGAAATCAGCGTCGGCGCATAAGGGATGTTGCCGACCCTTACCAGAATGCGGCTGCCTTCGGGAACCGGCGCGGGATTGGCCGCGGGATTGGTTAAGATTTCGCCGGCCGGGTCCAGCCGTTCGGTGAAGGACGCCCGGCCGCTATAGGCCGGCGGCGTCACCGCCATGGTGATTTCCGGCGTCGGATAGGTGAACAGCGCCCGCGGCTTGACGGCGACCTCCAGCCGCCGCTTGGCGTCCGGCCCGGCCCATATCCCGGCGCTCGCCGCCAGCAGCAGCGATAAAATTGTCAGGCGGAGGGCGGGTCTCAGGGGGAGAAAACCCCGCGCCATCAGGCCGCGCAGGATCAGAATCATCATCGCCACAAACAGCAGGCCGAACGCCGCCAGATGAAATCCGTCCGCCAGATAGCCCCAGGGGTCGAACAGGGACAGCGCCAGATAGAGCAGATAGAGCATCACCGCCTGCAACAGCCCGGAAATCAGGCCGCCTTGTGCGCTGTGTTTGCTGATGTCTGTGTTCAGGTCGCTCAGAATAAATCCCTATCGGTTAATCCGCCCCGGTCCGGTCCAGCCAGTCGGGCAGGATGTCAAGGCCGATGATGCTGTCATAATCCGGCCGCGGCCTTACTATGGCATATTCATCGCCTTTGACCAAGACTTCCGGGATCAAAGGCCGGGTATTATAGGTCGATGACATCACCGCCCCGTAGGCGCCGGCCGAGCGGATCGCCACCAGATCGCCGCTTTCCAGCATTGGCATCTGCCGGTCGCGGGCGAAGGTGTCGCCGGTTTCACAGACCGGCCCGACAATGTCACAGGCGGATGTAGGCGCATCCGTCTGGCGGACCGGCTCGATCTCATGGAAGGCGTCATACATGCTGGGCCGCACCAGATCGTTCATCGCCGCGTCAATAATCAGGAACCGGCGGTTTTCGCCCTGCTTGACATAAATCACCTGCGAGACCAGTATCCCGGCGTTGCCGACCAGCAGCCGTCCCGGCTCGATGATAATCTTGCAGCCGAGATGGCCGACGACGCGCTTGACCATTTCGCCATATTCAACCGGCAACGGCGGCTTCGAAGAAGACCGGTTATAGGGAATGCCGAGTCCGCCGCCAAGATCGAGCACCGAAATATCGTGCCCGTCGGCCCGCAGGTCGGTAACCAGCCGGGCGATCCGGCGGAAGGCTTCCTCGAAGGGTTCAAGGTCGGTCAGTTGCGAGCCGATATGCAGATCCACCCCCTGCACCCGAATGGCCGGCAGTTTCGCCGCCGCGGCGTAAATCTCCCGCGCCCGGGTCCAGGGCACGCCGAATTTATTTTCCGACTTGCCGGTGGAAATCTTGGCGTGGGTTCTGGCGTCAACATCGGGATTGATCCGAAAGGCGATCGCCGCCACCTTGCCGAGCCCCGCCGCCACCGCATTCAGCTGATGCAGTTCCGGCTCTGATTCGACATTGAACTGGAAGATGCCCTGTTCAAGGGCGAAGGCCATTTCCCGCGCCGTCTTGGCGACCCCGGAATAGACGATCTTCTGCGCCGGAATGCCGGCCCTGAGCGCCCGGCGCATCTCGCCTTCGCTGACCACATCGGCGCCCGAACCCTGATCGGCAAGGGTCTTGATGATCGCCTGGTTGGTGTTGGCCTTCACCGCGTAGCACAGCAGGAAATCATCGTCCCTGAAGGCCTCGCAAAAGACTTTGTAATGGCGGATCAGGGTGCCGGTGGAATAACAGTAAAAGGGCGTGCCGACCTCGGCGGCGATGTCCCTGACCGGCAGGTCCTCCGCATACATTTCACCCTCGATAAAGCCGAAATGGTCCATTCTATCTACTCTTTCTGGATTTTTTAGGGGTCGCCCCGGTTAAGTTACGATTGTTCGGCCGGCTGTTCCGGGGCCGACGGCGGCAACAGATCGCCCCGCTTGCCGCAGGAGGCGAGCCCCAGACATATGACGACGGCGCACAAGGCGATAACGGTTTTTTGTTTCATTTCACTTCCTCGCAGTCAATTCGGCCCCATCATAGCAAGGGGTCGCTACCCTGCCTATTGAATTATCCGTGAAGGATCGGGCCAATTCCCAAGCCGGGGTTTTCGCCTGTCATTCCGTGCGCTTCTTGGCCGCCGCGACCTGGGCCCGCACCTGATCCGGCGCGGTGCCGCCATAGCTGTTGCGGCTGGCGACGGAGCTTTCCACCGTCAGCACCGAAAAGACGTCTTCGGTGATTTTCGGCGCGACGCCCTGCATTTCCGCGAGGCTCAGCCCGTCAAGATCGCAGCCTTTGCCTTCCGCCAGCGCCACCAGTTCGCCGGTCACATGATGGGCGTCGCGGAACGGCATATCCAGCACCCGCACCAGCCAGTCGGCCAGATCGGTCGCGGTGATAAAACCCTTCGCCGTCGACGCCTTCATGGCGGCCTCGTTGACTGTCATATCCTCAATCATGCCGGTCATCGCCGCGATGATCAGGGCGAAGGCGTTGGCGGCGTCGAAAGTCGCCTCCTTGTCCTCCTGCATGTCCTTGCTGTAGGCGAGCGGCAGACCCTTCATCACGACCAGCAGGCTGTTGAGGCCGCCGATGATCCGCCCCGCCTTGGCCCGGCACAGCTCCGCCGCGTCCGGGTTGCGCTTCTGGGGCATGATCGACGATCCGGTGGTGAATTTATCGCTCAAGGCGACAAAATTGAACTGGGCCGACGACCAGATGACGATTTCCTCCGCCAGCCGTGAGACATGGGTCGCGCAGATCGCCGCCACCGACAGAAACTCCAGGGCGAAATCCCGGTCCGAAACACTGTCGAGGCTGTTGGCGGTCGGTTTGCGAAATTTCAAGGCCTCGGCGGTCTGAAACCGGTCGATGGGAAAGCTGGTGCCGGCCAGCGCCGCCGCCCCGAGCGGGCATTCATTGAGCCGCCCCCGCGCATCGCGCAGACGGTCCCGGTCGCGGGTGAACATCTCGAAATAGGCCAGCAGATGATGGCCGAAGGTCACCGGCTGGGCCGATTGCAGGTGGGTAAAACCGGGCAGGATGACATCGGCGTGGCCTTCCGCCTTGGTATAAAGCGCAGTCTGCAGCCCTTTCAGGGCCTGATCCATCTGATCCATGGCGTCACGGACCCATAATTTGAAATCGGTCGCCACCTGGTCATTGCGCGACCGCGCCGTATGCAGCCGCCCGGCGGCCGGGCCGATGATTTCCGTCAGGCGCGATTCGACATGCATGTGGATGTCTTCCAGCGCCGGATCATAGGTGAATTTTCCGGCCTTGATTTCCGCCTTCACCTGGTCAAGGCCCTTGAGGATGGCGTCCGCGTCTTTTTGTGAAATAATGCCCTCGGCCGCCAGCATCCGGCAATGGGCCTTGGAGCCCCGGATGTCCTGGGCGTAGAGAATCTTGTCAAAATCAATCGAGGCGTTGATCTCTTCCATGATCGCCGCCGGACCCGCCGCGAAACGGCCGCCCCACAGACTGTTTGCCTGACCTGGTGAAGTGTCTTTTTGTGATGCCATGCGCCCTACTCGTCTCCGGAACTGAAATGATGATCGCCAAATTATAATATAATATGGCGGGAAATACGATAATCCTTTGCATTAGGCAAGCTTTATCCAAATATTATGCAGCGTCGCCGCGTCACAAAAAACGGATCCATTGTTTGCTTGATCATTTGCGCCGGCGCCCCTAGGCTATGGCCGATCGCGATATTATGATGTCGCAAGATATTCAGTTTGTCAGTTATATGGGAATGCCGGAAATCCATGCATAAAAACCTGTTGCTCATTGTCGCTTTTGTCGCCCTGCTGCTCGGCGGGCTATATCTCCTCGGCCCGGATAAGGATCCTGTTCCGGCGGGGAAGGATGCCCCCGGCCAGGCGGAACTGATCGCCCTCGACAGCAGCATGAAATCGGGCAAGGCGCTGTTCAGCGTTTACGGCGACCGCCCCCCGGCGCCGGATATGGCGTTTCTTGACGAACAGGGCGACAAGGTGACGCTGGCGGATTTCAAGGGCCAGAGCCTGCTGGTCAATTTCTGGGCCACCTGGTGCGTGCCCTGCCGCGAGGAAATGCCGGAACTGGACGCCCTGCAGC
Organism: Paremcibacter sp.; assembly: GCA_048266545.1. GTDB lineage: Bacteria > Pseudomonadota > Alphaproteobacteria > Sphingomonadales > Emcibacteraceae > Paremcibacter. The sequence goes on along the minus strand of JBLWZH010000002.1, from coordinate 56,920 downwards.
GGGACAAGGGCGGGGATGACTTCAAGGTCGTCATCATATCGGTTGACCGCGGCGGGCTCGCCGCCTCCCGCAAGTTTCTTGACGACATCGGCGTTAAAAACCTTGCGCTTTACTATGATGAAAAAGGCCGGCTCGCCCGCAAAATGAAATCCATCGGCTTCCCCTCCACCGTGCTGGTCACCCGGGACAGCAAGCAGTTCGGCATGCTCACCGGCCCGGCCCACTGGAATTCGCCCAGCGCCCATCAGCTGATTGACCGGCTGAGGAGGGAGGGGCGGTAAAAAAATCTTGACTTAACGTAACAATATAACATAATTCATTCCCGGCAACGGCGATTCTGGAAATGCGCCGGGCAAAGAGCAGCGGGATTGACACAGGCATGAAAAATTTTCTTCACACCGGCGCCGCACTGGCGCTCACCTTATCCGCCCCCTTATCGGCGAAAGCCGATGACCAGCAGGGCCAGCCCCATGATCACGATCATGCGATGGAGGAGATTTTCGTCACCGGCGCCCCCCATCAAAAAACCCGCCTCGATGTCCTGCAGGGCAGCAATCTGATCGGCCTTGACGAACTGGAGCAGCGCCTCGAAGCCAGCCTCGGCGAAACCCTGTCCGGCATGCCGGGGATTTCCTCGAGCTTTTTCGGCCCCGGCGCCAGCCGGCCGATCATCCGCGGCCTCGGCGGCGACCGGATCCGCATTCTGGTCAATGGCATCGGCAGCATTGACGCCTCGAGCACCTCGCCGGATCATTCGGTGGCCGGCGACCCGCTGACGGCGGAGAGAATCGAAGTCCTGCGCGGGGCCAGCACCCTGCTTTACGGCAGCAACGCCGTCGGCGGTGTGGTCAATATCATTGACGGCCGCATCCCCGGCATTATTCCGGTGGACGCTCTGTCGGGCCGCGCCCGCCTTGGCTATGGCGCGGTGGCCGAGGATTATTCCGGCGGCGCCGCCGTCAACGCCAAACTCGGCGGTGACGACCAATCCGCCCTGGTGCTTCATCTGGACGGTTATTTCCGCAACTCGGACGATTACGACATCCCCGGCTTCGCCGAAAGCGCGGCGCTCAGAGCCCGGGAAGCGGAAGACGGCCCTCAAGGCGAGGAAGAAGCCGCCGGCACGGTTGAAAATTCCGACGTCGACAACAAGGGCGGCGCCATCGGGCTGAGCTGGATCGGCGAAGACGCCATGATCGGCGCTTCCTTCAGCCTCAGTGACAGCAATTACGGCGTGCCCGGCCACCATGAAGAGGAAGGTCCTGAAGATGGTCCCGACGCGGAAGAGGAAGCGGTGCGCATCGACCTGAAACAAAAACGCTTTGACCTGAAAGGCGACCTCAGCCGGGAGTTCCTGATATTCAGCGAGGCCCGGCTGCGTTTCGGCTATGGTGATTATGAGCATAAGGAACTGGAAGGCCCCGCGATCGGCACCATTTTCCTCAACAACGGCTGGGAAGGCCGCCTGGAACTGGTCCAGCGGGAAATCGGCCGCCTGCATGGCTCCATGGGCCTGCAAATCCGTCAGCGCGATTTCGAGGCCATCGGCGACGAAGCCTTTGTGCCGCCGACCCGGACCCGGCAATGGGGCGTCTTCGCCGTCGAGGAAATCAGCCTCGACCCGGTGACCCTGGAATTCGGCGCCCGCTTTGATCACCAGTCGGTTGAAAACCGGCCGCTTGAGATCAAGCGCAATTTCGACAACATCAGCCTGTCCGCCGGAGCCGCTGTCCATCCGACGCCGGACAGCCTGATCGGCCTGTCCCTCGGCCGCACCGAACGGGCGCCGACCGCCGAGGAATTATTCTCCAACGGCCCTCATCTGGCGACCAGCGCCTTTGAAAAGGGCAATGTCAATCTCGACAAGGAAAGGGCCACCAGCCTCGAACTGACGGCCAAGCAGGAGGGCGAACGTTTTTCCGTCAGCTTTAACCTCTATCACACCTGGTATGACGATTTTATCTATGAGCATCTCACCGGCCTGCGCAAGGACGGCCTTGACGTCCTTGAATTCCGTCAGCGCGACGCCCGCTTTTACGGCGCCGAACTGGAAAGCAGCTATTTGCTCTACAGCCGAAATGGCCATGACCTCACCCTTACCCTGTCCGGCGATATTGTCCGGGCGAAATTCACCAATGATCAGGGAAACCTGCCGCGCATTCCAGCCAGAAACGCCACGCTGGGCTTTCAGTATGAGAGCAGCCATTACGGCCTGCAGGGCGATCTCAGGCTGGTCGATGACCAGACGGATCTGGCGGCGAACGAGTTGATGACCGAAGGCTACAGCGAAATCAATCTGGAGCTTTTCTGGCGGCCATTCGGCGAGGATCAGGATCTGACGGTCCGGCTTCAGGGCAAAAACCTGACCAACGCCGAACGGCGGCAGCACACGTCCTTCCTCAAGGACCTGCTGCCGATGCCCGGCCGCAATATCAAATTGTCCGTCAGTTACGGATTCTAAAGCAATACCCGGCCTCTAAGGCACCACGGTGACCGGAACCTTGGCCTTCTGCAGAATGCCGTAGGCGACGCTGCCGAGGCCGAGCTTGGCCAAAAGGCCGCTGCTTTTATGGCCGATGAATATCTGATCGACCTTATGTTCCGCCGCCAGGGCGGAAATCACATCCGCCGCATGGCCCACCTGAACATAGGATTCAATGGCAATGCCTTCGGCGGCGAGCTTGGCCCGGGCCGGCTCCATGATGTCCTGTTCGGCACTTTCCAGCTGTTCCATCTGCTGGCTGTGGCGCACGGCCAGTTCCTCGACGGACATCACCTCGAATTCAGACCAGTCAACCACATAGGCCAGCAGCAAAATCCCGCCGCCCCGGGACTTTAATTTGTCAACGGCCAGGGCGGCCGCCCGCTCGCTCAATTCGCCGCCATCATATCCGACGAGATATTTGGGTTGTTCCGACATTATTTTCGCCTCCTGGTTTAAACTGTAAAAACAGACTACAGTTAAAGACTGCGGTTAAATTTGACGGCTGTCAAGTTTATAACAAAAACACGCGATCTGACGAATGCTGAATAATTCTTTAAGGTTAAGGCGTTAGCGTTTTTTATATTTGACTGTGTGTTTTTTCGGCGAAAAACGCTATATCTAGTTTTACAGGAATAAGGCATTATATAAAAAATCAGACGGGCGGCATAAAATGCCCGTGGGTATATGTTTATCAGGGACGATACAGGTGACCATATCTAAACGTAATCTGGGGAACGCAACGGATGAGGCCAGCCCTCTGGCGTCGGCCAATTGCCTGGCCAATTCGGCCTGTGAAATCTGCACCTCCCGCCATTTGTCCCTGTGCAGTGTCCTGGACAAACCCGAACTTGACGCCCTGGCGCTGATTTCCATTGATATGAACAAGAAAGCCAAGCAGACCATCTGTTCCGAGGATGACGCCGCCGACTACCTCTATAATGTCCGCAGCGGCGCGGTGCGCATTTCCAAGATGCTGTCCGACGGCCGCCGCCAGATTACCGGCTTCCTGTTCGTCGGCGATTTCTTTGGCCTCTCCTGCGAGGATAAATACAGCTATACCGCCGAAGCCATCACCGATGTTGAAATCTGCCGCTTTCAACGGGCCAAAATCATCGAAGCCTTTCAGAAAATCCCCAAATTGAATCAGCGGGTCTTTGAAATGACCCGAAACGAGCTTCAGTCCACCCATGAACAGATGCTGCTGCTCGGCCGCAAGACCGCCCAGGAAAAGCTCTGTTCCTTCCTGCTGGATATGGCGAAGAAATCGCGCGTCCAGGGGGGGCTGGCGGAAAATGAGGTCACCCTGCCGATGAGCCGGTCCGACATCGCCGATTACCTGGGTCTGACCGTGGAAACCGTAAGCCGCCAGTTCACCAATCTCAACAAGCAGGGCCTGATCGGACTGGACGGCGCCCACCGGGTTTTCCTGAAGGATCCCGACGCCTTGACCGACCTCGCCGTCGGCGCCTAGGACCGGTCGCGAGCCACGCTTATATCCCGGGCCAGAATTCCGCTATGGCGAAAGCACGAAATTCCTTGACAGACGGCGCGTTAACGTTATATTGCGGCGACTTTCATAAAGGAAACCGGAGTCTCTGCGACCCGAAACCGATAAAATGAAAGATGACATTCGTCATACCCCGGTCTGAAAATACGGACCTCTGTCCGTTACCGGCTATGACCAGAAGAAAAAATAGGAAACAAACCATGTTTGCAGTCGTCAAAACCGGCGCCAAGCAATATAAGGTCGCCAAGGGTGACGTGATCAAAGTCGAAAAACTCGACGGCGAAGCCGGCGCCAAAGTGACCTTGGACCATGTCCTGATGGTCGGTAACGAAAAAGGCGTTGAAGTCGGCACGCCAACGGTCACCGGCGCCGTTGTCACGGCAGAGATTCTTGAGCAGTCCCGCGCCGCCAAAATCATCATTTTCAAGAAAAAGCGCCGCCAGAACTATCGCCGTAAAAATGGCCACCGTCAGGAACTGACCGTTCTGCGGGTGTTGGAAATCGGCAAAGGCGCCGCGCCTAAAAAAGCCGCCCCCAAGAAGGACGCGGCAAAAGCAGAAGCTAAGGCTGACGCCAAGGCTGAAGAAAAGCCGGTGAAGAAAGCCGCGCCGAAAAAGGCCGCCGCGAAGAAAGAGGCTGCCCCCAAGAAACCGGCCGCAAAGAAGCCTGCGGCGAAGAAAACAACTAAAGCAACCAAGGAGTAAGTGACATGGCACATAAAAAAGCTGGTGGTAGTTCCAATAACGGTCGCGATTCAGCCGGTCGCCGCCTTGGTGTAAAGAAATATGCCGGTGAAGCCGTCATCCCCGGCAACATCATCGTCCGCCAACGGGGGACAAAATTCTATCCTGCGACCAATGTCGGCATGGGTAAGGATCATACCCTGTTCGCCCTGACCGAAGGAAAAGTCAGATTCTACAAAGGCAAGCAGAAGCGCAGCTATGTGACGGTTGACGACGCCTGAGACCTGAAATTCTTCCGGGTAAAAATTCCGAAAGGGGAATGATTTTCATTCCCCTTTTTCCTATTTATAGATAGACTATATTATTTATCTTTACCGTTAGACGAATTGACATGAAATTTCTTGACCAAAGCAAAATACACATCAAATCGGGCGCCGGCGGCGACGGCTGCCTGAGCTTTCGTCGTGAAAAATGTGTCGAATTCGGCGGACCCGACGGCGGCAACGGCGGCCGCGGCGGTCATGTCCTGATCGAGGCGGTCGGCGGATTGAACACCCTGATTGATTACCGCTATCGCCAGCATTTCAAGGGCGGTCGCGGCGGTCACGGCATGGGCAAAAACCGCACCGGCGCCAAGGGCCGGGACGTCTATCTTCAGGTGCCGGTCGGCACCCAGATTTTCGACGAGGATTACGGCGTCATGCTCGCCGACCTCACCGAGGAAGGCCAGGTGGTCATGATGCTGGAAGGCGGCCACCCCGGCACCGGCAACGCCGCCTTCAAATCATCGGTCAACCAGGCGCCGCGGCGCACCACCCCCGGCGGCCCGGCCGAGGAAATGTGGATCTGGCTGCGGCTCAAGCTGATGGCCGACGCCGGCCTTGTCGGCCTGCCCAACGCCGGAAAATCGACCTTTCTGTCCGCCGTCAGCCGGGCCCGGCCCAAGATCGCCGATTATCCCTTCACCACCCTGAAGCCGCAGCTCGGCGTGGTCCATGTCGATCAGCGGGAATTCGTCATCGCCGACATCCCCGGCCTGATTGAAGGCGCCCATGAGGGCCACGGCCTCGGCGACCGTTTTCTGGGCCATATTGAACGCTGCGCCACGATCCTCCATATGATTGACGCCACCGGCGAAGATATTGTCGCGGCCTATAAAACCATCCGCCACGAGCTCGAGTCCTACGGCGGCGGCCTGTGCGAAAAACCGGAAGTCATCGGCCTCAACAAATGCGACGCCCTTGATGAGGAACTGATCGAAATGCTGAGCGCCGAACTGCGCGCCGTCACCGATTCGCCGATCATTCCCCTGTCCGCCGTCACCCGTTTCGGCGTCAGTGACATGCTGCGGGCGCTGCTGAAGAATATTGACCGGGCCCGGGCGGCGGAACAGGCCAGCCAACCGCGACCGGCTTATGAAGACATTGAAACAGAGGATAGCGAAACCCACGACGAGGGCTGGTCCCCGGTCTAGCCCGCCGTGCGCCAACGCCCGTAACAAAGCCACGAAATGACACAAAAAGCAGAAAACGTCCGGCTGATCACCCGCCACAGTGAAAACTGGAAACGCATCATCATCAAAATCGGCTCGGCCCTGCTGATCGAGCCGACGAGCGGCCAGGTCCGGGCCGACTGGCTGCAGTCGATCGCCCGCGACATTCTCTTTCTCCGCAACCGGGGCTATCAGGTGATTGTCGTCTCCAGCGGCTCCATCGGCCTCGGCCGCAAAATCCTCAATCTCTCCATGAGCAAGAAGCTGGAGGAAAACCAGGCCGCCGCCGCCGTCGGCCAGATCGAGCTCGCCGCCGCCTACCGGGCCATCCTCGGCCGGCTTGATATTCCCATGGCCCAGGTGCTGCTGACCTACGGCGATACCGAGGAGCGCCGCCGCTATCTCAACGCCCGCAACACCATCAACCGCCTGCTGAAGCTGGGTGTCGTGCCGGTGATCAATGAAAATGACACGGTCGCCACCGATGAGGTGCGCTACGGCGACAATGACCGGCTGGCCGCCCGGGTCGCCAGCATGTGCGAGGTCGACTGCCTGTTTCTGCTGTCGGACATCGACGGCCTTTATACCGCGGATCCCAACCATGACCCCACAGCCCGCCTGATCCGGGAAGTGGAGGACATCACGCCGCAGATTGAGGCCATGGCCGGTGAGCCGGTCTCCACCGGTTTCGGCTCCGGCGGCATGATCACCAAGATCGCCGCCGCGAGGATCGCGGTCGCCAGCGGCTGTCATATGGTGATCAGCAACGGCGCCGAAGCCGAACCGGTGCAGCGCTATTTCAATGGCGGGGACGGCACCTGGTTTCACGCCTCGGGCAATCCGCTCGCCGCCAAGAAAAAATGGATCGGCGCCAGCCTGGATATTGCCGGACAACTGATTATCGATGACGGCGCGGCGGCGGCGCTAAGATCGGGCAAAAGCCTGCTGCCGGCGGGCATTGTCCGGGTTGAGGGCGCCTTTGACCGCGGCGACGCCATTCAGGTCGTCACGATCGACGGTTCTGTCATCGGTCAGGGTCTCGTCGCCTATGATTCGCAGGACGCCGTGAAGCTGATCGGCCATCGCAGTCATGAAATCGAACAGATTCTCGGCTATAGCGGCCGCGAAGAAATTATCCATCGCAATGACCTTGTGATTGTCTAACGTAAAGTGAGTTTCGATCAATATGGAACAGAATATTACCGAACAGAATATTAAAGACATGATGCTGGCCATGGGGAAATCCGCCAAACGAGCGGCCGGGGAACTGGCCAATGCCGCGACGGAGCAGAAAAACCGCGCCCTGCTCTGCGCCGCCCGGATCCTGCGGGCGGAACAGCCGACGATCCTCGCCGCCAACAAAAAGGATATGGAGATCGCCCGCGGCCGCGGCCTCGGCGGAGCGCTGCTCGACCGGCTGCTGCTGGATGAGGGACGGATCGAGGCCATGGCCGCCTCCCTGGAAGCAATCGCCGGACTGCCCGATCCGGTCGGCGATGTCATCGCCGCCTGGGAAAGGCCCAACGGGCTCAATATTTCCCGGGTCCGGGTGCCGCTCGGCGTGATCGGCATCATCTATGAATCCCGCCCCAACGTCACCGCCGATGCCGGCGCCCTGTGCCTGAAATCCGGCAACGCCACCATCCTGCGCGGCGGCAGCGAAAGCGCCCTCTCCAGCCGGGCGATCCATCACTGCCTGATGCAGGGGCTGGTCGACGCCGGCCTCGGCCCTGAAACCATTCAGCTTGTCCCGACCCAGGACCGCGCCGCCGTCGGGGAACTGCTGCGCCTGGTCAACTATGTCGACATCATCGTGCCGCGCGGCGGCAAATCCCTGATCGAGCGGGTGCAGAATGACAGCAAGGTGCCGGTCATGGCCCATCTCGACGGCATCTGCCATATTTACATAGACCGCGACGCCGACCTGGCCCGGGCCGTTGACATCAGCCTCAACGCCAAAATGCGCCGGACCGGCATTTGCGGCGCAGCGGAAACCCTGCTGATCGACGAAGCGGCGCTCAAGAGCCACCTGCCGGCCATCGCCGACGCCCTGAAATCCGCCGGTTGCGAACTGCGCGGCGACAAGGCGGCGCAGCAGACCGACCCGGCGATCCTGCCGGCGACGGAACAGGACTGGGACACGGAATATCTCGACGCCATCCTGTCGATCAGGACGGTCAAGGGACTCGACGGCGCCCTTGAGCATATTGCCGCCCACGGCTCCCGTCATACCGACTGCATCATCACCGAAAACACCGTCACCGCCGAGGAATTCCTTTCCCGGGTCGACAGCGCGATCGTCATGCACAACAGTTCCACCCAGTTCGCCGACGGCGGCGAATTCGGCATGGGGGCGGAAATCGGCATTTCGACCGGCAAGATGCACGCCCGCGGCCCGGTGGGGCTGGAACAGCTGACCAGCTACAAATATCAGGTTAGGGGCAATGGCCAGACCAGACCATAGCATATTCCCCGATCCCGGCGCGGCCGGCGGCGCCACGGGAGAAGACTGGCGCGGCAAAAAGATCGGCCTGCTCGGCGGATCCTTCAATCCGGCCCATGAAGCCCATCTGGAAATATCCCGGGTCGCCCTCGACAAGCTCGATCTCGATGCGGTCTGGTGGCTGGTGTCGCCGCAAAATCCGTTAAAATCCCCCGATGAGACGGCGGCGCTGGACAGCCGCATGGACCAGGCCAAAGCCATGGCCGCCGACCGGCGGATTTTTGTCACCGACCTGGAACGGAAGCTCGGCACAACCTATACCGCCGAAACCCTGGACAACCTGGTTCGCCGGCTGCCGGACAGCCATTTTGTCTGGCTGATGGGCGCCGACAACCTTGAACAGTTTTGCCGCTGGAAAGACTGGAAGAAAATCGGCCATACAGTAGTATTTGCGATTTTCGACCGGCCGGGCTATTCTAGGGCCCATGAGACAAGCGAAGCGGCAGATTATTTCAGGGCGTCTCAAATCCCGCCCGAACAGGCATCAGGACTTGCCCTCATGAAAGCTCCGGCATGGACCTTCATCCGGGACACGAAAAATCCGTTGTCATCCACTGAGATACGGCGGAAAACTTTATATTAACCAAGAGGTTACAAAACAAATTGCCTACTAATCATATGTCAAAAGACGGGATATCCTCTTCCATTGAACCGCCCAGTAGCAACACGCTTCTGGAAATTATCAGCCAATCTCTGGAAGACGACAAAGCGGAAGAAATCATCACCATAGACCTTAAAGGTAAAACCAGCATCGCCGATTCGATGATCATCGCCTCCGGGCGTTCCTCGCGTCAGGTGGCGGCCCTTGCCGATCATCTTGTCACCCGGATCAAGAAAGCCGGGTTTGTCCCGCCCAAGGTTGAAGGCATGGAAAAAGCCGACTGGGTGCTGATCGACGCCGGCGACGCCATCATCCATATTTTCCGCCCGGAAGTCAGAAGCTTCTACAATCTGGAAAAAATGTGGAACATCGACCTGCACCCCGACGACTTCACCCCGGACAAGGTGTTGAGCAGCTAACGCGTAATGCAGGTTACTCTCCTCGCCGTGGGCCGTATGAAACAGGGGCCGGAAAAGCAACAGATAGCCACCTATCTCAAACGCTGCCCCTGGCCGGTCAATATCATCGAAGTTGAAGAAAAGCGTCCGATCAGGGGGCCGGAGCGAATGGCCCGGGAGGGCGACCTCATTCTGAAGGCCCTTGACGGGATCGGCGGCGAGAATGCCCATATCATCGCCCTCGACGAACGGGGGAAAGCCCTGCGCAGCACCAAATTCGCCGATATGATCCGCCAGCGCCGGGAGGCGGGCGCGGCGCGGCTGGTCTTCCTGATCGGCGGCGCCGACGGCTATGATCCCCGGGTCAGACAGCGGGCGGATTTCCTGTTGTCGCTCGGGGAAATGACCTGGCCCCATATGATGGCGCGGCTGATGATCTGCGAGCAGCTCTATCGCGCATCCTGCATTTTGACCGGTCATCCCTATCACAAGGATTGATTTTACGCGTCTTTAACCTACTTTTTGTTATAATTGCTGTTATATATAAACAAGATTATTGAAAACGGAATTTTCGCACCCCATGAATACTGTAACCGTAAGCCCGACCAAGCCCGTCGTCCTGTGCATCCTTGATGGATGGGGCAGTCGTGATGAGATTGTCGACAATGCAATCATCCAGGGTCATACGCCGAATTATGACAGGATGATGCAGACCTGCCCGGTGGCCTATCTCGAGACGTCCGGTCTCGCCGTCGGCCTGCCGGACGGACAGATGGGCAATTCGGAAGTCGGCCATACCAACCTTGGCGGCGGCCGGGTGGTGTTGCAGGACCTGCCGAAGATCGACAAGGCCATCGCCGATCAGGAATTTCAGAATCTGGCGGCCCTGCAAACGACGATTGCCCGGTTGAAAGCCAGCCGCGGCGCCTGCCACCTGATGGGCCTGCTGTCGCCGGGCGGCGTCCACAGCCATCAGGATCATATGGTCGCCCTGGCGCGGGTCATCAGCGCGGCTGGCGTGCCGGTCGTCATTCACGGCTTTCTCGACGGCCGCGATGTCCCGCCGAGCAGCGCCAAAAGCCATGTCGAAAAATTCATCCGCGACATCGGCCCCCTGAACAATGTCAGGATCGCCACCCTCAGCGGCCGCTATTACGCCATGGACCGGGACCAGCGCTGGAACCGGGTCGAAAAGGCCTATGACGCCATGGTCGATGCGCGGGGCGAAAAGGCGGCGGACGCCCTTTCCGCCATCACCGCCAGCTACGCCAACCAGGTCACCGACGAATTCCTCCTGCCGACCGTCCTCGGCGATTATGCGGGGATGCGGGACGGCGACGGCGTCGTAATGGCCAATTTCAGGGCCGACCGGGCGCGGGAAATCCTCACCGCGCTGGTCGATCCTGGGTTTGACGGCTTTGCCCGCCGCCGGACGGTGAATTTCGCCAGCCGCCTCGGCATGAGCGAATATTCCACCGCCCTCAATGAATTTGTCGACAGCCTGTTTCCCGCCGAGGACCTCATCGACACATTGGGCGAAGTGGTCGCCCAGCACGGCCTGACCCAGTTGCGCATCGCCGAAACGGAAAAATACGCCCATGTCACTTTCTTCTTCAACGGCGGCAGCGAGAATATCTATGACGGCGAGGACCGGATATTGATCCCGTCGCCCGATGTGGCGACCTATGACCTCAAGCCGGAAATGTCGGCGCCGGAAGTGACCGACCGGCTGGTCGAGGCGATCCTGTCGGAAAAATACGACCTGATCATCGTCAATTTCGCCAACCCGGATATGGTCGGCCATACCGGCGTCATGGAGGCGGCGAAAATCGCCGTCGAAACCATTGACAACAGTCTGGGGCGGTTGCAGGACGCCCTGACAAAGGTCGGCGGCACCATGCTGGTCACCGCGGACCACGGCAATATCGAACTGATGAAGGACCAGGAGTCCGGCCAGCCCCATACCGCCCATACGACGAATCTGGTGCCCTTCATTCTGGTCAACAGCGCCGCCGCCGCCGGGCTTCTGGAGGACGGCGTTCAATTCGCGCTGGAAAACGGCTGTCTCGCCGATGTGGCGCCGACGGTCCTGACCCTGATGGGACTGGAGCAGCCCGAGGCCATGACCGGCCATTCCCTGCTGAAAAGCCGCGCCATCCCGCTGGATAAATCACCCGGAGAATCACAAGGAGACCACGCGACTGCCTGACACCCTTCCCCATAGCCGCCGCCACGGCAAAAGCGACTGGACCACAGGGCGGATCACAGGGCCAATCCTGTTGGTTCTGCTGCTGCTTCTCGGCCTGACGTCCGGGAAGGCATCGGCGGCGCCGCCGGCCAATGACCGGCAGCTCAAGGATGTGCGCGACAAGATCACCACCACGTCCGAACGGGCCCGCCGCTTCGAGGAGCAGGCCGACGCCCTGACGGAAGAGATCGGCAGTCTGCGCCGGGAACTGGTCACGGCCGCCGGCAAGATTCAGCAGACCGAAAGCCGGGTCCAGGCCAGCGAAGAGCGGCTGGAGGCGCTCAACCTTCAGGAAGACAGCCTGCAGCAAACCCTGAAATCCCGTTTCGGGCAGATGGCCCGGACCCTGGCCGCGATGCAGCGCCTGAGCCAGCAACCCGGCGAACTCGTCGCCTTCCGGCCAGACAAGGCGATCAACAGCCTGCGCACCGCCAGCCTGCTCAAAAAGCTCCAGCCGGAACTGAAAAGACGGGCCGATATTCTGCAAAAGGACTTGGAGGAGCTGCAGCAGGTGCGCGACCAGATCACCGAAGAGCGCGCCGAACTGAAGGAATTGCTCGCCGCCCTGACCGCCGAACAGATCGAGATGAACCAAATGCTCGCCGCCCGGCATAAAAGACAGCAGGAACTGCGCCAGGCGACCCGGGAGGAACGGCGGAAACTGAAACAGTTCGCCGCCCAGGCCCAAAGCCTGCAGGAGCTCATCGCCCGCATTGAAAAGGAAAAGCAGGAACGGGAAAAGGCGGCCCGGGCCGCCGCCAGAAGGCTGGCGGACAAGCCCGCGGCGGCCCGCGGCCAGCAACAGAAATCGGCCCGGCTGAAACTTGATTCGCCGCCGGAGGGCACCCGGGCTTTCTCTCTGGCGAAGGGCACCCTGCCGCTGCCGGCCCGCGGCGCCATTCGCCGGACCTTCGGCGCCAGAACATCGGAAGGCCAGTCTTCAGAAGGCATTACCATCCATACCCTGCCCCTCGCCATGGTGGTTTCGCCTCATGAAGGACGGATTGTTTTCGCCGGAAAATTCCGTTCCTATGGTCAATTGTTGATTATCGCCCACGGACAGGAGTATCATACCCTGTTGGCCGGCATGACAAGACTCGATGCGGAAGTCGGCCAATGGGTGCTCAAGGGCGAACCCATCGGACAGATGGCTGCCGGCGGCGCCACTGCGCAGGCCGATGGCCGGCCGGTCGGGCAAAACCTCTATGTAGAGTTAAGACGGATGGGCAAACCCATCAACCCGCTGCCCTGGATTGCGGCGCGTGACAGAAAGGTACTTTAGTAAATGAGAAAATATGCAGCAACCCTGATTATATCCCTTGCGATCGTCAGCGCCACCCTGTTCAGCGCCGCGACATCACAGGGCGAGACCTCGGATACCTACAAGCAGCTTAATCTGTTTGGCGACGTGTTTGAAAAAATCCGCGCCCAATATGTCCGCGACGTCACCGATGAGGAACTGATCGAGGCCGCCATCAACGGCATGCTCAGCTCCCTTGACCCCCATTCCAGCTACCTGAACCCCAAGAGCTTTGAAAATATGCAGGTCCAGACCAAGGGCGAATATGGCGGCCTGGGCATGGAGGTGACCCTCGACAAGGGCGTCGTTCGCGTGGTGTCGCCCATCGACGACACCCCGGCGTCCCGCGCCGGCATTCAGGCCGGGGATTATATCACCAAGCTTGACGGCGAAGATGTCATGGGCCTGACCCTCACCGAAGCAGTGGCCAAAATGAAGGGCGAAATCGGCACCGATATTCTGATTACGGTGGTGCGCAAGGGCGAAAAGGCGCCGCTGGAGATTACTCTGACCCGCGATACGATCACCATAAAATCCGTCCGTCACCGCATTGAGGGCGAGGTCGGCTATATCCGGATTTCCTCCTTCACCGAGAAAACCGAAGCCGGCCTGACCGAGGCCCTGGACAAGATCAAGGCCGAACTGGGCGACAATCTGAAAGGGATTGTCCTTGACCTGCGCAATAACCCGGGCGGCCTGCTCAACCAGTCGATCGCCGTCTCCAGCGCCTTCCTCAATCGCGGCGAGATTGTATCGACCCGGACCCGCAATGACAGCCATGTCCAGCGCTATCCCGCCCGCAAGGGGGATATGATCGACGGCAAGCCGCTGATCGTCCTGATCAATGGCGGCTCCGCATCGGCGTCGGAAATTGTCGCCGGCGCCCTGCAGGACCATCGCCGCGGCGTTGTCGTCGGCACCCAGTCCTTCGGCAAGGGATCGGTCCAGACCGTGATTCCGCTGGGCTCCAATGGCGCCATGCGGCTGACCACGGCCTATTATTTCACCCCTTCCGGCAATTCAATTCAGGGCGAAGGCATCACGCCCGATGTCATGGTCGAACAGATTCGCTTCGATAATGCGGAGGAAATCAACACCCGCCGCCGGGCCGAGAATGATTTGCGCGGCAGCCTGCTCAATCCCAACGGCAGCGATGACCAGACCGCCGAAGAACAGGATTCCGAAGATCAGAATGCCGGGGACCGGGATGCCGATCAGGCTGCACCGAAAGGCGATAAAGACGCGGCGGACGCTGGCGATAAAAAGCAGCCGCCCGCCATTCTCACCAGCGCGAAAGACGATTATCAGCTGAATTACGCCATTAATCTGTTGCTGGGCATGTCCATTGCCCGCAACGTCAATTAACGCTAAACGGAATAGAGATCACAAAAAGGCAGGATATGGGGATGGGAACGCCTGAACCAGGTATCAGGGAAAATGGTTGACGCACCGGAATTGACAAGCATGACACGGCACAGAACCGTAAGGCCGCTGGTGGCGGCCTGGGCCTTTGTCATTGTCTCACTGATGACCGGATTTATCTGGCTGACCGTGACCGATGACACGGGGTCGGTCGCCAGAGAGAATCATGTGGAGGAAAATCACCTCGCCGCCAGGACGGAGCCCGCGGCGGCGACAGAGCCGGTTGCCATCGCCCGGAGCGATGACGGCGCCCTGAAGACACAACAGGCCCTCCCCCGGGATATTGCGCCCGATTTTCCCGACGTCGATGACCCGGCAACGGCCGCCGATACGGCGGGGGCGCAAGCCGCCGCACCGGCCTTGACGCCCGGCCGCGCCAGCCTGGTCAAAGCGCCGATCGACGGGCTGGTCATGATCGGGGCGAACGGCCCCCTGCCGGTGCTCGGTCCCGATTCCCTGGTCGCCTGGAAAGCCTACGCCCGGCCGCAGGATATATCCGATAACCGGCCGAAAATCGCCATCATCGTCACCGGCATTGGCCTGAATGACAAATTCTCCGACATGGCGATCACCCGGCTGCCCGGCGAGATTGACCTGGGATTTTCCCCCTACGGCCGGAAACTGCAGGACTGGATGGACAAGGCGCGGGAATATGGCCACGAAGGCTTTCTGATGTTGCCCGCCGAACCGGTCAAATATCCGGAAAATGATCCCGGGCCCCATACCCTGCTCTCCGGCGGTGCGATACGGGACAACCTGAAAAAGCTCGACTGGCTGCTCTCGCGGGTCACCGGCTATGTCGGGGTGATCAATGAGATGGGGTCCAAACTGACCGCGTCGGAAGAGGATATTCTGCCGATTCTCGATGATCTCAAGGGACGGGGCCTGATGTTTCTCGATTCCCGCTCAACACGCTACAGCGTCGCGGCCAAGGTCGCCCGGCGGCTTTCCATGCCCCACGCCTTCAACAACCGTTTCGTCGACAACAGGCTGAGCCCCGATGAAATCAGCCGGAATCTGACCGCTCTGGAAAATACCGCCCGCACATATGGCGCCGCCGTCGGCGTCGCCCGCGCCCTGCCGCTAACCCTGCGGGAGCTTGAAAGCTGGGCCCGGGGTCTGGAAGATCGCGGCTTTCAACTGACGCCGGTCACCGCGATCGCCAATCGCCAGCCGATCCGGTGAATATGATCCCTTTTTTACCCCTTTTCCAGGTAACGTTTTTTTGATCCCGGTCACAATCCGGTTTATAGTAGCCTTGCTTTACGCTGCGCAATAACTCACAGGAATAACCAAAGAAATTCAAATGCTGAACAATCCCGCTGATCTGCCCTACCGGCCCTGTGTCGGAATCATGCTGTTGAATGAAGACAACAAGATATTCGTCGCCAAACGGATCGACACCATGGTCGAGGCCTGGCAAATGCCCCAGGGCGGCATAGATGACGGCGAAGCCCCCCGGGCGGCGCTGTTCCGGGAAATGGAGGAGGAAATTGGCACCCGCAACGCCAGAATCATCGCCGAAAATGACGGCTGGCTGCGCTACGACCTGCCCGATCATCTGATCGGCAAGGTCTGGAAGGGCAAATATCGCGGCCAGGAAATGAAGTGGTATCTCATGCGATACCAGGGGCGGGACAGCGACATCAATCTGGCGACCGACCATCCGGAATTTTCCGAATGGAAATGGCTGGAAATCGACCGGCTGGCCGACACGATCGTCGAATTCAAGCGGCCCCTCTATCGCCGGCTGGTCGAATATTTTGGCCCTCGGATCCGATAAAAGGCTGTTTTTGATGATCGAATGTAACGCATTATCCATCCTCTCCTCGGTCCGCCAGGCCTATCGCTGCCTGTGGCATTACCGGTTTCAGCATATCCTGATCGCCCTTGTGGCGGCGCTGCCCTTCTGCCTCGCCGGGGCGTTCGGCCTGCTTGACCCGGTGTTCGCCGTCTCCCCGGCCATGGAAAATGTCCCCGACGGTTTTAACCTGTCCTTCGCCCTTCTGGTTCTCACCACCTTTGTCTGGGCCTTTCCGGTGATCATCCTGTGGCACCGGCTCTATCTGTTGGGCCCGGAACATCTGATCCGCCGTAAAGTCTGGCCGCTGATCACCCGCAGCCTGAAAGTGATCAGCCATTCGCTGATCTTCTTCGGCATGGGCCTGATCACCGCCATCGCGATTACGGCGGGGATATTATATCTGCGTTTTCTGGTCAAATCGGAGGCCATGGCCGGCACGATCACCGAAATGGGCCAGATGGAATATGCGCTCTATATCCTGGGAGCCGTCGTCCTGATCTGTTTCCTGGTGATCGTCGCCCTGCGCCTGAGCATGGCCTTTTCCGCCCAGGCGATCGGCAAATCCCTCGGCTTTATC
Source organism: Paremcibacter sp. (assembly GCA_048266545.1). GTDB lineage: Bacteria > Pseudomonadota > Alphaproteobacteria > Sphingomonadales > Emcibacteraceae > Paremcibacter. The sequence goes on along the minus strand of JBLWZH010000002.1, from coordinate 39,900 downwards.
ACCTCCTGGCGGATGACCCGCAGAAACACCTTCCGCATGCTGGCCGCGGCGTTGATCGGCGGCCTGCCGCTTCTCGCGCTGGATACCGCCCTGCTGTGGCTCGCCGAAACATTATTCCGCATCGACCTTCTGGCCGGCACCGCGCCCGAGCCTTATATGATCTATCTGTTCGTTTTGCTGTTCGCGCCGGTCCTCGCCCTGCCGCTGGCGATGCTCTGCTCCCTGACCGCAAGCTTTTACCGCCATTGCGGTTGCGCCGAATTCCGCGAAAGCAGATAACAGGCCCTCAGGGCTCGAGCCGCCAGAAACGTTCCGGCGGCCGCCAGCAGTCCGGCGAATATTTCAGCGACCATAAGGTGACCTGCTTCAGAACCGGAATCATATCCCGGCCCTTCTGCTTCAGGACATAGCGGTATCTTTTCGGCTTTTCCTGATAGGGCTCGCGCTTTATGAAGCCCTGCTGCTCGAGTTTTTTCAACCGGCTGGCCAGAATATTGGTCGGGATTTTCTCCGGGCTGTCCTGCATTTCCTTATAGCGGCTTTTGCCCAGCATCAGGTCGCGCAGGATGATCAGGGTCCATTTGTCGCCAAACATGTCCAGAGCCAGCGAAATCGGGCACAGGCTGCGGGGGGTTTCTATGGTGATATTGTTCTTGGTCATCGGATCATTATAGAGCAGAAATATTAACTTGTAAAAATAAAGTGACGTGCTACAGTATAGTAACTTTCAATTAGCAAGTTGCAATCAGGGGAAAAGACCATGACCTATGACGCAAGTCCCGCCTTCAGCGGATTCGGGCCGGAATTCTGGGATTTTTTTGATGACCTGAAGGCCCATAACGACCGCGACTGGTTTCAGGCCAACAAGAGCCGCTATCAAGAAAAGGTCGTCGCGCCGATTTCGGCCTTTATCAGCGCCATCGCGCCCGGGCTGCGGGAAATTTCCCCCCATTACAACGCCGATCCGCGACCCAACAAGGGCTCCATGTTCCGCATTTATCGCGATGTGCGCTTTTCCAAAGACAAGCGTCCCTACAAGGAGCATGCCGCGGCCCAGTTTCGCCACCGGCTCGGAAAGGACGCCCATGCGCCGGGCTTTTACGTCCATCTGGAAAAGGGCAACATCCTGTATGGCGGCGGCATCTGGGTCCCGCCCGGCGACGCCCTGGCCAGAATTCGCCAGCGCATCGCGGCAAAACCCGACACATGGCGGAGGGTGATCGAGGATCCGGGGATCACAAAAATCTTTGGCGGCATCCACGGTGACAGTCTGACACGGCCGCCCCGCGGCTTTGACGCCGACACGCCCCATCTGCAAGACATCAAGCGCAAAAGCTTTTTCGCCATGAAAAATGCCGGTCCGTCAAAAATCGTCACCACGGCCGGGTTTGTCGACGAGGTGCTTGAAACCTTTGCCGCCGCGACGCCGCTGATGCATTTCATCTCCGATGCGGTCGGGGTTGAATTTTAGAATTCAGTCGAGCCCGCTGACGGCGAAGGCGAGCAACTGGGTCGCCTGGGCCGAACGGAAATTATTGTCGGACACCAGAACGAGACTGCGCCGGCCATCCTCAAGCCGTTTGCCGAAGGTCATGCCCTCGATATTGTCGATCGCCAGCCCGAGACGGCCGAGGTCAAGCAGCAGTCTTTTCGTCATCGGCTGATAACCGCCGCCTTTCAGCGACTCCCGCCCGAGAACGTCCGTCGCCGCCCCGCGCTCCGCCAGATAAAGCCGGATCGACAGACCGGCCCCGGTGGAAAAGGACCGCTCGACAACCAGATAGCGGCCGTCGCTCACCGCCAGAATATCGACCACCCCGTTGATCGAAAAATTGCCAAACGGCAGGCTTTCCCGATGCACCGGATCGAGCGGATAGACATATTCATGGCGCGCCGCGCCGCTCGTGATATCCAGTTGCAGGAAACGCACGGGCGCGCCGTGCTTGACCGTCGCCGCCGGACCGTCCTGGACGAGCGGCCCTTCGGTCGCCACCGTGAGCGTCCGCTGGTCCGTCTCCACGGTCAGCGCCTCAAAGGCCAGATTGTCGCGCACCCCCCGCCTTTGCCGCCCGTCGGGAATATATTTTTCCGGCACGTCAAAGTCGCGGATATGGGCGCCGTCGAGGCTCATTTCCCGGATCAGCGGCCTGACGCCGTGTTTGGCGTCGCCCTCGCTGGTCCAGAAATAGCTTTTGCCGCCGGGGGCGATCTTCAGGGCCTCCGGATCAACCTCGGTCCGGCCGAAAAACGCCGGTTTGGGGAAATGGGAGCCGTCGGGCCGCCGGATATAGTGACGATCGGTCAACTGCCAACCATTGAAACCGTCCGCCTCATACGCCAGGCGCAATTCATAAAAACGCGCGGGGTTATGTTTCGACCGGTCGTCGCAGATCGCCACAAAGCGGTCCGTCGCCCGGTTGTAATCCAGCGCCGACAGCCCGCCGACCACGGTGTCCTTATAGGCGGTGTCATGGGGGATGATCTGCTGGCCGATATAGGCGAGCGTGATGTCGCCGGATTCATCCGCGACCGCTGCAGCATGCCCGGCCATCACCCCCGTCACCATGACGCCAATGGCTATTTTACGCAGCGCCCCGGCGAATAACTGAACCATAAAATACCCCTTTTTGAATCTCATCTTTCAAGCGTCGTCATTTTTGACCGGACAATCAGAAAATACAACAAAAAAACCCCGGGGAAAGGACGTCCGCGGGGTTTTGAATTTTTCGTCGCGTAAAGGGTTTTACGCCGCCTGGTCAAGCACGGCGAGAATTTCGACCAGACGGTCTCGTACCCTGGTCGCCTCCGCCAGATGGGCCGCATCCTTGGCGTCGGCGACATCTTCGCTGGCGTCTTTCAATTCAGCTTCCAGCGCCGTCCGGTCGACCTCGGCCAGCGGCATCGCCTCCTCGGCAAGGACGGTCAGGCCTTCCGGATTGACCTCGGCAAAGCCGCCGCGCACCAGGATCCGGTCCGGCGCCGCGCCGTTATGGACCTCGAGAATGCCGGCCCGCAAGGTCGAAACGACAGGCGCGTGATTGATCAGCACGCCAAAATCACCTTCAACACCCGGCACCACCACCATATCCACATCGGCGGACATCAGCAGTTTTTCCGGTGAGACAAGCTCGAAATGTAATTTTTCCGCCATTTCCTGTACCTTCAATTCGGCTTATGCTGCGTCGGCAGCCATTTTCTGCGCTTTGGCGACAACTTCGTCAATCCCCCCCACCATAAGGAAGGCCGCTTCCGGCAGATCATCATGCTTGCCGTCAAGGATTGCGCGGAAACTGTTGATGGTGTCTTCCAGCTCGACAAATTTACCGGGCATGTTGGTGAAGACCTCGGCCACATGGAACGGCTGTGACATGAAGCGTTCGATCTTACGGGCGCGGGCCACAACGATCTTGTCGTCTTCCGACAGCTCATCCATCCCCAGAATGGCGATAATATCCTGCAGGGACTTATACTTCTGGAGAATTTCCTGAACCTCACGGGCGACGGCATAATGCTCTTCACCGACCACATCGGCCGACAGAATGCGGGAGGTTGAATCGAGCGGATCCACCGCCGGATAAATCCCTTTTTCCGAAATCGCGCGGTTGAGCACGGTCGTCGCGTCCAGATGGGCGAAGGAGGCCGCCGGGGCCGGGTCGGTCAAATCGTCGGCCGGCACGTAAATCGCCTGCACGGAGGTAATCGAGCCCTTGCTGGTCGAGGTAATGCGTTCCTGAAGCGTACCCATGTCGGTCGCCAGCGTCGGCTGATAACCCACCGCGGACGGGATACGGCCGAGGAGCGCTGACACTTCGGCGCCGGCCTGGGTAAAGCGGAAAATATTGTCGACGAAGAACAGCACGTCCTGGCCTTCCTGATCACGGAAATATTCCGCCACGGTCAGGCCCGACAGGGCGACACGGGCGCGGGCCCCGGGCGGCTCGTTCATCTGGCCGTAGACCAGCGCCACTTTGGAGTTGTCGCCTTCGAGGTCGATCACGTTTGATTCAATCATTTCGTGATAGAGGTCGTTCCCTTCACGGGTCCGCTCGCCCACCCCGGCGAACACGGAATAGCCGCCGTGGCCCTTGGCGATGTTGTTGATCAGTTCCATGATCAGAACCGTCTTGCCGACCCCGGCGCCGCCGAACAGGCCGATCTTGCCGCCCTTGGCGTAAGGCGCCAGCAGGTCGACGACCTTGATGCCGGTGACCAGAATTTCTGATTCTGTCGACTGGTCGGCAAAGGCCGGCGCATCCGCATGAATCGGCGCCCGCTGTTTTTCCCCGATCGGGCCGCGTTCGTCAATCGGCTCACCGATCACATTCATGATCCGGCCGAGCGTTTCCGGTCCCACCGGAATACTGATCTGGGCGCCGGTATCGGCAACCTCGCCACCGCGCACCAGACCGTCCGTTGAGTCCATGGCGATGGTGCGAACGGTATTCTCACCAAGATGCTGGGCCACTTCGAGAACCAGGCGGTTCCCGTTGTTATCAGTTTCAAGCGCCGACAGAATGGCTGGCAATTCGCCGTCGAACTTAACGTCGACAACGGCGCCGATCACCTGGCTGACACGACCGATATTCTTTGCTGTCATTTTACTTCAACTCCCGGGGCACGCGCCCTCGCTCCAATTTAACCGTTATCAGAGCGCTTCCGCGCCCGAAATAATTTCAATCAATTCGTTGGTAATCACGGCCTGGCGGGTACGGTTGTACGTCGTCCGCAGGCTGTCAATCATATCGCCGGCATTGCGGGTCGCGCTATCCATCGCGGTCATGCGGGACCCCTGCTCGCTGGCGGCATTTTCAAGTAAGGCCCGGAACAGCTGCACGCCGACGTTGCGCGGCAGCAATTCTTCCAGGATCTCCGTTTCGTCCGGCTCATAGTCATAGGCCGCATTGCCGAGATCAACAACCTTCTCCGCATCAAAGGATGCCGGGATCAATTGCTGGGCGGTCACGATCTGGGTGAGGGCGGACTGGAATTTGGCGTAAAACAGGGTGCATACGTCAAATTCGCCCCTGTCGAACGCCTGCAGCAGATAATCCGTAATCGGCGCCGCATCGGCAAAGCCGAGCCGCTTGACATGGGACATGTCGAAATGCTGGACGAAACGGCTGCCGAATTCACGGCGCAGCGCGCTGGCGCCTTTTTTGCCGACGGTGACGATCTTGACGTCCTTGCCGTCGGCGATCAGGCGCGAAATCCTGGCCCGGGCGCCCTTGACGATATTGGTGTTAAAGCCCCCGCAAAGGCCGCGCTCGGACGTCGCCACCACCACAAGATGGACATCATCGCGACCGGCGCCGGCGAGAAGCCTTGGCCCGCCGACCTGACCGACCATGCTGGACGCCAGGGAGGCAAGCACGCTTTCCATACGCTCAGCATAAGGCCGCGCCGCTTCCGCAGCTTCCTGCGCGCGGCGGAGCTTGGAGGCGGCAACCATTTTCATGGCCTTGGTGATCTTCTGCGTCGATTCGACGCTGGAGATCCGGTTTCTGAGGTCTTTAAGGTTAGCCATACTGACTTTTCCTGAAAATTACTTGGTCCAAAAAGTTAGCTTCAAACAAAATTCTTGACGAAATTTTCGAGAATTGATTTCAGCCGGGCTTCGATTTCATCGGAAACCTTGCCTTCGTTGTTAATGGTATCCAAGACATCCTTGTGCTGGGCGTGCATCTCCGCAATCAGCGATTCCTCAAATCGTCCGATGGCGTCGACCGCGACCCCGTCAAGATAGCCCCTGACGCCGGAGAAGATGGCGACCACCTGCTCGGCGACGGACATCGGCGAATATTGCGCCTGCTTGAGAAGTTCGGTCAGCCGCGCGCCGCGATTGAGCAATTTCTGGGTCGCCGCATCGAGGTCGGAACCGAACTGGGCGAAGGCGGCCATCTCACGATATTGCGCCAGCTCCAGTTTAATGGTGCCCGACACCTGCTTCATGGCCTTGGTCTGGGCCGAGGAGCCCACGCGGGACACGCTGAGGCCGACGTTGATCGCCGGGCGAATACCCTGATAGAAGAGCTCCGTTTCCAGGAAGATCTGACCGTCGGTGATCGAAATCACGTTGGTCGGGATATAGGCGGACACGTCACCGGCCTGGGTTTCGATGATCGGCAGCGCCGTCAGGGAACCATTGCCATTTTCGTCATTCATTTTCGCCGCCCGCTCCAGCAGGCGGGAATGCAGATAGAAAACGTCACCCGGATAGGCTTCACGGCCTGGCGGACGGCGCAGCAGCAGGGACATCTGACGATAGGCCACCGCCTGTTTCGACAGGTCATCATGCACGATCACGGCATGCATGCCGCCGTCACGGAAAAATTCGCCCATGGCGGTGCCGGTATAAGGCGCGAGGAACTGCAGGGGCGCAGGTTCGGACGCGGTGGCGGCGACGACGATGGAATATTCCATGGCGCCGCGCTCTTCGAGGGCCTTGACGATCTGGGCGACGGTCGAACGCTTCTGGCCCACCGCGACATAGATGCAGTAAAGCTTCTTGCTCTCGTCGTCGCCGGCGTTGATTTCCTTCTGATTGAGGAAGGTGTCAATCGCAACGGCGGTCTTGCCGGTCTGGCGGTCGCCGATGATCAGCTCGCGCTGGCCGCGGCCGATCGGCACCAGGCTGTCAATCGCCTTGAGGCCGGTCTGCACCGGCTCATGGACGGATTTCCGCGGGATAATGCCGGGGGCTTTCACTTCCACCCGGGTCCGGGTCACATCGGCGAGCGGACCCTTGCCGTCGATCGGATTGCCGAGCGCGTCAACCACACGACCCAGGAGGCCGCGGCCGACCGGCACGTCAACGATGCTGCCGGTCCGCTTGACCGTGTCGCCTTCCTTAATGTCGCGGTCAGACCCGAAAATCACCACGCCGACATTATCGGCTTCAAGGTTAAGGGCCATGCCCATAATCTTGCCGGGGAATTCGACCATCTCACCGGCCTGAACATTATCAAGACCGTAAACACGCGCGATGCCGTCGCCGACGGACAGCACCTTGCCAACTTCTGAAACTTCAGCTTCCTCACCAAAATTGGCGATCTGCTCTTTCAGGATCTTAGATATTTCCGCTGCACGGATGTCCATCATCCAACCTCTTTCATTGATTCTTCAAGATTAGCTAATTTGGTCTTCAGAGATGAATCGATCATGCGGGATCCGATTTTAACGACCATGCCGCCAAGCAGGCTGTCATCGATTTCCGTTTCCACAGTCACGTCGCTACCGACCATTGATTTAAGTTTGGCTTTCAACGCATCAAGCTGCGCCTTTGTCAGCTTGTGGGCCGTCACCACAGAAGCGTTGACCTCACCGTTATGATGGGCCAGGATTCTGTTGAATTCCGAGGTAATATTTTCCAGCTGGTCCAGGCGGCTGTTTTGCGCCACCACGCCGACGAAATTCGCCACCATCTGGTCCAGATTCGCCGCGGCGACAACGGCGGCGGCGGCGCGGGCCTTTTCTTCGGAGGAGAAAACCGGATTTAAAGTCAGACCTTTCAGGTCGGAACTTTCATTCAGGAGCGCCGAAAGGGTGGCGAGATCCTTCGCCACTTTGTCCAACGCCTTTGTTTCTTTCGCCAGGTCAAACAATGCGACGGCGTAGCGTCCGGCAAGGCCCGAAATGGTCAGATTCTCAGAAACAATGTTTGAAGTCATATCAGATGACAACGCGTCTTCCTCGAGTTTGAATTGGTCTTGAGCCACATTACGTAAACTGCCATCATGACAATTCGGTCCGGTGACCAAACACATTTTTGTTGGCGCGATACCTAGCACAGTGATCCTGAGACTTCAAGCCGGCAAATGGCCAACTTGATTTTTTTTTGAATGTTCCTGCGGTTAACCAGAAGGAAGCCCTGTGTTCCGGCAAATATCAACCGGCCCCGCCAGCGCCGTAAAAACAATTGCAGCCCCTTTAAGAATTGATTTAATCTATTGTCGTTAAAAGAGAAATAAAACTATAGTAGCCATAACTGGCGCTTAACCCGGCAAGAAAGATGCATCATGGGAGACTTCACCCTTCATCATAAAGACAGAATGTCCCGCCGCAAACAGCAGGCGGCGCTGGCCTGCCTCGCCCGGCAGGGTTCGGAAAATCCGCAATCCATTGAACATGATTCTTATGTGATCCGTTTTTTTCCGAAACAGGTTTCGCCGCTGTGCAATTTCGCCGCCACCGGCCGGGGCGATTTCTGCGGCTCGTCCGGCGCCTTTATTTACAAGGGGATGATGGGGCGGGACGCTCTCCTCGCCCTGCTTGATGATTTCACGGTCGATCGCTATAACCCCGGTCATTTCAACGGCCTGTTCACGGTGATTCTGAAAAAACAGAACCGGCTGTTCCTGCTGACCGATCCCCTGGGCGGCAACCGGGTTTATCAGAATGACGCCGCCGGTTTCTGGTCGTCCTCCTTCCTGGCGGCGGCCAGCGCCTCGGACCGTCTCACGGTCAACAAACAGGCGCTTTATGAATACGCCTTTCAGGAAACCACCTACGGCCGGGACACGGTCTTTGACCAGGTGACAAGCCTCGACAGCCTGAAGATCTTTGAATTCACCGCCCGGGGTCCGGTCAGCCATGACAAAAGGCTTGATTTCCGCTTTGAACCGTCCCCCCGGCCGCGCGCAAGCCTGATTGAGGAAACGGTCGACCTGTTGCGCCATACGGTGCGCCCGGTCGCCGGCATATTCGGCGACAGGATTCGCACCGCCCTGTCCGGCGGCTATGACTCGCGGCTGATGCTGGCGCTGCTGCAGGACAGCGGCGTCCGCCCCGGCGTCTATGTCTATGGTGCGCCGGACAGCCCCGACGTCGCTATCGCCCGCGCCATCGCCGCCGGTGAAAACTTCCCCCTCGACCATATCGACAAAAGCCGCTACCCGGCCCCGGCGGATTATCCGGCGATGGTCGAGGGTAATTTTTACGGCCTCGACGGCCTGCCGGGCGAAGGCCTTTTCGATTTCGGCGCCAATATGGACACCCGGCGGCGGCGCGCCGGCGGGGATCATATGGTTTTCAACGGCGGCGGCGGCGAGATTTTCCGCAATTTCTTCTACCTGCCGCAATCGCCGCTGACCGGCGGCCGCTTTTCCATCCGCGACCTGATCAGCAGCTTTTACGCCCGCTACAGCCGGTCCTTCTGCACCGACGCCTTCGTCGAAAGCGATTACCGCGATTCGCTCCATGACAAAATCAAATGCGCCCTCGGGGCGGCCTCGGACCGGCTCAGCCGGACAGAGGTCGAATACGCCTATCCCGCCTTTCGCCTCAGATACTGGACCGCTCGCGACAATAACAACAACAGCCGGCTCGGTTCATACCTGACCCCCTTCATATCCTATGCCATCATCCGCCAGGCGCTGACCATTCCCCTTGCAGCCAAGAACCACGGCTGTTTTCAGGCCGATCTGATCCGGGCGATCAGCCCGGCCCTCGCCGCCTATCCCTCCGATTACGGCTATCCGTTTGATCGGCCGGTCCCGGCAAAGGCCAAGATCAGGAACCATCTGACCTATCTGCGGCCGCCCCTGCTGCGGCGCTACAGCTACGCCATCCAGCACCGGATGCGCGGCCCCCTGCGGCGGCCCCGGTCGCTGGCGCCGGCGCTGCTGGCGCAGGTCCTGCCGCAAGAGACGCCCCGCATGTCCCGCTATTTCAAAATTGACCGGATCAAAGACGCCGCCCTGCTCGGCCGGGTCTATAGCCTGGAATATCTGCTGCGCCATTTCGGTCTGTAGATTGCAGACGTCAGTAGATCGCAGACGTCAAAAGAAACTGTAGGGATCAATATCGACCTGCAGGCTCACCCCGCGGTCCAGCGGGCAATTCGCCAGCCACGCCCGCAGGGTCCGCTGCAGTTTTACTGACTTTTCCGCCTTGACCAGCAGGCGATAGCGGTATTTTCCCTTGAGATAGGCCATCGGCGCCGGCGCCGGGCCCAATATGGTCACCGCCTTGTCCGGTGGCGCGCCGGCCGACAGCCGGCGGGCGGTCTGCACCACATGATTGAAATCAGCGCCGGAGACGACAACCGCCGCCAGCTTGCCGTAGGGCGGCAGTTTCTGCTCCGCCCGCGCCCGGGCCTCCTGCTCAAGGAACCTTTGCCCGTCGCCGGAAAGCAGCGCCTTTATCACCGGATGGTCCGGGGCATAGGTCTGAAACAGCACCCGGCCGCTTTTTTCCGCCCGCCCGGCGCGGCCCGCTACCTGTTCGAGCTGCTGCCAGGTCCGCTCCGAAGCTCTCGGGTCGCCGCCGCTCAACCCCAGGTCGGCATCGACGACGCCGACCAGGGTCAGCATCGGGAAATGATAGCCCTTGGTGACGATCTGGGTGCCGATGATCAAATCAACCTCGTGATTTTCGATCGCGGCGATCATGCGCCGCAGGTCACGGGCCGAGGAAATCTCGTCACTGGCCATCACCGCGACCCGCGCTTCGGGGAACAGCTCCCGCGCTTCTTCGGCGACCCGTTCGACGCCCGGGCCGCAGGCGACCATGCTGTCCTCATTGCCGCATTCCGGGCAGGCGTCGGGCCTGGCGCAGCCGTAACCGCAATGATGACAGGCAAGCCGCCCGCCCTTTTTATGCTCGACCAGCCAGGCGGAGCAATGGGGGCATTCCATCCGGTGGCCGCAGGTCCGGCACAGGGTCAGCGGCGCATAGCCGCGCCGGTTGAGATAGAGCAGCGACTGTTCGCCACGCGCCAGATTTTCGGCCAGCGCCGCGCGCAGCGGCTCTGACAGCCAGACGTCGCGGCCGAGCTTATGCCGGCGCAGGTCAATCGCCCGCATGTCGGGCAGCATCGCCGCCCCGTGCCGCTCACCGAGATAAAGCCAGTCATATTTGCCCGATTCGGCGTTCAATATAGTCTCCAGCGACGGGGTCGCGGACGCCAGGACTACCGGGCAATGCGCCTGCATCGCCCGCACCACCGCCATGTCGCGGCCATGATAGATGACGCCGTCCTCCTGCTTGAAGGTCGGCGAATGCTCCTCATCGACCACCACCAGCTTCAGATCCTGAAACGGCAGGAACAAAGCGGAACGGGCGCCGACAACCACTCTTGCTCTGCCATCGACCCTCTTTCCACTCTGATCGGCCCGGTCGCCGGCCACCGCCCACCAGGCGCGGCGGCGCTGGGCCGGGCTGAGCTCCGAATGCCAGACCACCGGCTCGACGCCGAATCGCGCCCGGAACCGTTCGAGCCACTGGGCGGTCAGGGCGATTTCCGGCACCAGAACCAGTATCTGCCCGCCCGCGGTCCGCAGGGCTTCGGCGATGGCCTCGAAATAAACCTCGGTCTTGCCCGAGCCCGTCACCCCCTCGAGCAGGGCCGGTTTGAAGGTCGCCGCCGCCACCATGTCAGACAGATGGCGGGCGGCCTTCTGCTGCTCCGCCGACAGATCCGGTCCCGGAAGCTGTGGATCCGGCGCCGGAAACGGCGCGTCGCCCGCGACCTCGACCGGGATCATCTGCCCGGCCCTGACCATGCCGCGCAGCACCCCTTCGCCGACCGCCGCCAGTTCGGCCCACTGGCTGAGGGGCATCGGCATATCGCCGATCGCCGCTCCAGCGACGGCGCGCCGGCCTGCGGTCAGCTTGTCGGGCAGGGTCGCGGACAGGCGGTAGAGGGTTCTGGTCTTTTCCCGGTCAAAGATCCGCGGCACGCTGACCGCCATTTTCAGCACCGCCCCCGGCGGCGACAGGGTATAGGACGCCACCCAGTCGATAAAGTCGATCAGGGACGCCGGCAGCGGCGGCAGGTCGAGCCGGCCGAGGACCGGTTTCAGCTTGTCCGCCGCCACCTCGCTTGTGTCCGGCGTCATGTTCCAGACCACCCCCTGCACCGTCCGCCCGCCGAGCGGCGCGGTGACGAAATCGCCGCGCCCGACAGCCGCCTTCGCCAGCAGCTCGCCTTCGATCAGATAATCAAACGGCCCCGAAAGCGGCAGCGGCAAAAGCACCTGAATGCGTTGCGAAGGGAATAGGTCCACCAGAATTTTCCTGACTGTTTTCGGTTCCTGTTCCGGGCCGGACGTCGGCCGCGGGGGGGCGGGTCCGGACAACAAGACTGTTTTTTAGCTATGCTTTTAAGGCACTATATTATAAAACGGGACACAAGCAATATCCCATTATGGCGACAGGCCGCCGCGGGGCGATTTTTATGACGAAAGGTTGAGCAGATGAAGTTCTTTTTGGATACGGCGGAAATTGACGACATCCGGGAAATGGCGGCGACCGGGCTGGTTGACGGGGTCACCACCAACCCGTCGCTGATTCTGAAATCCGGCCGCGATTATTTTGAGGTCACGCGGGAAATCTGCGACCTGATCGCCGGCCCGGTCAGCGCCGAAGTCGCCGCCACCGATTATGACGGCATGCTGGCCGAGGCTGCCCATATCTATGACATCGCGGAAAACATCGCCCTGAAAGTGCCGCTGACCGTCGACGGGCTGCGGGCCTGCAAGCATTTCACCGACCAGGGCAGGATGGTCAATGTCACCCTGTGTTTTTCCGCCGCCCAGGCTTTGCTGGCGGCCAAGGCCGGCGCCACCTTCATTTCGCCCTTTGTCGGCCGCCATGATGATGTGGGCTTTGACGGCATGCAACTGATCGAGGACATCCGGCTGATCTATGACAATTATGATTTCGCGACGCAAATCCTCGTCGCCAGCACCCGCCATCCGATCCATATCATTGAAAGCGCCCGCATCGGCGCCGATGTGGTGACCCTGCCGCCGAAGGTCCTGCGTCAGCTGTTCAACCATCCGCTGACCGCCAACGGCCTCGCCGCCTTTGTCGCCGACTGGGAAAAGACCGGCCAGACCATCGCCAAATAACCGGACCATCGCCAAGTAAAATATGCGGCGAATGCGGTGACCCGGGCCCATAGATAACAGGATAGATAAAATGGGTGATTATACTAACCAAATCGTAATCTCTCGCGGGCTATCATCGCCCGCGCGTCAGGTAATTTCAGGATAAGTTCGTGTCAGACAAGGTCGAAAAAAACCGCAAGAAACAAGCCGTCAAATCCCGCCCCGCCCTCAGCGAAGAAGAGGTGCGCGACTATTTGCTGCTCAATCCGGATTTTTTCGACCTGAACAGTGATCTGTTGACGCTGCTCAAACCGACCCGGGTCCGGCAACCGGGCGATATTGTCGATTTTCAGGCGGTGCTGCTCGACCGGCTGCAAAGCGAGGTCGCCCGGCTCGGCGAGATGCAGGGCTCTCTCATTCACGCCTCCCGCAGCAACATGACGACCCAGGCCCGCATCCACGCCGCCGTCCTCTGCCTGCTGGAGGCCGACGATTTTGAACATCTGTGCCATATCATCGGCAACGACTGGGTCGATATGCTGCAGGTCGACAGCATCGCCATCTGTTTTGAAAGCCTCGCTGAAAAACCGCTGCCGCAAAATCCCGACATCCGCCCCCTCGAGGCCGGCACCGTCAACCGGTTTCTCGGCCATGAAAACAGCGCCATCTTGCGCGGCGACGTCACCGCCGCCGAGGAAATATTCGGCCCGGCAACCAGCCTGGTCAAGGCCGAGGCCCTGATCCGGATTGAGGAAAGCGATCGCCTGCCGCCCGGCATTCTGGCCTTCGGCAGCCGGGACAAGGACTGTTTCGCGCCGGGACAGGGCACCGAACTGCTGCGCTTCCTCGCCGCCGCCTTCCACAGCCGGGTGAAAAAACTCATCCCCGCCGCCTAAGCCTGCTATACTGGCTCCATGACCGAGGAAAAATCTCATATCGCCTATCCCGCTCTCGGCGCCCTGCTCACCCGCTGGCTCGACTATCTCGATTCGGAACGGCGAATGTCCCCCCATACCCGCAGCGCCTATCAGCAGGATCTCGACCGCTTTTTGCGGTTCCTCGCCGATCATCTCGGCGGCGCGCCGACAAAGGCCGACCTGCAAAAACTGGAGCCGGCGGATTTTCGCGCCTATCTCGCCCGGCGGCGGCGGGACGGATTATCCCCGGCCTCCCTCGCCCGGTCCTTAAGCGCCGTTCGCGCCTTTTTCAAATTCCTCCGCCGTAATGACATTCTGCACAATGACGCCATCGACGCCGTCCGGTCGCCAAAACTGCCGCAGCGCCTGCCGCGGCCGCTGGATGAGGCGGCGGCGCGACGGAGCCTCACCGAGGTCGCCAATTTCGCCAGCGAGGACTGGATCGGGGACCGGGATATTGCCGTCCTCAGCCTGCTGTACGGTTGCGGCTTGCGCATCTCGGAAGCGCTCAACCTCAACCGCCGCGACCTGCCGGCGGGCGACATGCTGACCGTCCTCGGCAAGCGCAACAAGGAACGGCTGGCGCCGCTGCTGCCGGTCGTCCGGCAGGCGATCGAGACCTATCTGCAAAGCTGCCCCCATCCCCTGCCGCCGGACGGGCCGCTGTTTGTCGGCAAACAGGGCCGGCGACTCAACCCGCGGCTGATTCAGCTCGCCATGGAGAAGCTGCGCGCCGCCCTCGGCCTGCCGCCGTCGGCGACGCCCCACGCCCTGCGCCACAGTTTCGCCACCCATCTGCTGACCGCCGGCGGCGACCTGCGGACCATACAGGAATTGCTCGGCCATGTTTCACTGGCCACGACCCAGCATTATACCGACGTCGACACCGCCTATCTGATGGATGTCTATCGCAACGCCCATCCCGGCGCGCGGGAGGAGTGAGCGGTCATTCTATCCCCCATGCCCCTACAGCAGATCGTCGAATTCGGCCCGGCCCCTGGTCAGCGCCGCGGTCGCCCCCTTCATCACATCCTGGAACGACAGCATCCCCGCATTCCAGGCGGCGACATAATCCAGCCCCTCGTCCAGGCTGTGGTCGCGGGTGTGGTTGAGCATCACCTTGCTGCCGGTGACCGCGAGCGGCGATTTTTCGGCGATCGTCGCCGCGATTCCCCTGACATGACCGAGCAGCGCGTCATGATCCGCGGCGACATGGCTGACAAAGCCGGTCGCCAGCGCCTCGTCCGCCGGATATTTACGTCCGGTATAGGCCAGTTCGCGCATCAGGCCGTCGGGGATCTGGCGCGGCATCCGTTGCAGGGTGCCGACATCGGCGACCATGCCTATATTGATTTCCTGAATGATGAAAAAAGCCCCGGCCGAGACATAGCGCATGTCGCAGGCCGACACCAGATCGACCCCGGCGCCGAAACAGCCGCCCTGAACCGCCGCCAGCACCGGCACCCGGCATTTGTCGATCGCCTCGAACGCGCCCTGCAGCTCTTTGATCTTGCGCCGCATCATATCCATCGCCCGCGCCGGGTCCGCATCCTGCGGCGGGATCAGCGACTGGAGATAGCCGAGGTCAATGCCCGCGGTGAAATGCTTGCCGGTCGAGGCGATGATCGCCACCCGCACCGTCGGGTCGGCGTCGATGCGCCGGAAGGCCGCGCCGCATTCGGTCCAGAAATCGGCGCCCAGCGCATTGGCCTTTTCCGGGTTGCTGAGGGTGACCGTCGCAATATGATCGGCGATTTCCAGGGTGAAAGAGCGATATTCCATGACCATGTCCTTAGGGTATTTCAAACGAAGGTATTTCAAACGAATGTTCAAGATTACGCAAAAGCGGCGGCCGACACAAGCGCCGATCTGCGGCAAAATCGCCCCCCGGCGAATCTGCTGGAAAATCTGTCAGCTGCGGTTGAAGACCGCGCCGCCGATACGCCCGGCGTATCCGTCATAGAGCCGATAGCCCAGGAGGATCGTTAATATCGCCAGATGCAGCAGCGGTTCGCGCAGATCCGCCTTGACCATCATGATATTGTGCACCACCGCCAGGGCGCCAATCAGATAGATCAGCCGATGCAATCTGACCCATTTGCGGCCCAGCCGCCGCACCCAGCCCCGGCTTGAGGTCACCGCCAGCGGCAGCAGCAGAATAAGCGCCGCCATGCCAAAGGCGATCGCCGGCCGCTTGACGATTTCCCCGAGGATCATCGGCCAGTCGAAAAAATGATCGAGCACGACAAAATTCAGCAGATGCAGCGCCGCGTAAAAGAAGGCGTAAAGGCCGATCATACGGCGGAATTTCATCAGGCCGTTCCAGCCGGTGACCTTGCGCAGCGGCGTCAGCGCCAGCGCGATCAGGATAAAGCGGATCGCCCAGTCGCCGGTATATTGATTGATATACTGAATCGGATTGGCCGTCAGGGCGTGATCCTGAAAATCATAGAGCAGCCAGCCCTGCCAGCAGAGCCACCCGGCCGGCAGCAGCGCCAGAAAATGAGCAAGGATTTTGCGCCAGATCAGTGACATTAGAAATATTTCTTCAGATTCATACCCCGGTAAAGATCGGCCACTTCTTCGCCGTAACCGTTAAACATCAGGGTCTTGCGCCGGCGGAATTCACCGATGCGCCGTTCATTGGCCTGGGACCAGCGCGGATGATCGACGGCGGGATTGACATTGGCGTAAAAGCCGTATTCATGGGCCGCCAGCTGTCGCCAGCTGTTGAGGGGCATCCGCTCGACAAAGCTGATGCGGACGATGGATTTTATCCCCTTGAAGCCATATTTCCACGGCGTCACCAGACGGATCGGCGCGCCATTCTGGTTGGGCAGTTCCTCGCCGTAAAGCCCGACCGCCAGCAGGGTCAGGGGATGCGTCGCCTCATCGAGGCGCAGGCCCTCGACATAAGGCCAGTTGATCACCCGGCGCCTTTGCCCCGGCATCTGGTCCTCATCAACCAGGGTTTCAAAGCGGATATATTTCGCCCGCGACGTCGGGCCGAGGCGGGCGATAACCTCGGCCAGCGGCACGCCGACCCAGGGAATGACCATCGACCAGGCCTCGACACAGCGCATGCGATAAATCCGTTCCCGCAGCCGGTGGGGTTTGATCAGGTCATCGAGAGCGTAATCACCGGGCTTTTCCACATGGCCGTCGATCCGGACCGTCCACGGCCGCGGCCGCAACCGGTGGGCGTTGTCGGCCGGGTCGCCCTTGCCGGTGCCGAACTCATAGAAATTATTATAGCTTGTCACCGCCCTGTAGGGGGTCAGCCGCTCGTCCGCGGCATAGGCGTTGTCGCGGAGAATATTGTCGAGTTTGCGCCCCCGGGCCGCCGCCGGTGAAACGCCGAGCGCCGCCCCGCCGACCGTCGCCAGCGCCGCCGCGCCCAGCCCCATGCGGGCGCTGCCCTCAATAAAGGCCCGGCGACCGTGATAGATTTTCTCCGGCGTGATGTCGGCCGATGTCGCATCCGATGATTTCAAAAATTTAAACAGCATGCCCTGGGTCAACCCTTAATCTTTTTTGACTTTGTTAACATTATAAGATACCAGACAGGAAATCCATTAACAGCCCTTCACGTTATCGCGAGAATCCGGTATCACAACAGGAAATTCAATTCCGAGGAGACAAAATGGCCCCGCCATTGCTGACCATAACCGACATGGCGCTTCGATTTGGCGCAACCCCCCTGTTTGACGGGGTCGAGCTCGCCATCGGCGAGCGGGACCGGATCAGCCTTGTTGGGCGCAACGGCTCCGGCAAATCAACCCTGATGAAAGTGATCGCCGGTCAGGTGGAGGCCGACCGCGGCGAACGCTTCCTGCAACCGGGCTGCCATATCACCTATCTCGACCAGGAGCCGGACCTCACGGGGTACGCCCGGCTCCATGACTATGTGGCGAGCGGCCTGACCCACGCCGCGGCCGAGGATGATTTCCGGGTCGATATGATTTTGGATGAAATCGCGCTCAGGCCCGACCTTGATCCGGCGTCCCTGTCCGGCGGCGAGGCGCGGCGGGCGGCGCTGGCCCGGGCGCTGATCTCGGAGGCCGATATTCTGCTGCTTGACGAGCCGACCAACCATCTCGATATTGCCACCATCGAATGGCTCGAGGGCCGGCTGCAGGGATTTCGCGGCGGGCTGGTGATCATCAGCCACGACCGGACCTTCCTCAATAACACCACCAACACCACCTTCTGGCTCGACCGGGGGCGGGTGCGGCGGCTCGACAAGGGCTTCCGGCATTTCGAGGAATGGTCGGAAAAAATCATCGAGCAGGAACGGGTCGAGCGCGAAAAGCTCGACAAGCTGATCGAAAAGGAAACCGACTGGTCCCACAAGGGCATCACCGCCCGGCGCAAGAGAAACATGGGCCGGATGCGGGCGCTGTGGGCCCTGCGCGAAAAGCGGGCCGAACAGATCGCCGTTAGCGGCCAGGCCCGGCTCGGCCTCGACAGCGGCAAGACCGCCGGCAAGAAAGTCATCGAAGCGCGGAAGATTTCCAAATCCTTCGGCGATCAGGTGATTTTCCGCGATTTCTCGCTCCGCATCATGCGCGGCGACCGGATCGGCATTATCGGCCCCAACGGCGCCGGCAAGACCACCCTGCTCAAGGTGCTGACCAGGCAGCTCGCCCCCGACAGCGGCACGGTCAAGCATGGCGCCAATCTGGAGATCACTTATCTCGACCAGAAACGGGCCCTGCTCAATGAGGAGGACACGTTATGGGAAAGCCTGAGCGACGGCGGCGATCACATCATGGTCCGCGGCCATTCGAAGCATATCGTCTCCTACCTGAAGGATTTCCTGTTTGACGCCGGTCAGGCGCGCAGTCCGGTAAGCTCCCTGTCCGGCGGCGAGAAGAACCGCCTCGTCCTGGCCAAGGCGCTGGCGCAACCGACGAACTTCCTGATTCTCGACGAACCGACCAATGACCTGGACATGGACACCCTGGACCTGCTGCAGGATATGCTGGGCGAGTATGACGGCACGCTGGTTCTGGTGAGCCATGACCGGGATTTCCTCGACCGGATCGTCACCTCCTCGCTGGTGCTGGAAGGCGACGGGCGGGTCACCGAATATCCCGGCGGCTATGAGGATTATCTGCGCCAGCGCCGGGCCCGGGTCGCCGGGACGGCGGATGCGTCCGCGGGCGGGCGCAAAACCGACAAGGCGGCCGAGGCGCCGAAGCAGCGGGCGGCCAAGCTGAGCTACAAGCATCAGCGGGCGCTGGAAAGGCTGCCGGCGGAAATTGACCGGCTGGAAAAGGCCATCAGCAAATATCAGGCGAAACTCGGCGCGGCGGATTTCTACGCCCGCGACCCGGACGGCTTTCACAGGATCACCGCCGCCCTGGAACAGGCCGAGACCGACCTTGCGGCCCGGGAGGAAGAATGGCTCGCGCTTGAGATGATGCGCGAAGAGCTGGAAGACTGACGCCCGGCCCGCCCGGAAAGCAAATCCCTCCCGCCGTCACCCTGAACTTGGTTCAGGGTCCATTCATCCCCTGACAGAATGATCAAAATCAAACAATGGATGCTGAAACAAGTTCAGCATGACGCGCTCTAAACAGCGCATGCAGCCGCCAAACCCCTCGGGCGAAAGCCGGAGCGTTCTGTCTGCGAACCGCAAAAAAAAAGCCGGACTGTCTCCAATCCGGCTTTTCTCGATTTATACTTCTCCGTCGCGCAAATCAATGCACCCCGTGCATCAGTTTGCGCATGATCGGCGTCAGGACAAACAGGAACACGCCGACACCGACGCTGAGATAGCCGATGTTGGTATAGACATCCATGGTCGCGATAATATCCAGTTCGCCGCTGGCGGCGCCGTGGGCGCTGCTGCCGGTCAGCGAGCTGATCCAGCCGGCTACATAGTTGCCCAGGGCGGTAAACAGGAACCAGGTTCCCATCATCATGCCGACAATCTTGGTCACCGCCAGTTTCGTCACCATCGACAGGCCCACCGGACTCAGGCAAAGTTCGGCCACCGTGAGGGCGAGATAAATAAACGCCAGCCAGATGAAGCTCTTGTTCGTTCCCTCCTCAAGGCTCATGCCCCAGGCGAAGACGATATAACCGATCCCGATCAACAGCATGGCGATGCCGAATTTGGCCGGAGTCGACGGCTCAACATGCTTCTTCGCCATCGCAACCCACAACCAGGCCATAACCGGCGCCAGCAATACAATGAACAGCGGGTTCATCAGCTGCACCTGCGACGCCAGTACATTCATGCCCAGCACATTGAGGTCAAACTGCTGATCCGCCAGCAGGGTCAGGCTGGCGGCCTGCTGTTCAAACAAAGCCCAGAAAACCGATTGAATGATGATCAGACCACAGGCCACCGTGATCCGCCCTCTTTCAACCGCATTACAATTCATGAAGGCATAAATCATGATTGCGGCGATGGAGAGGAAACCGGACAGGCCAAGCAATGACCCCACCAGATCCTGATATTGCACCAGAAGCCAGCTCGCGATCACCAAAGCAAAGCCAAACAGGTAAATGGTCCATTCCTTATTCAGGCCAATCGGCGACTTTTCCTTCAGAACCGCGGGGTTTGACGGTTCCGCCCGACCGTCAAGATAGCGCTGGCCCCAGAGGAAGACCAGCAGGCCGAACAGCATGCCGATGCCGGCCAGGCCAAAACCATAGTTCCAGCCGTAGGTTTCGCCGACATAGCCGACAAGCGCGGTCGCAAACAGCGAGCCCAGGTTAATGCCCATATAAAAGATCGAGAAACCGCCGTCCCGCCGCGGATCATTGGGGCCGTAAAGCGCCCCGACGATGGTCGAAATATTGGCTTTCAGGAATCCGACCCCGGTGATGATCAGGGCGAGGGAGAAGAAAAACAGATTGATATAGAACTCATTGCGCACCACCGTATCGCCGTCCATAAAGGAGGCCGGGCCGTGGAAACCCATCAACCCGTGGCCCGCCACCAATAACAGGGCGCCAAAGGTCACCGCCTTGCGGCTGCCGAGGTAACGGTCGGCCATATAGCCGCCGATGATCGGCATCATATAGACCAGGCCGGCATAGGCGCCGTAAATCATGCTGCCTTCGGCGGCGCTGTAGAGATGGTATTTGGTGAGATACAGAATCAGGATCGTCCGCATGCCGTAATAGGAGAAACGCTCCCACATTTCGGTCAGGAAACAAATGGCGAGCCCGATCGGATGGCCCAAAAGTTCCCGTTTCTGCGATCCTTTATAGAAATCTTCTTCTTCTGTATCGATTGTTGTGTCAGACATTATCGTCCCCTAGCTAAATTACATATTCTTATCATTATGTTTTAAAGGCGTGCAGAATGGCAGAAAATGGCCGGCCTGTCACCTGTTGACGGAACGCCATCGGACAAAATAACAGATTATTCCACGAAGCCGCCCTCCGTGGAAATATTCTGCATGATATTCATGGTATGTTCCTTATGAGCCACGGGCGCTGACGAAGCCCGCCCCTTTCACCATGCGCCTCAGGGCGGAAATATTCAGCCTTTGGCCGGCAACAGGCTTTCCAGATGCGCCAGATAGGTCGTAAACGCCTCCCGGCCCGAGGCCGTGAGCTGACACAGGGTTTGCGGCCGCTTGCCCTTGAATTGTTTTGTCACCGCCAGATAGCCGGCCTCCTCCAGCTTCCGCATATGGGTCGAGAGATTGCCGTCAGAGACATTTATCGACTTCTTGAGACGGGTGAAATCGACCTCATCCTGCTCCGGCCCGTGGCTGGCGAGAAAGGCCATGATCGCCAGGCGCACCCGGCCGTGAATCACATCGTTGATTTCCTTATGATCAAAATTTGTCACAGGCTCGCCCCCCTAGGCTGCGTCTTTATGCGCCAGGGTCATCAGTTTAAAGCCCGGAACCGCCAGCAGAAGAAAATCCAGCGCCGCAATGATCAGCAACAGATATTCAGCCTCAAATGGTCTCAATATGAATAACACAACGGCCGCCCACCAGCCATAAGCGACATAGCGCAGCCATTTAATGCCCGTACTGAAGGAAGACGCATAAAAGGCGATCGCCATGACAAGAGAAATGACATAGCAGATTTCCACCCCCAGATGATCAATGACTCCCAGATAGGCCGCCAGAATGCTGGCAAAAAAGAAAATGCCAATGGAAATTCCAATGGCGGAGAAAAGGCTGGTGGTCACCAATTCATTCCCGCACGCCGGACCCAATTCAGCTTTCAGACGGCGGCCCTGGATCACACTGAAAGAAACGCCCGATAGCACAAATACGCCCCAGAGGATGGGCATATAAACAAGGGGCAATTTTCCTGCCACCGCCAGATACTGAAAAATGGTCACAAGGGCGCTTAAACTTCCCCATACGGCAAGAAATGATCCCGCTTGCGTCGTTCTTTTCCTGGCCTTTTCCATCACACCACGAATAAAAGCCAGATTTTCTTCTGGTGAAAATATTTGCTCAGCCATTGATATATTCCTTTATGGTTCTATGATTTCTCATTTATGGGCTTAATCATCATTTCAGGGTTGGGTTCCACACCCTGAAGGCCCTTTTCTGTATTCCCCGGTCCTGGCAGGCTGCTGAAAAATGCTTTTCCGGGCCGGAAGGACTTGGAAATACCCAAACCCTGATTCCCGCGAAGGCGGGAATCCATAATATATTTCAATATATTAGCTATGTTTAAACATGGATTCCGTTCCCTAGCGACTCATCCTGATCAATATATTACACAAATAACTTTGAAATGCAAAGTTATTTTTTATTCATAGTTCTCCCCAATTCCAAAATTACTGATAATCGGATATTTACAGCCCCGCCAAAGCCACATATAACAGAGGGAAATCAACACAGACGGGATAATGAAATGGTGAAAATCAGCAGCAATTTCGACGCCGGCAATATCGAAGTCATCGAAGCGGAAAATACCGGCAATATCCGCCTGAAAATCCGCAAGGATCATAATTCCGACTTTTACCAGTGGTTTTATTTTCGCCTGACCGGCGCCGAGGGGCAACTGTGCGCCATGACCCTGGAGAATGCCGCCGGGGCCGCCTATCCCGAAGGCTGGCCCGATTATCAGGCCTGCGCCTCCTATGACCGGGAAGACTGGTTCCGGGTCAGCACCGTCTATCATGACGGCGAAATCACCATCCAGCATGTGCCGAAAAGCGACAGCGTCTATTACGCCTATTTCGCGCCCTACAGCATGGAGCGGCATCATGATCTGGTCTCCCAGGCGGCGGCCGATGAAAAGACCGGCCTGCATGTGATCGGCGAAACCCTCGACGGACAGGATATGGACCTGCTGACCATCGGCGACATGGCGGTCGGCAAGAAAGTGATCTGGGTCATCGCCCGCCAGCATCCGGGGGAAACCATGGCCGAATGGTGCGCCGAGGGCTTCCTTGACCGTCTGCTGGATGATGAGGATCCGCTGAGCCGCCAGCTGCTGGAAAAGGCGGTGTTTTATGTCGTGCCCAACATGAATCCCGACGGCAGCCGCCGCGGCCACCTGCGGACCAACGCCTGCGGCGCCAACCTCAACCGGGAATGGGAAAAACCGTCGCTGGAGCGCAGTCCGGAAGTCTTCTACGTCCGCGGCAAGATGGATGAAACCGGCGTCGATCTGGTGCTCGACATGCATGGCGACGAGGCCCTGCCCTATAATTTCATCGCCTGTTTCGAGGGCATCCCCGATGTGGACCTGGCCCGGCTTGACCTGGCCTATGAATATCAGCGGCATCTGATGCAGGCCAATCCGGATTTCCAGACCGAAAAAGGCTATGACAAGGATGCGGCGGGCGCGGCCAATATGACCGTCGGCACCAATCAGCTCGCCCATCGCTATAATGCGGTCGCCATGACGCTGGAAATGCCGTTCAAGGACACCAGGGACCATCCCAATCCGGAAAGCGGCTGGTCGCCGGAACGCTGCCGCAAACTGGGCCGGTCGCAGCTCGACGCCCTCGCCGGCGTCATTGACCGGCTGTAGGGGATGATGAAACCCCGCAGATAAGGCTCAACGGGCGGCGGCGAGGAGCGCATCCAGATCGAGATGCGCATCCAGATGGTCCGCCAACTGGTCGAGCGCCTGCTCAACCTCACGGTCATAGGACAGCGGGCGCGCCGTTCGTTCATGGGATTCTGTAAATTCCGCCAGGAAGGCGGCGCGGAAATCATCGTCGGCGAACAGGCCGTGCAGATAACAGCCCATCGCCCGGCCGTCGGCGGATATGGCCCCGTCGGCGCCGTGGCCGAGCGCCAGCAGCGGCTGGTCGCAATCCGCCCCCCCTGTCCGGCCCATATGCATTTCGTAGCCGCGAATATCCTTCGCCAGCGGCAGATAGCGGCCCGTGACCTGTTCCAGTCTTTTTTCACCGGTGAGGCGGGTTTCCACATTGAGCAGGTCGAGGCCGGCGACCGACCCCGCCGGCCCCTCGACGCCTGCCGGATCGGCGATGGTCCGCCCCAGCATCTGATAGCCGCCGCAAATGCCCATCACCCGGCCACCATGGCGATGATGGCTCACAATATCAATATCCCAGCCCTGGGCGCGCAGGAACGCGAGGTCGGCGATAGTTGATTTCGTTCCCGGAATGATAATCAGGTCGGCCGCCTTCGGGATCGCCCGCCCCGGCGCCACCATGTCGAGAAAGACATCCGCTTCCGCCTTCAACGGATCGAAATCATCAAAATTGGAAATCCGCGACAGCATGGGGACCGCAATATGAATCCGGCCCGCCCGGTCGCCGGGCGGCGCGGACAGGGCCACCGCATCCTCGGCCGGCAGTTTCGCCACCACCGGCAGGAACGGCACGACGCCAAAGGACCGCCAGCCGGAATGCTGCTCGGTGATCTTCAGCCCGTCGTCAAACAGCCGCATATCGCCGCGAAATTTATTGATCAGGAAACCGGCGATCATTTTACGGTCTTCGGGCGCCAGCAGAACCTCCGTGCCGACGATGCTGGCGATCACCCCGCCGCGGTCAATATCGCCGATCAGCACCACCGGGCAGTCGACGGCGACCGCAAAGCCCATATTGGCGATGTCCCCCCGGCGCAGGTTGATCTCCGCCGGGCTGCCGGCGCCCTCGACAATCACCAGCTCCGCCTGCTGCTTTAAAATATCAAAACTGTGCAGGACCGCCGCCAGCAGGTTCGGTTTTTCCCCCTGATAGTCCCGCGCCATATAATTGCCCGCAACCCTGCCGTGAACCACCACCTGGGCGCCCTGGTCCGACTGGGGCTTCAAAAGCACTGGGTTCATATGAACCGTCGGCGCGACACCCGCCGCCAGCGCCTGCAGCGCCTGGGCCCGGCCAATCTCGCCGCCGTCTGCGGTCACCGCCGCGTTATTGGACATATTCTGCGGTTTGAAGGGCATGACCCTGAGCCCCCGCCGCCGATAAGCCCGGCACAGGCCGGCGACAATCAGCGACTTGCCGACATCGGAGCCGGTGCCCTGAAACATAATCGCCCTGGCCATCAAACCTCCTGTTCTTATCCTTGAGTAATCCATATCCACCTGGCCCGCACTATGCCCTGTCCTGGCCACAAAAGGCAAGGGCCGATAGCGGTATCATGGGCGCCGGCTCAGACCGTGCTCGCCCAGCCGCCATCCACCGTCAACGTAATGCCGGTGACGTAGCCTGCCGCCGGACTGGCGAGGTAAATCGCCGCCCCGGCCATATCCTCGGCCGCGCCGATCCGGCCGAGCGGAATCTGCCCGAGCAGCATGTCCTTATGGCTGTCGAGCAGGGATTGGGTCATGTCGCTGGGGAAGGGGCCGGGGGCGATGGCGTTGACGGCGATCCGGTCTCTGGCCAGCCGCCGGGCCAGCACCCGGGTCATATGGATCACCGCCGCCTTGCTCGCCGAATAGCTGTAGGTTTCAAACTGCGGCACCCACTGCCCGTCGACCGAGGCGATATTGATCACCCGCGCGGTCCGCTGCGCCGTCGCCGCGCCGCGCAACAGCAGCAAAAATTTCTGGGTGAGAAAAAACACCGATTTCACATTCAGGTCCATCACCTTGTCCCAGCCGCTTTCCGGAAAGTCATCGATCGGCGCCCCCCAGACCGCGCCGGCGTTATTGACCAGAATGTCGATTTTCCGTTCCCGGGATTTTATTTCGGCAACGAAACTTTTTATGCCGTCCATGGTCGACAGGTCGGCCGGCAGGGCGATGCACTGGCCGAAGCGCGACAGTTCTTGCGCCGTTTGCGCCGCCTGGTCCTCTGTCCGGGAACAGATATAGGTTTTGACGCCATTTTCCACGTACCCGCGGGCGATCATGGCGCCGATGCCGCGCGACCCGCCGGTCACCACCGCCACCCTGCCGGAAATATCAAACAGATTTTTCATGAAGGCTCCTCTTCTCCCTTTTGGCTTACGGGGCGTCCGGCTGATTTTCCGGCAGCGCCCGGATGAAGGCGTCCAGTTCATTGCAATGATCCGCAATGCGGATGATCCGGGGAAAGTCATCCAGCGGGCAATCAAACCGCCGCGCGTTATAGACCTGCGGCACGAGGCACAGGTCGGCGAATGTCGGGCTGTCGCCATGACAGAAATCACCGGCCTTGCCGTCGCCGAGCAGGACTTCCACCGCGCGGAAACCTTCGATAATCCAGTGATGATACCAGGCGGTTTTCTGCTCTTCGCTGACCTTGAGCTCGCCGGTAAGATATTTCAGCACCCGCAGGTTATCGAGCGGGTGAATGTCACAGGCGATGATCTGGGCGATCTGGCGCACCCGGGCCCGGCCCGCCGCATCGGCGGGCAGCAGCGGCGCCTGGGGATAGCTTTCCTCAAGATATTCAAGCATCGCCAGCGACTGGCCCAAGGCCACATCGCCATCGCTGAGGAAAGGCACGAAGCCCTGGGGGTTTTTCGCCAGATAGGCCGCCCGCTTATGTTCGCCGTCGAGCAGCGACAGCGGCACCGTGGCGTAATCCAGTTGCTTGAGATTGAGGGCGATCCGCACCCGGTACGCGGCCGAAGAGCGGAAGTAGCCGTAAAGTTCCATGGTCACTCTCTCCTTACAGGCTTTATTCCGGCGTATATTGTTTCACAACCTGATTGATCCGGCCGAAGATGCTGTTGCCGTCCGCGTCAAACATATCGATCTCGACCCGGTCGCCAAAGCTCATGAAAGGCGTCGACGGCTTGCCGTCGGCGATGGTTTCCAGACAGCGCACTTCCGCCAGACAGCAGGAGCCGTCCCGGGAGCCCTCGTTGGAGACGGTGCCGCTGCCGACAATCGTCCCCGCCGTCAGCGAGCGGGATTTGGCCACATGATGGATCAGCTGGGCGAAATCAAAGGTCATGTCAATCCCGGCGTTGGGCTTGCCGATGGTCTCGCCGTTCAGCACCGCATGGAGCGGCAGATGAAGCCTGGTCCCGTCCCAGGCCGCACCCAGTTCGTCGGGCGTGACAAAGACCGGCGCAAAGGCGGTCCAGGGTTTCGACTGATAAAAACCGAACTGTTTCGCCAGTTCCCCCGGGATCAGGTTGCGCAAGGACACATCATTGAGGATGCCGATCAGCCTGATATGATCGCGGGCCTTCTCCACGCTGACCCCGGCCGGCACGTCATCGGTGATCACCGCCACCTCGGCCTCGAAATCAATACCCCAGTCCTCTGATTCGACCTCGATATCATCGCAGGGGCCGATAAAGGCGTCGGACGCGCCCATATAGACCAGCGGATCGGTCCAGAAGCTTTGCGGCAGTTCGGCGCCGCGCGCCTTGCGCACCAGCTCGACATGGGTGACATAGGCGCTGCCGTCGACCCAGTGATAGGCGCGCGGCAGAGGAGCCGCCGCCGCCGCCGCGTCAAAGGGCTGGGCGCCGGCCAGTTTGCCCGCGTTCAGGTCATCGGACAGGGCGCGCAGCTTTCCTTCAACCGCCGGCCAGTTGTCGAGCGCCGCCTGCAGGGTCGGCGCGATCGCCTCGGCGGAAACATAGCGGCCCAAATCCTTTGATACGACGACCAGCCTGCCGTCACGGCCTTTTTTTAACGAAGCTAATTTCATGGCAATACTCCATTCCTGTTCAATATCATGCCGGTTATCCCGAGGGGTCTTTCGCCGCCGTCTCCCGTGGCGGAGAAATTATGACCTAAAAATCAGGTGACACATAGTCTAAACTCAGGTTAATTTGATTTTCGAGCGTTAATGACTATACTTATAGTTACAAATGAAACTTATTTCAAGAAATTTAAGTTCTTAAGTAAAAATATACGGATGTGTCCCATGGCCGACAATGACAACACCAAATTGGTTCTGGAAAATTTTCTGCCCTACCGGCTGTCCTATCTGACCAATATCATCAGCCGCAAGCTGGCGCGGCTTTATTCCGAACAGTTCAGCATGGCGCCCGCCGAATGGAAGGTGCTGGCCAATCTGACCCGGCACCCGGACACCTCCGCCGCCGAAGTGGGCGAAAAAACCGCCATGGACAAGGTCGCCGTCAGCCGGGCGGTCAACGCCTTGTGCGACCGGGGACTGGTTCATAAAACCTTCGCCAGGGAAGACCGGCGGCGGTCGGTGCTCAACCTGACGCCCCTGGGCCTGGATATTTATCACAGGATCGAACCGCTTGTGATCGATTATGAGCGCCATCTGAAGGACGCCCTGAGCGATGCCGAACGAACCCAGCTTGACCGGCTGCTCCGTAAGCTGACCGACCATGTCGAGAATAATCCCTCGGACTTCGCCTGATATTACTTCCTAGCCGGCTGCTGAAAAACGCTTTTTTGGCTCAGAAGGACTTGGAAACAACCAAGCCCTCATTGAAACACCTGAACTCTCATTGAAACACCTAAACCCCCATTGAAACACCCAACCCCTCATTCCCGCGCAGGCGGGAATCCATGATATATTTCAATATATTAGGTCGTAAACATGGATTCCGTTCCCTCGCGGCTCATCGCCGCTCGCCCGGAATGACCCCGGAATAAAGATGAAAATACCCTTTTTCAGCAGCCTCCTAGCCTTCGCTTTCATGGACGCAGCGGTCGATAATGTCGGACTCCTGGGGGAAATACTGGTCAAACAGGGTGGCGATGGCCCGCAGATAGGGCTGCCCGGCGTCGGTCAGACGGAAGCAGGTTCCTTCCTGCGCCAGGTAGCCGACCGCGACCAGCTTCTCCAGATCGGCTTTTTCCCGCGCGAAGTCCCGGTCAAAATCATGGTCAAAGCCGTGTCGGCGGGCGATCGCCCACGGATCGACGGCGAAATAACACATGAAGGTCGAAATGATGTCGCGATACATAATATCCCGGGCGTCAACCTTCAGGCCGCGGCCGACCGGAATCTCGCCCCGGGCCACCGTTTCGGCGTAGCCTTTCAGGTCGGGGCTGTTCTGGGCGTAGCCGCCGGGCAGCGAACCGATGGCCGAGGCGCCGAAACCGATCATCGTTTCGGCCGGGTCGGCGCTGTAGCCCTGAAAATTCCGTTTCATCCGCCCTTCGGCCCGCGCCGTCAGCAGGCTGTCTCCCGGCAGAGCGAAATGATCGAGGCCGATCGCCTGATAGCCCAGTTCCTGCAAGCGGCTGCTCGCCAGATTGAACATGGCCTGGCGTTCGGCCTGTTCCGGCAGGTGATGCTTGTCCATCATGCGCTGGTGCTTTTTCATCCACGGCACATGGGCATAGCCGAACAGCGCGATGCGCGACGGGCTAAAACCGTGGGTCTTGACCACCGTTTCCTCAATCGTCGCCAGCGTCTGGCGCGGCATGCCGTAAATCAGGTCGAAATTGATGTCCGTAATGCCGGCGGCCTTGAACCATTTCAGGTTTTCGGCGATCAGGTCGTCGGACTGAATCCGGTTGATCGCCTGCTGCACCTCGGGGTTAAAATCCTGAATGCCGAGGCTGACCCGGTTGACGCCGCTTTCGCCGTAAGCCCGGGCCTTGTCCTCGGAACAGGTCCGCGGGTCGATCTCGACGGCGATTTCCGCCCCGGGCAGAATATCGAAATTCCGCCGCACCAGATCCATCAGGCCGGTGAAGGACGGCGCATCAATGATCGTCGGCGACCCGCCGCCAAAATGAATATGGCTGACCTTGCGGCGGCCGGCGATCCCGCCGATCAGGCTGACTTCCTGGCGCAGGACCTCCAGATAACGCTGAATCCGGTCATAACTGTTGGTGATCTTGGTGAAGCAGCCGCAGAACCAGCACAGCTGCTCGCAAAAAGGAATATGGAAATAGAGACTGACCGGCTTGTCATCGGGCAGGGCTTTCAGCCAGTCGCGATAGAGCGCGGAATCGAGCGCCTGAAATTCCAGCGCCGTCGGATAGCTGGTGTAGCGCGGCAGGCGCCGGGGTTTGGCCACCGTTTTTTCCGGCGTATTTTCCGGCGCGTTTTCCGACGCTGTTGTTGTCTGCTTCGCTGTCATATTAAGCCTTTCCATCCGTCCTATGCCACGGCGCACGCGGTCAAACACTGATCCAGGTCAAGGAATTTCATCTGTTAAGAAAATATCCGACCCGGGACCAGGACCGCCGGTATATCTACATAAAGGCCTTATAGGCCATCAGGGTGAAGGTGTCCTTGATCCCGGGGATCGTCTGAACCCGGTCATTGATATAGCGGCCGATATCCTCGTCTTCCTCCAGATGCAGCTTGATCATCAGATCGAAGGCGCCGGAGATCGAATAGACCTCCTCGGTCTCTTCCAGCTGATCAACAATATGCTCGGCGACGTCATAAACCTTGCCAAGCTCACATTTAATCTGTACGAAAATATTCTTCATCTTTATAGCCCTTGGGTTATGATCCTTGAGTGATAACACGATTGCAGGAAATTACAAGGTAATGCCACGCTTCACAACAGAAATAACCGTTCGCTTCAATCATGTCGATCCGGCGGGCATCGTCTATTACCCGCGCTATTATGAAATGATCAATCAGGCGAGCGAAATCTGGTTCGAGGAAGGGCTCGATTACCCCTATCCGAAAATGTTTTCCGAGGGCTGGGCGGTGCCGATGGCCCATCTGGAAAGCAGCTTCAAGAATCCCAGTTACCTCAATGACCGGCTGACCTTCGCCCTCGGCGTGCGCAAGATCGGCCGCAGCCGCATCGACCTGTCGATTGTCACAACCTGCGACGATGAAGTGCGTTTCCTGACCCGCCAGAGCATTGTCTGGGTCCAGCACAAGAAAATCAAGTCGGCGCCGATTCCCGCCGACATCCGCGAGAAGATGGAACGCTATCTGCTGGCGGACGGCGAAGATATTGACTTTTAGAGCCAGAAGCTAGCACAGCGGATAAAGCAATCCCGAAAAGATAAAATTAACCGGGCTTCTCAGGTGAATTTTCTGATTTGCGCCAGATAGCCCGCCGGAAAGTCCAATCGTTCCGCCAAGGACAATAATTTCGCCGCATATGCGCTATTGCCGCCTGTCAGTTTCTCTTGCGGCAGATTATAGCATATGGCCTCCTGCTGCTGCCCCGCCTTATTCTGCACCACAACCCTTTCCGGCACATAATCGGCAACGCTTTCTTCCCCGTAAAGCGCCGCGGCCTCTGTTGATGATATTTCCATCAAAATACCATACGCCGCCCCTTCCGCATCAGGCATCAGGCTTGCCCGTTCCCCAATCGTCAAGTCATAGCCCCGAAGTTGCCCGATGCCCAGATTCACCGGCCGGACGCCCCTGGCGCGCAACAGGTCCTCATCCATGAATAAGCCGTAAAAGAATACAATCATTCTCCGCTTTTCCCCTTATCCTTGAGCTTCCTGTTCCCGTTGCCGGAGCACAAACCGCTGGATCTTGCCGGTTTCGGTTTTGGGCAGACTTGTGACAAATTCGATGGCGCGGGGATATTTATAAGGGGCGATGGCTTTTTTGACAAAGGTTTGCAGCTCCTTGACCAGCATGGCATTTCCTTCACTCCCTTCGGCCAATACAACAAATGCCTTGACGATCTGGCCGCGGGCCTCATCAGGGGAAGCCACAACCGCACATTCCGCCACGGCCGGATGGTCGAGAAGCGCTTCCTCGACCTCCGGCCCGCCGATGTTATAGCCGCTTGATATAATCATGTCGTCGTCGCGGGCCTGAAACCAGAAATAGCCGTCTTCGTCCATGCGGTAGGCGTCGCCGGTCAGATTCCAGCCGTCCCGGACGTAGGTCGCCTGGCGCGGGTCGGCGAGATATTTGCACCCGGTCGGCCCCCTGACCGCCAGCCGGCCGATTTCACCCGGGGGCAGCGGGTTGTTCTTGTCATCCAGGATGCAGGCCTGATAGCCGGCGACCGGCTTGCCGGTGGCGCCGGGGCGGATGTCATCGCCGGTCGCCGAAATGAAGATATGGATCATTTCCGTCGCCCCGATGCCGTCAATCAGTTTCAGGCCCGTCGCCGCCTCCCAGGCGCGAAAGGTCGGCAGCGGCAGATGTTCACCGGCCGAGACACAGGCCCGCAGGCTCGAGAGATCATAATCCGCGACCTGTCCCAGCATCGCCCGGTAAGCGGTCGGCGCGGTGAAGCTGAAGCTCGCCCTGAATCTGGCAATGGCCTCCAGATACGCCTCCGGCGTGCCCGTCTCGAGCAATACCGTCGTCGCCCCGGCATGAAAAGGGAAGGCGAGCAAGGTGCCGAGGCCGAAGGTAAAGGCGAGCGGCGGACTGCCGATGATCACATCCTGTTCGCGGATGCCGAGCAGCCGATCGCCGACGCAATGGCACATGGCCATGATGTCCTGATGATAATGCAGGGTGCCTTTCGGGTTGCCGGTGGTGCCGCTGGTGAAGGCGATCAGGGCAATATCTTTGGCTGAGGTATCGACCACTTCGAAGGTGACAGATTTACTGTGCATCCGCCGCTCCAGCTCGGCGCCGGCCCCCGCCTCACCCGAGCCATTGAAATACATGATCTGTTGCAGGACGGGTTCAGAGGTTTTTGCCTTTTCCAATTCGTCACTTAACCGCTCATCACAGAGGGCCATAGTGATTTCGGCTTTATGGATCACAGGCTCCAGATCCCGCGCCCTGAGCAGCGGCATGGTCGATACCGCAATGCCGCCCGCCTTCAGGACCGCAAACCAGCAGGCGACCATCATCGGATTGTTGGCGGCGCGCAGCAACACCCGGTTGCCGCTCACCAGGCCCATATCCTCCGTCAGCACATGGGCGATCTGATTGGATTTCTCAAATAAATCCTGGTATGTCCACGCTTCATGAAAGGTGCGAATGGCGACCTTATCCCCGCGTCCGGCGGCGATATGCCTGTCCAAAAGCTCTGAGGCCACATTCAACCGGTCCGGAAAATCAAGTTCCGGAAGACTATGAATAAATTCAGGTAAGGCATCTTCTGCGGGCAGGTTATCCGCCGCGAAATGATCCGCATAAGCACTATAATCAGTCATACCAGTGTCCCTTGTTACTGATACTACCGTGTCTGATCCGTCGCGTTTGGTTTTTTTATTGATCCAATTGATAGGGGATTAACGCCTGTCCTGCAATGATTATTTTCTGCACCTCCGACGCGCCCTCGTAAATCCGCAGGCTGCGCACCTCGCGGTAGAGCCTTTCCACCGTTTCGCCGAAAACCACCCCCTGGCCGCCGAAAATCTGGATCGCGTCATCAATGATTTTCTGCGCCGCCTCGGTGGCGTAGAGCTTGGCCATCGCCGCTTCGCGGGTCACCCGGTCGGCGACGCAATCCTTGACCCATGCCGCCCGATAGATCAGCAGGGCGCTGGCATCGATATTGAGCGCCATATCGCCAAGCTTCGACTGAATGATCTGCAGGTCGGTCATCGGCGCGCCGAACATCCGGCGGCTGGTGGCGCGTTTTGCCGCCTCATCCATCGCCCGCTTGGCGAACCCCATCGCCGCCGCCCCGACCGTGGTCCGGAACACATCAAGCGTCGCCATGGCGTATTTAAAGCCGCGGCCGCGCTCGCCGATCAGGGCCGACTTCGGCACCCGGCAGTCGCTGAACTGAAGCCTGCCGAGGGGATGGGGGGCGGTAATCTCGATCTTCTCGGCAATTTCAAGCCCCGGCGTCGCCGCGTCAACGATGATCGCAGAAATGCCTTTCGCGCCCGAGCTGCCTTCCTCGCGGGCGAAGACGGTGTAATAATCGGCGATGCCGCCGTTGGAAATCCAGGTTTTGCAGCCGTTAAGCACCAGATCGTCGCCCTCTTCGCGGAAGGCGGTGCTCATCGCCGCCACATCGGAGCCGGCATGAGGTTCCGACAGGGCGAAGGCGGCGATCTTGTCACCGCGGCCGACCGCCGTCAGATAATGCTGTTTCTGGTCTTCAGAGCCGAACAGCGACAGGGCGCCGCTGCCCAACCCCTGCATGGCGAAGGCGAAGTCGGCGAGTCCGTCATAGCGGGCCAGCGTTTCCCGGATCAGGCACAGGGCGCGGACATCCAGTTTATCGGTCACGCCGCCGTAAGCCTTCGGCACCGCATAACGCAGCCAGCCGGCCGCGCCGAACCGTTTGACCAGCATCCGGCAGACGTCGTCGGCGTCTGATCTTTCGTGGGAAATATCATTCAGGTTTTCCGCGCACCAGGCGTCAAGCTCCCGCGCCAGCGCCTTATGCGAAGGCGTGAGGAACGGCCAGTCGAGGTAAGAGGCATCCATCGCTAGTCTCCTTTAAAGGCGGGCTTTTCCTTGGCGACAAAGGCTTCATAGGCCCGGCGGAAATCTTGCGTCTGCATGCAGATCGCCTGGGTCTGGGCTTCGGCCTCGATCGCCATTTCCAGCGACATGCTCCATTCCTGGGCGAGCATGGTCTTGGTCATCATATGGCCGAAACTGGGGCCTTCCGCGAGGCGCGTGGCGTATTTCAGGGCTTCGTCAAACAGGCGGTCATTATCGACAATGCGGGTGAAATAGCCCCAGCGTTCGCCCTCCTCGGCGCTCATGGCGCGGCCGGTGAACAGCAGGTCGGCGGCGCGGCTCTGGCCGATGGCGCGCGGCAGCATGGCGCAGGCCCCCATGTCGCAGCCGGCGAGCCCGACCCGGGTGAACAAAAAGGCGGTCTTGCAGTCGGGGGCGGCGAACCGCACGTCGGAGGCGAGCGACACCATTGCCCCGGCGCCGACGGCGACCCCTTCGGTCGCGGCGATGATCGGCGCCTTGCAGTTGATCATGGCCTTGACCAGATCGCCGGTCATGCGGGTGAAGTCAAGCAGCCCCTTCATGTCTTTGTCAAGCAAAGGGCCGATGATGTCATGGACATCGCCACCGGAACAGAAATTGCCGCCGTTGCTGGCGAAAACCACCGCCTTCACATCATCGGCATAGACCATGTCGCGGAAGGTGTCGCGCAATTCGGCGTAGCTTTCAAAGCTCAGCGGGTTTTTACGATCGGGACGATTGAGCCGGATCACCGCCACATCGCCGTGCATTTCCCATAAAAAATATTTTGGCTTCAAACCCGCGAGTTTCATGTCATTACCCTTTTGCGTTTTTTTCTTCACGTTGTCGAAGAGCATCGCGCATCCGGTCCATCATCCGGATCATCTGCGTCAGCTCCTCATCTTCCAGGCCGCCGAAAATACCGGCGATCCATTGCTTGTGGCGGTCGGCCATTTCCTTGAATTCCGTCCGGCCCTTTGGCGTCAGGCCGACGCTGTAGATCCGCCGGTCGGTCGGCAGGACCCAGCGTTTGACCAGCCCTTCCTTCTGCAGGCGCTCGACAATCCCGGTGACATTGCCGTTGGACACCAGCAGCCGCTTCGACAATTCGCCCATGGTCAGCCCGCCGTTTTCCCGGTAAAGCGCCGCCATCAGGTCAAACCGCGGCAGGGTGACGCTGAATTCGGAGCGGAACAGGTTTCTGATTTCCTTCTCAACAATATTTGAATTGGTGATCAGGCGCAGCCAAAGGCCCAGCCTCTTGGTATCCGTCTCATTTTTGATTTCCATATTTTCCGCCATATTTTTTATCCCCTTACATGACCTCCCCGCCGGCGACGGCGATGGCCTGGCCGGTTATGGAAGCGGCGGCGTCACCGCACAGCCACAGAACGCTCGCGGCCACCTCTTCCGGCTGAATCAGGCGCTTTTGCGGATTGTGAACCGTCAATTCCGCAATCGCCTGCTGTTCTGTCCTGCCGGTCTTGGCGACGATATTGCGAATCGCCTCGCGGGCAATATCGGTATCGGTAAATCCCGGGCAGACCGCATTGACCGTCACCCCTTTTGTCGCCACCTCCAGCGCCAGCGACCGGGTCAGGCCCAACACCCCATGCTTGGCGGCGCTATAGGCGGTGACATAACCATATCCCTTTAACGCGGCAGTACTCGCCACATTTACAATCCTCCCAGCCCCTTTGTCCATCATTTCCTGCAAAACCGCCTGAATGCAGAGATAAGGCCCGATCAGATTGACGTCCAGCATCTGCTGCAGATGGGCCCGGTCGGTCTTTCTGAAGGGGACCGATTGCGCCGCGCCGGCGTTATTGATCAATATATCCACCGGGCCAAAGGCGGCCCGCGCCTGATCGAAAGCGGCGATGACCGCCGCTTCATCGGTAATATCACAGGCCACCGCCTGACAGTGCGGCAACGTTGCGGCTTTTTCCTGCAGCGTGGCGAGGTTGCGGCCCATGACGGTGAGGCGCGCCCCGGCCCCGGCCAGCGCATCGGCGATGGCGGCGCCGATGCCGCGACCGCCGCCGGTGACAACGGCATGTTTTCCTGTCAAAGCCATTTACATATACCTTTAGGCATTAAGCGCCATTTCGGCCGCCCGCTTCAGATTGGTCTCCAACTGAGTATAGGCGGTCAGATACTGTTTGGGAACCGTCACCGCATCCCCGTGATATTCCAGTTCGGCCGCGCTGCGGATGGTCCAGTTGGGATCCATCAGATGGGGCCGCGCCAGCAGCACCAGATCCGCCCGCCCCGCCGCCAGAATGCTGTTGACATGATCGGTTTCATAGATATTGCCGACCGCCATCGTCGCCACCCCGGCTTCGTTACGGATCCGGTCCGACATCGGCGTCTGGAACATGCGGCCAAAGACCGGGCTGACCTGATCCGCCGGCAGGGTCTGCCCGGTGGAGACGTCGATAATATCGGCGCCGGCCGCGGCGAAGGCGCGGGCGATCAGCACCGACTCTTCCGGGGTCACCCCCTTGCCGCCGATCCAGTCGGTGGAGGATATGCGCACCGACATCGGCTTGTCGTCCGGCCAGGCCGCCCGCATGGCGCGGAACACCTGAAGCGGGAAACGCAGGCGGTTTTCCAGCGTTCCGCCATATTGATCGGTGCGCCGATTGCTGACCGGCGTCAGAAAGCTCGACAGCAGATAGCCGTGCCCCGCATGAAGCTCCAGCATGTCAAATCCGGCCTCATGGGTTCGTTCCGTTGCCGCAACAAACTCATTCAACACCCGGTCAAAATCCGCCGGCGCCATTTCGCGCGGCGTCTGATTCGCCTTGTCCCATTTGATCGGCGACGGCGCGATCAGCTCCCAGTTGCCGTCATCCAGCGGCACGTCATAGCCTTCCCAGCCGACCTTGGTCGAACCCTTGCGGCCGGCATGGCCCAGCTGCATGGCGATCTTGCAGTCGGTGAAATCATGGACATAATCGACCACCCGTTTCCAGGCCGCCGTATGGGCGTCGCTATAAATCCCGGCGCAGCCCGGGGTAATCCGGCCGTCGGCCGACACATCGGTCATTTCGGTATAGATCAGCGCCGCCCCGCCCGTGGCGCGGGCGCCGTAATGGACAAAATGAAAGTCATTGATCAGCCCGTCTTGCGCCGAATACATGGACATCGGCGAGACCACGACCCGGTTTTTCAATGTCATGCCGCGTAATTTATAGGGCGTGAACATCGGCGGGATCGGCTTGTCCGCCGGCTGGCCCGTGGCTTTTTCGGCGAAATATTTCTCGACCCCTTCGAGCCATTCCCTGTCCCGCAGGCGCAGGTTTTCATGGCTGACGCGCTGTGAACGGGTGAGCAGGGCATAGGCGAACTGGGTCGGGTCATAATCCAGATAACGTTCGATCTCCTCGAACCAGCCCATGGAATTGCGGGCGGCGCTCTGCAGTTTCAGCGCCTCGAGCTCCCGTTCGTCCTGATAGGCTTTCAGGGCCTGCGCCACCGTTTCGCCGCTGTTGAGATGGCCGGCGAGACTGATGGCGTCCTCAAAGCCGAGCTTGGTGCCGGAGCCGATCGAGAAATGAGCGGTGTGGGCGGCGTCGCCGATCAGCACCACATTATCCTTGACCCACTGGTGACAGAGCACCCGCGGGAAATTGATCCAGGCCGAACCGCGAATATGGGCCGACTTGGTCATCAGGGAATGGCCATTGAGATATTTGGCGAAAATCCGCTCGCAAGTCCGGGCGCTCTCCTCATGATCCATATGCTCGAAGCCCCAGGCCTCATAGGTTTCCGGGCCGCATTCGACGATAAAGGTCGAGGTCTCGTCATCAAACTGATAGGCGTGAACCCAGATCCAGCCGTGTTCGGTCTTTTCAAAGA
Source organism: Paremcibacter sp. (assembly GCA_048266545.1). GTDB lineage: Bacteria > Pseudomonadota > Alphaproteobacteria > Sphingomonadales > Emcibacteraceae > Paremcibacter. Next base: position 1,696 of record JBLWZH010000002.1, on the reverse strand, counting down.
TAAAGGTGAAGGCGTCATCGAACCGCTGTCTGGTGCCGAGCCAGACGAATTTATTGGGCCGCAGGTCGATGTCGCAGTCAAAGGCTTCCAGGTCATTGTTGCGGATCTTGCTGTTCAGGCCGTCGGCGGCGACAATCAGGTCAGCGTCGGAAAATTTATCCTGAATGTCATCAACCTCGAATTCGGTTTCAAACTGGAATTTGACATCCAGCTCCCGCGCCCGGGCATAAAGGATCTCCAGCAGACGCAGGCGGCCGATGCCGATAAAGCCGTGACCGCCGGAGCGGATCACTTCGCCCTTGTGATGCACCGCCACATCGTCCCAGCGAATAAGCTCACCGACCATGGTGTCGGCGCTGACCGGGTCGTTGGCCCGCAGGTTTTCCATCGTCTGGTCGGAAAAGACCACCCCCCAGCCAAAGGTGTCATTGTCCCGGTTGCGCTCATAGACCGTGATGTCATGCCGGGGATTTTTCAGCTTCATGGATATGGCCAGATAAACCCCTGACGGGCCGCCGCCCAATACGACAATCTTCATTACTTCTTCCTTCTCTGTTACCCGGCCGCAGTTTAATCATTGATTCGGCAAAACCGGATTTATTTTATACTTGATATTTGAACGCCGCTCTATCCGGAAAAATTTAGCGCCAAATAACATAAGGCGTTTTTCAGCCAATCACCTGGTTTTTCATGATACTATTTCATTATTTAATCAATGCAACATGCAAACTTTGTTATCTTTTTTCAAGCTATCTCTTGCATTTATTTTAAATATAAAATATTTTTTTGGCAAGTGGAAATTTTAAAAAAATGTATTTTGGTATTGAAATACCGATTTAAGTAATATTTGATGCAGCAGGAGACAGAGATGCAACATATAACACCCGCCAACTGGGGCCGTCCCAAGGGATATTCAAATGGCGTCATCGCCGAGGGCCGGATGTTTTTCCTCGCCGGGATTGTCGGATGGAATGAAAGGGAGGAATTCGAGTCGGATGATCTGGCCGACCAGTTCCGTCAGGCCCTGCTCAATATCCGGGCCATCCTGGACGCCGGCGGCAGCGGTCCGGAACATATCACCCGGATGACCTGGTATGTCACCGATATGGAAGGCTACCGGGGCCGCCTGCCGGAATTCGGCGCCCTGTACAAGGAGATCATCGGCCGGAATTTTCCGGTGATGGCCTGTGTCGGGGTCACGGCCCTGGTTGAACGGCGGGCAAAAATTGAAATTGAAGTCACCGCAATGATTCCGGCGGATTAAAGTCCTTCTGTCGTTGCAGTTTTATCAGCTTCCATATAGTTTAGGCTATATGGGTTTTATTTTGTTAAGGAGACCAAGACTATGTCCAGCCCCAAATGGCCGTCCACCCCGTGGGATGATATTTTACTGTTGGAGGATTTTCTGACCGAAGAAGAACGGATGATCCGCGACGGGGCCCGTGATTTCTGTCAGAAGGAGCTGATGCCGGGTATTCTCGAGGCCAACCGCCACGAGAAGTTCGACCGCGCCATCATGCGCCAGATGGGCGCGCTCGGCCTGCTCGGCCCGACGATCGAGGGATACGGCTGCGCCGGCGTCGGCTATGTCTCCTACGGCCTGATCGCCCGCGAGGTCGAGCGGGTTGACAGCGGCTATCGCTCGGCGATGTCGGTCCAGAGTTCGCTGGTGATGTATCCGATCCACGCCTACGGC
>JBLWZH010000001.1:0-223977 GCA_048266545.1 Paremcibacter sp. | reverse complement strand
CGAGGCGCATAACATCCCCTGCGGGCCGGTCAATAATATCGCGGAGGCCTTCGACGATCCGCAGGTGATCCATCGCAATATGCGGCGCGACATCCGGCGGGAAGACGGAACCCTTATCCCCACCGTCGCCAACCCGATCAATTTCTCCAGAACCCCGGTCGATTATAAAATCGCCCCGCCAAAGCTGAAATAATGCTACAGTGCGCCGATGAAAGAAAAGTGCGAAAAGAGCGAGACCAGCAAAAACAGCAACAAGGCCCCCGCCGTCCTGCTCTGCGGCCATGGCAGCCGTGATCCGCAGGCGGCGACGGAATTTCATCATCTTGTGGAAAAATTGCAGCGCCGGCTGGCGGACCGGACGATCAGCGGCGCGTTCCTTGAATTCAACCGCCCGACCATCGCCGATGGCCTGCGCGCCCTTTATGACCGGGGCCATCGCGACATGATCGTCCAGCCGCTGACCCTCTATAACGCCGGCCACACCCGGCGGGACATCCCGGATATTCTGCAGGATTTCCGGCGGGATCACCCGGATGCGCGGCTGCGCTACGGCGCGGCGCTCGGCCTGTCGCCGCCGGTGATCGACGCCGCCGTCCAGGCGATCCGTTCGGTGCTGCCCGACGGTGATCCGGAGGACTTCAAGCTTCTGGTGGTCGGCCGCGGCTCCCCTGAACGGGCGGTTGCCGATCAGACCATTAATTTATGCCGCAAGCTGCATCAGCGGCTCGATTTCGGCGACAGCAGATATTGCTACAGTTTCGGCGGCGCGCCGCTGCTGGCCAAGGGCCTGCGTCATGCGGCCCGCTCCCATTACCATCAGGTGGTGGTCCTGCCGGTCCTGCTGTTTTCCGGCCGGCTGTTATCCGACATTTACCGGGAAATTGACCGGGCAAGCGCGGAATATCCCGCTTTCACCTTCCACAAGGCGCCGCATCTCGGCGCCCAGGAGGCGATCATTGACGCCATCAGTGACGCGATTCGCCAAACAGACAAGAGCGGATAATCCAAGCGCTCTGATCTCCCGGGACTCAATACTTAACCGGAAGACCAGAGCACTCTCACTGGAATTGCTGGGCGAAAACCACCCGTTTATTTCAGGCCGTTTATTTCAGGCCGTCTATTTCAAATTGCGGAAATCGAACACCCGCTGCGCCTTGCCCGCCGACCGGGGAATGCCGTTGGGCTCGCGCACGTCAACTTTTGTCGTCACGCCACAAAGATTCTTGATATGGCTTTTCAGCTCGCCGGCGATATGGGACCGAATATGATCATCGGAGAAATCCGGCTTGGCTTCACAGACCACGGTCAGTTCATCCATCATCCCCGGCCGGCGAATTTCACAGAGATAATGCGCCGTCAGCCGCATGTCCCTGCAGATGATTTCCTCGATCTGGGTCGGAAAGACATTGACCCCGCGAATGATCATCATATCATCGGAACGGCCGAACACCCGGGCCATGCGCCGCATTTCGCTCAGGGATCCGGGCAGCAGCCGGGTCAGGTCCCGGGTCCGGTAGCGGACGATCGGGAAGGCTTCCTTGCACAGCGAGGTAAAGACCAGTTCGCCATCTTCGCCGTCGGGCAGCACCTCGCCGGTATCCGGGTCGATGATCTCCGGATAGAAAAGATCCTCCCAGATGGTCAATCCGTCCTGGGTTTCGGCGAATTCCGAACCGACGCCCGGCCCCATCACTTCCGACAGGCCGTAAATGTCGATCGCCTTGATGTCAAAACGCCGTTCGATTTCCCGGCGCATTTCCTCGGTCCAGGGTTCGGCGCCATGCATGCCGATCTCGAGCGACGTCGTGCGCGGGTCAATGCCCATTTTCTCGAAACTGTCGGCCAGCGACAGCATATAGGACGGCGTCACCATGATGATCCGCGGCTTGAAATCCTGGATCAGGTTGATCTGGGCCTCGGTCGAGCCGCCGGACGCCGGCACCACGGCGCAACCGGCCCGTTCCGCGCCGTAATGGGCGCCGAGCCCGCCGGTGAACAGCCCATAACCATAAGCGACATGAACCATATCGCCCGCCCGGCCGCCGGCGGCCCGGATACAGCGGGCGATCACATCGGCCCAGACATCAATGTCCTGTTTGGTATAACCGACCACCGTCGGCTTGCCGGTGGTGCCGCTGGAGGCGTGAATGCGGCTCAGCTTCTCCCGCGGTACGGCGAACAGGCCAAAGGGATAGTTATCGCGCAGGTCCTTCTTGACGGTAAAGGGAAATTTCGCCAGATCCGCCAGCGTGCGGAGGTCGTCCGGATGAACGCCCTTGTCATCGAAGGCATTGCGATAAAAAGGCACATTGTCATAGGCGTGGCGCAGCGACCATTTCATCCGCGCAAGCTGCACAGCCGCAATTTCATCGCGGCTGGCGTTTTCAAAGCCGTCTATCCCTGCAAACATAGTCATTAATCATTTTTTCCCTAATTTTGATGTTTGATTTTATATTCTAGGCGGACTTGACCCTCCGCGCAAGATCGACGCCCGCCTGAAGCGCATCCATATTCAGATCGATGAATTTTTTCGGCGACATGGCGCGCAGGGCCTGTTCGACGATGCCGAGTTCAATATCCGCCGACAGTTCGGCGATCACCCCGGTCGCCACCACATTGGTCACCCGCTCCGAGCCCAGGCTGATCGCCGTTTCACTGAGCGGCAGTTCGATGATCTTGAAGTTGCCTTTCGGCGGGTTTTTCGTCCGCCGGGGATCGACGATCACCATGGCGTCGTCGCGAATGATGCCGTCCGACGCATTGGCCGCCGCCTGGTCGAGGATAAGCACCGTATCGAGCTCCGTGGTCAGCGGATAGTCCGGCGCGCCGTCACAGGCGACAATATCGGCCCGACTCAGGCCGCCGCGCGAGGTCGGTTCATAGCTTTGCGACATGGAGACATGATAGCCTTCGCCGGTCAGCGCGCGGGAGAATATCTTGGCGCAGAGCTGCAGGCCCTGGCCACCGGCGCCGCTGAAGCGCATTTCATGATTTTTTCGGTTCATTCCGGTCATGATTTCCGCCCTCCCTGTTGCAGCTTCTGCACCTGTTCGACCATATTGCGGTAGCTTGCGCCATATTCCGGACGGTTGGACCGCAGCAGGACGCCGGTATCGAGGCTGTTCGGCCGGAACGGATGATCGACGACATTATTGTCATATTCGCTGGGGCGCATGGTCCGGGTCTGGCCGAGGACCATTTCCGGCGACGAGCCCAGATCGTTCTTGCGGCCGTTGACCTCGGTGCAGTCGGACATGACCTCGATAAAGGAAAAGCCCTTATAGGCCAGCCCCTCGGCGATCAGGTCGCGCAGGCGCGGCAGATGGATGGTTACTTCGCGGCCGACAAAACCGGCCCCGGCCGCCGCCGCCAGATTGCTGGCGTCAAAGACCGGCTCCTTATTGCCCGCCGGCGTCGTCGTCGTGAAGCGGTCATGGGGCGTGGTCGGCGACACCTGGCCGCCGGTCATGCCGTAAATCTCGTTGTTGAGCATCAGACAGGTGATGTCCAGATTGCGCCGCGCCGCATGAATCAGATGGTTGCCGCCGATGGCCAGGCTGTCGCCGTCGCCGGTGATCACCACCACATGCAGGTCGGGCCGCGCCATCTTGAGGCCGGTGGCGAAGGCCAGCGGCCGGCCGTGGGTCGTATGATAGGTGTTGGCGTCAATATAGGTGCCGACCCGGCCCGAGCAGCCGATGCCGCTGACGACCGCAAGCTTGTCCTTGTCGATGCCCCGGGCGTGGATCGCCCACAGCAGCGCCCGAAGCGCGATGCCGTGACCGCATCCCGGACACATGAAATGGGGAAACAGGTCAAGACGCAGATAATCGCGGATTTCAAACTCCCTGACATCATTCTGGTCTGAACCGGCCACCGCGGCGGGGCCTTGCTGAAGCGCGACTTGATTATCCATGACCGAGGACCTCCTTGACTGACTGTTTGATCTGGGACGGCGAAATCGGCTCGCCGTCAAAACGATTGAGACCGCTGACCGTTTGCCGGCCGGCCTTGGCGGCGCCGATTTCCAGAATAAGCTGACCGGCGTTCATTTCGGCCACCACAAGATGCCGGGCCTTTTTGGTCAGCTTGCGGAAGGACTGCGTCGGGAAGGGCCACAGGGTGATCGGCCGGAACAGGCCGACCTTGACGCCCTCCTGCCGCAGGTCCCGCACGGCCCGGCGGGCGGCGCGTCCGACAACGCCGAGCGCGACAATCACCACTTCCGCATCCTCACATTCCAGCTCCTCAAAAGATTCAACCAGATCGTTGTTCAATTCGATCTTGCCGAGTAAACGTTTGATGACCGGCTCCACCTCAGCAGCTTTTTGCGTCGGGAAGCCATTTTCCGCTGTCGTCAGGCCCGTGGTGTGAACCCGGTAGCCGTCACCGGGCCGCGCCATCGGCGGCACGCCGTCGGCGTCGGCCTTATAGGGCAGATAGTCTTTCGGGTCGCCGGTCGCCCATTTGCGGACCGTCTTTTCATATTCGGAGACATCCGGCAAAGCGACGGTTTCGACCAGATGGCCGAGGCTTTCATCGAACAGAACCGTCACCGGAATGCGCAGTTTCTCCGACAGGGCGAAGGCGCGGGCGGTCTGCTGATAAATCTCCTCCACCGATCCCGGGGTCAGGGTGATCACCGGATGATCGCCGTGGGTGCCCCAGCGGGCCTGCATCAGGTCGCCCTGGGCCGGACGGGTCGGCATGCCGGTCGACGGGCCGCCGCGCATGACGTTGACGACGACGCAGGGGATTTCCGCCCCCATGCCATAGCCGAGATTTTCCTGTTTGAGGGAAAAGCCCGGGCCGCTGGTCGCGGTCATCGCCTTGACCCCGCCCATGGAGGCGCCGAGGGTCGCGGCAATCGAGGCGATTTCATCTTCCATCTGGATAAAGACGCCGCCGACTTTCGGCAGTTCCTTGGCCAGTCTTTCGGCGACTTCCGAGGACGGCGTGATCGGATAGCCGGCGTAAAAGCGGCATCCGGCGGCGACGGCGCCAAGGGCGCAGGCGTGATTGCCCTGCAAATTTACAGTATTCACCTGAGTGGTCATGCGACGGCCTCCTGGGTCAGGGGTTTAAGGGCGATGGCGAAATCGGGACAGAGCCATTCACAGATATGACAGCCGGTGCATTTTTCCGGTTCGGCCAGTTCGGCCACCTGATCCTTGTTGAGCACCAGGCAGCGTTCGGGGCACATCTTGACGCAGATGTCGCAGCCCTTGCACCATTCAGGCGTGATCTGAAGCTCGGTCCGGACGCTGTTGGCCTCGGGCTGGACCAGCGGCACGAAGGCGGCGCCTTCGACCGGTTCGCCCCGGCGCGAGCCGTCAATCCAGTGGCGGCCCTGATCGAATACCGCCAGGTTGACCTCAATGGTTTTCGGCGGCACCATCTGGGAAATGACATTCCGCCATTGTTCGGCCGGAAAATCGAGGGTTGTCGACAGGGCGCCGAGCAGCAGGGTGTTGGCCGCCCGCTCGTTGCCGGCCCGGCCGGCCATTTCAGTGGCGTCGATGGCGAAGGCCTCGGCGACCTTTTCCCGCACATCGTCGGGGGTGTCCTTGGAATAGCCGATGTCGGCGCCCAATATCCGCGAACGGCAGGCGAACGGCGGCACGATCCGCTTGGTGTCGGCGATGAAAATCCCGCTGTCGGGCCGCAGATAACTCATCCAGCGCAAGCCTTCGGCCCATTCGAGGGCGATCAGCACGTCGGCCTTGCCCATGGGAATGGTCGGCGACCAGACATTCTTGCCGAAGCGGACATGGCTGAAGACGACGCCGCCGCGTTTGGCCATGCCGTGAACCTCGCTCTGCTTCACTTCATAGCCCAGATTCTGACAGATCTGCGCCAGCACCTTGGAGACCATGATCACGCCCTGACCGCCGACGCCGACGATCAGCACATTGATCGGCTCGCTGGCGGTGTCGGGATTCAGCTTTTCAATTTCCTTGACAAGCTGCGCCGCCATATCCCCGGTTTTCTTTTTCCTTGCTTTCGCCATGATTAAAATCCTCCGCAGGGTTTGGCTTTTTCCGCCTTCTGCTCCAATACCGCCGTCGGCTGAATGGCGCCGGTCGGACAGAACTGGGCGCAGACGGAACAGCCGATGCAGGCGCTGGGGTCGATCTTGACAATATGCCGTCCCTCATACCATTCGTCGCTCCAGACCAGCGCCGGACAGCCCAGGTTCATGCAGCCCTGACAGGCGTTGCAATCCTTGGCGTCAACGCTCATGGTCGGGCCCTTGATCTTGACCGGGTCCAGCACGCAGGGCCGGTCGGCGATCAATACCGACACGCCGCGATAGGCGATGGCCTCGCGCATGGTCTGCATCATCGACGCCGCATCATAGCTGTCGACCCGTTCGATCCACTCGACGCCGCAGGCCCGGATCATATCCTCGAAATTGACCTCATGGGTCTGCTCGCCGCGCAGGGTCTTGCCGGTGCCGGGGTTTTCCTGGCCGCCGGTCATGGCGGTAATATGATTGTCAAGCAGAATGACGGTAATATTGGCCTGATTGTAAACCGCGTCGATCAGCGGCGGAATGCCGGAATGGATGAAGGTGCTGTCGCCGATGGTGGCGACGATCGGTTTGCTTTCGGTGCCCGCCAGATACATGCCGACCGCATTGGCGATGCTCGAACCCATGGCCACCGTCGTGTCAATCGCGGTCAGGGGATCGCCGACCGCCAGCGTATAGCAGCCAATATCGCCCGCCACCCGCACATCAAGGCTGCGGATCGCGGTATAGCTCATGGCGTGGGGACAGCCGGCGCACAGCACCGGCGGCCGGATCAGGGGCTCGAACTGGGGCCCCATGGCGCTCGCCTCAGGCTCCAGAAGGCCGGCCTGCTCAAAGCTGATCCGCACCTGTTCCGGCGACAATTCGCCGATGCGTGGGAAGAATTCCTTGCCTTCGACCTTCAGGCCCCAGGACTTGATCTCATTTTCGATCACCGGCTCCAGCTCCTCGACCACAATCACCCGGTCATGTTTGGCGCAGAAATCCTGGATCAGTTTTTTCGGCAGCGGGAAGGAGGTGCCGAGTTTGAGCACGCTGGCCTCGGGCAGATTTTCTTTCACATAAACATAGCTCATGCTGGCGGTGATGATGCCGATCTTGCTCGAGCCCATCTCGAGCCGGTTGAGGTCCGATGTCTCCAGTTCCTCGGCCAGCCGCGCCAGACGGTCGATCACCACCGGGTGGCGCTGACGGGCGTGACCCGGCACCATGACGTTCTTGGATACTTCCGCCCTGAAGCCCCGGTCTTCCGGCGTGATCCGGTCGCTGACCAGCACCGGGCTGCGGGTATGGGAAATGCGGGTCGTGCTGCGGACGATCACTGGCGTGTCATATCTTTCGCTGATGTCAAAGGCCGCCTTGGTGAAATCAAGGGCTTCCTGGGCGTCGCAGGGCTCAAGCACCGGCACCTGGGCGAACTGGCCGAAAATCCGGGTGTCCTGCTCATTCTGGGAACTGTGAATGCCGGGATCGTCGCAGACGATCAGCACCAGCCCGCCATGGGCGCCGATATAGGACTGGGACATCAGGGCGTCGGACGCCACATTCAGGCCCACATGCTTCATCATGCTCAGGGAACGCACGCCGGCGAAAGAGCCGCCGATGGCCACGTCGAGGGCGACCTTTTCATTGGTCGACCACTGGGCATGGACATCACCCACCGGATAGCGGCCCAGATTTTCCATGATTTCCGTGCTCGGCGTGCCGGGATAGGCGGCGGCGACCTTGACGCCGGCCTCCCATGCCCCACGCGCCATGGCCTCATTGCCGGTCATCTGGTGGGTTATGCCTGTTTTGATCGCCGTCGGCGAAGCCTGCTCAGCTACTGCGCTCATACCCGTCTCCTGTTGGTGAAAGCCTGTTGTTTCCGTCCCGTCGCCACCCCGCGACAATCAGATTAAGAAACTGTCAAAATCAATTAATGATACAATAATTTTTATAAATTTAGCGAAAGTGTATCAGTTTGTAAATTTTTGGCAAGCAGAAAACATCCGTTTGGCTCATTTTCAGGAAAGAAAATATCATGTCGCCACAGGAAAAAGGAAGATAATTCCTCGACCAAACGTTTAAGTAATTGTTATTTCATGATTTTGTGACGCGCCCCGCCGCCGACGGGACGGGCAAAAAAATTTCAGCAACATCTAAAAGATCAGTAAAAACAAACCATTACACTTGTTTGATTTTGACCTGAATCAATTTTCAACTGCGGGCGGGGACTTTTTATGAGACTCGGATTCTGCTTTTTGGCGCGCGACAGGGTCACATCGGCCGTTGGTGCGGCGGATCGGCATTTGGCCGCTTCTTCTCCAGAAACAGGGCGTCGGGCCGCAAGGCGCCATAAAAGGCGAAACAGGCCATGCCGAGGCCAAAGATGAACTCCCGGGTCTCCGAAATGCTGTTGGGGTCCGGCATTGCCGCCGGATTCCACACCGAATAATATTTGCCGAACAGATAACTGCCGAGAAAGAACAGCATGAACTGCGGCGGACAGACCGGAAAACAGAATTTGCGAAACAGCCGCCGGCCCCACGCGCTGAGGGCGACAAGGGGAAAGACCACCCCGGTCAGCAGCATCATGATCGACAAATAGCGGTATTTGCCGCCAAAGGCGCTGTCGACCAGCGCAATATTATGAATGTTGAATTCCTGCTGCAGATTGATTTTGGCCAGTGATTCCGGCGTGCTGAAATCAAAAATCCGCTGGCCCCAGCTGATTTCCTCACCGAAGAAAACAAACATCAGCACCGCCCAGGCGATGATCATGACATAGGCCGTTCGCGTCCGCTGCGCCGCGAGAAAGGCCGATTTCCGGGCGGTGACGAAAAAGCCGATGCTCGCCAGCAGAAAGAACAGCGCCGTTAAATTCTCGATCACATAATCCTCGCCGCCCCAGACGCTGAGACTGTCCGGCGACAGTTCGATCCACAGGATAAAGCCCAGCAACACCGCCAGGCTGAAGTAAAATTTGCCGAAAAACTCCCTTATGATTGTCATTTCCTCACCCCAGTGACTGTTTATGTCCTCGCCCCTGAACGGGTCGCTGATGACCGACCCATGATCATCAATTCGATATTTCTTTACGGGAATCATATCACACAAGTCGTTCATCCGGAAAACTTATCTGGACAGCATACGCCTGAAGCCCCTCGGAAAAACATATATCGCCACCCGCCGTTTATTGATTTGTATCAATCCGCCGCGGCGAGAGCTGGGCTATAACCTGAATCAAATGAAGTTATAACCGGACAGTTCAGAGCCCATGCCTGCGCAAGCCCCCCTATCCTCGCCGACCGAAAGCGCCCCGACAGATCAGGGCTTGTCCGCCGTGTTGCTCGCCGGTCTGATGATCCGCCCCCTGCCGCGGGCGCCATTGAGCCGCCTTCTGCGGCTGGTCGCGGGTCGCATCCAGCAGAACCACCCCGCCATTCTCCAGCGGCTCGAGCCGCTGGCGGGAACGGAATTTCTCATCTGCCCCGCCGATCTGCCCCACGCCATCCGCCTGAGCCTGGGCAAGGGTCATGTCGACTGCCGGATCGACGATGAATTCGACGCCCCGGCCGATGTCACCATATCCGGACCCTTTTTGTCCCTGCTCGACATGATGGACGGCAAGGTTGACGGCGACGCGCTGTTCTTTTCCCGCAACCTCGCGGTCGAGGGCGACACCGAAGCCCTGCTGACCCTGCGCAACGCGATCGACAGCGACGACATCGACATCCGGGAGGAGATCCTGCGCAGCTTCGGCCTGTTGCGCGGGCCGGCGGCGGCGCTGTTCCGCGCCGGCGGCCATATCTTTTCCCATCTGTCCCGCGACATGGCGCGCATCGGCGGCGCCCTGACCCGGCCGCTCAACGACCGCTGCGACGCGCTGGAGCAGGAAAACGGCAGCCTGCGGAACCGCCTCGGCCTGCTCGAGAAAAAGCTGGTCAAAACCCAGAACCGCCTGCAGAGCCTGGCCCGAAAATAGCCGACGAGATAGCCGACACAAAGTGACACCATGAAGAAAAGCATAATATGACCAAGATGGAATTAGTATGTCCCGCCGGGACCCCGGCCGCCCTGCGGGTCGCCGTCGATGCCGGCGCCGACGCCGTTTACATGGGCTTTCGCGATGAAACCAACGCCCGCAATTTTCCCGGTCTCAATTTTTCGGTCGAGGAGCTGGCGGAGGGGCTGGAATACGCCCATGCCCGCGGGGCCAAGGTGCTGCTGGCGGTCAATACCTACGCCGCGGCCGGCGATAACAAACCCTGGATCACGGCGGTCGACAACGCCGCGCGGCTCAAGGTCGACGCCATCATTCTCGCCGACATCGGCCTGCTCGATTACGCCCGGCGCGCCCATCCGGACCTGCGGCTTCACCTCTCGGTCCAGGCCTCGGCCTCCAACGCCGCCGCCATCAATCATTACGTGCGGGAATTCGGCGTCCGCCGGGTGGTCCTGCCCCGGGTGCTGACCGTGCCGGAAATCCGTGAGATCAATCAGAAAATCGACATCGAGACCGAGGTTTTCGCCTTTGGCGGCATGTGCCCGATGGCCGAGGGCCGCTGCAGCCTGTCGTCCTACATCACCGGCAAATCGCCCAATATGAACGGCGTCTGCTCGCCGGCGAGCCATGTCAGCTATGTCCGCGAGGGCCGGGACCTCAAAACCAACCTCGCCGATTTCACCATCAATAAATTCAGCCCCCACGAACAGGCGGGCTATCCGACCCTGTGCAAGGGCCGCTTCAGCGCCGGCGGCGAGGCCGGCTATCTGTTTGAGGAACCGACGAGCCTCAACGTCACCCGCATCCTGCCCGAGCTGATCGAGGCCGGGGTCAGCGCCCTCAAGATCGAAGGCCGCCAGCGCAGCAAGGCCTATGTGCGCGAAGTGGTGCGGAACTTCCGCCAGGCCATTGACGCCGCCGGGCGCGGCGAACGGCTGGTGATGGAAATGGACAACCTGTCCGAGGGCGGCCAGAACACCACCGGCGCCTATAACAAGAAATGGATGTAAAGCCCGTGACTCCAGGATCGCAAGACAAAATGAAACAGAGCAAACTTGCCCTCGGGCCGTTGCTGTTCAACTGGGACAATGACAAGATTCGCGATTTCTATTACCGGATCGCTGACGAGGCGCCGGTCGATCAGGTGCATCTGGGCGAGGTGGTCTGCTCCAAGCGCCTCGCCGGTAAAAATTATCTGCCGGAAGTGATCGAACGGCTGGAACAGGCCGGCAAACAGGTGATCCTGTCCGGCCTGATGCTCATCATGGACGACCGTGATATGAAGGCGGTCGATGACCTCGCCTCCATGGCCGACGACTATCTGATCGAAGCCAACGACCTCTCGACGGTCAGCCTGCTGCGAGGCCAAAATCAAAATAAGCCCCACGCCATCGGCCCCTTTATCAATATCTATAACGAGGCGACCCTGAAATATTATGAGGACGGCGGGGCGCGCCGGATCTCCCTGCCGGCGGAACTGCCAAAAGACTCGCTTCAGGCGCTGGCGAAAGCCGCCACGGCCGCCCTTGAGGTGCAGATCTTCGGCCGCCTGCCGCTCGCCATATCGGCCCGCTGCTATCACGCCCGGGCCCATAAACTGAGCAAGGACGGCTGCCAGTATGTCTGCGACCGGGACCCGGACGGGCTGACCGTCGAAACCCTTGACGGCCAGGATTTCCTCGCCATCAACGGCCTGCAGACCCTGTCGCACAGCTATTGCAACCTGATGAGCGAACTGCCGGAGCTTGTGGAGATGGGCATTGATCATTTCCGCCTGTCGCCCCATGACGTGGATATGGTGACGGTCGCCCGGCTCTATCGCGACCGGCTCGACGGCGAAATCAGCGCCGAAGAAGCAAATCACCGATTGGCCGAAGAAATGTTTGCCATCGAATTTTCCAATGGCTATTATCACGGCGCGGCCGGGCGGGAACAGATCGGCCTATAACATCTCCCATGACAGGATATTGGCCCTATGGATTCTTACGACAGGCTTCTTGACGGATACAGGAAATTTCGCCAGGAATATTTAAGCGACGCCAACGCCGAATGGCGCACGACGGCCAAGGATACGCAGAGTCCCGAGGTTATGGTCATCGCCTGCAGCGACAGCCGGGTCAATCCGGTGATTCTGACCCAGGCGGGGCTCGGCGATATATTTGTCGTCCACAACGTCGCCAACCTGGTGCCGCCCTACAAGCAGGGCCATGACACCCATCACAGCACCAGCGCCGCCATCGAATTCGCCGTCAAGAACCTGAAGGTCAAGCATATCATCATCAAGGGCCACAGCGGCTGCGGCGGCATCCGCGCCCTGATGGCCGACCATGACCACAGCCCGAAACCGGCCCCCGATGCGCCCTACAGCTTTATCCGGCCGTGGATGGATATTGTTGATCAGGCGGCGGAATTCGCCCCCGAAGAAAAAGCCGCCCTCGATGAGGCGGCGCTCGCCACCCTCTGCGAAAAACGCGCAACGCTGATCTCACTTGATAACCTGCGGGGCTTTCCCTGGGTCAGCGACGCGTTGCAGAACGGCCAGCTCCAGGTCCACGCCTGGCATTTCGACATCGGCAGCGGCGCCCTGGAAGCCTATAATCCGGATACGGGGCAGTTCGAGGAGCTGGTTTAGGAGGCTGGTGAAAAAAGGCTTTCCCTCCCCAACAAAAAAGGGAAGCCGTGGCCTCCCTTCTGATTGGATATTCAATTTATTTTACGCCGCGAGGCCGACGATCTCGGCGCTCGCCATCAGGGTATCGAGATAGGCGTGAAAGGCCGCATGATAGGCCTTGTCCTCGAGATATTGCTCAATATGGGGCCGGACGAGGTCAAACGGCAACAGCTTGTCGGTCTTCTGATCGATAAAGCGGTCCTGATGCCGGTCGTAAAACCGCTCACAGGTCGCCGCATCGGGCTCCGGCGTCGTGATGACGTCGTCGAGAAGCTGCTGGATAATCGCTTCCACCCGCGCCTCGGGCAGGTCATCAATTTCCTTGATGCCGACCAGGTCGCGCGCCGCGGCGTCCTCGAGCAGGAGTCGTTTCACCACAAGGGCGCGGGCGGCCTCGAGCCGCGCCGCCGCCAGATCCGGCGCCGGATGATGGATCATCTCGGCATGGACCTGATCATCGGAGATTTCACATTTATTGACAAATACCGGCATTTTACCGTCCTTTCCGTCTTAGATTCCGCCTTAACCGGCCCGACCGCGGCGGCGGACGATCTGATAACCGGAGCGCAGCAGATATTTCACCGGCGCGCTGAACATATGCACCAGCCGCGTGAAGGGGAAGATCAGGAAGATGGTCAGGCCGAGCGCCAGATGCGCCTTGAAAACCCACGGCTCATGAACGATAAAGTCCGCCGCGCCGCTACGGAAGGTCACGATATGCTGGGCCCAGTTGCCGAGCGCCACCATCGACGAGCCGTCCATATGCCGGGCGGAATAGAAGATCGAGATCAGGCCGAGAATAAGCTGGACATAAAGCACCCACAACAGCGGCATGTCGGAGAATTTGCTCGTCGCCCGGATCCGCGGATCGGTCATCCGCCGGATGATCAGGATCGTCAGGCCGATAAAGCAGATGACGCCGAGGATGCCGCCGCCAACCATCGCCATGATCTGCTTGGCCTCGGTGCTGATCACATAATGATAGAGTGATTCCGGCGTCAACAGCCCGACAAGGTGGGTGAAGAACAGCAGGATGATGCCGATATGGAACAGGTTGCTGCCGAGGCGCATGCCTTTGGAGCGCAGCAGCTGGCTCGAATTCGCCTTCCAGCTGTATTGATCCCGATCGTAACGGAGGATTGATCCGAGGACCATCACCAATACGGCGATATAGGGATATATGCCAAAGACCAGATGATGAAGAAAAGGGGTTGATGTTGCAATATCAGTTGCAATATTGGTTTCAGGCATTTTACTGGCCTCCATTTATATTATGACCATTGATATTTTTATGACCAGTGGGATTCTGGCCCGGCATATCCTTGCCGATCATTTGGTGCAGTTCCCGGGTCGCATGGGGAAAGGCGTCGCAACCGCCGCAATCGTCGGCGGCGACATCGCTGTTGTCAAAGGCGCTGGCCTCCTCCCATTCCTTGTCGATCTCCTCAAGGCTCATGTCCTCGAGCGGCGCCGCGCTGGCCTCGGCGATCATTGCCGCGTCCGGTTTGGCCTTCGACAGGGCTTCGAGCGCCTCAAAAACCACCGCATAGGAGGATTTCCGTTTTTTCAGCTTGACGCCGATGGCGGCGATCACATTGATCGGATCGCCGAGCAGCTCGGTCGCCTCATCGGCCGGACAAAGCGACAGATATTCCAGAAACAGCGGCAGATAGTCCGGCAGTTCGCCGGCGCTGACATAAAGGCCCTTTTCGGCATAGGCCTCGGCCAGATTGACCATCGCCTGTCCCCGGTCGCGGCTTTCGCCGTGGATATGTTCGAACAGTTGCAGGCAATGGGCCCGCCCCCGGTCGAACAGCTCGACGTAATTTTCCTGGACGGCGTAAATATCGCCGGCCTTCAGTTCCTCGGCAAAAGCCCTGATTTTTTTCAACTGCCGGTTCGGCAGCAGTTTTTCCAGGGCCAGAACATGCATCAGGTCATCCAGATGGGTGATCGTCTCCTTATCCGGATAGGCGAGCAGCAGGCCAAGAATTTTAAACGTCTTCATCGCCCTATCTCCTGATTTTACCGCTCATGGTGTTGTTATGGGTCGGAGTCCCGAACAGATTGGCCTTGCTCTGACCGCCGCCGCCGCAGCCGTTGCCGAAGCTGAAACCGCAGGACGAACGGGTGTCGAAGCCGATTTCGTTGTCAAACGGCGTCTCGCCGGCATATTCCCGATGGTTGGTCGGAATGACGTAGCGGTCCTCGTAATTGGCCAGCGCCATGATCCGGTACATGTCGTCCAGGGTGTTTTCATCGAGGCCGACCGCATCGAGGATTTCGGTTTCCGTCGTCCCGAGGACAGTCTTGGCGCGCATGAATTCACGCATGGCCAGCATTCTTTCCAGGGCGTGAACCACCGGTTCCTCCTTGCCGCCGGTCAGCATGTTGGCGAGATATTTCACCGGAATCCGCAGATCATTGACGTCGGGAATAACCCCGCTCTGTTCCAGCTTGCCGTCTTCCATCGCCGACTGGATCGGCGACAGCGGCGGAATATACCAGACCATCGGCAGGGTGCGATATTCCGGATGCAGCGGGAAGGCGACCTTCCAGTCCATGGCCATTTTATAGACCGGCGAATTTTTCGCCGCGGCGAGCCAGCTGTCCGGCACGCCGTCCTTCTTGGCCTGGGCGATGACCTCCGGATCATGGGGATCGAGGAACATGTCGCACTGGGCCTGATAAAGATCCTCGACATCCTCTTCCGAGGCCGCCTGTTCGATCTTGTCCGCGTCATAGAGCAGCACGCCCAGATAGCGGATGCGGCCGACACAGGTTTCGGAACAGACCGTCGGATCGCCGGCTTCGATCCGCGGATAACAGAAGATGCATTTTTCCGATTTGCCGCTTTCCCAGTTGAAATAGATTTTCTTGTAGGGACAGCCGCTGACGCACATGCGCCAGCCCCGGCATTTATCCTGGTCAATCAGCACGATGCCGTCTTCTTCCCGCTTGTAGATCGCCCCGCTGGGGCAGGCGGCGGCGCAGGCCGGATTCAGGCAATGCTCGCAAAGCCGCGGCAGATACATCATGAAGGTATTTTCAAACTGGCCGTAGATTTCCTTTTCCACCTGCTGGAAATTATAATCCTGCGACCGCTTGGAGAATTCCCCGCCGAGAATTTCTTCCCAGTTCGGGCCCCATTCCGGCTTTTCCATCACCTCGCCGGTGATCGCCGAATGGGCGCGGGCCGTCGGCGGCGTATGGACCTCGGGCGATTTCTGCAGCCGTTCATATTCAAAGGTGAAAGGCTCGTAATAATCGTCGATCTCCGGCAGGTCGGGGTTGGCGAAAAGCTTGGCCAGCACCCGGAATTTGCCGCCGATCTTCGGTTTCAGCTTGCCGTTGCCGAGCCGCGTCCAGCCGCCGTTCCATTTGTTCTGGTTCTCCCAGTCGCGCGGATAGCCGACGCCGGGTTTGGTCTCCACATTGTTGAACCAGGCGTATTCAACCCCCTGACGCGACGTCCAGACGTTCTTACAGGTCACGGAACAGGTATGACAGCCGATACATTTGTCCAAATTCAGGACCATTCCAATCTGAGCACGAATTTTCATTACGCCAACTCCTCATGATCATGATTGCCAGAAACCCCATCCACTGGTTCATCCATCCAATCCACTTTATCCATCTTGCGACAGATGACAAATTCATCCCGGTTCGAGCCGACGGTGCCGTAATAGTTGAAGCCGTAAGACAATTGGGCGTAACCGCCGATCATATGGGTCGGCTTGACCACGGCGCGGGTCACCGAGTTATGGATCCCGCCGCGCATGCCGGATGTTTCCGCGCCCGGCGTATTGATGATTTTCTCCTGGGCGTGATACATCATGCACATCCCTTCATTGACACGCTGCGAGACCACCGCCCGGCAGGCGATCGCCCCGTTGACGTTATAAAGCTCGATCCAGTCGTTATCCTCAACCCCCATTTTCCGAGCGTCGATTTCACTGACCCAGACGATCGGGCCGCCGCGGGACAGGGTCTGCATCAGCAGGTTTTCCGAATAGGTGCTGTGGATGCCCCATTTCTGATGCGGCGTGATCCAGTTGAGGGCGACCTGCGGATTGCCATTGTCCTTCTTGTCAATGACCGGCTTGATGGTCTTGGTGTTGATCGGCGGCTTGTAAACGCAGAAGCCCTCACCGAAATCACGCATCCAGCTGTGATCCTGGTAGAAATGCTGGCGGCCGGTCAGGGTCCGCCAGGGGATCAGCTCATGAACATTGGTATAGCCGGCGTTATAGCTGACATGTTCATCCTCGAGGCCCGACCAGGTGGGCGAGGAGATAATCTTGCGCGGCTGGGCCTGAATGTCGCGGAAGCGGATTTTTTCTTCCTCTTTCGGCAGCGCCAGATGCTTGTGATCGCGTCCGGTGATTTTTCCCAGCGCGCCCCAGGCCTTGACCGCCACATGGCCGTTGGTTTCCGGCGCCAGCGACAGAATAACCTCGGTCGCGTCAATGTCGGTCGAGATTCGGGGCAGGCCTTTCGACACGCCGTCCTCGGTCACCACCTGGTTCAGTTCGCCGAGGAATTTATACTCGGTTTCCGTGTTCCAGGAGATGCCCTTGCCGCCGTTGCCGATCTTGGTCATCAAAGGCCCAAGGGCGGTGAATTTCTTGAAGGTGTCGGGGTAATTGCGCACCACCTCCACATAGGCCGGCATGGTTTTACCGGGGATCGGGTCGATCTCGCCCTTCTTCCATTCCTTGACATCCAGCCCCTGGGCCAGCTCGGCCGGGGTGTCATGGAGAATCGGCAGGGCGACCACATCGGTTTCCTCGCCGAGATGGCCGGGGCAGAGTTCAGAGAATTTCTCGGCGATGCCCTTGTAAATATCCCAGTCGCTGCGGCTTTCCCAGGCGGGATCGACGGCGCGGCTCAGGGGATGAATGAAGGGGTGCATGTCCGAGGTGTTGAGGTCGTTCTTCTCATACCAGGTCGCCGACGGCAGCACGATGTCAGAATAAAGACAGGTGGTTGACATGCGGAAATCAAGGGTCACCACAAGGTCAAGCTTGCCTTCCGGCGCCTGATCGTGCCAGGTCACTTCATGGGGCAGCTGGGCGTCGCGGGCGCCAATATCCTCGCCCATCACCGCATTCTGGGTGCCGAGCAGATGTTTCAGCATATATTCATGGCCCTTGCCGCTGGACCCCAGGATGTTGGAGCGCCAGATAAACATGTTGCGCGGGAAGTTCTTCGGATTGTCCGGATCTTCACAGGACATGCGCAGGGAGCCGTCCTTCAGATGCTCGGCGATATAGTCGGCGCTGGCGATGCCGGCGGCCTTCGCCTTCCTGGTCACCTCAAGCGGGTTTTCCTCCAGTTGCGGCGCCGACGGCAGCCAGCCCATGCGTTCGGAGCGCACATTACAGTCGATCAGGGAATAATCTTTCCATTTTTCCTTGTCGGCCAGCGGCGAGAGGATTTCGTCAACGCCCAGCTTCTCATAGCGCCACTGGTCGGAGTGGTTGTAGAAGAAGCTGGTGCCATTCATATGACGCGGCGGACGGTGCCAGTCCAGCGCGAAGGCCAGCGGCTGCCAGCCGGTCTGCGGCCGCAGCTTTTCCTGACCGACATAATGGGCCCAGCCGCCGCCGGATTTGCCGATACAGCCGCACAGCACCAGCATGTTGATCACACCGCGATAGTTCATATCCATGTGATACCAGTGGTTCATGGCGGCGCCGATAATGACCATGGAGCGGCCCCGGGTCTTGTCGGCGTTTTCGGCAAACTCGCGGGCGACCTTGATCACTTTCTCCCGCGACACGCCGGTGATTTTCTCCTGCCAGGCCGGGGTGTAGGGCTTGTCCTCGTCATAGCTCTGGGCGACATTGTCGCCGCCGAGACCGTTGTCAACGCCGTAGTT
Source organism: Paremcibacter sp. (assembly GCA_048266545.1). Taxonomy (GTDB): domain Bacteria; phylum Pseudomonadota; class Alphaproteobacteria; order Sphingomonadales; family Emcibacteraceae; genus Paremcibacter. Next base: position 205,400 of record JBLWZH010000001.1, on the reverse strand, counting down.
GGCGACCATCAGGTCAAAGACGGTGGCGACATATTTGTCGCCGTCCCGGGTCTTGATCTTGCGCACCGGAATATTGTGATAGAGCACGCTCGCATGATCCGTTGGCGTAAAGATCGGCTGTTCATGCTCCAGGTTGCCGAAATAAGGGAAGGCGACCGACAGGACTTCGTCATGTTTCTGGACGAGGGATTTCAACGGCCAGATTTCATTGCCGTTATCCAGATCCTTGGCTTCCAGGTTCCAGTTGCCTTCTTCGCCCCAGCGCGAGCCGATGGTGCCGTTGGGCACGACGATCTTGTTGGTGTTGGCGTCAATGACCGTCGATTTCCATTCCGGATTGTTTTTCTGTTTCAGATCATCGTCGAAATCCGACGCCCGCAGGGTGCGGCCGGCGACAAAGACGCCATCCTGTTCATCAATCTGAACCAGGAACGGCATATCGGAATAGAGCCGGGTGTAATCGTCAAAATAGTCGCTTTGACCGTCAATATGAAATTCTTTCAGAATCACATGGCCCATGGCCATCGCCATGGCGGCGTCGGTGCCCTGGCGCGGGTTGAGCCACATGTCGCTCAGTTTCGCCACTTCGCTGTAATCCGGCGTCACGGCGACGGTCTTGGCACCTTTATAGCGCACTTCGGTGAAGAAATGGGCGTCCGGCGTCCGGGTCTGCGGCACGTTGGAGCCCCAGGCCATGATATAGGAACTGTTGTACCAGTCGGCGCTTTCCGGAACGTCCGTCTGTTCGCCCCATACCTGGGGAGAGGACGGCGGCAGGTCGCAATACCAGTCATAGAAACTGAGGCATACCCCGCCGATCAGCGACAGATAGCGCGAGCCGGCGGCGTAGGACACCATCGACATGGCCGGAATCGGCGAGAAGCCGATCACCCGGTCCGGGCCATAGGTTTTTGCGGTATAGATATTGGCGGCGGCGATGATCTCGTTGACCTCGTCCCAGGTCGCCCGGACCAAACCGCCAAGGCCCCGAACCTTCTTGTAGGATTTGGCCTTTTCCTGATCTTCGACGATATTGCCCCAGGCGGTCACCGGATCGGCATAGACATTTTTCGTCTCGCGCCACAGTTTCAGCAGGCGGCTGCGGATCATCGGATGCTTGAGCCGGGCGGAGCTGTAAAGATACCAGCTGTAGCTCGCCCCGCGGGCGCAGCCGCGCGGCTCATGGTTCGGCAGGTCCGTCCGGGTGCGCGGATAATCGGTCTGCTGGGTTTCCCAGGTGACCAGGCCGCCCTTGACATAGATCTTCCAGCTGCAGGACCCGGTGCAGTTCACGCCGTGGGTAGAGCGGACGACCTTGTCATGGGACCAGCGCCCGCGATAGGCGCGCTCCCATCCGCGATCCTCCCCGGTGGTGATGCCGTGGCCGTCGGAAAATGTTTCCGGTTTTTCTCTGGTAAAGAACGTCAGTTTATCCAGGAAATGGCTCATTTCTTACTCCTCATAAAATTCTTTAAGTCGCGACCGGACCTGAAGCCTGTATTTGACTTCAGGTCCGTTCATTTGGCGTAACCTTACGGGTTCTTCACATAGGCCCCGGGGCGCAGGTAGAACCACCAGTTGATCACAATGCAGACCGCGTAGAAGATGGCGAAACCGTAAAGCGCGATTTCCGGGGTTGCCGCCTTGATCTCTTCCCCAAGCACCTGCGGGATAATGAAGGCGCCATAGGCGGCGACCGCCGATGTCCAGCCGAGCACCGGTCCCGCCTGTTCCCGGTCAAAGACCATGGCGATGGTGCGGAAGGTCGATCCATTGCCGATGCCTGATGCGGCGAACAGCACCAAAAACAGGATCAGGAACGGCATGAAAAATTCTTCCGGCGTCGCCGAGGCGTAGGCCTGCTTCATGAAGTAGGCGACGCCAATGGCGCAGACCACCATGATGACAGAAATATATTGCGTCACCCGCGCGCCGCCGAACTTGTCGGCGATCATGCCGCCGATCGGCCGGATCAGGGCGCCGATAAAGGGCCCGGTCCAGGCGAACATCAGAGCGCTTGGGCCATTGGGGTTGGCGGTGTTATGGGTCATGACGCCATCGACCACCAGATGCTGAAAGCCGAAGATCACTTTGATCGACAGGCCAAAGGCCGCCGCATAGCCGATGAAGGAGCCGAAGGTCATGGTGTAAATCACCGTCATCGCCCAGGTGTGCTTATTGTTGAAGATCTTATATTGCCGTTTCAGATTGCTGCCGACTTCACCGGGGATCAGCTTCAGCAGGAACACGGTCAGCGCAATGACGATCGGCAGCACAATCCATTTGCTGAGGCCAAACCCGGAGGTCGGCAGGCCGCCTGTGGTCTGCGGCATCATCAGCCAGAAGCCGGAGGCGGCGGCGACGAAGCCCAGGATCAGCATGAAGGAAATCTTGCCGAAGGCGCCAAGCGGATTGCCGACATCGGGCGATACATGCTCGTCGGCGATGTTGTTCATGCCGAACCAGCCGGCAAAGGCCAGCGGCACCAGAAACAGCAGCCAGACAAAGCCGGCGTTATGAATAAAGGTTTCGGTGCCGGCCGGGATCTTGCCGATCAGCGTGCCGCTGGTGTTCTGCAGGATCATCGGCTCGCCGCCGAAAATGCCGAATGTCATGAACAGCGGCACCAGAATCTGCATGGTGGTGACGCCGAAATTGCCCAGGCCCGCATTCATGCCGAGGGAATAACCCTGGATTTTCTTCGGGAAGAAAAAGCTGATGTTGGACATGGAGGAGGCGAAGTTGCCGCCGCCAAAACCGGACAGGAAAGCGAGAATCTGGAACTGCCACAGCGGCGTGTTAATATCCTGCAGCGCCAAACCGGTGCCAATCGCCGGGATCATCAGCAGCGCCGTGGTGAAAAAGATCGTGTTGCGCCCGCCGGCGATGCGAATGAAGAAGGTGCTGGGGATCCGCAGGGTGGCCCCGGTCAGCCCGGCGATGGCCATCAGGGTGAACAGCTCGCCCTTGGCGATCGGAAAGCCCAGGTTGAGCATCTGCACCGTGATAATGCCCCAATAGAGCCAGACCGCGAAACCGCACAGCAGGCTCGGGATTGAAATCCACAGGTTGCGGTTGGCGATCGACTTGCCGCGGCTTTCCCACTCCGCCAGGTCCTCCGGGTTCCATTGCTTAATATCTTCAGCCATATTCTTTCCTTAAATACTGCTCATAAATCAATAAAACAGGGGGCGCGGCAACCCGCCTCATCCCCTGTTTATCCCATCACCCGCTAACTTCTTCTTTAAGCTGCTTGTAGACCGTCTCGCTTTTTTTGCGCATCGCCGCACTGCGCTTTTGCAGCTCTTCACTTTCCATCATGATCGCCTCCAGTTCCGGCAGATAACGCGGCCCTTTCAGTTCGGGCATATCCTGCCGGTTCATCCGGACGATGGCGAAATGCATCCAGATCAGCGCAATGCCGATGAGCACGGTCAGCAGCATGAAGCAGCTTGTCCAGACCCCGATCAGATCGTTCATGACGCCGAAGGTAATCGGCAGGAAAAACCCGCCCAGTCCGCCGATCAGGCCGACAACGCCGCCCACCGCGCCGACATGGCCCGGATAATAAACCGGGATATGCTTGTAGACCGCCGCCTTGCCCAGCGACATGAAGAAACCGAGGACAATGGTCAGGCTGACAAACAGCCACAGCGGAATGGTGATGTTAAAGCTGATCGGACCGTTAATCCCGGCCACGGTGTAATCGGTCGCCGGATAAGACATGATGAAGGTACAGGCTACACAGACGCCGAATGTCCAGTACATCACCCGGCGGGCGCCGATCACATCGGACATCCAGCCGCCGAGCGCCCGGAAGATACTGCCCGGCAGCGCGTAGGCCGCGGCCAGCATGCCGGCCGTTTTCAGCTCCAGGCCGTAGGCCCCGACATAATAACGCGGCAGCCACAGGGCCAGGGCGACGAAGGCGCCGAACACAAAGAAGTAATAAAGCGAAAAGCGCCAGACCTGAATATTTTTCAGCGGCGCCATCTGCTCCAGGAAGGAGGCATGCTTGATGCCTTTTTCTTTGCGTTCCCGCAAGGCGGGATCGTCCTTGGTGAAGACAAAGAATAATACCGCCGTCACCAGAAGAATGACCGAATAGACCTGTGCGACCCCCTGCCATTGACCGTCCATCACAATCAAAAGGAACGGCGCGCCAAAATTGGTCACCGCCGCCCCGACATTGCCCATGCCGAATATGCCGAGCGCCGTTCCCTGACGCTCCTTGGAATACCAGGTCGAGACATAGGCTATGCCGACCGCGAAACTGCCGCCGGCCAGACCAACGCCCAGGGCCGCCAGCAGGAACATGGGATAGGTATTCACCAGTGTCAACAAATAGGCCGCCAGCGCCGTGACGATCATCTGGAAGGTATAGACAATCCGGCCGCCATATTGATCGGCCCAGACCCCGAGGAAAATCCGGCTCAGGGATCCGGTCAGGATGGGCGTCGCCACCAGAACGCCAAACTCCGTATCTGACAAACCCAGTTGAGTCTTGATTTTCAGCCCGATGATGGAAAAGATTGTCCAGACAGCAAAACAGACCGTAAAGGCCAGCGTGCTGGCCAGCAGGGCCTGGTTCTGCTCTCCAGGTTTTACATTAGCGATATTCATACCTAAACCCCTAGTGCAATTAACGAAATTGTGTAAATAACCAAATTCGTTCGAGTCTTTCGATGATCGGACATTAGTGAAGAGGGGACAAGTTGAATTTGACCTTGATCAAGTAACTAAAAATAGTTTCAAAAAATTTTGCCGCCGGCCCATATAGGCCATTTACCCCCCGAAAGTTCTTTTTTTGACGAGGAAACTTGTGAGTTCCGTCAAACTGTCCTAATATTACCGCTGGGTATCGGTAATGGTTAAATATTTCTATGAATAATAAACTTCTCTATCTGGGTAATGCCTTGCATGAAATGCAGGTGGAGCGGGGCTGTGCGGTACTTTTTGTCAGCAGCAAAGGCAAGCTCTTTGAAGAAGAACTGAGGGACAGTTTTGAAAAAACCCATGTGGCGATCGAACAGATTCGCGACGAATTAAAATCCTGGCATAAAAATCATTCCTATGATGATGAATTTCTCAATAAAATTGACATTGTCCTCAATAATGCAGAAACGGTCAAGGCGCGGCGGAAACGGATTCTCAATCTTGAATTCAATTCGACGGAAATTATCAACGGCTACAGCCATCATGTGATCAGCACCCTGATCGACCTTATGGTCCTGATGGCCTTGCTGGATAAAGACAATGACCCGGCGAAGGTCAGCGCCTTTTCCTTTTTTCTTCAGTTAAAGGAAAAATTTGGCCGGGAACGGGCCCTGGGCGCCCGCGGTCTGGCGACCAAATCCTTTGACAACCGGGAATTCATCGACCGGTTCCGGTTTCTGATTTCCGAGCAGGACAGCTTCAAGCGCACTTTTTTCGCCATTGCCGATGACCGGCAGAAAAGAATCTATGAAGGACTCATGCAGGGCAATGAAGTCCGCAAGCTTACCGAACTTCATGACGAGGTGAAACGGGGGCTTAAAACCATTCTGCCCGACCTGACGCCCCAGGACTGGTTCAAGATGACGTCGAAAAAAATGAGCCTGATGAAACAGGTCGAGGAAAAGCTGATCGCCAACCTGGCCAAGAACAGCCTGCTGGGGGGCAATCAGTCACAAGCGTCGAAGGTTCGCGTCAACCGCCCGGTCGAGGGAATCACCTCCGAACAACGGGACTTCATTGAACAGATGCCCTTTTTCATCGACCTGCCGGAAGATATAATCACCAGCCTGCTGCAACATGCCCAGGTGCACGAGTATAAAAAAGGCAAGCTTCTGTTCCTTGAGGGCGAAGTCTCAAGCCGGCTTCATATCATCCTCAGCGGCTGGGTAAAGCTGTTTAAAGGCACCTCCAGCGGCGAGGAAACCGTCCTCCAGATGCTGTCCAGTGGCGACATGATCGCCGAATCGGCGGTATTTCTCAACGCCAGTTACCCGGTCAGCGCCCAGGTGGCCAAGAAAGCCGTCGTCCTGACCCTGCCGGCGCCGATTATCCGCGAACGCATCAAGGAGCATAACGAGCTGGCGCTCAGGGTGCTGGCGGGTATTTCCCAGCGGTCCCACAGCCTGATTCAGGAATTCGAGAATATCCGCCTGAAACCGGCGACGGAACGGGTCGGCTGGTTCCTGCTCAAACTGCTGCTCGACCAGGGCCGGGTGCCCGACCTTGTCGAACTGCCCTATGACAAGTCCCTGATCGCCTCCTATCTCGACATGAAGCCCGAAACCTTCTCGCGCACCCTGAAGCGGTTCAAGGACAATGGCTTTGAAATCAACAAAAATTCCGTCGTCCTGCCCACGGTCGGCGCCCTGTGCGGCTTTTGCGACCATGACCTTGCGCCATCCTGCAAAAAACACGGTACGCCGGAATGCTCAAACCCTGATTGCAGCCGGGACACCATCGCCGATTTCTAATATTTCGCTCACTGAATCGTGATTATTGACATACATCAACTCTGGCTTTCCCGCTTTCCTTTATGTATAGTTCGTGTGTTGGCGCGCTGTGCCTGATTTCAGCGCCCTGCTCCGAAGCCTTCGGACCTAAATCCCGACTTGAATTTGAGTTGCCGGGACATGGTTCGCCGGCCGCAGGCTGATCGCAGACCTGCCGGGTTATGGTGAAAACACCATGGCCTCCCGTGTTTGGAAAGGAGAGATGAGTGACCTTAGTTGACAATTTTGACAGGGCGTTTCCCTATCTGCGCCTGTCGATTACCGATGTGTGCAATTTCCGCTGTGAATATTGCCTGCCCGAAGGCTATCGCTGCAGCAGCAGGCCCAAATTCCTCACCCGGGATGAAATCCGCCGGCTGGTGACCGCCTTTGCCGAGCTCGGCGTCTGGAAAATCCGCCTGACCGGCGGCGAGCCCAGCGTGCGCAAGGATTTCACCGAGATCGTCGATCTGGTGTCCCATATCCCGGGCGTCAGGACCACGGCCTTCACCACCAACGGCTACCGGTTACGGGAAAACGCCCAAAGGTGGCATGACGCCGGCATGCGGACCCTCAATGTCAGCATCGACAGCCTGCGGCGCGACAAATTTCACAGCATCACCGGCCATGACCGCCTGCCCGATGTGCTCGACGGAATCGAACAGTCCCTGGCGATCGGCTATGACGCGGTCAAGGTCAATGTCGTCCTGCTCAAGGGGGTCAATGATGACGGCCTCGCCGACTATCTCGACTATGTCCGTCGGCGGCCGGTCACGGTGCGCTTCATTGAACTGATGCAGACCGGCGACAATCTGGCCTATTTCAAACAGCGCCATCTGTCGGCGGAGGTCATTCGCGATCAGCTTCTGGACCAGGGGTGGATTGAAAATATCCGCCAGAACGGCGCCGGACCGGCGGTCAATTTCACCCATCCGGACTATCAGGGCGCCATCGGCCTGATCGCCCCCTATTCCAAGGATTTCTGCCTCGGCTGCAACCGGCTGCGGGTCACCGCCACCGGCGACCTGCGCCTGTGCCTGTTTGGCGATATCGGCATCCCGCTGCGCGACCTGCTGCAAAGCGACGACCAAAAGGACGCCCTGCAGCAGCGGATTATGAAGCAGCTCGATTATAAGAAGTCTTCTCATTTTCTGGCCGACGGCGAAACCGGCCTGATCCCCAATCTGTCGGCCACCGGGGGATAAGCCATGCGGTCCTATCAGCAAGCCCTGAAGATCATCCTTGAGGGCGCGGCGCCCGCAGCGGCGCAGATCGTTTCCCTCGACCGGGCCCGGGGCCAGGTTGCGGCAGCCGCCATTGACGCCCGGGAAGATGTCCCGCCGTTTGACAATTCGGCCATGGACGGCTTTGCGGTCAAAAGCGCGCTGGTCGAACAGGCCGCCGCCGACCGTCCGGTCTTGCTCGACGTTGACGGCAGCACCATGGCCGGCGACAGCCCGGAAGCGGGCGGCGAGGGCGCCTGGGAAATCATGACCGGGGCGCCGGTGCCCGCGGCCTATGACGCGGTGATCCGCATTGAGGACATCAAAATCCTCGACCAAAACCGGCACGGACGCCCGACCCGGATTTCGCTGCACGCCGCAGGCTTTCCCGGCAAGAATATCCGCGCCGCCGGTACCGATTTCCGCCCCGGCGATCGGGTGATCGAAGCGGGAACCGTCATCGCCCCCCATCATATTATGGCGCTGGCCGCCGTGGGCCAGGACCGGATTTCCGTCACCCCGCCGCCCGCCGTCGCCGTGATCAGCACCGGCAAGGAGCTGGTCGACGAGATGGACCGGACGCTCGCCCCGGGCCAGATCCGCAATTGCAACGCGCCCTATCTGATGGAAAGCCTGAAGACGCTTGGCGTCCCGGCGCGCAATGAGGGCACCATTTTCGACGAGCCGGAGAAATTCGAGCAGAAAATCAGGCAGATTCTGTCAACCGAGGCCCGGATCATCCTGTCGTCGGGCGCGGTGTCCATGGGCCGCCATGATTTCGTCCCCGACGGCTTGCGCAAGACGGGGGCGGAAATCCTCTTTCACAAGGCGGCGATCCGGCCGGGAAAACCGATCCTGTTCGCCCGCTTTCCGAACGGCGCCTATTATTTCGGCCTGCCGGGCAATCCGATCGCCGCCGCCGTCGGGCTGCGGTTTTTCGCCTGTCCCCTGATGGGCAAACTGCAGGGCCTGGCGCCGGAACAACCGCTGTCCGCCCGCTTGAGTGCTGATTTCGCCAAGGAGTCGCCCTTCCGTTTCTTCCTCAAGGCGCGCAGCTATCAGGACCGGGACGGCCGCCGCGCGGTTGATATTCTGCCCGGTCAGGAATCCTTCAAGATCAAACCGATGCTCGCGCAGAACTGCTGGGCCGTCATCCCCGAAGACGGCATGGCGATGGCGGCGGGAAGCCCGGTCGACATCTATCCGCTGTACCCGGGCGGCGGCGCGGGAGAACTATTATGAAACTGCGCATCGAGCCGGGCAAGATCGGCTATCGCCTCGATTTTGACGAACTGGAGCGGCTTTTGGCAGAGGGACAGCTTGAAGAAAAGCTCGCCCTGCCCCGGGGTCACCTGACCTACCGGGTCATCTGCCGGCCCGCCGGCGCCAAGGCGACGTTTGAGACGAATGAACAGGGCGGCGAACAAGCCGGGGGCGCGCGCTTCACCCTGTCCCTCGCCCGTGACGCCCTGGAGGATCACAAGGCCGCCCTGCCGTCGCTCAAGGGCATCGTTTCCGTCTTTGCCGGCGCAAACCAATCCCCGGTCGAGGTTTCCCTGGAAATCAATCTGAAAAAGAAAATCAAACGCGCCCTGACCTGAAGCGCCGGGGGCCAGTCCCCGCGACTAAAGCCGTGGCGTTCTGTCTCCGACCCCATAAAGAAAACTGCCGCCGGATCTGGCCAGCGGCAGTCAGTATCGTTTTAAAGTCAGCCGTCGTCAGAATTTGGCGCCGACGATAAACCACAGTTTCCGGGTATCGACGGAAAATGTGTCGGCGTTATAATCGGCGTATTTCACCGCCACATTGTAATTCTTGTTGATGGTATAGGACAGCAGCAGGTCAATTTCATCGCCGTAATCCGTATCGCCGAACTGGGAGGTGAATTTATGATAGGTCGCCAGCGCTTTCAGGCCCTTCATCGCGCCGTCAAAACTGTAACTGCCGGTAATGTAAAAATCTTCCAGTCCGGCGGCCGGCGTGGCGAGGAACTTGTCGGCCCAGCCGTTGAATTTATGCAGCGTCGCCAGCGGCGTCGCGAAACTTACCGTGCCGTCATTGTCGCTGCCGAGCGATTCCAGACCGGCTTTCAGGGTCAGGCCCGCATAGGACGCGCCGCCGGCGACATGGAAATAATCCACCGAATAATTACCGGGATTATTGTTTGAATCGGTCTGATTGGCGTATTCCAGCTCATAAAGGATGCTGGTCTTGTCGGCAACCGCGGTCTTGCCGGCGAAACGGATGCCGAAGGTATTGGTCGAAAAGCCCGCCACGTCGTTATTGTCCAGCAGATAGGCGTAAGTGGTGAGTTTGCCGAATTTCAGCCCGGAATATTCGATATTCAGCAGGTTGGTGTTGGAGGAATGATCGCCGGCGGGACTATTGTCACTGAAAATCCGGTTCACATTCCAGACATAGGCATAGAAGATTTTGGTGTCCGGCAGGCTGGTGTTCACCGCTGTCACCGCGTCAAGGTTCTGGTCAACCTGGCGCCAGCCGACGGTGCCGATAAACCGCTGGGTGCCGAGATTAATGGATTGGCGACCGGCGCTGACTTTCGTATCCTTCACGCCCGAATAGGACAGATAGGCCTGGTTGACCTCCGTCTGGCTCGGGTCGGCGATCACCGGATAGGTCACATTGCCGTTAATGGTGTTGTTGTAATTCTCGTCGGCGAGGTTGCGGGTGTCCTCCATCTCGATGACGCCGGAGAATCCCTGATAGGATCCGGTCTTGTAGCCCAGCCACGTCCGGACGGTCAGCGCCGATGCGTTTTTGTCAAAACCCGCCTGATCAACATTTTCATAGCGGGTGCGGACATTGAGATAGGCCTTGCCGCCGGTGACCGCATCGGCCAGACTTTCCGCCTCATCGGCGGCGAAAACAGATGTTGGTGCAGTGAGAAGGGCAGTCGTTGAAGCCAGAATTAAACTTCTGAAAACAGTGCGTTTTAGTGCCATGGTTCGTTCCTCTTTTTTGATGTTATTGCCCTTTTCTAAATATGCCTCTGGCCCCGAATTGACTTGATAAGGATCAAGTTTTTGCCAAAACCCGCCGCCAGTTTCCCGCCGTTCGGACGGAAAGTTTCAAAAAATGTATATTTCATACATCAAATAGTGAAAAAGCGAATCGGAAAGCGAAACGGCGCGCAGAATCGATCATATGTATATATATATGTGTGTATGTTTATATCAGTTTACGGCCTGGTTCCTCGCCTTGACCCGCACGCCGTCGGTGACGTTATTGCCCGGATGGATGATCACCCGTTCGCCCGCCTCAAGCCCGCTTAAGATTTCCGCCTCATGATCATTGCGGCGGCCGACCGTCACCGATTGGAGTTCGGCCCGGCCGTCACGCACGACAAAGACCGACCATTGTTCATTCTGGCGGAACAGGGCCGAGACCGGCGCGTTCACCACATTTTCCGCCCGGTCGACAATGATGCTGGCCTCAATCCGGAAGGCGTCGCCCAGTGAGCGCCATTTGCTCAGCGGATCAATGAAATCGAGGATGATATTGACCCTTTGCTCCTCGACGCCGAGGGCCGAAATCTTGGTGTAGCCGCTCGGCTCGACCAGCCGGACCTGGGCGCGAATATCCTCATCTCCGCCCCAGCGCTTGATCAGGGCGATGTCGCCGGGGCGGACCTTGACCGCATCCCGCGACAGCATTTCGACGACAATTTCAAGATTCTCGGGATCGCCCACTTCAACCAGCGGCGTGCCCATGGGAATCACGCCTTCGCTTTTATGGAGGATTCGCAGGACCTTGCCGTCGACCGGCGCATGGACGCAGACCTGGCAGCGCCCGCCCGTGTCGCTGTTGACATCACCGGGCTGGACCAGCTGGGCCCGGGCCGCCGCCAGCCGGCTTTCCATCACCTGCAGGTCGGCGAGGGCGGTTTTGACCTCGGCCCGGCGCATTTTAAGCTGCAATTCCGCCTGTTCGAGCCGGGCGAGCGTCACATTGCCGTATTTGAACAGCTCCTCGGTCCGCCGGTATTCCGCTTCGGCGAATTCCAGTTCGGCCCGCGCCCGGTCGACCTTCGCCGCGGCGAGGCCCTTGGCGGCCTCGGCGCCCTGGACATCGGCCCGGGCCTGGGTTTCGCTGCGCTTGTCGAGGAAACGGGGGTCGGCGGGACTCATATTGGCGATGACGGTGGCGCCGGCCGCCACCTGATCCCCCGGTTCGGCCTCGATGCGGGTGACCCGGCCCTCGATCGGCGCCGAGACGACATAAATATCGCGGATCCGGGTTTTGCCTTCGCCGTCAAGGGCGATCAACACGTCGCCGCGGCCGACCGTGACCATATCGACCTTTTCCGCCGCCGGAATGAAGGCGTAGACCAGCAGGGCGAGCAGCAGAAGAGCTGCGGCGTATTTGACAATTGTTTTGATTTTTTTCAGTGACATTATTCAACCCCTTTTTGGGCGCTAACCAGATCAATACTCTCCACCTGTCGCCAGACAAGGTAAAAAGACAGGACCGAACTTAAAATAACAATGACCGCCGCCAGGCCATAGGTGGCGCTCTCAACAATAACCGGAATGCGAAACAGCTCCGTATCCAGCGACCGGGCCATACCGGCCACCATCAAATAGCCGAGGAACAGGCCGAGTGGAATCGCCATCAGCACAATCACCGCCATCTCGCCGAACAGGATATAGGCCACTTCGCCTTTGGTCAGGCCCAATACCCTGAGCATGGCCAGCTCCCGGCCCCGTTCCGACAGGGCGATCCGCGCCGTATTGTAAATCACGCCAAAGGAGATCAGGCTGGCGAAGGTGATATTCATCGCCACCATCATCAGGATATTCTCCGCCATGATCTCGCGGAAGATCTCGCGGGCCTTTTTGAGGATCGTCATGCCGGCGATCATGGGAATTTCCTTGATTTCCTGAAACAGCGGCCCGTTCCACAGCGGATCGACCAGCAGGGCGGCGCCGGTGATCACCGCGCCTTCGTTCAATTTACGGTTCAGCCGGTCCATATTCATAAAGGCGCTGAGGCCGATGAATTCCTCGACAATATCGGCGACGCGGATTTTCAGGACCGGCCGGCGGTCCTCCAGAACCTCAACGGTCAGCATATCGCCGCGCCGGACATGCAGCACCTCCGCCAGCTTGGCCGACAGGGCGATGCCCTCGGCCGGAATCGGCGCCGCCTGCAAATCCTGGTTCAGGATCCGGTGGAGGTCCGGATCAGGCCGGAGCCCGGTAATGGCGGAGCGTTTCGAATAATGGGCCGACTTCAGGAAGGCCGCCACCGTGCGGACCGGCTCGACCGTGATCACCCCGGGCATCAGGCGGATTTCCTCCAGGGCGCTGATCGAGCGCGGCTCGACAAAATCCAGGCTGATGTCCTCGCGCTGGGCCAGATCGAAATGGACCTCCATCAGGTAATTGATCGAATCCTCCATGAAAAAGGAAAACACCAGAATCGCCATCGACAGGCCAATCCCCACCGTCGACAGCAGGGTCCGGACCGGGCGGCGCTCCACCTGGCGCATGACGATGCGCGACAGGTGGGAGAGATATTTCTCCAGCCCGAGCTTTTCCAGAACAGTCTGCCGGTAGCGGGCCGGGCTTTCCGGCCGCATGGCTTCGGCCGGCGGCAGGGACGCGGCCTGACGGATGGCGATCAGGGTGCCGGCCACCGCCGACAGGGTGCAGAAAAGCACGGCAAAGATCATGATCTCGATCGAAAAGGAAAAATGCAGGATGGGAAAATGGAAGAACTGGCCATACATGCCGGTCAGGCCCGCCCCCAGCCAGATGCCGGCGCCAATGCCGGTGATGCCGCCGAGGACGACGATCAGCAGGACCATCTTGAGATAATGCAGGGAGATTTCCCGGTTGCTGTAGCCGACCGCCTTCAGCATGCCGATCTGCTCCCGCTGGGTCGCGACCTGGCGGGTCATCACCACATTGATCAGGAAGGCGGCGACGCCAAGAAAAATCACCGGCGCGAAGACGCCCATCACCTGAAGCTGGTTCAGTTCATTTTCAACAAACCAGTGCGACGTCTGATTGGCCCGGGCATAGGCGATCAGGCCGCCGTAGGGCTTGAGAATAATGTCGATTTCCCGCTTGACCTCCTCGATGCGGGCGCCGCGGTCGAGGCGGATCGCCACGTCATTGAAGGCGCCGTCCATGTCGACCGCCGCCTCAAGGGCCCGCCGGCTCATCCAGAAGACGCCGAACCGCTTGTCATCGGGAAACATCGCCCCCGGCCCCAGCGAATAGACATATTCCGGCGACAGGACGATGCCGACAATCTTCAGGGCCCGCCTGTGGCCGTTGATCACCATATGAACCCGGTCGCCGAGGATGAAGTCATGGGCGCGGGCGAAGGCCTCGCTGCACAGGATGGCGTCGCCCTCATCCGGCAGCAGCAGCCGGCCGCTGCGCAGATACAGGTTATTGAGCAGCGGCTTGCGGCCGTCGGGCAGGGAAATCAGCTTGCCCGTGGCCGGCTCCTCCATGTCCGCCACCTGAACCGTGACGCCGAAGACCACCCGGGTTTCCACCGCCGAAACGCCGCGGATCTCGCCGAGCTGCCGCCGGACCCCTTCGGGCGCCCGCTTCAACTGGGCGAAAACATCGGCGAACTGGTAACGGTCATAATAGATGTCCCGGCTGAGTTCGAGGGAATCGATCACCCCGAATGACATGATAAAGGTCGCGACGCCGCTGGCCATCACCAGCAGAATCGCCAGAATCTGGCCTTTGATATTCCACAGGTCGCGAACCAGTTTTTTGTTTAAGGCCTCAATCATCGTCGGTTCCAGTCATTTTACCAGCTTATCTCCTCCGGCGCGATCGGGCTGTCATTGACCTTGACGTCGACCAGTTGCCCGTCGCCGAAATAAATCACCCGGTCCGCCATATCGGCGATCGACGCGTTATGGGTGATGATGATGGTCGTCGCGCCATATTGCCGGTTGACATCGCGCAGGGCCTTGAGGACCACAATGCCGGTTTCGCTGTCGAGGGCCCCGGTCGGCTCGTCACAGAGCAGAACCTCGGGCCGTTTGGCGAGGGCCCGGGCGATGGCCACCCGTTGCTGCTCGCCGCCGGAAAGCTGGCTCGGGAAATGCTGCGCCCGGTCGCCGAGGTTAACCGCATTCAGCGCCTCCATCGGCGGGATCGGGTCCGGTGAAATATCGGTGACCAGGGCGACATTCTCCAGCGCGGTCAGGCTCGGCACCAGGTTATAGGCCTGAAAGACAAAGCCGACATTGTTGCGCCGGAACAGGGTCAACTGCTTTTCCGAATAGGCCGACAGTTGATCCCGTTTGAAAAACACCTCGCCGGAGGTCGGACTGTCGAGCCCGCCGATGATGTTGAGGAAGGTCGATTTGCCGCTGCCGGACGGTCCGAGCAGAACCACCATGGCGCCTTTGGGAATTTCAAGCGTCACGCCGCGCAGGGCCTGAACCACCGTTTCCCCGGTGACATAATTCTTGGTCAGGTCCTGGGTGCGAAAGGTGATCCCGTTCTTGTTGGTCATTTGCCCCTTGTGCCTTATCGAATAAATTCCGCCGCCAGACTATACCCGATTGATCCGCTTTCACAAGGGGCATGTCCCGGGGGCGGGGGGCGGTTTGATCAACAGATCGAAACATATGCCGGGAACTTCCTTTTATACAAGACGTCCTTGCGCCGGTCCCGGTTCAGCCTTACAGTGAATGAAAACAAGCAATGAAAAATCAGCAGGGGATCCTCCTTTATGTCCGATACGATACAATGGCTGTCCATATTGCCGCCGCTGGTGGCGATCGCCGTGGTGCTGTGGCGCAAGGAAGTGATCCTCGCCCTGTTTCTGGCGATCCTGACCTCGGAACTGCTGTTGTTGCCGGCGCCGGGCGCCATGGCGCCGCTGACGGGTTTCCTCGCCAGTCTCGAGCGCGTCACCGCCGTCTTCGCCGACGCCGGCAACAGCCGGATCCTGATGTTCAGCCTGATGGTCGGCGCCCTGCTGGCCTATATCCGCACCTCCGGCGGGGTGACGGCGATGGTCGAAATGCTGGTCGGCGGCGGTCTCGCCCGGGGTCGGCGATCGGTCGGCTTTCTCACCACCCTGACCGGCATTGTTGTCTTCATCGAATCCAACCTCAGCGTCCTGACATCGGGCATATTGGCCCGGGGGCTGTTCGACAAATACGGCATGAGCCGGGCGCGGCTCGCCTATATCATCGACAGCACCAGCGCGCCGATCTGCATCCTGATCCTGCTCAATGGCTGGGGGGCCTATGTCCTCGCCCTGCTCGACGGCTATGAATTCGACCAGTCCGCCGCCGAAATTCTCTGGGGCACGGCGCCGCTGAATTTTTACGCCCTGGTCACCCTGGCCCTGGTTTTCTACACCGTGCTGCGCGACCGGGTGCATGGGCCGATGAAAGACAGCGACGCCCGGGCGGCGGTCGCGTCGGCCGAGCATTTACATGAATATCCGCCGACCAAGGCGCGTTTCATGGTCCTGCCGCTCCTGACCATGGTCTTCGGCATGGTCGGCTTCATGTACTGGACCGGCGACGGCGACATGGCCCGGGGCAGCGGCTCCAAATCGGTGCTCTACGCCACGGCGCTCGCCTGCCTGGTCGCCTATGTCCTGATGTTCATCAGCCGCCGGTTCAGCCATATCAAACTGGTCGAGATCGGCTTTGGCGGCATGGGCGAGCTGTTGCCGCTGGTGACGATCGTGCTGTTTTCCCTCGCCCTCGGCGCCAGCCTCAAGCAGCTCGGCACCGGGATTTTTATTGCCGGCCTGGTCGGCGATTTCCTGCCGCTGGTGATGGTGGTGCCGGTATTGTTTCTCGCCGGCGCCCTGATGTCCTTCACCACCGGCACGTCGTGGGGCACCTTCGCCATCCTGATTCCGCTCGGGGTTCCGCTGATTCAGACGCTGGGCCTGCCGCCGTCACTGGTGATTTCGGCCATCCTGGGCGGCGGCGTGTTCGGCGATCACTGCTCGCCGATTTCCGACACCACCGCCGTCTCCGCCATCGCCAGCGGCTGCGACCTGCTGGAGCATGTCAGAACCCAGCTGCCCTATGCGCTTGTCGCCGGCGGGATAACCTTCCTGCTTTATATCGCGGCCGGTCTGGTGATGATTTAGTTTACAGGTCCCGGCTTTCGAACGCCCGGCGGATGTCCGCATCCCCGGCCCCGGTGATCAAGAGCAGGCTGAGCAGGACTTTCGCCTTCAGTCCGTCGAGATGGCCCGCCGGGATCAGGCCGCGGCCGATCAGGTCGATCTCCGACCCGGCAAAGCCATAGGTCCGCCGGTGGACATGGCCCGCCGCGATGCGGCTCGCGAGAACCACCGGCATTTTCGCACACAGTCTTTCCAGCGCTGGGATGAATTTTTCCGGCGCATGGCCGGCGCCAAAGCCCTCAAACACCACGCCCTGACACTCGGCGTCCGCCAGCAGGTCGAGCAGAAAGCCGTCGTCGCCGAAGGTCGCCCGGATCAGCGGCACGCGGGGAATATCCGCCTTTTCGGCCATGTCGGGCCATGTCAGCTTCACGCCCGCCGCCGGCAGGGCGAACAGCCGCGCCCGCCCTTCGACCAGGCGGCCGATCGGCCCCATGTTGGGCGACTGAAAGGCGCCGACATCGGCGGTGTGGCTCTTGCTGACATAGCGGGCGCTGTGAATATCGTCATTCAGCACGACGACCACCCCGGCGCGGCCCAGCGATTTTGTCGCGGCGCAGGCGACCGCCGCCAGCAGGTTGGCCGGCCCGTCGGCCCCCGGCTGGCCGGGGCTGCGCATGGCGCCGGTCACCACCACCGGCGCCGCAATATCAAGCAGGCAATCAAGCAGAAAGGCCATTTCCTCCAGCGTGTCGGTGCCCTGGACCACGACAAAGCCGTCCGCTTCGCCGCTTGTCGCCGCCTGGCGGATCTCGGCGGCGAGCGTGAGACCGTCGGCATAGCTCAGGTTGCTGCTCGCGACCATCCGATCGGTGCGGGGCTCGACCCGGGCGATCTGCGCCAGCCCCGGCGCGGCGCGGCACAGCGCCGCCGCATCGACCGCAGGCACGACGCCGCCGGACTCCCTGTTCGTCCCTGTCTTACGGGCTGGCGTCTTTTCCATGGTGATGGTGCCGCCCAGTAAAAAGAGCCTCACTTTCGGCAATGTCATCCGCCTGTTCCTTCCTGTTTGCGCCGCCGGGCGATGCGTGAAAATATTTTTCTCCATATCACCCCGCCGCCGAAAGCGCAATCCGCATTATAATGCGTCACAGGGCGGCGGCTCAGGCCCCCGGGCCGCAGTCCAGGCAGCCTTCGATCGGCGCCGGGCCGAGGTGCAGCTTGCTGTTGACGTCGCGCAGGGCGGTGCGCAGCCCTTCCTCGATCACCGGATGATAGAAGGGCATGTCGAGGATTTGCGAAATGGTCATTTTCTGCTGATGGCACCAGGCCAGCAGATGGGCCAGATGCTCCGCCGCCGGCCCGAAAATTTCCGCCCCCAGCAACAGCCCGGTGCCCTGCTCCGCATAGATATGCAATAGCCCCCGGTTAACCAGCATGGTGCGGCTGCGGCCCTGATTTTCAAACGAGACCTCGCCGGTGGCGAAACATCCCTCTTTCAGGCTGGCGAAGGATTGGCCGACGGTCGCGATCTGCGGATCGGTAAAAACGATGCCCATCGGCGAGGTGCGCCGTCCAGCCTGAATATCGGGATAGCGGCCGGCGTTATGGCCGGCGATCCGGCCCTCATCCGCCGCCTCATGCAGCAGCGGCCGGTCCACGGTGACATCGCCGGCGATAAACAGCGGATGGTCGCCGACCTGCAATGTATAGGGATCAAATTGCGGCACGCCCTTGTCGTCCCGCGGCAGGCTGGTGTTCTCCAGCCCCAGCCCCTTGACGTTGGGCCGCCGGCCGGTGGCGGCGATGATATAATCAAACCGGCGGGTCGCCGGCCGCCCGGCGAGGGCGACATAGGGGATATCCACCCCGTCCGCGCGATTCTCCACCGCCGTCACCCGGGCGTCGGCGTTGAGGTAAAATTCCTCGCCAAAGGTCCGCGCGGTATAGTCCAATATTTCCGGGTCGCTGAGCGGGCCGACCTGGCCGCCGCGGCCGAACATCTGAATCCGCACCCCGAGGCGATGCAGCGCCTGTCCCAGTTCAAGGCCGATCACCCCCGGACCAAACAGGGCGACGGACTGCGGCAGATCGTCCCATTCAAAAACATCGTCATTGACCAGCAGCCGGTCGCTCACATCGCCGAATATGGGCGGGATCGCCGGCGAGGATCCGGTGGCAATGACGATTGACCGGGCGCGGATGCGGCTATGGTCGCCCACGTCCAGCGTATTGTCATCGACGAAGCGGGCGCGGCCCCGGTGCAGATGCTTGCGGTCATAGCCTTCGATCGCCTCTTCGACAAAGCCGACAAAGCGATCCCGTTCCCGCTTGACCCGCGCCATCACCGCCCGGCCGTCAATGCGGCTGATTTCGGCCTCGACCCCGAATCGGGGCGCTTCACGCACCGCATGGGCCGCCTCGGCGGCGGCAATCAGCAGCTTGCTCGGCATGCAGCCGACCCGGGCGCAGGTGGTGCCGTATTTTCCGCCTTCGATCAAGGCGATGCTGTCCGTATGGTGAAGGGCGGCGCGATAGGCGCCCATGCCGGCGGTGCCGGCGCCGATTATCGCCACATCCACATCGATTGTCTTCATTGTCATACCCTGTTTTGTTTGCGTTTCATGTTACGGCCGCCCCCGCGCCATTGCGCCTCTGGCGTTCTTCCGGTTTTGATCTCTGCATTGTGCCACGGATCATCCCGGAACGCCACCGGGGCTTTCGCCGGCGGCCAGGTTATTCCGGAGTTATTCCGGGGTCATTCCCGGCGGGCGGCGCGTCAGAATGCGGGCGGCGCAGGCGCAGATCTCCGCCATATGACTGTCCGCGGTATAGACGCCGTCAATCAACAGCCGCGCCAGGCCGTGCAGGACGCCCCAGGTGACCTGGGCGAGGCGCAGGCTGTCCTCTTCGGCCGGCAGAACCCCCTGCCTTTGCCATTCCCGGGTCATTTCGACCTGCTTCTGAAACACGGCGTAGGCGATGGTCTTCAGGCTGTCGGTGGCGCTTTGCCGTTTCCAGATCGCCCGGCCGAACATCAGGTCATAATATTCCGGATTGTCCGCCGCATTGGTCATATACCAGGTGATATAGGCGTGAAACCGCGCCGCCGGCGGGCGGCTGTCGTCGGCGCAGATCTGCGCGACCTGCCGCTGCCAGCGCTGAAAGCCTTCCTCGGCCAGGGTGCAGAGCAGGACATTCTTGTCGCGGAAATAATGATAGGCGGCGGTGCGCGAGACGCCGACCCGCTCCGCCAGCTTGCGCAGGGAGACCGCCTCGACCCCGCCGTCGCGGATCATCTGTCGCGTCGCCTCGATCAGCGCCCGCCGCAGGTCGCCGTGATGGTAGGACGCCTTTTCCGGCGTCGCCGGCCTTTTCGGCCTTTTCGGCCCGGGGGAGGGTGATTTCTTGCTCATCCGGCGATTCTATCAACCAATCTTGACACTGTCAAATTACACTGATATAAATCAGACGACTGCAGCGGACGACCGGCGCCGGTCATCGCCGCAAAAGCCGAAAGCGCGACGCCAGAATCCTGCCAGAATCCTGGTTGTTCATTGACCAAAAGCTTGACCGCCAGAATGAAAGGGACTCCCGACATGTCATCCACCGCCTATCCCCTGATGCTCAGCCCGCTGGACCTTGGATTCACCACCCTGAAAAACCGGGTCCTAATGGGATCAATGCACACCGGCCTTGAAGAAGCGAAGGACGGCCACCAGCGCATGGCGGCCTTCTATGCCGAACGGGCCCGCGGCGGGGTCGGCCTGATCGTCACCGGCGGCATCGGCCCCAGTCACGAAGCCTCGGTCCATGCCGGGGCGAAAATCCTCGAAAGCGCGGAAGACGTGCTGCATCACCGGCTGATCACCGATGCGGTTCATGCGGCGGACGGCAAGATCTGCATGCAGATCCTCCATACCGGCCGCTATGCCTATAACGACAAGCTGATGGCGCCGTCGCCGATCAAGGCGCCGATCAATCCCTTCACCCCCCACGAAGTGACGGCCGCGGAAATCGAACAGCAGATCGCCGACTTCATCCGCGCCGCCCGCCTCGCCCGGGACGCGGGTTATGACGGGGTCGAAATCATGGGTTCCGAAGGCTATTTCCTCAATCAGTTTATCGCCAGCCGCACCAACAAGCGCCAGGACGACTGGGGCGGCAGCTATCAGAACCGCACCCGCCTGCCGGTCGAGGTGGTGCGCCGGGTGCGCGCAGCGGTCGGCGAAAATTTCATCATCATCTTCCGCCTGTCCATGCTCGACCTGGTCGAGGGCGGCAGCAGCCATGACGAGGTGATCGAACTGGGCCGGGCCATCGAACAGGCCGGGGCGACGATCATCAATACCGGCATCGGCTGGCATGAGGCGCGGATTCCGACCATCATCACCAAGGTGCCGCGGGCGGCCTTTACCTGGGTGACGGCGGAATTCAGAAAGGCGCTCACCATCCCGGTCGTCACCTCGAACCGGATCAACACGCCCGACGTCGCCGAAGAGGTGCTGCGCCGCGGCGACGCCGACATGGTGTCGCTCGCCCGGCCCTTCCTCGCCGACGCCGATTTCGTCAACAAGGCCGCCGCCGGCCGCGCCGATGAGATCAATACCTGCATCGCCTGCAACCAGGCCTGCCTCGACCATATTTTCGTCGGCAAGATTTCAAGCTGCCTGGTCAATCCGGTCGCTTGCCATGAGACCGAAATCACGATCACGCCCACTGACAAGCCGAAGAAAATCGCCGTCGTCGGCGCCGGGCCGGCCGGCCTCGCCTTCGCCACCACCGCCGCCGGACGCGGCCACCGGGTGACGCTGTTTGACGCGGCCGGTGAGGTCGGCGGCCAGTTCAACCTGGCGAAACGCATTCCCGGCAAGGAGGAATTCAGCGAAACCCTGCGCTATTTCCGCCGCCAGATCGAGCTCAGCGGCGTCGAGTTGCGCCTCAACAGCCGAATGACCGTCGCCCGGCTCAATGACAGCGATTTCGACGAGGTCATCCTGTCGACCGGCATTGCGCCCCGGGTGCCGGCGCTTGACGGCGTCGACCATGAAAAAGTGCTGATGTACCGCGACGTGATCGAAGGCGCCGAAGTCGGCCAGAAGGTGGCGATCATCGGCGCCGGCGGCATCGGTTTCGATGTGGCGGAATTCCTCAGCCACGGCGAGGTTTCCACCAGCCTCGACATCCCGGCCTTCATGGCCGAATGGGGCATCGACATGACCTTCCGCGCCCGCGGCGGCGTCGAGGGCGTCACCGCCAAAGTCGAAAAATCGCCGCGCGAGATCAGCCTGCTGCAGCGCAAAACCTCCCGCGTCGGCGCCGGTCTCGGCAAGACCAGCGGCTGGGCCCACCGCACCGGCCTCAAAAACAAAGGGGTCAAGATGATCCCCGGCTGCGAATATCACAAATTCGACGACCGGGGACTGCATCTGTCCATCGGCGGCGAGCTGCAGGTCCTCGAAGTCGATAACCTGATCATCTGCGCCGGGCAGGATCCTCTGCGCGATCTGGCCGACGGGCTTGAAAAGCCCTATCATCTGATCGGCGGCGCCGATGTCGCGGTCGAGCTCGACGCCAAACGGGCCATCGATCAGGGCACCCGCCTCGCCGTCGATATTTAGCGGCTTTCCGGCTTCAGGGTCCGCGTCGCCTGTGGTTCCGCAAGGGGGGCAATGAATTTCAGCAGCCCCCAGGACGGCAGGATCACCGCCGCCGCGCCGAGCGCCAGGACGGGCAGGCCGTGGCTGATAAACGGCGCCAGCGCCGCCGTGCCGACGGAGGCGATCACCGTCACCCCGAGGATAATCAGCGCCGAACCGCGGGCGTCGTCATGATCGGCCGCCGCCAGCGCCTTCATGAAAGCCGGCCCGCCGCGCAGGCCCAATCCGGCGTTGAGCGGAATGAAGGCCGGGATCAGCACCCACGGATCATTGCCGCCCGACAGGGCGTAGACCAGGATAAACAGGGCGCTGATCACCGACATCTGGGTTCCGGTCATGATCGCCCGCTCGGCGCCGTAGCGGCGAACCGCATTGCCCGCCAGGTTGGACATGATAATGAAGGCGCTCACGCCCGAGACCTGGATATAAATGAAATTGTCGATCACCCCGCCCATGGTTTCGATGATCACCACCGGCAGGGAAAAGACGAAAATCAGCAAGCCGCCGAGGACCAGCGCATGGCTCAAGCCGTAGCGCAGATAGGTCCTGTTGCGGAGCAGCCGGCCATAGCCGCCGAGATCCCGCGACGACAGGGCGCGCCGCCCGGGCAGAATCCGCGGCCGGACCAGCAGCAGGATACAGATCACCAGCGCCAGCGCCGCCGTCACCCAGAAAGAGGCCGTCCAGCCAAAATGGGCCGACAGCCAGACCCCGGCGACCGGCGCCAGACCCGGCACCAGGGATTCGATGCTGCCGACCAAGCTGATCGCCCGCACCGCGCCGATTTCGCTGAACAGTTGCCGGATCATGCCGGGCGCGATCACCGCCGGCGCGCTGGAGGCCAGCCCCTGCAGAAACCGCAGGCCGACCAGGGTCCAGATGTCCGGCGACAGGATGCAGAGAAAGGACAGCAGGCCGAAGCTCGCCACCGAGCCCAGAAACAGGATCCGCCGGTCCATGCGGCTCGCCAATATGCCGAAGATCAGAAAGCCGACGCTGGCCCCGCCGACATAGGCGGCCAGCACCAGCTGGGTCTCGCCAAGGCCGGCGTTAAATATTTTCGGCAAATCCGGGACCGACGGCAGAACAAGGTCAATCCCCGCCAGGCCGATCACGGTGCCGGTCACGATCAGACTGCAGGCCAGGAGCCGCGCAACATGTGACTTCATTATTTTTCCTTGAGTCATTGAGCGCCACAGAATGTTTTTTAGCGGCCCGCATTGCAAGCGGTATTTTTGATCTTCGGGACAAATTTCCCGACCCGTCCCGCGAAAAGACGCTTTTTACAGGAGGGGCAATATCTGCTAGACTGCGCCGTGCCGATGTCATTCAAATCCGCCCACTGTGCTGTTTTGACCGGAAACAGATGACATGACTCTGTTGAACAATCCGATCATGGCGGTTCTATTCCGCCTGGAGCATGACCCATGAATGACCCCATCGACCCCGGACATATATTGCAAACCGCCACCGCCTTCTGGGCGTCGAAAGTCCTGTTGACGGCGGTCGAATTTGATCTGTTCTCGACCCTGGGGACGGACCCCATGACGGCGCCGCAGATCGAACGGCGGCTGGGTCTCCACCCGCGGGCGACCGCCGACTTTCTCGACGCCCTCGTCGCCCTCGGCTTTCTGGCGCGGGACGGCGACGGCAGCGGGGCGAAATACGCCAATACGGCGCAAACCGCCGCCTTTCTCGACCGCAAGAGCCCGGCCTATCTCGGCGGCATGCTCGACATGCTCAATAGCCGGCTGTTCGGTTTCTGGAACGACCTCGGCGTCGCGCTCAAAACCGGCCAGCCGCAGAATGAGGTCAAACGACAGGGCGCGTCCATCTTCGGCGCCCTTTACGCCGACCCGGACAAACTGCGCCAGTTTCTGGAGGCGATGAGCGGCCTGCAGACGGCGAATTTTCAGCAGCTGGCCGAGAAATTCGATTTTTCCCGCTACCGGACCGTCAGCGACATCGGCGGCGCGCTCGCCCTGCTGTCCCGCACCCTGGCCGCCCATCATGACCATCTGACCTTCACCAGTTTCGACCTGGCGCCGGTCGCCCCGCTGGCCCAGGAGAAGGTCGATCAGGCCCAAATGTCAGGGCGCATCAAAATCGTCTCCGGCGATTTTTTCCGTGACGCGCTGCCCCCGGCCGACGTCGTCACCATGGGCAATGTCCTGCATGACTGGAATCTCGAAAAAAAGAAAATCCTGATCCACAAGGCCCATGACGCCCTGCCACAGGGCGGGGCGCTGATCGCCATTGAAAACCTGATTGATGACGCGCGGCGGGAAAACGCCTTCGGCCTGCTGATGTCGCTCAACATGCTGATCGAATTCGGCGACGCCTTTGACTATACCGGTGAGGATTTTCGCCACTGGTGCGGGGAAGCCGGATTTTCAGACTTTGAGATCATCCCGCTCGCCGGACCGGCCAGCGCCGCGATCGCCTATAAATAAAGCTGCGGCCCCATCAACAGACCCTGGTCCCCGCTCTGTTTCCTGTCGGTTGAACCATCAGCCACAGCTGTCATTTAACGCTATCCACCGTTATTTTTTCAGGGATATTTCCCGCCCTCTGGCAATTTGTTAGATATTTTGTAAGATATAATGCTGTAGTCTGCGCTACTATGGGAAAATTAAGTAAAGGCAAGGTAAAGACGCCTTAAAAATAAGCTGAAATAAAAATTGTCAGAACGGACATCAAAGGGTCAAAAGAACACATGCATTCACGCTATAGAATCATCACGGTCGCCGCGGTATATTTTTGTCTGTGTCTTTCCGTCGTCATCTTGCTTCACCCCCAATCGGTCCAGGCCGCTGATTCGGGCAAACGGGCCGAGGGGATCTATGAGAAAGCCCTGATCAGCTATCATAACGGCGATAAAAACGCCGCGACCATTCACCTGAAGAACGCCCTCAAGGCCAACCCCCGTCACCTGCCGTCGCGGATTCTGATGGCGGAAATCCTGATCGCCCGGGGCGATGGCGCCGCCGCCGAAATCGAACTGAATTTCGCCCGCGACCGGGGCGCCGATGAGGACCGGCTGATTGTCCTGTTCGGCGAGGCCTATCTGTTGCAGCAGAAGAATAAATATCTGCTCGATGTGATTCGCAGCGGCAACCGGGACAACAGCATCGAGGCGGACATCGCCTACATTCGCGGCCGGGCCTATCTCGCCAGCAAAAAACTGGCCAATGCCCGGCGCAGCTTTCGGGACGCCCTCGACCGCAATCCCGCCCTGCAGGGCGCCCTGCTCGGTCTCGCCCAGGTCGCCGCCATTCACAAACAGTATGGCCTCGCCCTGAAATATATCGATCAGGCGCTCGCCGGGCCGAAGCCCGACCCCAGCGCCTGGATTCTGAAGGCCAAGATTTATAAGATCCGCGGCTTCCGGCAGGACGCCTTGCAGGCCATCAATCAGGCGATGGCCCTTGAGGAGGACAATCTTCAGACCCGCCTGACCCGGGCCGCCCTGCTGATTGACGTCAAAAAATATGACGAGGCGGAACAGGATGTCGATTATATCCTCGGTAAAATCCCCCGCGAGCCGCGGGCGAAATACCTCAAAGCCGTAATCGACGCCGCCCAGGGGGAATTCAGCGATTCAAACGCCAATATGACCGAGATCATCAATATCCTGCGCTCGGTGCCGCCGGAAGTCATGAAGACCAACTCGACCTATTATTATCTCGCCGGCCTGACCAATTTCCAGTTTGGCAATCTGGACGAGGCGCGGGAAAACCTCCAGGAATATCTGAAACTTGAGCGCGACGACATCGGCGCCATGCGGTTGCTCGGCGCGCTGGAGCTGCAGGCGGGCAACCCTGTGGCCGCCAACGTCATTCTTTCGGAAGCCGACCGCAATCAGAAAAACAACCCGACCATTCTGACCCTGCTCGGCATGGCCTTTCTGGAAATGGGCAATGTGGACAAGGCCAATTACTATCTGGAGCAGGTGACAAGGCTGCTGCCGGACTCCTCCCAAGGACTGACCAACCTCGCCCGCGGCAAAATGGCCGCCGGCTCCTTCGACGACGCCATCAACAACCTGCTCAAGGCCGAGCAGCACAATCTGGAATCCGTCGATGTCAAGCTGCTGCTGATCAAGGCCTACCAGAAATCCGCCCGCTATGACCGGGCCGTTGACATCGCCCGCAACCTGAAGGAGCAGGAGCCGGACAACGCCTATCTGCTGACCACATACGGCACCGCCGCCGGCCTCGCCGGGGATCACGCCGAAGCCCGCAAAAGCTATCAACAGGCGCTGAGGCTTGACGAAGGCAATATTGCCGCCCTGATCCATCTGTCGCGGATGGATGTGATTGAGGGCAAGGCGGAAATCGCCATCGACAGCCTGAGCCGGAAATTGAAAAAAGAGTCCGAAAACCACCTGCTGATGCTCGAGCTCGGCAATATCTATAAAATCCTCAAAGATGCCAAAAACGCCCTCTTCTGGTATAAAAAAGCCTATTCGATCAACGGGGCGGATTTTGACACATTAAGCAGCCTTGTCAGCGGCCACCTGCTGGCCAATGACAGCGCCGCCGCCATTGCCGCAACCACGGACTTCACCCATCGCTTTCCCCGCCATGCCGAAGCCTACGGCCTGCTCGGACAGCTTCATCAGCGGGCCGGAAACCCGATGGAGGCGATCAAGAATTTCAAGCTGGCCGTCGAATATTCCGTCAAGCGCGGCCAGGCCCTGCTGACCCTGGCCAAGGCCCAGTTGCAGATCAATGACCGGGTCGCCGCCACCAAGACCCTGCAAAAGGCCATCGCCTGGGATCCGGAGCTGGACAAGGCCTTTATCGCCCTGATCCGCATGGCGATTGACGATGCCAATGAAACAAACGGCCTGGCGCTGATCAAGCATCTGCGCAGCATTTCAAGTGAGAAAAGCCCGGCGGCCGACATTCTGTCCGGCGACCTCTATGTGGCGCTCAAAAAATACCGGGCGGCGGAAGACGCCTATCTTGCCGCGCTGAAGACTGCCGACAACCCGGCGGCGGTCATGGGCCTTTACCGGGTCTATCACAAAACCGGCCGGATCAAGCAAGGCATCACCATATTGGAAGACTGGCGCCGCAGATATCCGGAAGACCTGCGCACCGCCCTCGCGCTCGGCAATGCCTATAAGCGTGACGGCCAGTATCAAAAGGCGGTCGCCTATCATGACAAGCTGCTGGAAAGCCATCCGGACATGCCGATCATCCTCAATAACGCCGCCACCCTCAACTTCCGGGTCGGCAATGAGGACAAGGCGCTGGCCTACGCCCGCCGGGCCAATGAATTGATGCCCGACAACGCCAATATCCTCGATACGCTGGCCTGGATCGAAACCCGACGCGGCCATCCGGACAAGGCGCTGCCCCTGCTCAGAAAGGCGCTGGTCCTGCAATTCAGCGATCCGGTGATCAAATATCATCTGGCGATCACCCTCGACAGGCTCGACCGGCGCAATGAGGCCCGGAAACTGCTGACGGAAGCCCTTCAGTCAAAGGTGGATTTCCCGGAAAGGGACCAGGCGCGCCAGACCCTGAGCCAATGGCAAAAACAATAGTGGCGGGCGCAATAGCGGCCTGATCCCGCCGGCTCAGCCGGTCGCGGCGTCCCTATTCGAAGGCGTCTTCCCATGTGCCCCGGGTCGAGGCCTTGGAATATTCCGTCGCCCGGTTTTCAAAGAAGTTGGTATGTTCGACCCCGTTGAGGATCTCGTCCATCCACGGCAGCGGATTGTTGCCGACAAAATAGATCGGCGACAGGTTGAGCTGAGTCAGCCGCCGGTCGGCGATATAGCGGATATAATCCTTCACTTCCCGGGCGGTCAGGCCCTCGATATCGCCCATCTCGAAGGCGAGGTCGATAAAGGCGTCCTCATGGGCGACAATGGTCTTGCAGGCCTCGGTCAGCTCCTTCTGCAGCTCTTCGGTCCAGATGTCCGGATTTTCCCGGACGAAGGTATGAAACAGCTTGATGATGCTGTTGGTGTGCAGCGTCTCGTCGCGCACCGACCAGGTGATGATCTGGCCCATGCCCTTCATCTTGCCAAAACGCGGAAAATTCATCAGGATGGCGAAGGAGGCGAACAGCTGCAGCCCCTCGGTAAAGCCGCCGAACACCGCCAGCGTCTTGGCGATGTCTTCCTTGCTCTCCACCCCCCAGATCTGCATATAGTCGTATTTATCCTTCATCTGCTCATATTTGAGGAAGGCTTCATATTCGACCTCGGGGATGCCGAGGGTGTCGAGCAGATGGCTGTAGGCCGCCACATGGACCGTTTCCATATTGGAAAAGGCCGCCAGCATCATCTGGACCTCGGTCGGCTTGAACACCCGGGTGTAATGGCGCATGTAGCAGTTATTGACCTCGACGTCGGCCTGGGTGAAAAAGCGGAAAATCTGCATCAGCAGGTGTTTTTCGCCTTCGGTGATTTTCATGTTCCAGTCCTTGACGTCGTCGGCCATCGGCACTTCTTCCGGCAGCCAATGAATGCGCTGCTGGGTCAGCCAGGCGTCATAGGCCCAGGGATACTGGAAGGGTTTATAAACAATGCGTTCCTTGAGAAGCGACATGGGGGTCTACCTTAACATTTGATTCTTAAGCTCTGTTGCCGGGCTGCGGCATCTTATTCTACTGGCAGGACAGGCATTCTTCGTAATCCGCCGTGTCCTGGGCCCGGGCCATCTCTTTCAGCATCGCCTCTTTCGCGCCGTGCGCCGCCGAGTCGGAACTCTCGGCCCGCTGGATCGACAGCGACCGACAGTAATAGAGGCTTTTGACGCCTTTTTTCCACGCCTGGAAATGAATCTGATGCAGGTCCCGCTTATGGACATTGGCCGGCAGGAAGATATTGACCGACTGGGCCTGATCGACCATCGGCGCCCGGTCGGCGGCATGTTCGATCACCCAGCGCTGGTCCAGTTCAAAGGCGGTCTTGAAGACGTCCTTTTCGTCCTGGCTGAGGAAGTCGAGATGCTGCACCGAGCCGCCGTTGATCGTGATCGACGACCAGACCTCGTCGGTATTCTTGCCCTTTTCCTTGAGCAGACGGGTCAGGGCCCGGCTGCGGACATTGAAGGAGCCCGACAGGGTTTTCTGGGTGAAGCTGTTGGCGGCGATCGGTTCGATCCCCGGGCTCGCGCCGCCGCAAATGATCGAAATCGACGCCGTCGGCGCAATGGCCGTCTTGTTGGAAAAACGCTCCATAACGCCGTAATCCGCCGCATCCGGGCAGGCGCCCTTTTCCGCCGCCAGCAGCCGGGAGGCCGCATTGACCCCGTCCTGGATATGCTGGAACAGTTTTTTGTTCCATACCTGGGCCATCACCGATTCAAAGGGGATCATCCGGTCCTGGAGGAAGCTGTGGAAGCCCATGGCGCCGAGCCCGACGCTGCGTTCGCGCATGGCGGCGTATTTCGCCCGCGC
Organism: Paremcibacter sp.; assembly: GCA_048266545.1. Taxonomy (GTDB): domain Bacteria; phylum Pseudomonadota; class Alphaproteobacteria; order Sphingomonadales; family Emcibacteraceae; genus Paremcibacter. The sequence continues at coordinate 175,508 of JBLWZH010000001.1, read as the reverse complement.
CATGCTGTCGGGGGCGCGTTCGATAAAATCCTCCAGCACATTGTCGAGGAACCGCATGACGTCGGTGATGAACAGCTCATTGTCCTTCCACTGGTCATATGTTTCCAGATTGATCGAGGACAGGCAGCAGACCGCCGTCCGCTCGCCGCCCAGATGATCAAGCCCGGTCGGCAGGGTGATCTCGCAGCAGAGGTTGGACGTTTTGACATTCAGTCCGGCCAGCTTGTGATGCTCGGGGATCGCCTTGTTGACATGGTCGCTGAACAGCATATAGGGCTCGCCGGTTTCAATCCGGGCGGTCAGCATGCGAATCCACAGGCCGCGCGCCGACAGGGTCCGCTGGATACTGCCGTCATGGGGACTGACGAGCGCCCAGTCCTCGTCATTTTCCACCGCCCGCATAAAGGCGTCGGAGATGGCGACCCCGTGATGGAGATTGAGCGCCTTGCGGTTCGGGTCGCCGCCGGTCGGCCGGCGGATTTCGATGAATTCCTCAATCTCCGGATGGCTGACCGGCAGATAGACCGCTGCGCTGCCGCGCCGCAGCGAGCCCTGGGAGATCGCCAGGGTCTGGCTGTCCATCACCCGGATGAAGGGAATGATGCCGCTGGTCTTGCCGTTCGAGCTCACCCCTTCGCCGATCGAGCGCAGGTTGCCCCAGTAACTGCCGATGCCGCCGCCCTTGGCCGCGAGCCAGACATTCTCGTTCCACAGGTCGACGATGCCGTTCAGGCTGTCGCTGGCCTCATTGAGGAAGCAGGAGATCGGCAGGCCGCGCCGGGTGCCGCCGTTGCTCAACACCGGGGTCGCCGGCATGAACCACAACCGGCTGATATAATCATAGAGCCGCTGGGCGTGGGCCCGGTCATCGCCATAATAACTGGCGACCCGGGCGAACAGGTCCTGAAAATTTTCCCCCGGCATCAAATAGCGGTCGGTCAATGTCGCCCGGCCGAAATCCGTCAACAGACGATCCCGCTCGGGCGCCGTTTCGACCCGCGAATGGTTCTTGACCTGAACCGCTTCCTTAAATAATGTACCTGCCACTTTTGCCACTCCGTTTTATCCCCTCTGTTGCGGGGGACGCTTAAATGATCAGCCCGCCATTATACCACATAATCCTCATGCCGAGGACGATCGCCGTAAAATGGCCGGTCCTTAATCTGTTCGATAGCGCAAGTGTAATTCCCTGAAATTCCGCTGTGATGCTGTCGCGTTGCGCCGCCCGTTTTGCCTAAGCTTTATCTAGCGCCTTATAGAATAACGACTATCGCGTCCCGAACCCCTGTATATTACCCTTACCACAAGATATGGTATTTTGGACCTTTAATAATGTCAACAACTAGTATTCTTCCTTTTTACCTTGACTTTCATGGAGCCATGGCGAATCCGCGAAGACGGTTAAATTTTGTTCCTTTAATTATTTTCACAGCCGACTCAGGATCGTTCACGTCACTTGCGCGGCTTGGCCCGGCGGGTCGGCGGCGCCTGCAGCGGATCATCGGGCCAGAAATGGCGGGGATAGCGGCCTTTCATGTCCTTTTTGACCGACTCATAGCCGCTGCGCCAGAAATTTTCCAGATCCCGGGTCACCTGAAGCGGCCTTTGCGCCGGCGACAGCAGATGAATCAGCAGCGGCAGGCGCCCGCCGAGGACCGTCGGGGTTTTATCCAGACCGAACATTTCCTGCAGCCGGACGGCGAGCACCGGCGGATCGACGCTGTAATCAATGGCGATATTCGACCCGCTCGGCGCCCTGATATGGGACGGGGCGAGCCGGTCCAGCATCTCGCCCTGCCGCCAGTCGAGCTGATGGCGCAGGATATCGGCCATTTTCAGCCCCTTCAACTGGTCCCGCCCCACGTTTGCCGCCACGAGTCCCGTGAGATAGGGACCGAGCCACTGTTCCACTGTCGCCAGAAGCCCGTCATCGGAAAAATCGGGCCAAGAATCAGGCCAAAAACCGGGTCCGTCGCCCGCCGGGTCATGGCGACGGCAGAAAAGAACCCGGTCGCGCAGGGACTGGCTCGCCTTGTCCCACGGCAGGCTCGCAAGGCCCATTTTGCGGATGCCCTCACACAGGGCGGCCATCACCCGGTCCGGGTCGGGGTTTTTCAGCCGCGCCTGCTTCAGCGGCAGGCGGCCCAGCATCCGCTGCGCCCGGGCCCGGACCCGGGCCGTGCGATTGTCCCATTCGATCTCCTCCACGGTGCGGATCTGATCCGCGAAAATATCTTCGATCTCATCCCCGGTCAGCGGCGCGGCGAGGAAAATCCGCGCCTCCCGCGCGCCCCGGTCGAGATGACAGACCGTGAGATATTGCTCCCGGCACAACTCATCCGCCGGATCGAGCCGCGCGCCGCGACCGCCCGACAGCAGATAGCGCGTCCCGTCACCGCCGGGCCGCCGGCCGGCCAGGCGGTCCGGATAGGCGAGCGCCAGACACAGGCCGGTCTTGTCCGGCGGGCAGGGGTCGTTTTCGGCGAGCCGCAGCGCCCGGCGCCATTTCGCCAGTTGTCGCCTGATCTGCTGCAGGATCGCCCGGTCGGCCGCCAGGCTCGCCGTCCTTCCGTCCGCCGCTTTGGCCCCGCCGTCAAGAAAGCGTCCCAGGGCCATCAGCCTGAGACGCATATCGGCGGAACGCTCCCGCAGGATATCCCGCTCGGCCAGCAGGGCGGCGATGCGGATCGCCAGTTCGCCGAGACCCCTTTCCCGCGCCGTCAGCACCATATGGGCGAGGCGCGGATGCATGGCGAGCCGCGCCATCCGCCGGCCGTGCGCCGTGATCCGCTCCCGCCCGTCCAGGGCGCCGAGCAGGCGCAGCAGATCCCGCGCCTGGCCCATAGACGCCGCATCCGGCGGATCGAGCCAGGTCAGGGCGGCCGGGTCGGCAATGCCCCAGTTGGCGAGCTCCAGCGCCAGCGGCGCCAGGTCGGCGCGGGTGATTTCCGGCGCGGCGAAGGGGTGGAGCCCGCGCTGGGCCGCCGCAGTCCACAGGCGATAGCAGATCCCCGCTTCCAGCCGGCCGGCGCGCCCCGCCCGCTGTTCGGCCGAGGCCCGGGACAGGGTCCGGGTTTCGAGCCGCGACATGCCGCTCGCCACATCATAGCGCGGCTGGCGCGCGAGGCCGCCGTCAATGACGATGCGAATGCCGTCGATGGTCAGGCTGGTTTCGGCAATGTCGGTCGCGAGAACTATTTTCCGCATCCCCGGCGGCGGCGGGGCGATGGCCCGGTCCTGATCCGCCGCCCGCATCATGCCGTAAAGCGGCGCGATGATCACCTCCGGTCCGCGATCGGACTTTCGCAACAGGGTGGCGCAACGTTCGATCTCCCCGGCGCCGGGCAGAAAGGCCAGCAGGCTGCCCCTTTCCTGCCGCAGCGCCGCCAGCGCCGCCTCGGCCACCGCCTGTTCAACCGGCCCCGTGACCGGGCGGTCCTGATAGCGCACCGCCACCGGCCAGGCCCGGCCGGCGCTGGTGACGATCGGCGCATTTCCCATGATTTCGGCGACCTTTTCGCCGTCGAGGGTCGCCGACATGACGATCAGCTTCAGATCATCGCGCAGGCCCTGCTGGACATCGAGACAGAGCGCCAGCGCCAGATCCGCCTCCAGGGAGCGTTCGTGAAATTCATCAAAGATCACGGCGCAGACGCCACTGAGCTCCGCATCCTGCTGCAGCAGGCGAATGAGCACTCCTTCGGTCACCACCTCGATCCGGGTCCGGCGGCTGACCCGGCTGTCGAGCCGCACCCGGTAGCCGACGGTTTCGCCGACCGCCTCGCCCAGCAGCGCCGCCATGCGCCGCGCCGCCGCCCGCGCCGCCAGCCGCCGGGGCTCCAGGATGATGATCCGGCCCGGCGCGCCATCCGAAACCGCCCACGGCTCGTCCAGCAGACACAGCGGCACGCCGGTCGTCTTGCCGGCGCCCGGCGGCGCCTCGATCACCAGGCTGTCATGGGTCCGCAATTGCCGCAGGATCTCCGGCAAAACTTCCGCGATGGGCAGGTCGGCGATGTCTGGAACAGGATGGCTCATGCCCCAGATGTACGGCCTGCCCCCGGCTTTTGCAATGACAAATTCGGCACATCGGGCCGCGACCGGCGCGGCAGGCTCAGCCCCGGCAGACGGGGGCGGCCGCAGCGCCGCCGTGTGATTCTGCCCGATGCTGCAGCGCCACATCAAAATTGCCGCTAAATTCGGCAAGCTGCCTAAATTTTCATCAGTTTCCTGCCCCGTTTTTGGCCATTTTCCGTTGTCCGGGCGGCGGGATAAAATTATGCCCTCTTTTTTATCATTTTTAATTTATGATTAACACCTTGATTAATAAAGATTTATTCTATCGCGCAATGTTGCGGCGCAATATAATTACCCATCAATGGCTTGATTTTAGGCGTAAAAATATGTAGAAAAAACAGGTATGCAGAACAAGACTGCAGTTTATTTTGTAAATAGCACATCTAGCTGCAGAAAATTTACGCCAGATTTTTTTTTGCCCTTACTTCGGGAGTGAGGCGGATTTCCTCGGCCTGGGGACTTTTGACGCGACAAAAAGTCCCAAAACGGAAAATCATAAAACTGGCTTTGAGTTGAAAGAATCCGGTTTCAATCTGTCCTGACCAGAGGCGGATTGGATTTGTGTGCGGAAAATCAATGGCGCGTTTTGATATTGGGCGCTAAAAATATAGTGAACGTCTTAAGGAGCAAATTCAGGAATGACCCAACAGGAGCCTCTAAACAGAAGCGGTTTACCGACCCCTCAGGGCCTTTATGATCCGGCGAATGAGCATGACAATTGCGGCATTGGTTTTGTCGCCAATATCAAAGGCCGGAAAAGCCATGATATTATCGCCAACGGATTGAAAATCCTGGAAAACCTCACCCATCGCGGGGCGGTGGGCGCCGATCCGCTGTCCGGCGACGGCGCCGGCATCCTGATTCAGATGCCCGATGACTTCCTCCGGGCCGTGACCGCCGACGGCGGCGTCACCCTGCCCAAGCTCGGCGATTACGGCGTGCTGATGATGTTCCTGCCCCGGGACCGCAAGCTGGCCGGCAAGATCAAGCAGATCTTCGAGGATCTGGTCGCCCAGGAAGGGCAGAAATTCCTCGGCTGGCGCGATGTGCCGACCGACAACAGCGGCTTCAGCGACGGCGTCAAGGCGACCGAACCGGCCATTGTCCAGGGCTTTGTCGGCATCGGCGACAATTGCCGGACCAACGCCGATTTCGAGCTCAAGCTCTATCTCGCCCGCAAGCAGCTGTCCAACATCGTCTTTGACATGGAGGAAGACACCGGCGATTATTACGGCTGCAGCTGTTCGAGCCGCACCCTGCTTTACAAGGGCATGCTGCTCGCCAGCCAGGTCGGCGTCTATTACAGCGATCTGACCGATGAGCGGATGACATCGTCCCTCGCCCTGGTGCATCAGCGCTTCTCCACCAATACCTTCCCGACCTGGAGCCTGGCCCAGCCCTTCCGCATGGTCTGTCACAACGGCGAGATCAACACGGTGCGCGGCAATGTCAACTGGATGGCGTCGCGCCGTTTCAGCATGAAATCCACCGTCCTCGGCGATGACCTGGAAAAGCTGTGGCCGCTGATCCCCGAAGGCATTTCCGACACTGCGAGCTTTGACAATGCGCTGGAGCTGCTGGTCGCCGGCGGCTACAGCATCGTCCACGCCATGATGATGCTGATCCCCGAGGCCTGGGCCGGCAATCCGCTGATGGATGAAAAGCGCCGCGCCTTTTATGAATATCACGCCGCCCTGATGGAGCCGTGGGACGGGCCGGCGGCGATGGCCTTCACCGACGGCGCCCTGATCGGCGCAACCCTCGACCGCAACGGCCTGCGCCCGGCCCGTTATCTGGTGACCGATGACGATATGGTGGTGCTGGCCTCCGAAATGGGCGTCCTGCCGATCCCGGAAAACAAGATCGTCCGGAAATGGCGCCTGCAGCCGGGCAAGATGCTGCTGATCGACACCAATGAGGGCCGCATCGTCAGCGATGAGGAAATCAAGGCCGAGCTCAGCACCGCCCACGATTATGAGGCGATCCTCGGCCGGACCCAGATCAAGCTCGAGGACCTGCCGGCGGAGTTTGTCCGGCCCCATGACAGCGACGTGCCGCTGCTCAAACGGCAGCAGGCCTTCGGCTATACCCAGGAGGACATCAAGCTGCTGTTCCCGCCGATGACCACCAGCGCCCAGGAGGCGCTCGGCTCCATGGGCACCGATACGCCGATCTCCGCCCTGTCCGGCAAGTCCAAGCTGCTGTATAGCTATTTCAAGCAGAATTTCGCCCAGGTCACCAATCCGCCGATCGATCCGATCCGCGAAGAAGCGGTGATGTCGCTGGTCTCCTTCATCGGCCCCCGGCCCAACCTGCTTGACCTGGAAAATGTCGGCACCCACAAGCGGCTCGAGGTGCGCCAGCCGATCCTCAGCAATGAGGATCTGGAAAAAATCCGCACCATCGGCGACATCCCGGACAATAATTTCCGCACCGTCACCATCGACGTGACCTATGACGCGGTCCAGGGCGAGGCCGGCATGGACAACGCCCTCGAAAGCATCTGTCTTTTGGCCGAGGTTTCGGTGATCGAAGGCGACAATATCATCATTCTCTCCGACCGCAATGTCAGTGAGAGCCGGATCGCGATTCCGGCCCTGCTCGCCACCTCGGCGGTGCATCATTATCTGATCCGCAAGGGGCTCCGGACCTCGGTCGGCCTCGTGGTCGAGACCGGCGAGGCCCGCGAGGTCCATCATTTCTGCGTGCTCGCCGGTTACGGCGCCGAGGCGATCAACCCCTATCTCGCCTTTGAGACCATCGACGCGCTGGCCCCGGAACTGCCCGAGGAAGTCAGCCCCGGCACGGCCCGCATGCGCTATACCAAGGCCATCGACAAGGGCATCCTCAAGGTCATGTCCAAGATGGGGATTTCGACCTATCAGTCCTATTGCGGGGCGCAGATTTTCGACGCCGTCGGGCTCAACAGCGCCTTCCTCGAGAAATATTTCACCAATACCCAGTCCTCGATCGAGGGGGTCGGCCTCGACGAGATTTCCCGCGAGACCGTGATGCGCCACGACCAGGCCTTCACCGAAAGCCTGGTCTATAACCACGCCCTCGACGTCGGCGGCGAATATGCCGTGCGGCTGCGCGGCGAGGATCATATGTGGACCGCGGACAGCATAAGCACCCTGCAACATGCGGTGCGCGGCAACAGCCAGGAACAATATGACGCCTTCGCCCGCATCATCAATGACCAGTCCGAACGGCTGTTGACGCCGCGCGGCCTGTTCGAGATCAAATCGGCCGGCGCGCCTGTCGCGCTGGAGGAGGTCGAACCGGCGAGCGAAATCGTCAAGCGTTTCGCCACCGGCGCCATGTCCTTCGGCTCGATCAGCCGCGAGGCCCACACGACCCTCGCCATCGCCATGAACCGCATCGGCGGCAAGTCGAACACCGGCGAGGGCGGCGAGGAGCCGGACCGCTTCACCCCGGACCGCAACGGCGAATTGCGCCGCAGCGCCATCAAGCAGGTCGCCTCCGGCCGCTTCGGCGTGACGACGGAATATCTGGTCAATGCCGACGACATCCAGATCAAGATGGCCCAGGGCGCCAAGCCCGGCGAGGGCGGACAATTGCCCGGCCACAAGGTTGATGCGGTGATCGCCAAGGTGCGTCATTCGACCCCCGGCGTGGCGCTGATTTCGCCGCCGCCGCATCATGATATTTATTCGATCGAGGATCTGGCCCAGCTGATTTACGACCTGAAGAATGTCCAGCCGAAAGCCCGGATCAGCGTCAAGCTGGTTTCCGAAATCGGCGTCGGCACGGTGGCCGCCGGGGTGTCCAAGGCCAAGGCCGACCATCTGACCATTTCCGGTTATGACGGCGGCACCGGCGCCAGCCCGCTGACCAGCATCAAGCATGCCGGCAGCCCGTGGGAAATGGGCCTGGCGGAAACCCAGCAGACCCTGGTGCTCAACAAACTGCGCGACCGGATCTCGGTCCAGGTCGACGGCGGCCTGAAAACCGGCCGCGACGTCATCATCGGCGCCCTGCTCGGGGCCGATGAATTCGGCTTCGCCACCGCGCCGCTGATCGCCAGCGGCTGCATCATGATGCGCAAATGCCATCTCAACACCTGCCCGGTCGGCGTCGCCACCCAGGATCCGGTGCTTCGGCGGAAATTCGCCGGCAAGCCCGAACATGTGGTCAATTATTTCTTCTATGTCGCGGAAGAGGCCCGCAAAATCATGGCCGAAATGGGGGTCCGCAAGCTGGACGAGATCATCGGCCGGGCCGACCTGTTGGACAAGAACGCCGCCATTCGCCATTGGAAGGCCGATGGTCTGGATTTCAGCAAGATGTTCCATATGCCCGACGCCATGGGCTGTGACATCCGTAACACCAAAAGCCAGCAGCATGACCTGGAAGGTATTCTGGACCAGAAGCTGCTCGCCGAGGCCCGGCCGGCGCTCGACGATAAAACGCCGGTCACTATCACGGCGAATATCCATAACACGGATCGCTCGACCGGCGCCCTGCTGTCGGGCCGCATCGCCGAAATTTACGGCCATGCCGGTCTGGCGGACGATACGATCCATGTCAAATTTTCCGGCACCGCCGGCCAGAGCTTCGGCGCCTTTGTCGCCCGGGGGGTGACTCTGGAGCTCAGCGGCGGCGGCAATGATTATGTCGGCAAGGGACTGAGCGGCGGCCGGCTGATCGTCTATCCCGACAAGGACAGCAAAATCGATCCGGAAAAAAGCATCATCGTCGGCAATACGGTGCTGTACGGCGCGATTTCCGGTGAATGCTATTTCCGCGGCGTCGCCGGCGAGCGGTTCGCGGTCCGCAACTCCGGCGCCATCGCGGTGGTGGAAGGGGTCGGCGATCACGGCTGCGAATATATGACCGGCGGCTGCGTCGTCGTCATCGGCGAGACCGGGCGCAATTTCGCCGCCGGCATGAGCGGCGGCATCGCCTATGTGCTCGATGAGGCCGGCGATTTCGACCGCCGCTGCAACCTGGCGATGGTCGAGCTCGAGCCCATGCCCGAGGAAGACGCCATGGCCCGCTTCCATCAGTCCGGCGAACTGGAAGGCCACGGCCGGGTCGATGTGCTGCGCAACAATATGTCGGGCAATGATGTCGAACGGCTGGTGACCCTGCTGGAAAACCATGTCCGCTATACCGGCAGCGTCAAGGCGAAAAAGATTCTGGACAACCAGAATGACTATCTGCCGAAATTCGTCAAGGTGATGCCGGTTGAATATCGCCGGGCGCTGCAGGAAATGGCCTCCAGCCAGACCATCCTGTCCGCCTATACCGGTCAAACATTGGATTAAGGAGCCAGAGAATGGGAAAATCAACCGGATTTATGGAATTTACCCGTCAGGAAAGGACCTATGCTCCTGCCGGTGACCGGGTGCGCCACTATGAAGAGTTCGTCAACCCTCTGCCGGACAATATGGTCTCCCAGCAGGGCGGCCGCTGCATGGACTGCGGCATTCCCTTCTGCCATACGGGATGTCCGGTCAACAACATGATTCCCGACTGGAACGACATGGTGTGGAAAGAGGACTGGCGCACCGCGCTGGAAACGCTGCAATCGACCAACAATTTCCCCGAATTCACCGGCCGCATCTGTCCCGCCCCCTGCGAGGCGGCCTGCACCCTCAATCTGGATGACCAGCCGGTGACGATCAAGACCATCGAATGCGCCATCATCGACAAGGGGTGGGAAAACGGCTGGGTCAAGCCGCTGCCGCCGAAGGAAAAGACCGGCCGCAAAGTCGCCGTCGTCGGCTCGGGCCCGGCCGGGCTCGCCTGCGCCCAGCAACTGGCCCGCGCCGGTCATGATGTGGCGGTCTATGAGAAAAACCGCCGTCCGGGCGGCCTGCTGCGCTATGGCATTCCCGACTTCAAGATGGCCAAAAGCCTGATCGACCGCCGGGTGCGCCAGATGGAGCAGGAAGGCGTCACCTTCTGGACCAGCATGAATGTCGGCGAGGATATTCCGGCCCGGCGGCTGGCCGAACATTATGACGCGGTCGTCCTCGCCGGCGGGGCGGAACAGCCGCGCGACCTGCCGATACCGGGCCGCGAGCTCGACGGCATCCATTTCGCCATGGATTTCCTGATCCAGCAGAATATGCGCAACGCCGGCGAACCGCTGCCCAACAAAAAGGATATTCTGGCCTCGGGGAAAAGGGTGATTGTCATCGGCGGCGGCGATACCGGGTCCGACTGTGTCGGCACCTCCTTTCGCCAGGGCGCGGTATCGGTGACCCAGATCGAAATCATGCCGAAACCGCCGATTCATGAGAACAAGGCGCTGACCTGGCCCAACTGGCCGATGAAGCTGCGGACCTCGACCTCCCAGGAGGAAGGGGCCGAACGGGAATGGAGCGTTGCAACCGCCGAATTCGTCGCCGGCAGGAACGGCGGGCTCGCGGCGCTGCGCTGTTATCAGGTCGACGACAATTTCCAGAAAATCGACGGCAGCGAATTTGAACTGGACGCCGATCTGGTGCTGCTCGCCATGGGCTTCACCAATCCGGTGCGCGAAGGCCTGCTCGAACAGCTTGAGGTCGAACTGGACGGGCGCAACAATGTCCGCGCCACGACCGACGATTACAAGACGTCGACGCCCAAGGTCTTTACCGCCGGCGACATGCGCCGCGGCCAGTCGCTGGTGGTCTGGGCGATCCGCGAGGGCCGGCAGGCGGCCCGCGCCGTCGATCAGTATCTGATGGGCAAATCAACCCTGCCGCGATAAATCCGGTGCGCGAATGAGGCCCCGGCGGCCTTTTGCCAGAGCGGGATTGCCAACGGTCCCTCAAGTGCGCTATAGAGATCGCATGATAATTTCACAGGGTATTTTACAAGGTGTCGGCCATGACCACAGACGAAAACCGTCTTGCCAAGCTCGAACGGACCATCAGCCATCAAGAGCGGCAGATCCAGGATTTAAGCGATATGGTCAGTCAGCAATGGAAAGAAATTGACCGGTTGAAGAAGCATCTCAGCCGGACGGAACAGCGGCTCGAGGATCTGGAAGACCCCGCCCAGGGCGGCGGCATCGTCGATGAACGCCCCCCGCATTATTAAGACAGCATTATTAAGACAACCGCAATAACCAGGGATAAACAGCATCCATGACAGGCAGACTTGACATGCGCACAGAAAAACTCGCTTTTATCGGCCTTGGCGTCATGGGCTATCCGATGGCCGGCCATTTGCAGAAGGCCGGTTACGAGGTCACCGTTTATAACCGCACTTCGCGCAAGGCCGACGACTGGGTCGCGGCTTACGGCGGGCGATCCGCCCCGACCCCGGCCCGGGCGGCTGCGGGAGCCGATATTGTCTTCGCCTGCGTCGGCGATGATGATGACGTGCGCGCCGTGACGACGGCGGCGGACGGGGCCTTTCACGCCATGAAGCCGGGGGCCATTTTCGTCGATCACACCACCGCCTCGGCCAATCTCGCCCGCGAGCTGGACCAGGCGGCCCGGGCGCGGGATTTTCATTTCCTCGACGCGCCGGTGTCCGGCGGCCAGGCGGGAGCGGAGAATGGTCAGCTGACGATCATGGCCGGCGGCGCGGCGGCGGCGTTCGAAAAGATTGAGCCCATATTGGGCTGTTACGCCCGCAAGACCCGGCTGATGGGTCCGGCCGGCAGCGGCCAGCTGACCAAGATGGTCAACCAGATCTGCATCGGTGGCCTGGTCCAGGCCCTGTCCGAAGGCATCGCGTTCGCCGAAGCCGCCGGGCTGGACGCGGCGGCGGTGATCGACGTGATCGCCAAGGGCGCGGCGCAAAGCTGGCAGATGGACAACCGCCATCAGACCATGATCGACAATCAGTTTGATTTCGGCTTCGCCGTCGACTGGATGCGCAAGGATCTGGATATCGTCCTCGCCGAGGCGGCGCGGAACGGCGCGGCGCTGCCGGTGACCCGGCTGGTCAATGACTTTTACAAGGACGTCCAGGCGCAGGGCGGCGGCCGCTGGGACACTTCGAGCCTGATTACCTGCCTGAGACATAAAGCCGAAATGGCGCAATCGCGCAAACAGGAAGAGCCCCTATCATGATGGACGCCACCGCCTTTCCCCGCTATGACAAGCTGCGGTCGATCGCGACCGGTTTCAGGCGCAAATGCCCGAGCTGCGAGAGAGGACGGATTTTTGCCGGTTATCTCAAGCTCGCCGATCACTGCCCCGCCTGCCGGGCGCCGATCGGCCAGATTCGCGCCGATGATTTCCCGCCCTATCTGACGATCTTCATCGTCGGCCATATCATCGTCCCGGCCCTGCTCTATGTCGAGGCGACCTGGCACCCACCGGTTACGCTGCAAATGATCTTCTGGCCGAGCCTGGCGACGGTTCTCGCCCTCAGCCTGCTGCCGGTGCTCAAGGGCGCCGTCGTCGGCTTTATGTGGTCGATCGGTATGAAAGGCGACGAACAGCATTAGGGGCGGGACGCTTAAGACAATACCCGCTTCTGTCCGTTATCGAAATTCTGGCGATATCTCCGGGACAGGCGGAATTCCCGGTTGTTTTTGAGTTTCAGGATTTTATCCCCATTCATCGCCGGCATGACGCGGTCAACCTGGTCGCGTTTTACGATGGTTGACCGATGAATTCTGGCAAAGACGTCATTACCCAGCCTATTTTCTATTTCTTTCATTGTCGCGCGCAGCATGTAGGTTTCCGGCCCCACATGAAGTTCAACATAGTTGCCCGCCGCCTCCACCCAGTGAATGGCGTTTGGATCTATAAAATGAAAATGCCCGCTCTTGCTCACGAGAATACGATCGTCCTCTTTATGGTCTTCGGAATTGTCCCTGGATTTTGAGAGCTGAGCCTCGCCATTGCGGAGCCTGACAATCTCGCGGTAGGCGTAAATGACGAGCATGATCAAAATATAAGAGCCAAAATCCTTCCTGTATTCATAGAGAAGCTCAAAATCAATATCACCATATTTATAAGATTGACCGGCCAAGGCGTAAATTCCTTTGCGGAGGGCGATCATGCCGGAAATATGAATAAGGGAATATATCATGCTGAAGGGGATATGGATCAGAAGACGTTGTGGCCAACCTTTGCCGGCGATAGGCATACGCTGATCAATATAGAGGAGGCAGGGGACCAGCAGCAAAATGAACAGGACGCTGGAAAATTCCCACAGAAAAGGCTTCCATGCGGCAATTTCATTGCCGGCGCGCATGTTCTCCATAATGATGGAAGTGGCGTTTATGGTCGCACTTATGGACAGAAAGCAAATCCAGAATAGAATCTCTGTTGATCGTTTCTTCGTAAAATACATTGATTATCCGCTTATCCCTATAGAGCTGCCGCTTGTCACAAGATGCGCCCCGCTTGTCACTTTATCCGGTCCTTCATACCACAATGCTCCCCAAGTCGCCGGTCTATTTATACCCTTATATCAGACCAAACATTCAGGAGAACAAGGATGGCATTACAGCAATCGCACGTAAAAACATCAAATGAAAAATTTGGCGGGCGACAGTATTTCCTGGACTGGGTCAGGATATTCGCCTTTGCTTTTTTAATTTTCTATCATGCGGGCATGATGTTTGTTGAATGGGAGTGGCATATAGAAAGTGGCCATGACAGCGAATTTTTAAAGTCCATCATGCTGCTGACGTCAAAATGGCGACTTGATATTTTGTTCATTGTTTCCGGCGTTGCGATAAGTTTCATGGTTTCCAAAATGTCCCTGCGGCGCTTTGTCTGGCAAAGGATAGTGAAGCTCTACATCCCCCTGATCTTCGCTATCGTGGTTATTGTCGCCCCGCAATCCTATTTTGAAGCCGTTCAAAAGGGCGTCTTCGAAGGGAGCTTCTGGCAATTCTGGACCAGCCTGTATTTCAGTTTTTCCTGGGACGAACGGATGATTGCGCCCTTCCCGACGTTTAACCATATGTGGTATGTCCTGTATTTGGTTCACTATACAATTATTCTGCTGCCCTTATTCGCTTTCATCAATAGCGCAAATGGCGCGGCATGGCTTCTGAAGGTTGAAGGCTGGCTGGCGAAAGGAAGCAGAATAGTCTGGCTCCCCCTGGTTATTTATTTTGTCATTCTTCTGATAAATGGCGATTACAATATAACGCATACTCTTATTGATGATTCCTACGGCAACAGCATATTTATATTTGCGCTTGTCATGGGGGTGTTGTTCGTCCGCATGCCCTCGGTCTGGGACGCATTTGAGCGTAACCGGTATCTTTCCCTGATCATCGGATTGGTCGGATACGGCGCCCTGCTGACGATTTTTCATACGCCGCGCGAAATGTTGCCGTTTGACGGCGGGGAGGCCTGGGGGAAAATCGCCCTGGTTGTCAAATGGTCATGGATCGCCCTGATTATCGGCTTCGCCAAACGGCATCTTAACTATAGCAACAAGGTCCTGAGATATTGTAATCAGCTTGTCTATCCCTTTTTCATCCTCCATCAAACAGTCACCATAATATTGGGATATTATGTCATCGACTGGGGATTTTCCGGAATAGTCGAGTATGTGATCATCAGTATCGGCACATTCGTCATTTGCGGTCTGTTCTATGAGATATTGATAAAAAACATCAATATCCTGCGGCTGCTATTCGGCATGAAATGGCGGGAAACAGGACGACAAGGGCTTCTTGCCGAAACACAGGGATAACAGAGACAGGGGCTAAAAAAGCGGGCGGCCTCGACGTTATGGAGGCCGCCCGCTTCCCCTTAAATCTTACCGGTCTATTTTGCCGGCTTGATGAATTTATAGGTAAAGCGGTCGCTTTCGCCGATCGCCTTCATCCGCGCGTGATCCGCCGGATCACCGGCGAGGCGCGGCGTCTGGACCCTGCCGCCGCCAGCAGGTCGGCCGGCTTGACGTAGCCGTCCTTGCCGGATGAAGTTTCGCTGCGGTGGTCGGTAATGCCGAAAATACCGCCCGGCTTCAGCGCGCGATAAATCGCCTTGAGAACGTCCTTTTCGGTGCCCGCCATCTGCCAGTTATGGAAATTGCGGAACGACAGCACCATGTCGGCGGCGCCGGCGGGGGCGATGTCAAGCTTCGCCGGCGGCGCCAGTTCGGTGACGATCACCTTGCCGTAAAGCGCCGGATTGCCGGCGATCCGCGCCGCGATCTGCTGATTATTGTTGAAAAGATAGCCCGTGGTCGCCGACAGATCATTGCCGGCGCTGTAATAGGCGCCCTTGTCATGCAGGTAGGGGGCGAGGATTTCCTGATACCATCCGCCGCCGCCGGGCCAGATTTCCACCACCGTCATATCCGGTTTGAGGCCGAAAAATTCCAGGGTCTCTTTGGGGTGGCGATATTTGTCGCGCGCCTTGTTCTGCGGCGAACGATGATCACCGGCGATCACCTGATCCAGAGTGGCGGCGAATGCGCCGGAGACAAATCCGCCAGCGGCGAATCCGCCCGCCAGAACCAGCGCCGCGCAGCCGACCGCCAGCCCCCGGCTGACTGTTTTCCCCAATGCTCCCAATGTCACTTGCCCTTTTATGCACCATGTCATTTTTTATCTCCTAATGATCTGAATGGTCGAATTGATCCCGATAGCCCGTTTCAAAATCCAGCCCCGGCCGGGTCAGAATCACCTGAAGCGGGAAATCGGCTTTAATCAGGCCCTTGCGCTCGAGCGCCCGCCAGACCGCCGCATTGGCGAAGCCGCTGGCGTCCTGGCCGGAAACGACAAAATCGCCGATATGCACATGATCGCCGTGGGGCCGGGGGAAATAGGCGATGGAGACCTCCCCCGTCGCCGGATCCGTCGTCGAACTTTCCGGGCTTTTGGCCAAGAGCTGAAACAGCGCCAAGGTGCGCCCCTGTAACGGATTGAGTTTAATGATTTTTTTCTTCATGCCTGTCAGGTTACCCCGAAGCGAAAAAGATTGCACGGGCTTTTTCGCATATCCTAAAAATTGACAAAAAGTTGACAAAAAGTTAAAATTTGTTATAAATCGCTCCGAATCGCAGCGAATGCTGCACTGCAACATCCGTCATCCCGTGGGGATGGCGGAAATAATTTCCGGGTCGGCTTTCCCGAGGCGGGGCAAGCCCGACCAGATCTTCATAATAATAATGGCGCAAAAGAGCCACGTTGCAAGCGGGTTTCGACGGATCGCACCTGTCGAATAAAATTCGCCGAATCCGATTTCGGCGGATCCATACCATCCGGCGAGGTTTGCCGGATATAAGGAGCGTGACTTATGAAAAATTACAGATTGATCATAAGCATTATAACGGCCGTGGCCCTTGCCAGCCCTTTGGCCTTTTATCTTCTGCCGCAGGCCGAGGTCGAGGCGTCGATCACGGCGCAGCCGGCGGCCCGGATCAAGACCGCTGACCGTTTCACCCCGGCCAGCATCTATGACGCCGACATGGACCGGCTGGCGCAACTCCCGCTGTCGGTTTCCGAAAAAGAATTCAAATGCCTCGCCCAGGCGATTTACTTCGAGGCCCGCAGCGAGCCCCTCGAGGGCCAGGTCGCCGTCGCCTATGTCATTTTGAACCGAGTCAAGGACCGGCGCTATCCCGACAATATCTGCGGCGTCGTCTTCCAGAATGAAAACCGCCGCCATCTGTGCCAGTTTTCCTTCGCCTGCGACGGCCTGTCGGACAACCCCTATGAAATGGCGGCGTGGAATGTGGCGCGGCGGGTCGCCGGCGGCGTGCTGATCAACGCCCGGAGCGACGTCACCGGCCGTTCGACCCATTATCACGCCAAATATGTCTATCCCCGCTGGGCCAAGCACCTGCAACCGACGATCCAGGTCGGCCAGCACGTCTTTTACCGGGAAGACCTGTAACCGGGACAACCCCACCCGAGAAAAATCACGAAATGGCGGCGGGATTGTCCGGCGCGGCGCGGCGTCATGTCAGTTTAGCATTGAAACATCCTGTTATTTGATTTATATCAATGTCAGCAGTTTTTAAGGGCTGCTATAAGTACTCTTGTAATTGAAAAGGATTCATAATGACAAATGCAATTACGTTCGTTGGATGCGGCATCCTCTCTTTACTGTTGCTGGTGTCCATCATGTTGGCAGGGCCGCACTTGCTTCTCCCCGCTACATTTATGATCGTAACGGTTCTTGTCGGTGGTCTTTGCGTTTATATCGCCAACGGCATTATCCGCCAGCGCGCAGAGGTCATGAAGGACTGGGAAGTCGGAAATCCGGAATAATAGCGGACTTCTTGTTCCCTTCAAAAAAGATCCTTTTTTGAGAGATACCCTGAGTACTTTAGCCCTGATAAGTACTTAACACTACGCCTTGCCAGATTTGGCAAGGCGTTTTTTTTTGCGCCGCGCCCGGAGAAGGCCGGGATTTTATCTCCTCCCGCTCAATCGTCCGCCCTGTCGCTCAACGGCCGGCCAAAGATCCGCCATTGGTCCATGCCGCCCTTGTTTTCAAGATAATTCATCAGCGCCGCCACCGGTTTGCGGTCATAGATGCGGTCCGCGTCCGTCAGCAACAGCAGGGTCGCCTTTTCCATATCCATGCCGATCCGGTGGGCCCGGGCGCTGGTCATGCCGACAAAGGCGTTGGCCACCGCGACAATCCGCGCCGGCAGGATAATATCCTCCCCCGCCAGGCCCGCCGGCTCGCCGCTGCCGTCCCAATGGGCCCTGACCTGGCGCAGGGTCTGGACCACGGGGCCGCTGAATTCGACGGTCTCCAGCATATCGGCGCTCTTCATGATGCTGGTGCGCACCGTCGCCAGTTCCTCCTCCGACAGGCCCTTGGGCCGGGTCAGCAACTCCCGCGGCACCATGATCTTGCCCAAATTCATCAGCGCGCCGGCGATATTGGCTGTTTCACAGACCAGATCACCGGCATTCATTTCCCGGGCGATGGTCAGGGCGACTTCGGCGACCCTTTCCGAATGGCGCGCGCTGTGCGGGTCGCGGCTGTCAATGATCATGGTCAGGGTCTGCACCAGATTTTTCAGCGCCGTCACCCGCAATTCCCGTTCGCGGACCAGTTCGGTAATATCCTCGGTGACCATCAGCACCCCTTTTTCCTCATCGACCAGCAGCGGCACATAATCGGATTTGATGGTCATGTTGCTGTCGGACAGCTTTTCGACAACGGAAAGAGCCTCAGCCGTTTTCAGCACCTCCCGGCAATAGTCCGCCCCGCGCGGCGAGACCGTCGGACCATGCGCCGCATCGATGGTCCGGCCGATCATCTCCCTGAGATCGATCCCAGTATCGGCCACCGCCTGGGCGTTGGCGAAGGTATAGCGGCCCTTGTCGTCGACGGCGGCGATCACCGTCGGCTGGCTGTCGGTGACAATCTGCAGGAAATGGCTCAGCTTTTCATATTTCCGGGTCAGCTTTCTTTGCTTTTCCGCCGCCTGGGCCACCCGGACGGACACCCCGTGGCGCCAGATCAGCAGGATGGTGATGCTGAGCGCCAGAATGGTCAGTCCGGCGATCCAGATGATATTGCCTTTTCGCGCCTCGATCGCCCCCAGCACCTCCTTGGCGGCGACAGTCCGCACCAGCACCCAGTCCGTATCCTTTATTTTGCGGCCGGTGACGAGGACGCTTTCGCCGTCAAAATCAATCCGCTCGCCAAAACCGCCGGTCGTCTCGGCGGCATTCTCCACCGCGAAGACCGCCGCCAGGGCCGCATTGCCGGCGTCGAGCACCATCGACAGGGGCGGCGTGACGTCGCCGTTGCGGCTGCGGACCGGCGACAGATACTCCATCGCCGCGCCATTTTTACGCACCAGGTAGCTTTTCGCCGTCCGGCTGACCTCGCCGGGCTGGATCAATTTCTGATAAAAGTCATCGGGCAGGACCTTGATGCCGACCGCAAAGCCGATCGCCGGGCTGTCCGGGTCGTCCTGAACCCCGAAAACCGGCGCGACAAAGGCGATGACCGGGGCGCCGTTTTCCGCCGGATAGGGCCCGAAGCTCATCACGTCGCGGGCGGCGCCCTGTTCCAGATAATGGGCGACACTGCGAATGACCGACGGCATATGGGGCGTCGAGACGATGATCCGGCCTTCCGGGTTGGTCAGCGCCAGACCGGAAATCCGCACGTCCGGCAGGTTGGCGTTGACCTGATAATCCGGGTTGATCATTGCCGCATAGCCATTTTGCAGGGCGGCCGCCTTCATCTGGTTTTCCAGATAGGCCGCCTGGGCGCGGGCGTCCTGTGTCAGCCCGGACGGGGACGTTTCAATATTGCCGAGATAAATCCGCAATGAGGGATTTTCCGCCAGCCGGCGGATCACCTTTTTCTGTTCGGCGAGCCATTCCTCCACCGCCGCTTCCCGGCTGTTGATCACCACCGCCATCTGCCGTTGCCAGATCAGGCTGTCGCGGTCCGCTTCCGACTGGGCGAAGCGCAAGGCCAGGAACAACGCCACCCCGGCCCCGGTCAGCACCAGCGCCGCCAGCGCCCCGCCTGCGGTTTTCATTTTCCAACTGGAAGAATTTACCGTCATCTTCACCTTCCTTAAGCTTTGGGTAACCATACGCCATTTATAGTTAAACCATAAATGACTTGTATGATGAATTAAACCAGAATATAGAGAATATCCGTTATAATGCATCAATGACGCCCGTTGACACTATATCGGATATCATGAGAGCCAAGAGAGTAGCGTGTGACCATAACCTGTAAAAAATCCCTGTTTGTCAATATGTTCGTCTTTGCCGGTCTCCTTTGCGGCCTGCCGCCCGTCGCCGCCGTCGCCGCAACCCCGGTGTCCTATGACATGACGGAGGACGGCCTGTTCGGCTCCCGCGAAATCAAAAGCCGTCAGTTGAAGGCTTTCCGGAAATGGAACGGCATGCTGGCGCGCAACCAGCGGGAAAACAGCGACGCCCCGACGACGGCCCGGGACTGCCGCCGGACGGCGACCCGGCAGTGCATGATCGATGAATGGCGGACGCTGCTGGGCTTTCTGAAAGACAAGCCGGTCGACAAGCAGATCGCCGAAATCAATGTCTATATGAACAAGGCCCCCTATATCACCGATATGATCAACTGGGGCGTGCCGGATTATTGGGCGACCCTGCGCCAGTTCTTCCGCAAGGACGGCGATTGCGAGGATTACGCCATCGCCAAATATCTCTCCCTCAAGGAACTGGGGATGGATGCGGATAATATGCGGATCGTCGTGGTTCAGGACACCAACCTCGATATTCCCCATGCGGTTCTGGTGGTGTCCCTCGACGGCGACCGGCTGGTGCTGGACAATCAGATTTCCTATGTGGTCAAGGAAAAGGCGGTATTGCATTACCGGCCGCTCTATTCAATCAACGAAAACGCCTGGTGGCTGCATCGAATGTAATTGCACAGAATGCAATAAAACCAACCAAATTTTAACTAAATTTGCTATAATAGCCCCAAGAGTTGATGGGGCCTCTTTAAATCCCCTGTTTTGAAACCGACGTAACGCAGCATATGGAAAATTCAGCCTATAAGGAAAGCTCCGCCCCGCCGTCCCAGATCGACGAGTTGATCAACGTCATGCGTTCGGTCAAGCGGCGCCCGGAGGGCTATCGGGCCATCCATCTGCATTTTTCCCTGATCGACCGGCTGCACAAGCAACCCTATCACCGCCGGGCGGTCGCCACCGCCTTTAACAAGCTGGTCCAGACAAAAGACGGCCAGCTCTTCTGGATGAGCAATTTTGATCTGGTGTTCCTGTGCAAGGATTGTTCCGAAGCCGAAATGGACACCGCGATCATCGCCGCCCGCCGCGCCATCGAGGACAGCCCGGTCCTTAGGGAATATAAAGACGCCGGCCGGGATCACGAACTCTGCGACTGGTATGACATGACCCGGGATATGACCCCCTTCATGGCCCGGGTCGCGAACCTGAAAAGCGCATCGGAAACCGTCGCCCCGCCGGTGACAAGCCTGCAATCCATGGTCGCCGGCCTGCGCAAAAAACAGGCGGAATGCGCCCCGCCAGCCGCAGAAAAACCCGTTGCCGTCACCCGGCCGGTTTTTACGCCCCGCAACCAAAAAACCTCCGCCACGGCCATGGGCCCGATGCAGCTGGACCAGCTGGAGCGCAATCTGATTCATATGGAAATCGACCGGATGCTGGCCCAACAGACCGCCTGTGTCATTGTCGGCGCCGCGCCGCCGCAGCCGATCTTTGTCGAGCATTATATTTCGGTTGCCGAGATCAAGAAAAACCTGTTGCCGGATTATGATATGCTGGCCGACAAATGGCTGTTTCAGCGGCTGACCCGAACCTTTGACCGCAAATTGATGCAGGCCCTGCCGGAACGGAACCTGCCGGCCCGTCAGGTGATCAGCATCAACATCAATGTCGAAAGCATATTCAGCGCCGACTTTGACAAATTCATCGACCGGGTCCGGCATAAAAACGGCCAGCCGCTGATTCTGGAAATGAAACTGTTTGACGTGATTTCCGACATTCAGGCCTATTACCAGGCGCGGGACAAACTGACCGCGCTCGGCTGCCGCATCTCTCTCGACGCCATGGATATCGATTCCCTCGCCGTCATGGACCGGGAATTGCTGTCGGTGGATTTCCTCAAAATCATCTGGAAAAAGGAATATGGGAACCTGCGCAGCAGTCCGGTGGCGCAAAAAATCACATCCGCCATCGAAACCCACGGCAAAATGCGCATCGTGCTCTGCCACTGCGACAGTGAAGAGGCGCTTGACTTCGGCGCGGCGGTCGGCATTCACATGTTCCAGGGATTCCTGATCGACCAGAAATTAAAATCCTGACGCGATCCCGGGACCGGATTTTCACAGACCCTCAGCCGGGCCGCCTCAGGATCTTCGGGTCGCGCGGCGGCCGGCGCCTATCGGCTGGCCCCGGCCTCCGTCAACAGTTTTTCCGACCGGCGATGGCGAATATCAATGGCGTGCTGCAGCGGAGTCCGGCCGGAGTAATCCTCCATTTCGTAATCGGCCCCCGCCTCAAGCAACAGCTTGACCACCGGCGATTTTTTCGCAATCACCGCCGCGATCAGCGGGGTGACGCCATTCCTGTCCGCAAGATCAAGATCCGCCCCGGCCTTGACCAGCAGGGCGACAATGGTTTTTTCACCCAGGGAGGCGGCGACCACCAGCGGGCTGCGGCCATCCTCGCCGTACATATCCGGCTTGGCGCCATTTTGTAACAGATAATTGACCAGGGGCGCTTCCTTCATCCGGCTGGCGATGACCAGGGGCGTCGCCTTGTCGTCATAGTCGCGAGTGTTGACATTGACGCCTTTTTCAACGGCCATCTTGATTTCCCGATAGTCCAGATCCTTGATCGCCTTGAGGAATTTATAGGACGCCGAATAACTCTGCGCCGCCGCGGGCGCCGCCCCGAGTCCGGTGATCAACAATAACAGACCGATGAATTTGGTAAAACGCATTCAAAACTCCCGTTTTCTAATAAGTCTCGCATTCCTGCAGGATGCCCCTTATATATAGGGGACAATAGCCCTAACAATAAAGTTTTTATTTTATAAACTCAGGAAAACACAATGCCCAAGCTCAAGGTCATTCTCCTCATTCTCGCGGCGCTGGCTGCCGCCGTCGCGGTTTTCGCCGCCATTTCTCCCCCGGCCCCGAACCAGGCCAAAAGCGCCCGCGAAAACGCCAAGGCGCTGATCGGCGGCCCCTTTTCCTTAATCAACCATCATGGCGAAAAGGTGACGGAGCAGGATTTCCACGGCAAATACATGCTGATCTATTTCGGTTATACCTATTGCCCGGACGTCTGCCCGATGGAGCTGCAGATCATGGCCGACGCCCTCGACCGGCTTGCGCCGGAAACCCTGACCGAGATCACCCCGGTTTTCATCAGCGTCGATCCGGACCGGGACAGCGTCGAGGTCCTCGCGCAATACGCCCCGGCCTTCCATCCGCAAATGATCGGCCTGACCGGCAGCAAAGAGCAGATCGCCGCGGTCAAGAAAGCCTACCGGGTCTATTCGGCCAGGGAAAAGCCCGAAGCGGACGCCGAGGCGGATTCCTACCTGGTCAGCCATACCTCCTACACCTATCTGATGGACCGCAACGGCGATTATGTCACCCATTTCCGCAGCCAGACCGACCCCGAGGCGATGGCGGCGCGGCTGCGGGAGCTGGTTCAGTAAAATATCCGGCGCAGGCAATAGACAGCAATAGATAAAGGATTCCTTTCATGAGCAGACGGCCTGAATTCTGGCGCACCGTCAAACTGTCCGAGATGACCGGCGAGGAATGGGAATCCCTGTGCGACGGCTGCGGGCTGTGCTGCCTGCACAAGCTCGAAGACTGCGACAGCGGCGAGATCCGCCATACCAATGTCGCCTGCCGCCTGCTGGATGTCACAAGCTGCCGCTGTAAAAACTATCCCCTGCGTCAGAAACTGGTGCCGGACTGCGTGGTGCTGACCGCCGACCAGGTGGCTGAATTCCGCTGGCTGCCGCAAAGCTGCGCCTATCGGCTTGTCGGCGAGGGCCGGGATCTGCCGCCGTGGCATCCGCTGATTTCCGGTGATGACCAGTCGGTCCATGACGCCGGCATCTCGCTCCGCGGCCGGGCCATATCCGAACGGGACGCCGGCGATTTGCAGGACCATATTGTCGACTGGCCGGAAATTTCCGCCGACCGGAAGGGGGACGCGGAATGACCGCCTATGCCATCGGCGACATCCCCCTGATCCTGCGCCGTCATCCGCGGGCGCGCCGCCTGAAATTGCGGTTTGAGGCCCAGAAGGGCGCGGCGCTGCTGACCCTGCCGCCCGGCGTATCGGACCATAAGGCGGTGCAATTCGCCGAAAAACACCGGGGCTGGATCAGCGAACAATTGGCGAAATCCCCGCCCGTCATCCGCTTCGCGCCCGGGGCGCTGGTTCCCCTCTGCGGTGAAATCCATCAGATCCTCCATCAGCCGCAGCGCCGCGCCCAGGTGACGGCGGACAACCGTCAGCTGATTGTCGGCGGGCCGGCGGCCGGTTTTGAAACCCGGCTGCGCAACTGGCTCGGCAAGCAGGCCCGCGCGGCACTCACGGCGGCGGTTGAGGGCTTTGTCCCCCAAGTCGGACAGCGGCCCCGCCGGATCATGGTGCGCGACACCAGCAGTCGCTGGGGCAGTTGCTCGAGCAAGAAAACCCTGTCCTTTTCCTGGCGTCTGATCATGGCGCCGCCGGCGGTGCTGTCCTATGTGGCGGCCCATGAAATGGCTCATCTGATCGAGATGAATCACAGCCCGGCCTTCTGGCGGCTGGTGGAGAAGCTTGACCCGGACTGGAAAAGATCCCGCCGCTGGCTCAAGACCGAAGGCGGCGGCTTGATGGTTATCGGTTAAGGGATATTGGTTAAGGGATATTGGTGAAGCGTTATCGGCCAGGCGCAATGGGGGCGGATGGCGCGCCCTATGCCGGCACCAGCAGCAGGATGATCTCCACCGTCATCACCGGCTTTTCCATGTCCTTCGCCGCCATCACCCCCTGAAAGGTCGCCGTCGCCCCCCGCTGGTCGATATATTCCAGCTTGTCCAGCCTCAGGTGCAGCCGCACCTCGCTGCCGGTCGGCAGGGATTGCAGAAAGCAGGCCTTGTCGACCCCCTTGTTCTGGCCGAAACTGAGGCCGGTGATTTCCACCGTCTGGTCAAAGAGCTGGGGGATCAGCGACAGCAGCAGAAAATTATGGACGAGGGTTTGCGCCGTCGGCAACTCGGTCCGCGCTCGTTCCTCATCGACATGAATCCACTGGAAATCGCCGGTCGCCTCGGCAAATTTAGTCACCCGGCTCTGGGTGATTTTCCACCAGTCGGACACGCCGACCTCCCGGCCGACATACTGATTGATGTCCTTGATGTCTATTTTGGTCTTGGCCATGGAATGGATCCGCATAATGTTCCACCGTAGTTTAGCAGGGGCTTATTACCGAAGAGTCAATGATCGGTAAGATTTTACCCGCTTTCGGGCTTTTTACCAAATGGCGCGGCTATTTTTGTTCCGCCTTATCCGCTGATTGAATCTTTGATCTGTCCCGGGGTTTGTCCCGGGGGCGGACATTCGGCGTCCTCAGCGTCGCATCATCGCGGCCCAGATGAACCCGATACATGAAGTTGCGCCAGATGCGGGCCGGGGCGCCGCCGCCGGTCACCCGGGCCATCGGGCTGGCGTCGTCATTGCCGACCCAGACCCCGTTGACCATATTGAGGCCATAGCCGAAAAACAGCGCGTCCTTGTAATTCTGGGTCGTGCCGGTCTTGCCGGCGACGGGGAAGGGCATCTGGGCCTGCGTCGCGGTGCCGCCGCTCACCACCCGGCGCAGCATGTCGTCCATAAGGGCGGCGACCTCCGCCGACAGCACCCGTTCCGGCGGTCCCGGCATGTGACGGTAGAGAATCTGACCGGCGCTGTTCTGGATTTCAATGATGCCGTAGGGCGTCACCCGATAGCCGCCACTGGCGACCGCGCCATAGGCCGCCGTCAGCTCGAGCAGGGAAATCTCCGAGGCGCCGAGCGACAGGGAAGGTTCCGCCGTGATCGGCGTGCTGAGTCCGAGGCGGCGGGCCATGGCGACCACATTCTGCCGGTCGATGCGCTCCGCCAGCTTGACCGCCACCGTATTCAGCGAATGGGAGAAGGCTTCATCCAGCGTCACCCGGCCGCGATATTCCCCGGTATAGTTTTTCGGTTCCCAGCCGTCGATGATCACCGGGCTGTCGCGCATCACCTGATCCGGGCCCAGCCCCGCCTCCAGCGCCGCCAGATAGATAAACAGCTTGAAGGCCGATCCCGGCTGGCGGCGGGCCTGAACGGCGCGGTTGAACTGGCTTGCGCTGTAATCGACGCCGCCGACCATCGCCCGCACCGCCCCGTCCATATCCAGCGACACCAGGGCCGCCTGGCCGGCGTCAAATTTTTCGCCTTCCCGGTCCATGGTCTGCTGCAGGCCCAGATTGGCCTTCTCCTGTATGTCCGGCATCAGCGTGGTGTAAATGATGATCGGTTCGGCGACCGGGCCGATCAGCATCGCCGCCCGCTCGATAATCCAGTCGCTGAAATAGCGTTCATCACCGCCGGTCTGCTGGTCAACAATATCAATATTGCGGGTCTTGGCGATTTCCGCCGCCGCCTGTTCAATCAGCCCGGCCTCGACCATATTGTCCAGCACCGCCGCCATCCGGCGATAGGATCTTTCCAGGTCGCGCAGCGGCGAATAGAGCGCCGGACCCTTGAGCACCCCGGCGAGCATGGCGGCTTCCGACAGCGACAGATTGCGGGCGCCATGATCAAAGAAGGTTCGGGCGGCGGCGTCAACGCCATAAGCGCCGGCGCCGAAATAAACCCGGTTGAGATAAAAGGTCAGAATCTCCTGCTTGGTGAAATTCATCTCCAGCCAGTAGGAGAGCAGCAATTCCTGGATTTTCCGCTTCAGGGTCTTGTCGGCGTTCAGGAACAGATTCTTCGCCAGTTGCTGGCTGATGGTGCTGCCGCCTTCGACCAGGCCGCGGCGGGTGATGTTGCGCACCACGGCCCGGGCCAGGCCGCGCACATCAATCCCGCCATGGTCAAAAAACCGCCGGTCCTCGGTGGCGATCACCGCCTGAACCAACTCCGGTGGCAACTCCGGATAATCCAGCCAGTCGCCGTAAACATCGCCGTAAGACGCCAGCAGGTCGCCGTTGCGGTCCATCACCATGATCGTCGAACGGCCGTGGGACAGCCTGATATTGGAAATATCCGGCAGATCATGGGCGTAATAGACCACCACCGGCACCAGCAGGATCAAAAACCAGATCAGACCGACACTCAGCCGGTAGAGCCATTTGCCGAGGCCCGTCCGCGGCGCATTCCGGCTGCTCGGCCGGGCGATACTGCGCCGGCGGCCGATATTTTTTTGGCTGGTCTTTTGGCGGGCCTTTTTGGCCGGTGACGTCCCGCGCGCCGACGGCCCGGAAGCGGGCTTTTTCCCCGGTCCGCCGGCTTTTCTGGTCCGTCCCTTGGCGCTGTCGTCCATCGTCACCTCATAGTTTTTCCGACCAGACCATAGAATATCGGCTGAAATAAGACAACCGCCCAGAAATCTATTCCGGATTCGTCGCTTCCTGAGGGGTCAACCTGTTGTATTTCAAAAAGAAATCACCGGAAGAAACTTCCCTCTTGACATTAGTTTCAAATGTAACTATTATTATTTCATACCTTAAGGATCAACCCTGTTCACCAGATGGAGCCAGAGCAATGACCCTCGAAAGAATTCATCATGTCGCCTATCGCTGCATGGACGCCAAAAGAACCGTTGAGTTTTACCAGAAATACCTCGACATGGATTTTGTCCTCGCCATTTCCGAGGACAAGGTGCCGTCAACCGGCGCGCCGGACCCCTATATGCATCTGTTTATGGACGCCGGCAACGGCAACGTGCTGGCCTTCTTTGAAATTCCCAATTCGCCGGAAATGAGCCGCGACCCCAACACGCCGGACTGGGTCCAGCATATCGCCTTCAAGGTCAAGGATGAAGCGACCATGATGGGGGTCAAGGCGCGGCTCGAGGCCGACGGCCATGAGGTGGTCGGCCCGACCAACCATCATATCTTCCAGTCGATCTATTTCCGCGACCCCGACGGCCACCGCCTGGAGCTCGCCTATGACACCGCGACCGCCGAAGAAATGAAAAAGCTCCATGACATCGCGCCGCAGATGCTCGAGGACTGGACCAGGAGCAAGACGACCCAGAAACATGCGGCCTGGCTCCATGAAGCGGAATTCAGCAAGGACAAATAAGCCCGTCCCCGGGATGATCCCCAACCCTGCCCGCGTCCTGATCTCCTCATGGCGCGGGATTTTTTTGACCGCGATGCTTTGCCTGTTTAAAGACCACCGTTCGGCGGCTTTTTTATTTAAAGACCACCGTTCGGTGACTTTTTTATTTAAAGACCACCGTTCGGTGGCCGGCCAAAAGAATCCGCCGTTCCGCATGCCATTTCACCGCCCGCGACAGGACGACACACTCAATATCCCGGCCGATATTGACCAGCTCCTCCGGGGAAACCGAATGATCGACCCGTTCGACGCTTTGTTCGATAATCGGTCCCTCGTCCAGGTTGGTCGTGACATAATGGGCCGTGGCGCCGATAATTTTCACCCCGCGGTCATAGGCCTGATGATAGGGTTTCGCCCCCTTGAAAGACGGCAGGAAAGAATGATGGATATTGATCGCCCGGCCCTCAAGCGCCCGGCACATCTCCGGCGACAGCACCTGCATATAGCGCGCCAAGACATAAAGATCGACCTTCTGATCGTCGATGATCTTCATGATGTCCTTTTCCTGGGCTCGCTTGGTTTCCCGGCTGATCGGCAAATGGTGATAGGGCAGGCCATGCCATTCGACGAATGAGCGCATATCCTCATGGTTCGAGACGACGCCGATAATCTCCACCGGCAGAATCCCGCTTTTCCAGCGATGCAGAAGATTATGCAGGCAATGGCCGAATTTCGACACCGCGATCAGCACCCGCATCCGGCGGTCGTTGCGGGTCAGGTCCCAGTCCATTTGATAGTCATCGGCAACGGCCGCAAAGTCGGCGCGCAACTGCGCCAGCCCCGGCATGGCCGGACTGTCCGCCTGAAACACAATGCGCAGGAAGGCCTGCCCGGTCGGCAGGTCCGTGTGGTGATTGGCCTCGACGATAAAGGCGTCATGGGACGCGAGAAACGTCGTGGCGGCCGACACCACGCCCTTTTTATCGGGGCAGGTTATGGTCAGGGTATATTGTTTTGCGGCCTTTTCCATCAACTCAACTCTGCTTTTTACCCGCGGCGCTTCAGGCGTCCAGATTGGCGACGCTCAGGGCGTTATCCTGAATGAATTCCCGCCGCGGCTCGACCACGTCGCCCATCAGCTTGGTGAATATCTCGTCGGCGGTATCGCCGTGGTCCACTTTCACCTGCAGCAGGGTCCGCGCTTCCGGATCGAGGGTCGTCTCCCAAAGCTGCTCCGGATTCATTTCGCCCAGTCCCTTGTAGCGCTGGATCGACAGCCCCTTGCGGCCGTAGGCCAGCACCAGCTTGATCAGGTCGCTCGGCAGGTTGAGGTCGTGAATATCGTCCTTGCGGCTGATAGTGGAGGTTTTGGCGAATATCTCGCGGCAGCCCGGCGCCGCCTCGTTCAACGCCCGCGCCTCGACGGAATTGATAAAGGCGCTGTCAATGCGGTAGACATCCTTGATGCCGCGAATTTCCTGGGTGAAGGTCACGCCGTCGCCTTCCTCGTCCAGGTATCCGGTCCAGTTGTCCTCGCCAACCGTGGCCTTCATATTCATCCACTCGACGACCGCGTCAATCGCCGCTTCGGCCCGGGTCTCATCCTGCAGGGTATTCGGGTTCAGCGCCCCGGCCAGCGCCAGTTCCTCGATCAGTTCCTTGTTATAACGCTGGGGCACCCGGTCGAGGAAGCGGGAAATCCGCCGCACGGTCTGGACCAGTTGCCTCAGGTCATTGCCGGCAATCTGGGTGCCGTCATCGAGCCTGAGCACCATCTCGTCCAATGTCTGCTCAATCAGGTAATCTTCCAGCGACGGGTCATCCTTGAGATAAACCTCCGACTTGCCGCGCGCCACCTTATAAAGCGGCGGCTGGGCGATATAAAGATGACCCCGGTCGATCAGTTCCGGCATCTGACGATAGAAGAACGTCAGCAGCAGGGTCCGGATATGGGCGCCGTCGACATCGGCGTCGGTCATGATGATGATCTTGTGATAGCGCAGCTTTTCAATGTTAAAATCGTCCCGGCCGATGCTGGTGCCCATGGCGGTAATCAGGGTGCCGATCTCCTGGGAGCCCAGCATCCGGTCAAAGCGCGCCCGCTCCACATTGAGGATCTTCCCCTTGAGCGGCAGAATCGCCTGATTGCTGCGCGCCCGGCCCTGTTTGGCGGAGCCGCCCGCCGAGTCCCCTTCCACCAGGAAAAGTTCCGACTTCGCCGGGTCCCGTTCCTGACAGTCGGCCAGCTTGCCCGGCAGGGAGGATATATCGAGCGCCCCCTTGCGCCGGGTCAGTTCCCGCGCCTTGCGCGCCGCTTCCCGGGCCGCCGCCGCCTCGACGATCTTGCCGATGATGATCCTCGCTTCCTGGGGATGCTCCTCAAACCAGATGCTCAGCTTTTCATTGAGCAGGCTTTCGACCACCGGCCGCACCTCGGACGAGACCAGCTTGTCCTTGGTCTGCGACGAGAATTTCGGATCCGGCACCTTGACCGACAGCACACAGGTCAGCCCTTCCCGGCTGTCATCGCCGCTCAAGGAAACCTTTTCCTTCTTGGCGATGCCGGTTTCATTGGCGTAACTGTTGATCGTCCGGGTCAGCGAGGCCCGAAAGCCCGCCAGATGGGTGCCGCCGTCGCGCTGGGGAATGTTATTGGTGAAGCACATGACATTTTCATGATAGCTGTCATTCCATTGCAGGGCGCATTCAAAGACAATATCGTCCTTTTCGCCGCTGATGGTGATCGCCTCCGAAATCAGCGGGCTCTTGCTGCGATCGAGATAATTGACATAGGCGGTGATGCCGCCTTCGTAATAAAGCTCGATTTCCTCGCTCTCCGCATGGCGTTTATCCTGAAGCCTGATCCGCACGCCGGAATTGAGGAAGGCCAGCTCGCGGAAGCGGTGTATCAGCCGGTCAAAATCAAATTCGATATTGCCGAAAGTATCCCCGGACGGCAGGAAGGTCACCTTGGTTCCGGTCTGGCCCTTGGCGTCGCCGACCACCACCAGGTCTTCCAGCGCCTCGCCATGTTCAAAGCGCATGAAATGCTCCTTGCCGTTGCGCCAGACCCGGAGTTCGAGATAATCGGACAGGGCGTTGACCACCGAAACCCCGACCCCGTGCAGGCCGCCGGAAACCTTGTAGCTGTTATTGTCGAACTTGCCGCCGGCATGAAGCTGGGTCATGATCACCTGGGCGGCGGAGACGCCTTCTTCCTCGTGAATGTCGACCGGGATGCCGCGGCCGTTGTCGGTCACCGAAACCGAGCCGTCCGGATTGAGCGATACCAGCACCAGATCACAATATCCGGCCAGCGATTCGTCAATCGCGTTGTCGGACACCTCGAACACCATGTGATGCAGCCCCGAACCATCCTCGGTATCGCCGATATACATGCCCGGACGTTTGCGCACCGCATCCAGACCCTTCAGCACCTTGATCGAATCCGCGCCATATTCCGCTGCGCCTTCGGTGGCGTCCTTCATCTGTGTTTCGTCAGACATATACTGTTGTCCCTTTATAAAATATCCGTAAAAAATATTCGCAAAAAATATTTAGCCAAATCAACCCGGGCCGTTCCGGCCCAACTCACTCATCGGTTATGCTGCTGTTTTCCACCCGGTAATAGCGCGCCCGGTCGCCAAGTTCGTCAAACAAAAGCCGGTCGGTGCCGGTCAGCCAGAGCTGGGAGCCGAGCGCCGCCAGTTCATCATACAGGGAGGCCCGGCGTTCCCGGTCGAGATGGGCCACCACCTCGTCAAGCAGCAGGATCGGCGCGACGCCAAAAGAGGCGGCCGTGATCCGGGCGCTGGCCAGCGTAATGCCGATCAGCAGCGCCTTCTGTTCGCCGGTCGAACAGAGCGCGGCGGGCATATCCTTGTCCCTGTGGCGCACCAGAAGGTCGCTTTTATGGGGCCCGGCCGCCGCCCGGCCGCTGCGGCTGTCCTCGGGCCTGTTGTCCCTGAGCACGCGGCGAAAATGATCCTCGACCTCGATCGCCGGTCCGGCCATCAGGCCCTCCTCCAGCAACCCTTCGACCGCCAGCGTCGCCCGCGGAAAACAGGACGTCGCCTTGTCGATGGCCCCGGCCAGCCGGTCCATGGCGTCGAGCCGCGCCGCCGCCACCGCGACGCCATGCTCCGCCATCCGGCTTTCGAGGGCGCTGAGCCAGGCGCTGTCATGGCCGCCGTCGAGCAGCAGCCGGTTGCGTTCCCGCATCACCCGCTCAAAAGCATTGACCTCGCGGTTATGGGACGAATGGAAACTGGCGACGATCCGGTCGAGAAAGCGCCGCCGGCCCGAGGCCGCCTCGATGAACAGCCGGTCCATTTGCGGCGTCAGCCAGGCGACCTGCAGAATATCGCCGAAGACGGCCGGACCGGCGGCGTTTTCGCCGTCAATGCGCACAATGCGCCGGTCTTTCTGCCCGCCGTCAGCCGCCATCTCCTCAGCCGCCGTCCCGGACCCGGCGGCAAGCCCGGTGCCAAGATCGGTGCTGCCGTCCGGCGTCTCGAGCCGCGCCGCCACCGCCCAGTCCCGCCGCGCCGCAGGCCGCCCGTTCAAATGGCTGACCTCGGACAGTTTGCAGCCCCGCAGGCCGCGGCCCGGCGACAGGAAGGACAGCGCCTCCAGAATATTGGTCTTGCCCGCGCCATTGGGACCGGTCAGCACGACGGAACGGCCCTCCGGCGCCAGGGTGACCCGGCCGTAGGAGCGAAAATCCGTCAAATGCAGCCGGCCGACATAAAGCTCCGGAATCCGGAAGGCGGGCCGGCCCTTCTGCCGCCCCGGA
This sequence comes from Paremcibacter sp., assembly GCA_048266545.1. GTDB lineage: Bacteria > Pseudomonadota > Alphaproteobacteria > Sphingomonadales > Emcibacteraceae > Paremcibacter. The sequence goes on along the minus strand of JBLWZH010000001.1, from coordinate 142,951 downwards.
TCGCCGGCGGACGCAGTTATGCTGTTGAGCTGTAGCAGATTATTCACCGCTTGATATGTCCCGCAGGGAGCGCATCATCATATCCGCCCCTACACCCGCATGGGCATCAGAACATAAAGCGCGCCGTCATCCGTCAAATCCTTCAAAATGGTCGGCGCCGTCGAATCCGCCAGCGCCATCTGGGCGATGTCCCCCTCGATCTGACTCAGGATGTCGAGCAGATAGCGGGAATTAAAACCGATCTCCATATCCTCCGCCTCATAGCTGGCGGCCAGCTCCTCTTTCGCGGTGCCATGTTCCGGGCTGTTGACCGACAACTGCAGATTGCCATTGTTCAAAACCAGCTTGATGGCGCGGGTTTTTTCCGTCGAAATGGTCGAAACCCGATCAACCGCCTCGGCAAACTGACGGCTGTCGATTTCCATGATCTTGTCATTGCCTTCGGGAATGACCCGGCTGTAATCGGGGAAGGTGCCGTCGATCAGCTTCGAGGTCAGGACAATATCGGCGAAGATAAAGCGCACCTTGGTTTCGGACAGCGCAACCCGGATGTCGCCTTCAAATTCATCCACCAGCTTGCGCAGTTCGCCAACCGTCTTGCGCGGCACAATCACCCCCGGCATGCCGTCCGCCCCCGCCGGCTGCTCCATGTCAAAGCGCGCCAGCCGATGGCCGTCGGTGGCGACGCCGCGCAGCACCGCGCCGCCCTCGTCATCGCGCGCCACATGGAGGTAAATGCCGTTCAGATAATAACGGGTTTCCTCGGTCGAGACGGCGAAGCGCGTCTTGTCGATCATCCGTTTCAGGTTGGCCGCCGGAACCTCGAAACTGTGGGGCAGTTCGCCTTCCGTCATGACCGGAAAATCCTCCCGCGGCAGGCAGGACAGGGTAAAGCGCGAGCGGCCGGCGCTGATGGTCAGGCGCTGGCTGTCGCCGTCATAGGACAGCTCCACCTGGGCGCCGTCCGGCAATTTGCGCACAATATCATACAGCGTATGCGCCGGGGCGGTGATGCCGCCGGGGACGGCGATTTCCGCCTCGACCGCCTCGGAAATGGCGAGATCGAGGTCGGTGGCCGCCATATTGAGCCGGCCGCCGTCACATTCGAGCAAAACATTGGATAAAATCGGGATGGTGTTGCGTTTTTCGACAACGCTTTGAATGTGACCCAGTGATTTCAACAACGCACTTCGTTCAATATTGAGCTTCATATTATTTTCGCGCTTCTCATCTGTATGTTTACTTATATTTTTACCGTATCCCGGGGCTTTTTTCCGGGTTCTTTTTGGGCTTCTGTGGGCCGGAACGGCGCCGCCAAAAGCTTCCGCCGGGATGTCCTTGCCACATCCGCCCCGGAAAACCGGCCAAAACCCCCGTTTTCCCCCGGGAAAGCGGGATCCTGATTCCCTAAATCACAGGTTCGGATACTCGCTCAGAGAGTAGCATACTGACCCGTAGGGTCAAAGGCTTTTTTGGGAGATTTGCGCCGAGTCGCAGCGCCGGGATCCTCAGCGGAATCCGCCGCCCTCCGGGACAGAGAAACTGGCGGCGATCAGGTGCCGAAAATACGCTCCAGATGCTGAATATCCTCATCCAGAACGCTGTCCGTCAGCCGAAGCTCGTCGATCCTCTTGACCGCATGCATGACGGTGGTGTGATCGCGGCCGCCAAACTGCCGGCCGATGTCGGGCAGGGATTTGGCGGTCAATTGTTTCGCCAGATACATCGCCACTTGGCGCGGCCGGGCCACCTGGCGCGCCCGGCGCGACGACAGCAGGTCGGACAGGCGGATATTGAAATAATCCGCCACCCGGCGCTGGATTTCATCAATGGTCACCCGGCGCACATTGGCCCGCAGCAGATCCTGCAGCACCTCCTGGGTCATCTCGAGGGTGATCGGCCGGCCGATCAGGGTCGCATGGGCGATCATCCGGTTGAGCGCCCCTTCCAGTTCGCGGACATTGGAGGTGATCCGGCGGGCGAGGAATTCCAGCACCTGCTGGTTGATCTCCACCTCGGGCACCTTGTTGGCCTTCTGCTGCAGAATGCCGAGCCGCAGCTCATATTCGGTCGGATGAATATCCGCCACCAGACCCCAGCCGAGCCGCGAGCGGATGCGCTCCTCGATCCCTTCCATATCGGTCGGCGAACGGTCGGCGGAAATGATCACCTGCCGGCTGTGGTCGATCAGGGCGTTGAAGGTGTGGAAAAATTCCTCCTGGGTCGATTCCTTGTTGGCGATGAACTGCAGGTCGTCAATCATCAGCAGATCCACCGAGCGGAATTTCTGCTTGAAGGACATGGTGTCCTTATAGCGGATCGAGCTGATGAACTGATACATGAATTGTTCGGCCGACAGATAGACCACCCGCCGGTCGGGGAATCTTTCCCGATTCGCCCAGGCGATGGCGTGCATCAGATGGGTCTTGCCGAGGCCGACTCCGCTATGGAGAAACAGAGGATTGAAATGCACGTCCTTGTTTTCCGCCACCCGGCGGGCCGCCGCATAGGCCAGTTCATTGGACTTGCCGACGACAAAGCTGTCAAAGGTGAACCGCGGGTCGAGCGGCGCGCCGAAATCATCGGCCCGGACCGGCGTTTCCCGCGGCGGGGTCGGCCGGCGCGCCGGCCCCTCGGACAGGCCCGCCTCGGGCGCGGCGGCGGGGGAGCGGGTCACCGCCCCGTCGCCCTTGGCGAAAGCGGAAAGGACGATGATATTGATGTCGGTCACCTCGGGGTTTTCAAAGGCCCAGGCATGGCGGATCCGGTCGGCGTAATTGGATTCGAGCCAGTTGCGCATAAAGCGGGTCGGCGCCGCCATCACCGCGCAGCCGTCCGCGACATTGACCAGGGCCAGCGGCTTGAACCAGCTGTTAAAAACGCTGTCATCAAATTCGGTCCGCAATCTGTCCAGAACCCTTGACCATTCTGCTTCCATGCCCGTTACCGTGCTTCCCTCTTGTGACGCCGCCGTCATTATATTGCTCATCCCCAAAATCCCGTTGTGATCTTCATTTCTGATCTTGCTTTTTTATTCCGCATTTCATTGTTGCAGCCAGGGCAGACCGGCGGCCTTCCAGCCACTGACCACGCCCCGGTGGCCTTTTTGATCCCGGTCGCCTTCAAAGCCGCCGATAACATTGAAACATTTCTCATAGCCCGCCGCGATCATGGTTGCCGCCGCCGCCTGGGAGCGCACCCCGGAGCGGCACAGAAAATACAGCGGCGCGTCTTTCGGTATATCCTGGCTGATCACCATATCGGCAAAGGCGCCATTGACCGCCATATGGGGGAATTCCTGCCAGCTGACCAGCAGCGGCGACTTGCCAAGCGACGACAGATCGCAGACGCCGACAAAGGTCCATTCCGCCCGGGTTCTGACATCAATCAGCACCGCCCTGTCATCGCTCTGAAGCGCCTTCCAGGTTTCTTTAACCGTCACATCATCTGTATAATTCATTTTTCTTTATTCTTTATCTTTGATCCCGGCCACGCTTTCGGCCGCAATCCCTGGCTTTGCCTTCGCCTGCCCCGCCGCAGACCCCTCTATCCCACCTGTCCGGCGCTCAAATCCGGTTTTTCGTTTTGTTTTTCCCGTTTATCTGTTTTCCACGGCCTTTTCAGCAGATCCCGGGCACAGCAGACAAACAAAACATCCCTGATCCATAACATATTGTTACAGAAAGATTTTAATCTTCAAGACCCTGAAAAAGGCCCCTATTACAGAAAGCATCTCACCCGGAGACAAATCGAACATAAACAGGCCACCACCAAGACCATCGGGAAAATGGCCCCGCGTCGCCTCATCAGTTTCCCCCGCCTGCTTTTATATCGCTTCATCCCCTGTAGGACGGCCAATAGGGTACAATCCACAGGGATTTCTGGCAACTGATTCATCGGAAAATAATCACAAAATAGCGGCCAGATATGGCTTGACTTGGATAAGACACACAACATCTGGTAGGCGGGTAATATTATCACATTTCCCGCGCCCGTCGCCAAAGAAGAAACCTCGGCCGGAACGGGATGATTAACCATAAAAAAAGCCGAACCGGGCGGGGTTCAGCTTTTTCGACTCATTTTTTCACGGACTCGCCTGATTCTCTCCGGCGACTCGAAAGGTTAGGCGGAGGCGGACAGTTCCTTGACCCGTTTCGCCAGCCGGGACACCTTGCGGGACGCGGTCTTCTTGTGCAGAACGCCCTTGGTGACGCCGCGCATCAGTTCGGGCTGGGCCGCCTTCAAAGCTTCACGGGCTTCTTCCGCATTGCCGCTTTCCAGCGCCAGCTCAACATTTTTGACAAATGTCCGAATCCGGCTCTTGCGGGCCTTGTTGACCAGCGCCCGTCGCGCATTTGAACGTATTCTTTTTTTAGCCTGTAACGAATTAGCCATCAGGGTAACCTATCTTTCTTCTAAAAACCGGGCTTCTCTACTGAATTCGGCCCCTTGTCGGGGTCGCAGGAGAATCAGCGGCTTTAAATTCTTTATGATCCAATTTCAAGTCGTGGCTTATAAACATGCCCGCCCCATTGGTCAACAAGCTTTTCAAGTTATTTTGCGAAAAACAGCGGTAAAAACCGCAACGGATGCGGGCTTTTGCTCCGGGCGGACGCATTCCGCCGCCGCCCGGGCCCTCTCATTGATCATTTCTGCTTATTTATGCTTGAATTTGGCGGTTCTTTTCTCGGCAAAGGCGGCCATGCCTTCCTTCTGGTCCCCGGTCGAAAACAGGGAATGAAAAACCCGGCGCTCAAACATGACGCCCTCACGGAGGGTTGTTTCATAAGCCTTGTTGACGCATTCCTTGGCGATCATCACCGACGGCAGGGACAGTTCCGCAATCTTGTTCGCCGTTTTCATCGCTTCCTCGACCAGGTCATCGACCGGAACGATCCGGCTGACCAGTCCGGCGCGTTCGGCCTCCACCGCATCCATCATCCGCCCGGTGAGAACCATTTCCATGGCTTTTGACTTGCCGACAAAGCGGGTCAGCCGCTGAGTGCCGCCGGCGCCGGGAATCACCCCGAGCTTGATTTCCGGCTGGCCGAATTTGGCGTTATCCGCCGCCAGGATGAAATCACACATCATCGCCAGTTCACAGCCGCCGCCGAGGGCGTAGCCGGCCACCGCGGCGATAATCGGCTTGCGGCAGCGCGAGGCCTCCTCCCAGTTTGCCGTAATGAAATCCTTCATATAGGCTTCCATATAATCCATCGTCTGCATTTCCTTGATGTCGGCGCCGGCGGCGAAGGCCTTGTCGCTGCCGGTAATCACGATGGCGCGGATATTTTCGTCGGCCTCAAACGTCCGCAGCGCCCGGGTGACTTCGTCCATCAGCTGGCTGTTCAGGGCGTTGAGCGCTTCGGGGCGGTTCAGCGTGATCAGGCCGACGGGCTCGGTGCGGTCAACCAGAATCATCTCATAGGACATGTCATTTCTCCTTAATCTTTACATTTGATCGGCGTGCATATACATTAATTTCACCCGGATATATCCGGTCTGTCCCGTCTTTACAAGGCCGTTCAACAGAACCGCCTTTTCCCCGGTCTCTTTTTCCAATCACAGGGGGTCAACCAGAAAATCAATGACGGTCAGCCCGGCCGCGTCTTTGGCCTGGCCCTTATTTTGGCTTGGTTTTTTTTCCACTATTCGGCTGATTTTTATCGTCAGCCTTTCCCGGTCGCGCCGGGCGATGATGCACAGGGCGGCTTGCCCCGCGCAGGCCGCTTTTGTCCGCCGCGCCGGCCGATTCGCCGGGCCTTTTCCGGCCGCATTCTTTTTGAAATTCCGATCTGAATTCCGATCTGAATTCTGATTTGAATTTTGGTCCGGGTTCTGATCCGTAATCCGCCAGGAAAGGCTGGACAGCACCAGCCGGTAATAGTCATATACCGCCCGGGCGCCCTCGGGGCCGTGGGCGCGGACCTCGATGATCCGGCCTTCCGGGGTATCAAAGACGACCCGGCTGTCTTCCTCTTCCTGAAAACCCTCCATCAGCGGAATGTCAAGATCCGACAACAGCCGCGGCTGGTCTGACTGCGCCGCCGCCGGCAGAAAAGACAGCAGAGCATAGGGCAGGATCAGCAATAGTCCCCACGTCCCGGCCTTGATATATGAATATGGTGCGTCACGCATAAAGCCTAAGATACCTAATCTTGGCAGGCAGGACAATAAAATGTCGATCTGCCGCTCTGGACGATCCGTTCGATGCGCCGGCCGCAGCCCGGCGTGGCGCAGGATTCGCCGGCCCGGCCGTACACCCGGAACTGATGCTGGAAATAACCGAGTTCGCCGTCGATACGGGCGTAATCCTTCAAAGTCGAGCCGCCGGCCTCGATCGCCCGCCGCAAGACGTCCCGGATCACCGACGCCAGCTTCTCCACCTTGTCCCGGCTGAGGTCACAGGCGGGCGCGGTCGGCGAAATCCCCGCCTCAAACAACGCCTCGCAGACATAAATATTGCCGAGCCCGACAACGACTCGCTGATCAAGCAGGACATTTTTGACCGGCGCGCGCCGGCGGCTAATTTTGTCAAAAAGATAGGCGCCGTGAAACTGATTGCCCAGCGGCTCCGGCCCCATGCCGCAAAACAGCGGATGACGGTCGAGCGCCGCCGCGTCACACAGGGTCATCAGGCCGAATCGACGCGGATCGTTATAGATCACCAGGTCATGACGGTCCGATTCCAGAATGACATGGTCATGCTTTTCGAAGATTTCCGGGCTTTTGCGGTCTGCCGCCGCGACCAGCGTCATCTTGCCCGACATGCCCAGATGGCAGATCAGAATCTCCGCCCCGTCGAGATGGAGCAGCAGATATTTCGCCCGTCGCGTGATTCGCGCCACCGTTCGGCCGGTCAGCCGTTCGACGAAACGCGCCGGCAGGGGAATCCGTAAGGAATCGCGCCGCTGGACCACCCGGACCAGCCGCCGGCCTTCGAGCAGCGGACTGACGCCTCGTTTCACGGTTTCGACTTCGGGAAGTTCCGGCATATTGTCTCCAAAAATTTGTCGCTTTACGACCTAAAAAACTGGCGCCGTCCGGCCCAGTGGTTTATGTTCCGCAACATGGTAGAGCAAAATAAACAGAATAACACGGAAGAAACCACTCATTTCGGTTTCCGGACCGTAGACAAGCAGGCCAAACAAGGACTTGTCCGCAATGTCTTTGACAGCGTCGCCCACAAATACGACATCATGAATGACGTGATGAGCGGCGGGCTGCACCGGGCCTGGAAGAATGACATGATCCGGGTGCTGCGCCCCGGGCCGGGCATGCGGCTGCTCGATGTCGCCGGCGGCACCGGCGATATCGCCTTCCGCTTCCTTGAGGCCGCCGAAAGGCGCGCCCGTCCTGCGGAGGATGCCGCCGCCGAAGTCACCGTCTGCGACATCAACGCCCAGATGCTGACCGTCGGCCGCGACCGGGCCATCGACCGGGGCATTATAAGCAACATCGAATGGGTCTGCGGCAATGCGGAATCCCTGTCCTTCCCCGACGACAGCTTTGACGCCTACACCATCGCCTTCGGCATTCGCAACGTCACCAATATCGACCGGGCCCTGGCCGAAGCCCACCGGGTGTTGCGGCCGGGCGGCCGTTTTCTGTGTCTCGAATTCAGCAAAGTAGACCTGCCGCTGTTCGATAAAATTTATGACGCCTACAGCTTTCACCTGCTGCCGCGGTTCGGCCAGCTGATCGCCGGCGACCGGGACTCCTATCAGTATCTGGTGGAAAGCATTCGCCAGTTCCCGCCCCAGGACCGCTTTAAGCAGATGATCGGGGAGGCTGGTTTCAAACGGGTCAATTACCGCAATATGACCGGCGGCGTGGTGGCGCTCCATTCAGGATGGAAGATCTAGCGTGTTGACAAGCCTGCGCCATATGGCCCATCTGATCCGGGTCGCCTTTGTCCTGTCGCGCCATGACGCGCTGATGGATCTGCTGTCGCTGTTCGGCCCCCAGCCGGAAGCCTTGCTGCGCCTGCGCAAGCTGCGCAATTTCCGCAGCGCGCCCCCGGATGAAGACGCCAGCAGCAATCTGGTCGAGGCCTTTCAGTCCCTCGGGCCGACCTTCATTAAATTCGGCCAGGCGATGGCGACCCGCCCCGACATCGTCGGCGCCGACATGGCGCTCGACCTGATGCGGTTGCAGGATGACGTGCCGCCCTTTGCCGGCGAAGAGGCGGTCCGGATCATCGAACAGGAACTGGGCGCCCCTCTCGACGAGCTGTTCAGCGATTTTGACCGGACGCCGGTCGCCGCCGCCTCGATCGCCCAGGTCCATTTCGCCACCACAAGGGCCGGCCGGCCGGTGGCGGTCAAGGTCCTGCGCCCCGACATCGAAAAAGCCTTCACCCGCGACCTGGAAAGTTTCCTGTGGCTCGGGCGGATCATGGAGCGCTTTTCCGCCAACATCCGGCGCCTGAAGCCGACATCGGTGGTCGACACCATTTCCGAGACCATCGCCCTGGAGATGGATCTGCGGTTTGAGGCCGCCGCCGCCTCGGAACTGAGGGACATCTCCGCCGCCAATGCGGATTATGCGGTGCCCGACGTGGAATGGGGCCTGACCAGCCGCCGGGTGCTGACCACCAGCCTGGTTGACGGCATTCCCTTTTCCCGCCGGGCCGACATCGCCGCCGCCGGCTATGACCTGAAGAAACTGGCCGAGGGCATCGTCCACAGCTTCCTCGATCAGGCGCTCAACCACGGCTTTTTCCACGCCGACCTGCATCAGGGCAACCTGTTCGCCTGCCGGGGCGATAAAATCACCGCCATAGATTTCGGCATCATGGGCCGCCTCGACAAGAAAACCCGCAAATGCCTCGCCCAAATCCTCTATGGCTTCCTGCAGCGGGATTATGACCTGGTGGCGCGGGCCCATTTCGACATCGGCTATGTGCCCGAGGACCAGTCGCTGGAGAAATTCAAGCAGGCGATCCGCGCCATCGGCGATCCGATCATCGGCAAGCCGGTCAGTGAAATTTCCGTCGGCCGGCTTCTGGCCCAGCTGTTTGAAACCACCGAGACCTTCGATATGCAGACCCAGCCGCAATTGCTGCTGCTGCAGAAAACCATGGTCACCGTCGAGGGCGTCGCCCTCAATCTTTATCCGGAGGTCAATATGTGGGAAACCTCGCAGCCGATCATCGAAAAATGGATGACCCATAACCTCGGCCCCCAGGCCCGGCTGCGCGATTTTGCCGAAAACACCGTCCAGACCCTGAACCGCCTGCCGAAAATCCTCGACGATATTGAAAGGCTGACCCATGCGGCCCGCCGGATCGAGGAAAGTCAGGGCCGGTCCCGCGCCCGGCGCAGCGCGCTGAAATTATTCCTCTATGGCCTGTCCGGCGGCCTTGCCGGCAGCCTGATGCTTTATTTTCTGTATAATTTGATTAATTAACAGCTTTTTTAAGTGGTTTACTTGATTTCACCCCCTAATATGCCTACATTATTCAAAAGCAAGTAAAACGGGATTTCATATGTCGAGACCATTCCCCGGCGCCCTGAACGGAACCAGCGCCCTCAACGGAAAACGGCTGCTGCTGATCATTGGCGGCGGCATTGCGGCCTATAAATGCCTTGACCTGATCCGGCGGCTGCGGGAGCGCGGCATGTCGGTCCGCGCCATCCTGACCAAGGGCGGCGAACAATTCGTCACCCCGCTGTCGATCAGCGCCCTCAGCGGCGACAAGGTCTATTCGGATATTTTTTCCCTGACCGACGAGACCGAAATGGGCCACATCCGCCTGTCGCGGGAGGCGGACCTGCTGCTGGTGGCGCCGGCGACCGCCGATCTGATGGCCAAGATGGCGGCCGGCATCTCGGACAATCTGGCGACGACCGCCCTGCTCGCCACCGACAAGCCGGTGATGATCGCCCCCAGCATGAACAGCCGCATGTGGCAGCATGCGGCGACCCGGCGCAATCTGAAGCAGCTGCAACAGGACGGCATCCATGTGATCAGTCCCGGCGCTGGCGAACTGGCCTGCGGCGAGGAAGGCATGGGCCGGCTGGCGGAAGTCGATGACATGGTTCGGGTGCTGGAGGATTTCTTTACCGACAAAGCGGCCCAGGGTCCGCTCAGCGGCCGCCATGTCCTGATCACCGCCGGGCCGACCCATGAGGCGATCGACCCGGTGCGCTATATCGCCAACCGGTCCTCGGGCAAACAGGGCTACGCCATCGCAAAAGCGCTGCGCGACCTCGGGGCGCGGGTGACGCTGGTCTCGGGCCCGACCAATCTCAGCGCCCCCGACGGGGTCGAGATGATTCATGTCGAATCGGCGCTTGAGATGCAGGAAGCCTGTAAATTCGCCCTGCCGGCCGATGTGGCGGTCTGCGTCGCCGCCGTCGCCGACTGGCGGGCGGCGGCCGAACAGGGCCAGAAGATCAAGAACCAGAAGATCAAGAAGAAGGACGGCGCCCTGCCGGTTTTGAATCTGGTGGAAAATCCCGACATCCTCAAAATGCTGTCGCAGGCGACCGACAGCCGGCCGGCGCTGGTCATCGGCTTTGCCGCCGAAACGGAAAATATCACCGCCCACGCCCGGGCCAAGCTCAAACGCAAGGGCTGCGACTGGATTCTGGCCAATGACGTCTCGTCCCATGACGGCCAAAGCGTCATGGGCGGCGACCGCAACCATGTCCATCTGATCACCGCCGATCAGATCGAAGACTGGGCCGAGGACGCGAAAGAAGCGGTCGGCCGGCGGCTCGCCGCCAAAATAGCCGACTATTTCGCCACCACATAACATTCAAAAACTCAGGGATAACGGATAAAAATGATTGCAGTCGGATTTCAACAATTGCCCCACGGCGCGGGCCTGAAAATGCCGGAATATGAAACCGGTCACAGCGCCGGCATGGACCTGATGGCGGCCATCGGCCCGGATGAGCAACTGATCCTCCGGACCGGCGAGCGGCTTCTGGTGCCGACCGGCTTCGCCATGGCCCTGCCGGACAATTTTGAAGCCCAGGTCCGGCCCCGGTCCGGCCTCGCCTGGAAAGCCGGGGTCACCGTGCTCAACAGCCCCGGCACCATTGACGCCGATTACCGCGGCGAAGTGAAGGTGATCCTGATCAATCACGGGGCGGCGGATTTCATCATCACCCGCGGCATGCGGATCGCCCAGATGATCATCGCGCCGGTCAGCCGCATCGCCTGGAATATACGGGCGACCCTCGATGAGACCGGCCGCGGGGCGGGGGGCTTCGGCTCCACCGGAACAACAAGCTAACGGGGAAGATAAAGATATGTTTCGTCTGACCAAAAAAATGATTTACGCCTTGGAGGCCGTGGTCGATGTGGCCTATAATGGCCGCAGCGGACCGGTGCAGTCGCGCGACATCACCCGGCGTCAGGAAATCCCCCAGCGCTATCTGGAACAGGTCATGCAGCAGCTGGTGCGCGCCGGAATCCTCAAAGGCGTCCGCGGCCCGAGGGGCGGCTATAACCTGGCCCGGGAACGCCGCCGGATCACCGTCGGCGAAATCGTCCAGGTGGTCAACAGCATGGACCTGAAAAAAGACCGTGAGGCCCTGTTGTCCCAGTCGCCCCTGGGCGTCAAGGTGATCAACCCGCTGATTGAAAACCTCAACAACAGTATTATGGAACGATTAAACAAGATTACATTACAGGATTTATGCCAGCAGGCGACCAGCAAAGGCGTCGAAGCCGAATCTGCGCATAATTTCACGTTTAACATTTAATGGTCAACCCCTTGAAACAGGAGACATCCTATGTCTGTTAACGATACAGTTACCGAAACCGGCACCACCGGCCACGGCAGGATTTACGACAATATCATCGAAACAATGGGCAACACGCCGCTGGTTCGGATGAATCGGCTTGGCAGCGACCTCGGGGCGGAAATCCTGTTGAAGCTGGAATTTTTCAACCCGCTGGCCTCGGTCAAGGACCGCATCGGCGCCGCCATGATCGCCGAGCTGGAAAAACAGGGCCGCATCAAGGAAGGCACCCGAATTATCGAGCCGACCTCGGGCAATACCGGCATTGCGCTGGCCTTTGTCTGCGCCGCCAAGGGCTATGACCTGACCCTGGTGATGCCGGAAAGCATGTCGCTGGAACGGCGCAAGATGCTGATGATCCTCGGCGCCCAGCTGGAGCTGACCCCGGCCGAGCTCGGCATGAAAGGCGCCATCGCCCGGGCCGAGGAAATGGTTGCCGAGTTCGGCAATGCGGTCATGCCGCAACAGTTCGCCAATCCGGCCAACCCGGCGATTCACGCCATCACCACCGCCAATGAAATCTGGAATGACACCGACGGCGCGGTCGATGTGGTGGTCTCCGGCGTCGGCACCGGCGGCACCATCACCGGCATTGGCCGCGCCCTCAAACCGAAAAAGCCCGAATTGCGCCTGGTCGCCGTCGAGCCGGAAGACAGCCCGATCCTGTCCGGCGGTCAACCCGGTCCCCACAAGATCCAGGGCATCGGCGCCGGCTTTATCCCGGAAATCCTCGAGACGGAATATGTCGACGAAGTGCTCACCATCGGCAATGAAACCTCTTTTGAAACCGCCCGCCTGGTGGCGAAGCTTGAGGGCATTCCGGTCGGCATATCCTCGGGCGCGGCGGTCGCCGCCGCCCTGGAGCTTGCCGAACGGGACGACATGAAGGGCAAGAAAATTGTCGTCATCATTCCGTCTTTCGCCGAACGTTATCTGTCAACCGCCCTGTTTGACGGGCTCTAGGAAAAGCAGATGGAAAAGGTAATCCTGCGGGTCCAGGCGACCGAATGCCGGCTGCCGGTCGAGGAGGTGACCATCGAGCGCATTCTGGCGGAGGCGCGGGCGGTCGGACTGACGGAATTCGCCGTGACCCGCAACGGGGTCGACGTGGCCGACCCCGATGACTTCGCGGTCGCGCCCGGTGATCTTATCGTTATCCTGCCGGCGGATTATGAAGATGCGGAAATCACCATCGACGTCGCCAATGACGACGATGGCGAAACCATCGACATAAGGGTGAAAAGTCCAGATGACCCTGAGTGATGATCAACTTGACCGCTATGCCCGCCATATCATCCTGAAACAGGTCGGCGGCGCCGGGCAGCAGAAACTGCTGTCGTCCCGGGTGCTGGTGATCGGCGCCGGCGGGCTCGGCAGTCCGCTGATTCTCTATCTGGCGGCGGCCGGGGTCGGCGCCATCGGCGTCATTGATGATGATGTGGTCGATTTAAGCAACCTGCAGCGCCAGATCCTCCACACCACGGATCAGTTGGGCGCGGCGAAAACCGACAGCGCCCGGCAGATGATCCGGCGGATCAATCCGGATGTAGAGATCATTCCCTATGACGTGCGGCTGACGGCCGAAAATGCGCAAGAAATCCTCGCCGGATATGATATTGTCGCCGACGGCTGCGATAATTTTGACACCCGTTTCGCCCTCAACGACGCCTGCCTGAAATTGAAAATCCCGCTGGTCTCCGCCGCCCTGAGCCAGTTTGACGGCCAGATCAGCACCTTCAAGGGCTATCTTGCGGACAAGCCCTGTTACCGCTGTTTCATTCCCGATCACCCGGGCGATGTCGGCAATTGCGCCGAAGCGGGCATTCTGGGCGCCGTCGCCGGGGTGCTGGGGACGATGCAGGCGGTCGAGGTGCTCAAAGAGCTGCTCGGGCTCGGCGACAGCCTGGCCGGCAGGCTGCTGCTCTATGACAGCTTAAGCGCCAGCAGCCGGACGATTACCCTGCCGAAGGATCCGGGCTGCCCCTGCTGCGGCTGATGCGCGGCGGACAGGCGAGGGGTTGGTGGAGAGTCGGATTCCCGATCAAGGTCGGGAATGAGGGTGAAGGGGCGGGAATCTATAATATATTTCAATATATTAGACCGTAAACACGGATTCCGTTCCCTCGCGGTTTGCGCCGCGCGCGCAGAATGGATCGTATTTATGAGTTTACGACCTACACCCAATCCTCCAGCACCCGGTCCGGCGGATTATGGCCATCGACGAAGGTCTTGATGTTGATCAGCACCTTTTCCCCCATGTCGTTGCGCCCTTCGCGGGTCGCCGATCCCATATGGGGCAGGGCGACCACATTGGGCATTTCGAGCAGTTTCGGGCTGACCGCCGGTTCATTTTCGAACACGTCAAGACCGGCCCCGGCCAGTTCCCCGGCGACCAGCATGCGAATCAGCGCCGCCTCGTCGATCACTTCGCCGCGCGAGGTATTGATGATAAAGGCGTTTTTCGGCATCAGTTTCAGGCGCCGCGCCGACAGCAGGTGATAGGTCGCCGGCGTATGGGGGCAGTTGACGGAAATAATGTCCATCCGCGCCAGCATCTGGTCCAGGCTCTCCCAATAGGTCGCCTCCAGTTCCTCCTCGATCTCCGGGCTGATCCGGTGGCGGTTGTGATAATGGATAGACAGGCCGAAAGCCTTCGCCCGACGGGCGACCGCCTGGCCGATGCGGCCCATGCCGATAATGCCGAGCCGTTTGCCCCAGATCCGTGAGCCGCGCATGCCGGTCGGCGACCAGCCGCTCCATTCGCCGCTTTGCAGCAGGCGTTCGCCCTCGATCAGGCGGCGCGGCACCGCCAGCAGCAGCGCCATGGTCATGTCCGCCGTATCCTCGGTCAGCACGCCCGGGGTATTGGTCACCGTGATGCCCCGCTGGCGGGCCGAGGCGAGATCGATATGGTCAACCCCGGCGCCGTAATTGGCGATCAGCTTCAACTGGTTTCCCGCCTGGGCCAGAACCCGCGCGTCGAGCCGGTCGGTGACCGTCGGCACCAGCACGTCGGCTTCCTTTATCGCCTCGGCCATTTCGGCCGGGCCAAAGGCGTGATCATCCAGGTTGAGACGGACATTGAACAATTCCATCATCCGCGTTTCAATAATGTCAGGCAGTTTTCGTGTAACGATGACGAGTGGCTTTTTGGACGTCATGCGGGGCTCCGGTATTTTATTGTCTTCCGAGGTGTAAATTAAGGCTTGTGGTCAGCTGTTCATTTATTAATATGTCTAGCAGAATAAAATCGCAGATTCAAACGTCACGATCAATAATCGACGCCCTTTGGCGGAAAAAACAAGCCGCCACAGGGTATTTTCCGGAGAAACCGCAGAATGGTCTTTTCTCGCTATATTTTGGTGTTTTTCGCCGTCCTTCTGATCGGTGCGCCGGCGCGGGCCGCCGGGCCCGGCGTCATCGGAGAAAAACCCGTCATCAAAGAAAAAACCATCCGCGGCAAATCGGGCTATCTGGTGCCGCGTTTTGTCTCGCTGGCCAAGGATACGGTCAATGTCCGCACCGGCCCCGACAGCAAATATCCCATTCTCTGGGTCTTTAAGAAGGCCGGCCTGCCGGTCAAGGTGATCGCCGAATACAAGGACTGGCGCAAGATTGTCGATTCGGAAGGCGCCAGCGGCTGGATCTGGGGGCCGTTGCTGTCGAGCCGCCGCACGGGCCTGATCCTCATGGACCAGCAGAATTTACTGAAAAAACCGGCGGCGGACGCGCCCGCCGCAGTGATTGCCGAAGCCGGCGTCATCGGCAGGATCCGCGCCTGTCGGCAGGGCTGGTGCGAGCTTGATCTCAAGGGCTTCAAGGGCTGGCTCAGACAGTCGCATTTCTGGGGCGCCCTCGAAGGCGAAGTCATCGACTGAGAAAAAACGCCCGGCCTTTGTCCGGCCCGGCGCGAAAAGCGGTTATTCGGCGGATTCGCGGGCCGCGTCCTCATCGGCGACATGAATGATCACCTCGACCCGGGAGAAGGTCTTGCCGGGCGGCGTTTCCGGCAATTTGCCGATCCGGACCGCGCCGTCGGGAATATCCTTCAGACAGCCTTCCTTTTCCATGAAAAAATGGTGATGCTCCGCCGTATTGGTGTCGAAATAGGTCCGCCCTGAATCAACGACAACCTCGCGCAGCAGGCCGACATCGGTCAATTGATGCAGCGTGTTATAGACCGTGGCGAGGGAGACATTGATCTGGGCCGCGCCGGTTTCTTCATGGAGCATTTCCGCCGTGACATGACGGTTTTCGCCGTCAAACAGCAGCCTGGCCAAGGCCAGACGCTGCCGCGTCGGACGCAATCCGACGTCGCGTAATTTCTGCACAACCCGCGCATAGGGTCTTTCCCTGGTTTTTCCCGACATACTTTTCATCCTGACGATTTTATATTCCGGCTTGATGCTCTGCCTTTATATTCCGGTCGATGATAGACCATATTTACATGATAATACATAAATATCGGAATCGTCAAATATCCCGCGGGCGGCACCCGGCGCTTCGCCCGGCATCAATCCCCGGTCAGAATCCGGTCGACAAGCTGCTTCACCGTCGGGATAAACCCATTGCTGAAGAACGGGTCCGAGGCGAAATTAAACGCCGAATGACCGGCAAACATAAGATTGCCTTCCAGTTCGCCGCCATGGGCGATATCCATCAGGGTCTTCTGAATACAGAAGCTGCGCGGATCGGCGCCGCGGCCGGTGGAATATTTTGTTTCCGGATTCTGCGACCAGTTGGAGAATTTGCACTGGCTGAGACAGCCCATGCAGTCCTTCTGGTCCTGACGAATATCCCGGGCGTCCTCCGGCGTGACAAAGACCAGGGTGCCGTCCGGGGTTTTCATCGCCTCGCTATAGCCGGCGCTGATCCAGCTTTGCGCCCGCGGTTTGTCTTCGGGGTGAACGAAATATTTCCGTTTGCCGGCCTGAATTTCGGCCGAGAATTCTTCCGCCTGCTTGGCGCTGAACGGCAGTTGCCGGTCCGAGCGTCCTTCGAGGGCGCGCAGGAAGCGATTGCGCACGGCCGAGGAATAAAATCCCGTCGGGCTGAAGCGATGCAGCAGGATGTCGCCTTCCTTGAGCCTGGTCAGGGCGTCTTTCCATTTTTGCGGTATCGGGCTTTCCTTGGTCAGCAGCGGCCGGGTGCCGAACTGAAAGGCCACCGGACCGATTTCCGGATTATTGATCCATTTCGCCCAGTCCCGGAGGTACCAGACCCCGCCGGCCATAATGATCGGAATATGATCGAGGCCGAATTTATTCATCATGGCGCGCAGCGCCGCGACCCGGGGATAGGGATCCTGGGGCTTCTGCGGGTCTTCCGCATTGCTCAGGCCGTTATGGCCGCCGGCGAGCCACGGGTCCTCATAGACCACGCTGCCGAGCCAGTCGCCATATTTCTGATAGGCCCGCTTCCACAGGATGCCGAACGCCCGGGCGGAAGATATGATCGGGTGGTAGAATACCTCGTGCCGGGCGGCGATTTCGCTCAGCTTGTAAGGCATGCCCGCGCCGCAGGTCACGCCATGCACCAGACCGCGGGTCTTGGCCAGCACCCCTTCGAGCACCGCTTCCGCGCCGCCCATTTCCCACAGGACATTGACATGGATACGGCCCCGGTCACCGGCCACGTCATGGGCCTGCTGCACCTGGGTGATGCCGCCGTTGACGCCATAGTCAATCAGTTCCCGATGCCGTTCAATTCTTGTTTTGCCGTGATAAACCTGCGGAATGACATTGCCGTCATCGTCATAGCTGTCCGCATTGACACAGGATACGGTGCCGATGCCGCCGGCCGCGGCCCAGGCGCCGGCGCTGACGCCGTTTGTCGCAGAGATGCCCTTGCCGCCTTCGACCAATGGCAAAACCTCTTTCCCCGACATCTTGAATGGTTCAAGTAAACTCATAATACCCTTAACCCTACAGTTCCCCTGGCCCCGCCCTCCGACGGCGATTAAATTTCAGGCCGGGTGACTGTTCCTCCTTATATAGGGATGATGCCCATCCGATACAAGAAACAACGCCCACCCGGCCTTTATCTCAGAGAAAAGAGACTATGCCTCTTCACTTTCCTTGTTTTGCAGGTCTTCCCCGGTTTCCTGATCCACAACCCGGCGGCTCAGGCGAACCTTGCCGCGGTCGTCAATGCCGAGGACCTTGACCTTGACCATGTCCCCTTCATTGATCACATCCGTCACCTGGTTGACCCGGTGGTTTTCAAGTTCACTGATATGAACCAGACCATCGCGGCTGCCGAGGAAGTTGACAAAGGCGCCGAAGTCAACGGTTTTGACCACCTTGCCTTCGTAAATCTTGCCGACTTCCGGTTCGGCGACAATGCCTTCGATCCATTTCAGCGCCGCTTCAATGGCCGACAGGTCGGCGGAGGAGACCTTGATGGTGCCGTCATCCTCAATATCGACCTTGGCGCCGGTCACTTCACAGATTTCCCGGATCACCTTGCCGCCGGTGCCGATCACTTCGCGGATCTTTTCCCGGTTGATCTGAATGGTTTCGATGCGCGGCGCATGATCGCTCATTTCTTCGCGGGCGCCGGACAGGGCTTTGTTCATCTCTTCGAGGATATAAGCCCGGCCTGCGCCGGCCTGATTGAGGGCGACCTGCATGATTTCCTGGGTAATCCCGGCAATCTTGATGTCCATCTGCAGGGAGGTGATGCCCTCGGTCGTGCCGGCGACCTTGAAGTCCATGTCGCCCAGATGATCCTCGTCGCCGAGAATATCGGACAGCACCGCATAGTCGTCCCCTTCGAGAATCAGACCCATGGCGATGCCCGAGACCGGCCGCTTCAGCGGCACGCCGGCGTCCATCATGGCGAGCGAGCCGCCACAGACAGAGGCCATGGAGGAAGAGCCGTTGGATTCGGTGATTTCGGAAACCACCCGGATGGTATAGGGAAATTCCTCATGATCCGGCATCACGGCGCGCAACGCCCGCCAGGCCAGCTTGCCGTGACCGGTTTCCCGGCGGCTGGTGCCCATCATGCGGCCGACCTCGCCCACGGAATAGGGCGGGAAGTTATAATGCAGCATGAAGCGTTCCTTATAGGTGCCGGTCAGGGCGTCGATGAACTGTTCATCGTCACCGGTGCCGAGCGTCGTCACCACCGCCGCCTGGGTCTCGCCGCGGGTGAACAGGGCCGAACCATGGGCCCGGGGCAGGATATTGACCTCGGAAGCGATCGCCCGGACCGTGTCAAGGTCGCGGCCGTCAATCCGCTTGCGGGTTTTGATGATGTCGCCGCGGACGATCTTCTTTTCCAGTTTTTTCAAAATCTCGCCGACGAGGCCGGCCATCGCGTCGTCATCCTCGGCGACAAGCTCCGCTTTGACCCGGTCCTTGATTTCACCGATTTTGGCGCTGCGCGTCTGTTTTACCGTCTCGCCATAGGCGGCGCGGAGATCCGCCTCGGCCAGTTCGGCGATCCTGGCGATCAGTTCGGAATGATCTTCCGGTTCGGCAAGCTCCATCGGCTCCTTGGCGGCGACTTCGGCGAGCGCGATGATCGCGTCGATCACCGGCTGCATCTGCTCGTGACCGAACATCACAGCGCCCAGCATCACCTCTTCGGACAGCTCGTTGGCTTCCGATTCAACCATCAGCACCGCGTCGCGCGTGCCGGCAACCACCAGATCAAGATCGGAGTCCGCCAGCTGTTCAATGGTCGGGTTCAGAATATATTCGCCGTCGATATAACCGACGCGGGCGGCGCCGATCGGCCCCATAAACGGCAGGCCGGAAATGGTCAGGGCGGCGCTTGAGCCGACCAGAGCCGCGATGTCCGGCTGGTTTTCCAGATCGTGGGACATGACGGTCGCAATGATCTGGGTTTCATTCTTGTAGCCTTCGACGAACAATGGCCGGATTGGCCGGTCGATCAGGCGACAGATTAGCGTTTCCGCCTCGGAAGGGCGGCCTTCGCGTTTAAAAAAACCGCCTGGAATTTTGCCGGCGGAATAGGTGCGTTCCTGATAATTCACGGTGAGGGGGAAAAAATCGATCCCGGATTTCGGCGTCTTGGCCGCCGTGGCCGTGCAGAGACAGGATGTTTCGCCGTAGCTGACCATCACGGCGCCATTCGCCTGACGGGCCACATGACCGGTTTCCAGAACCAGCGTCCGGCCACCCCAATTTATTTCTTTTCTATGTATTTCAAACATATATATCTTACCTTAACCTACGGATTTCGCGCTCTGACCAGGGCCCATCCCCGGTCAGAGCAGATCGAAAACCTTTGTGCATAACCCCTATGGTCATGCAAAACGCCTGCTGAAGAGGATCCTCTTATTTACGCAGGCCGAGCCGCTTGATCAGTGTCTGATAGCGGGTCTCATCTTTCGACTTCAGATAGCTCAACAGGCTACGACGTTTGTTGACAAGCATCAACAGGCCGCGGCGTGAATGGTTATCTTTTTTATGAGATTTAAAATGTTCCGTCAGATTGCCGATTCTTTCGGTCAGAATCGCAACCTGTACTTCCGGGGAACCGGTATCGCCGGCAACAGTGGCGTAATCTTTAATCAGTTCCTGTTTCTTCTCAGCTGTAATCGACATCATATACTCCTTTAAAAAATTAAATATTAAACACCCGCAGCGGTTTTATGACGGAACCTTCAGGGATATTTTCAACGTCGCATAACGCCACAAGGCGCGCGCCCGCCATTACCCTGATCGGTCCCGCCGGCAGCGGGTCCGGGATTTTAAGCCGCTGTCCATGGGACAGTCGCCTTGCCTGTTCTTCTGTCACGGCCAGTGCCAAGATGTCGTCCAGCACGGTCACCACAGGAAGAATCCAATCCTCAGGCGGCGCACTATGTACCAATTCCGCCAACTTTTCCAGTGAAATCGACCGCTTGCGGTCAAATGGGCCGACCCGGGTCCGCCGGAGCTGTGAAACATAGCCGAGCGTGCCGAGTTTTTGCGCCAGATCCCGGGCCAGGGACCGCACATAGGTGCCTTTGCCGCAGACCATGCGCAGGCGGGCCTGATTCGGATCGCAGGCGATCAGGTCAAGATCGAATATCTCCACTTGACGGGATTTCAGCATGACCGCCTCACCGGCCCGGGCCAGGTCATAGGCGCGCCGGCCGGCCACTTTCAGGGCCGAAAAAGCCGGCGGCGTCTGGTCAATCCGGCCGATGAAATCCTGCAACACCGCCCGGATTTCCACCTCCGTCGGTCGCCGGTCGCTGGTCGCCGTCACCTCGCCTTCCGCGTCATCGGTCGAGCGGGCCTCGCCAAAGGTGACGGTGAATTCATAACCCTTCCGGGCGTCCATGATAAAGGGGATCGTCTTGGTCGCCTCGCCAAAGGCGATGGGCAGGACGCCGCTCGCCAGCGGATCGAGCGTCCCGCCATGGCCGACTTTCTGCGCCTTGGTCAGCCAGCGGCATTTGCCGACCACCTGGGTCGAGGTCAGCCCCAGGGGTTTGTCGATGGCCAGCCAGCCGTCGAGCCGGACGCCTTTGCGTTTCCGAGCCAAGGGTCAGTCGTCCCCCTCGTCCCGGTCGGCGGCGTCATCGCTTTTGTTCAGATCCTGCGCCACACGGGGGCTGTGCAGCAGCTGTTCGATATGATCGGCCTCGCCAAAGCTGGAATCGCCGGCGAATTTCAGCCGCGGCAGATATTTCATCCTGACCAGGCGCGACAGCTGACCGCGGATATATTTGCTGTTGCGGTTCAGGCCGTCGACCACATCCTGTTCATGGCCCCCGCCGAGCGGCATGACAAAAATGGTCGCGTGGCGCAGGTCCGGGCTGCAGCGGACCTCGGTCACCGTGACCGAGACGCCGTCGAGCGCCGGATCGCGGATTTCACCGCGGGCGAATATATCCGACAGCGCGTGGCGGATATTCTCGCCGACCCGCAGCAACCGGTGGCTGGCGCTGCGGCTGTGACCGGCGTCCTCATGATGTGATCTGGACATAATGATATCCTTCAAAAAAACCTAATCGTTCAAAAAAAGCGGCTCCCCATAAGTATAACAGGGAGCCGTTTCAATCCAAAATGTTATCCCGGCGGGAAATCCGGTTACACAGACCCGGTTTCAGGCCCGGTTTCAGGCCCGCCTACAGGGTGCGTTCGATTTCCTCAACCTCGTAACATTCAATGATGTCGCCTTTTTTCAGGTCGTTGTAACTGGCGAAATTCATGCCGCATTCCGTCCCGGACTGGACTTCCTCCACATCATCCTTGAAGCGGCGGAGCGAGCCGAGGTCGCCCTCGAAGATCACCACGTCGTCGCGCAGAAGCCGCGCCTTGGCCCCTTTGCGGACGACGCCGTCCAGCACCAGGCAACCGGCCGCCTTGCCGGTCTTGCCGGCGGAGAAAATATCCTTGATTTCCGCCGTGCCCAGAATGGTTTCCCGCAATTCCGGCGCCAGCATACCGCTCATCACCGCCTTGATGTCGTCAATCAGGTCATAGATCACGGAATAATAGCGGATCTCGACCCCTTCCTGATGGGCGAGGTCGGCCGCCTTGCGGCTGGCGCGCACGTTGAAGCCGAGGATCGGCGCATCGGACGCCGCCGCCAGGTTGACATCGGATTCCGAGATGCCGCCGACGGCGGAATGGAGAATTTTCGCCTGAACCTCATCGGTATTCATGCTTTCCAGCGCGCCGGCGATCGCCTCGGAAGAGCCCTGGACGTCCGCCTTGATCACCAGCGGCACAATATCCGCCTGTTTGCTGTTGAGCTTCTCGAACATCGCCTCGAGCGTCGCCTTTGGCGCCGCCTCTTTCTCCAGCCTTTCCCGCTCTTTGCGGAATTCGGAGACTTCGCGGGCCTTGGTTTCATTATCGACCACAATGAAGCTGTCGCCGGATTTCGGCAGGCCGTTCAGGCCGAGGATCTCGACCGGCACCGACGGTCCGGCCTTTTTCACCTGACGGCCGTGGTCGTTATGCATCGCCCGCACCCGGCCCCATTCATTACCGCAGACAAAGGTGTCGCCGACTTTCAGGGTGCCGCGCTGGACGAGGATCGTCGCCACCGAGCCCTGACCGCGGTCAAGGCGGGCCTCAACGACAATCCCTTCCGCATTGCGGTCCGGATTGGCGACAAGCCCCATCAGCTCCGCCTGAAGCTGGATCGCTTCCTCCAGCTTGTCCAGGTTGGTGCGCTTGAGGGCGGAAATTTCAACATCAAGCACCTCGCCGCCCATGGATTCGACGAAAACCTCATGCTGCAACAGGTCCTGGCGCACCTTGTCCGGATTGGCCCCCGGCTTGTCAATTTTATTGATCGCCACAATGATCGGCACCTCGGCCGCCTTGGCGTGGCTGATCGCCTCGATGGTTTGCGGCATGATGCTGTCGTCGGCGGCGACCACAAGGATCACAATATCCGTCGCCTGGGCGCCGCGGGAGCGCATGGCGGAAAAGGCCGCATGGCCCGGCGTATCGAGGAAGGTCACCTTCTCGCCGCTTTCCATCCGCACCTGATAGGCGCCGATATGCTGGGTGATGCCGCCGGCCTCGCCCTCGGCGACATCCGATTTGCGGAAGGCGTCGAGGACGGAGGTCTTGCCGTGGTCAACATGGCCCATCACCGTCACCACCGGGGCGCGCGGCTCCATTTCCGCTTCGCTGTCCTCGGGACCGGAGAGGTCGATTTCGACGTCAGCCGCGCTGACCCGCTTGACCTTATGGCCAAATTCCTCGACGATAAGTTCCGCCGTATCCTGGTCAATCTCCTGGGTCGCGGTCGCCATGACATCCATCTTCATCAGGGCGCGGATGACATCGACGGTCTTTTCCGTCATCCGGTTGGACAGTTCCGCCACCGTGATCATTTCGGGGATGATCACCTCGCGGAAGACTTTCTTCTGGGCGACATCGCTGCCTTTGCGTTTTTCCTTGGCCCGCTGACGTTTCAGGGCGGCGAAGCTGCGCTGACGTTCCTGGGCGCCGCCGGACAGGGCCTGGGTCACGGTCAGGCGGCCGCTGCGGCGCACCGGCTCGCCCCGGCCGCGGGCGGGTTTCGCCGCCGGCCGGTTTTCAACCGCCGGTTTTTGCGCCGGCGCCGCGGAAGGAGCCGCCTTTTTCGCCGGGGCCCCATTGCCTGTTCCGGCCTTGGCCGCCGCTTCCTTCGCCTGTTTTTCCTTTTCTTCCGCTTCGGCCTTGGCCCGAAGCTCGGCCTCGATTTTCTTCTTGACCTCAATATCCGCCTGGAACTTGGCGTCATCAGTAACGGCCTTTTTCACTTCCTTGGCGGCTAATTTGGCCTTTTCCTTTTCCCCCTCGGCGCGGGCGGCTTCTTCCACGGCGCGCCTTTTGGCCGCTTCCGCTTCTTCCCGGGCGCGTTTTTCATTTTCCTTTTTGGCGATTTCAAGCGCCTGGGCGCGGACTTTCATTTCGCCTTCGGTCAGCTGGCGACCGGCCGGGGCCGCCGCGTCCCGCTTCTCAGGCGTCGCGGACAGGGTTTTCTTGCGGGGAGACGGCGGCGTCGCCGGTGTCGCCGCCGGCGTTTCCCCCGGTTTCAGGATCAGCTTCTTTTTGCGCTGGACGACCACACCGCCGGACGGCCGCGCCGCAGGCGCCGCTGTCGATGGCTTCAACTGGAGCGTCTTCCTGCCCGAACCCGACCCGGATGCCGCCAGTTTTTTCTTCGTGTCTTTATCGTCACTCATTCTATATTCGCTTTCAGCTCACTCAAATAAAGGGCTCACCCCCCGGACCGCCCGCGGTCCGCAACGCCCTCATACCGGGAAAACTCCTTTAAAAAGCTTTCCGTCATACCACCGGGCCGTAATGCCACATGCACCGGGTTTGGCAGGCCCAACGCCTGTCCCAACTGTGCGCGGTTGAACATACCAATCAGCCGCAATTTATCAAGAACATTCCCCAAACCCGCACATAATTTACGGCGTCCGTCCTCTGCGGCGTCCTCTGCGGTCACCAGCGCCCGGCATTTTCCGGCCTTGAGCAGCGCCCGCACCTTTTCAAATCCCGCGACCAGCAGCCCGGCCCGATTGACCAGCCCCAGATGGTCGAGGCATCTCTGCCTCAGCAGATCCTCCACCAGCTGCGGCAGATGATCATCAACCGTTATCTCCGGCCTTCCAGCCCCCGGCCCCCGGCCCTTGTCCGCCGCCGGTTCGGCCAGCGCCTTATGGCCAAAGCGGACAAATATCTTTTTCTTCATCGCCCGCTCCAGCACCGCGCCCTCGGCCAGAAGCCAGCCGCCGCGCCCCGGCAGTTTGCCCGCCACATCGGGAATGACAACCCCCTCGGGACTGACAACAAAACGGATCAGCCTGTGGGCCGGATAGGCTTTTCCCGTCACCAGACAGGTTCTTTCCTTTTCGGCCTTTTTGGTCCCGCCTTTTTTGGCGCGGGGCTGAGGGTCGGCACTCTCCGGGAGGTTCATGTCATTTGGCCGCGCCTGCTTCACCGTCCCGAACGACATGTTTCTCCCGGCCGGTTCCGCCTTACGCCTCGTCTTTTTCCTCATCGTCTGCGGCCTCTGTCTCCGCCCCTGGTTCGGCTTCTGTTTCTTCATCATCGAACCAATGGGCCCGGGCCGCCATGATAATCTCGTTGGCCTGTTCCTCGCTCAGGCCATAGGCCCGCAGGACGCCGTCCTCCGGGCTGATCAATTCATCGGCCGCCAGATCGCCGAGGTCATCAAGGGTTTTGATTCCCGCCTCGCCCAGGGTGACCATCATCGCCGCGGTCAGCCCCTCGATGCCGGCGATCTCGTCGGAAACGCCGAGTTCGACACGGGCCTTTTCCGATTCGACGGTCTGGCGCTCCAGGGCCTCGCGGGCGCGGATCTGCAGTTCCTCGACAAGGTCGGCGTCAAAGCCCTCAATGCCGGCGAATTCCTCGGGCGCGACATAGGCCACCTCTTCCAGATTGCGGAAGCCTTCGGCGACCAGCAGCAGGGCCAGCGTTTCATCCACGTCAAGCTGCGCGACGAAAAAGTCGGTCCGCGCCTTGTTTTCCGCCTGGCGTTTTTCGGATTCGGCGGCTTCGGTCATAATATCGACCTGCCATTCGCTGAGCTGGGAGGCGAGGCGCACATTCTGACCCCGGCGGCCGATGGCGAGGCTCAACTGATCCTCCGGCACGACAACGTCGATCCGCTTGCGGTCCTCATCGAGCACCACCTTGGAGACATCGGCCGGCGCCAGGGCGCTGATGATGAAGGTCGCCGGGTCCGCCGACCACTGGATAATGTCGATTTTCTCGCCCGCCAGTTCATTGACCACCGCCTGAACCCGGCTGCCGCGCATGCCGACACAGGCGCCGACCGGATCAATGGAGCCGTCGGTGCTGTTGACGGCGATTTTCGCCCGGCTGCCCGGATCGCGGGCGACACCCATGATCTCGATCACGCCGTCATAAATTTCCGGCACTTCCTGGGTAAACAGCTTGGCCATGAATTCGGGGTGGGAGCGGGAGAGGAAGATCTGCGGCCCGCGCGGCTCGCGCCGCACGTCGGCGATATAGGCGCGAATCCGGTCGCCGTTGCGCATATGTTCCCGGGGAATCATCTGGTCCCGGCGAATGATCGCTTCGGCCTGACCGACATCGACAATCACATTGCCATATTCAACCCGTTTGACCACGCCGTTGATGATCTCGCCGATGCGTTCCTTGAATTCATCATACTGACGCTGGCGTTCGGCGTCGCGCACCTTCTGCACGATAACCTGTTTGGCGGTCTGGGCCGCGACCCGGCCGAAATCGATCGGCGGCAGTTCGTCGGCCAGCATGTCGCCGATCTCGGCGTCTTTCTTGAATTTTTCCGCTTCCTTCAGGGTCAGTTCCGTCGCATGATTTTCCACATGCTCGACCACTTCCAGCACCCGGTATAATTTAATATCGCCGGTTTTGCGCTCGATATGAGCCTTGATTTCATTTTCCGCGCCGTAACGGGACCGGGCCGCCTTCTGAATGGCTTCCTCCATCGCCTCAAGGACAATTTCCTTGTCGATGCTCTTTTCCCGCGCAACCGCATCAGCAATTTGCAATAATTCAATCCTGTTCGCACTAACTGCTGTCGTCATTCTCTGAACTCCATTGATGCTCGCCTGAGCATTTTGTTCTAATATCACTTTCGGACCCAACCTCAGTCCCAACTCCTCGCGCCCGCCTTGCCGCGACGCCCTTAATCACTTGACGAAAACGGGCCTATTGACGGGACGCCGCCGCCAGCAGCTCATCTGTCAAGACAAGTTTCGCCCGGTGAATGTTGTCGAAGTCCACTTCAAAAACCTCACCGTCCACATCAATTCTCACCCTGTCATCCGCCATGCCGAGCAAAATCCCGCGATAGCGCCGCCGGCCCTGCTGGGGCGCGGACAGTTCGATCTTGGCGATATAACCGGCGTAATTTTCAAAATCCTTGCGGCGGGTCAAGGGCCGGTCGATGCCGGGCGTGCTGACCTCGAGGACATATTCGCCGGAAACCGGGTCCTCAACATCAAGCAGAACCGAAATTTCCCGGCTCAGCTTTTCACAGTCCTCAATCAGCATCGCGCCGTCGGGCCGTTCGGCCATGACCTGCAGGGTCACCGCGCCGCCCGTCGGTGAATTCAACAGGGCGATCCGGACAATATCATAGCCCATTGACTCGGCGACAGGGTCGATAATTTTATGTAATGTCTCTATCTGGGACGACACAATATTTCCATTTTAGCTTTCACAAACAAAAATGCAGGCCAGTGATACACTTGCCCGCACTTTAAAACATTTCAAGTGATTCGGTTGCTATATATATAATCGAAAACCCGAGAACTTCAAGAGAATAGTATGGTCGACGCCATAACTCTTGATCTAGGCCCCGCGCGGGCGGCGGATGAAGCGCAAATAACTGCTGACGCGGCCCTGCTCCCGCGATTTTTCCTCATAGCGGGTCGGCGGCCAGTCATCGGGACGCCACCGCCAGTTTTCGGGGCTGTCGCACAACCAGTCAAAGTCGGGATTTTCCAGCATGTGGGCCATGATCCAGCGGCAATATTCCATATGGTCGGTCGCGATGCGCAGCTCGGCGCCGTCCTTCAATATCCGCGACAGGGCGACGATATTGCCCGCGCTGACCACGCGCCGCTTGTGATGGCGGGCCTTGGGCCAGGGATCGGGAAACAGGATGAAGGCGCGGCCGATCGACCGGTCCGGCAGGCTGTCGATCAACAGCCGCGCATCATCCATGAAGATGCGGACATTGGCCAGTCCCCGCCGGTCCACCTGGTCCACCAGGCCGGAGACGCCGTTGAGAAACGGTTCGCTGCCGATCATGCCGATTTCGGGATGGGCCGCGGCCTGCGCCGCCAGATGCTCGCCCTTGCCGAAGCCGATCTCCAGCCAGAAATCCGTGACATCGTCGGCAAAATAATCCGCCGGCGAAACAACGGCGGGCATGTCCCCCGGCCCTTCCGGCGCCGGCGGTTCCGCCAGATGTATTTCAAGTTCGGGCAGCCATTTGTCGAGCCGCGCCTGACGGGCGGCGGACAGGGCCTTGCCCTGACGGCGGCCGTAAACCCGGCTGCCTTTGATATTCTCAAGATCCTTCATGACAGAAGATATAGGGCCCCGAAGGCCCTATGTCCACGGCAAATTCAGGCAAGGCGAATCCGGCGATCGGCAGAGATCAGAAATGGCTTTTCAGGCTATCGACCAGATCGAGTTTTTCCCAGGAAAAGCCGCCATCGGCTTCGGCGTTCCGGCCGAAATGACCATAGGCCGCCGTCCGCTCGTAGATCGGCCGGTTGAGGCCGAGATGCTCGCGGATGCCGCGGGGGCTCAGATCCATGATTTCATAGAGGATCTTTTCAAGGCGGGCCGGGTCGACATGGCCGCTGTTATGGAAATCGACATAAAGCGACAGGGGATGGGACACGCCGATGGCGTAGGACAGCTGAATGGTGCAGCGGTCCGCCAGACCGGCCGCCACCACATTCTTCGCCAGATAGCGGGTGGCGTAGGCCGCCGAACGGTCAACCTTTGTCGGGTCCTTGCCGGAAAAAGCCCCGCCGCCATGGGGCGCGGCGCCGCCATAGGTGTCAACGATGATCTTCCGGCCGGTCAGACCCGCATCGCCGTCAGGACCGCCAATGACGAATTTTCCCGTCGGGTTGATATAGAGCTCCGCTTCGGGGCACATCCAGCCCTCGGGCAGGCTTTTTTCGATATGTTCGAGGACGATTTCCCGCACCCGTTCCTGGCTCACCGCGGCGTCATGCTGGGTTGACACGACGATCGAGGTCGCGGCAACCGGCGCGCCATTTTCATATTTCAGCGTCACCTGGCTTTTCGAATCCGGTCCCAGCTCATAAAGCCCGCCGTGACGGGCCTCGGCCAGGGATTTGAGGATCCTGTGGGAATAATGAATCGGCGCCGGCATATAGGCTTCCGTCTCATTTGTCGCGTAGCCGAACATGATGCCCTGATCACCGGCTCCTTCATCCTTGTCGGCGGCGCTGTCGACTCCCATGGCGATGTCGGCGGATTGTTCATGGACATGCACTTCGACCGCCATGTCCCGCCAGTGGAAGCCCTCCTGCTCATAGCCTATCTTCTTCACCACCCGGCGGGCGGCATCCTCCATGGCGTCGGCGTCGATCGACGCCGGGCCGCGCACTTCGCCGGCCAGCACCACCCGGTTTGTCGTCGTCAATGTCTCGACCGCCACCCGGGATTCCGGCTCCGCGGCCAGAAACAGATCGACAATGGAATCCGAAATGCAATCCGATACCTTGTCCGGATGACCTTCCGATACGGATTCACTGGTGAATAAATAGTTTTTTCTCGACATGCATATTTCTCCGGCAGTTTCATTACCTACATTTGGACCAACATATAACATATCTTTTATATAAAGGAAGCTTTATATTTTGTTAAATGGCCGAAACTTTTTCGTCCCTGGCGTTTTTTGCCGAAAAAACGGCCGCCGCCATATAACAAAAAAGCCCGTGATCTTTCGATCACAGGCTGTCGCATGGCGCTATCAAAAAGCGCGTCCCCTCTATTCGGCGGCGGTTTCCTCAACCGGTTCTTCAGCATTGGCCCATTTGGGCATGGTGACATGATTTTCCGCCGAAACCCCGTTACGGCCCACAACGACCGGCACCGTCAGCAGCAAAATCTTCAGGTCGGTCAGCAGGCTGCAATTGTCAACATACCAGACATCGAGGATGAATTTCTGATTCCAGCTGATGGAATTGCGTCCGGTAATCTGCGCCCATCCGGTAATCCCCGGGCGAACCTCGTGGCGGCGCATCTGTTCCGTCGTATAGCGCGATCCATATTCGGCGATAAACGGCCGCGGCCCGATCAGGCTCATATCGCCCTTCAGGACATTCCACAACTGGGGCAGTTCATCAATGCTCCAGTCGCGCAGCAATTTGCCGAATCGGGTCAGGCGATATTCATCGGGCAGAAATTCGCCCTTCTCATCGACGCAATTGGTCATGCTGCGGAATTTCCAGATAGTGAACGGCTTGCCGTTGAGGCCCAGCCTGTCCTGGGTGAAGAAGACCGGACTGCCGAGCTTAAGGCGCACCAGGCAGATCGCCAGCAGCAACACCGGTGATAACAGCAGGATCAAGGAAAGGGAGCCGATTATGTCCAGAAGTCTCTTCCAGACGTATTTATAGGTTATGCCTCGCATTTACTTCCTCATCATCGTTTTTTTTATCCCTGTTCTAACCCCCCAAGGTTAATACAGGATTAATATTCGAGTAATGTGCGCCAAAATATTACATTTCTCTAAAACGACCCCCCCAAAGATAGTGTCATCTGTTACGGAGCCATAATGACCCCTGTCATACGGGATCGCAAATCAGTTCGTCAGCAATCCCGAAGTAGCATCCCGGAATCCCCAATGCAAGCAAAAAAAGACCCCCTAGTCTTAATATACTAGGGGGTATAAGAATTTACTTATGTTGCGCCACGACGCCCCGGATAAGATCGATGGTTTTTTGCCGGCCATAGAGGGCGATGAAGGATCCCATGCGCGGGCCCTGCTTCTGGCCCAGTAGAATTTCATAGAGGGCCCCGAACCAGTCGCGCAGATTTTCATAGCCCTGGGCGTTGCCGACGGCGAACACCACATTCTGATAGTCCGCCGCCGGCAGATTGTCGTCGAGTTTTTCCAGTTCCCCCGCCAGCTGCTCAAGGGCGGCCGCCTCCCGTTCCATCGGCGCGCGGTATTTTTTTTCCGGCTTGATGAAATTCTCGTAATAGACCAGCGCATAGCCGACCAGCTGATCAAGCAGGGGGAATTTTTCCGCCGTCGTGCCCGGAGCGTAATTGCTGATATAGCCCCAGAGGGTCGCCTTGTCGTCGGCGTTGCTGGCGCTCACCAGATTGAGCATCAGGGCGAAAGTCACCGGCAATTTCTGCTGTGGCGGGTTGCCGTTATGGATATGCCAGACCGGGTTGGCGTATTTCTGCTTGTCATCCTGATCGTCAAATTTGGCCAGATGGCTGATATAGTCATCGACGGTTTTGGGAATGATGTCGAAATAGAGCTTCTTGGCCTTGCGCGGCGACTGATACATATAAAGCGACAGGCTTTCCGGCGTGCCGTATTTCAGCCAGTCCTCCATGGTCAGGCCGTTGCCCCGGGATTTGGAGATCTTCTCGCCATTCTCATCGAGAAATAATTCATAGCTGAAGCCTTCCGGCGGCTGGCCGCCGAGAATGCGGGTGATGGCGCTCGACAGTTTGACCGATTCCATCAGGTCCTTGCCGGCCATTTCATAATCGACGCCGAGACCGACCCAGCGCATGGCCCAGTCCGCCTTCCATTGCATCTTGCAATGGCCGCCGGTGACCGGCACCTCGACCAGCTTGTCTGTTTCCTCGTCGCGATAGGTCACGGTGCCCGCCGCCGGATCGCGCGCGACAAGCGGCACCTGCAGCACCTTGCCGGTCCGCGGACAGAGCGGCAGAAACGGGCTGTAGGTCGCCTGGCGTTCCGCCCCGAGGGTCGGCAGCATCACCTTCATGATCTTGTCATAGGCGCCGAGCATCTTCAGCAGGGTTTCGTCCATCTCGCCGCTGGTATAGGCTTCGGTAGCGCTTTTGAATTCATAGTCAAAGCCGAAACCATCCAGAAAATCGCGCAGGCGGGCGTTGTTGTGATGGGCGAAGCTTTCATGGGTGCCGAAAGGGTCCGGCACCCGGGTCAGCGGCAAGCCGAGATGTTTTTCCAGCATCTCCCGGTTCGGCAGGTTGCCCGGCACCTTGCGAAAGCCGTCCATGTCATCGGAAAAGGCGATCAGTTTGGTCGGCATATCGCTGAGAAACTGAAAGGCCTGGCGGACCATGGTCGTACGCAGCACTTCGCCGAAGGTGCCGATATGGGGCAGGCCGCTCGGCCCGTAACCGGTTTCAAACAGCACATAGCCCTTGTCATTGCCGGCCTTTTCCAGTCTTTTCAGCAGATTCTGCGCTTCCTGAAAGGGCCAGGCGTTACTGTCCAGAGCCTGCTGGATCATTTCCGGTGATGAGGGCATGGATTTTTCTTTCCGTCATAACAATTAAATTCAACAGACCCTAATAAGGTGATGGGACCGCCGCGTCAACTGTTGCCATTGCGCCGCGTTCAATATAATCTGAAACCTTCGAAATATCCAAGAAAAAGCAGTATGCAGAATGAATGAGATTGATCATATCCGGACATTTCTGGCGATCTATGAAACCGGCAGTTTTACCCAGGCGGCCAACCGGATGGCGATCACCAAATCCGTCGCCAGTCGGCGGCTGACCGCCCTCGAGGCGGATCTGGACACCCGGCTTTTGACCCGCACCACCCGCGGGGTCGCCCCGACCCCGGCCGGAGTGGGCTTTTATGAAGAGGCCCGGAGAATCATCCAGGATCTGGAGGATGCCAAGGACAGCCTGCGCGCCGGGCGGCAGGAGCTGGCCGGACCGGTCCGGCTCGCCGCGCCGAAATCCTTTGGCCGAACCTTCATCCAGCCGACGCTTTTGAAGATTATAGCCGACAACCCGAAAATCACCCTCGAAGCCAATTTTTCCGACCGGCTGGTTGATCTGGCGGGAGAGGGCTATGACCTCGGCCTGCGCATCGGCCGCCTGAAGGAATCACGCCTGATCGCCCGCAAGCTGGCTTCAATCCGCCTGGTGGTGGCCGCCAGTCCGGCTTATCTCGACAAATACGGCGAACCCGAAACCCCGGAAGAGCTGAAAAATCATAACTGCATCATCTATACCAACGCCCTCGACTCCCATAGCTGGCGCCTGGGACAGGACAGCAGCCCCCATCTTGTCCGGGTCAACGGCAATCTGAAAACCAACAGCGGCGATATGCAGGTCGCCGCCTGCCTCGCCGGGCAGGGTCTGATTTCAATCCCCTATTTCTATGTTCATGACCATATCCGGGCCGGGCGGCTGAAAACCGTTTTATGCGCCTACCGGTCCGACCCTCTCGGCCTCTATGCCATTTATCCCCACGCCCGCCATGTCACGGGCCGGGTCAGGCTGCTGATTGATCTTCTGGCCGATCATTTCAGCGCGCCTCGGATCCTCGACATCATGTAAAATGTAAATATTATTTTGTTGCAAATATAGCAACAATGTTTTGCCATTTTTCAATATTCTGACTGGTCTGTGAAACAGTTATAGTAGGCCCGACATTCAAAATCTGATGAAAGGACATCCCATGACACAGAAACAGACCTTGAGAATATTACATATCGACAGCAGCAGCCGGACGACCGGCTCCAACAGCCGCCAACTCAGCCAGTATTTTGTCGACCAGCTAACCGGGCGGCACGGCAACGCAATAGTCACCAAACGGGACGTGGCCGGGGGCCTGCCTCTGGTCGATGAAGCCTGGGTCAACGCCAATTTCACCCCTGAGGAGGACCGCAGTCCGGCCCAGCGGCAAACACTCGCCCTGTCCGACAGTCTGATCCAGGAACTCTTTGACGCCGATGTCGTTATCCTCGGACTGCCCATGTATAATTTCGCCATTCCGGCGGCCTTAAAGGCCTGGATCGACCTGGTCGCCCGGGCGCGCAAGACCTTTCACTATACGGACAACGGGCCGGAGGGGCTGGTCAAGGGCAAAAAAGCCTATCTTATCGCCACCACCGGCGGCACGCCGGTCGGCAGTGACTATGACTTCGCCACCGGCTATATGAAACATCTTCTGGCCTTTATCGGCATTGACGATGTCACCGTCATCCCGGCGGACCTGATGATGATCGAGCAGGATCAAAAAATCACCTCGGCCCGCGCCCTGATCGACGACCACGCGCTTATCCTTCGGAAAGCCGCCTGACCCACCGCCGCGGAAGGCTCCGCCCGGCAACGCCCCGGGGAGTCTTCCGCGCCACCTGTTCCGATCTGAACTTTCGTTGACGCCTTCCGCGCGATTGGCTCTTTTCGCCCCCGCCTTTCCCCGCTATAGTGATCAGCGCAAGCGAAATCACGGTCAGACATCCCCATGCGCGAAAGCCTTCTGCAATTTCCCGATCCCTCTCTGGCGCTGGACCGCCTGCCGGCCCTTGTCGTCGGCCCCAATCACGGCGTGATCCTGAGCCCGGACGGGGAAATCGCCGAATATGATCTGGCGGAGCTTAAAAAAATCGTCCGCGATCAGGCCTTTCTAATTTGCAACCAGCCGGTGACGTCACGACGTCTCGGCAAGATCAGCTTCCGCGCCTTTGATCTGCTGGAGCTGTTCGCCTTCATCCGGCCGGCCGAATTCTGCCTGCCGCTGCCCTTTGGCCTGGCGGGGGCCCTGGGGTTCGCCCATGACGGCGACAGCCTGGAACAGGAGGCGCTGATCCTGCTCAAGAGCGCCCGGAAGCTGTTTCACCAGCTTTCCCATCCCGACTATGCCTATGGCGACGGCGCCCGCGCCCACGCCTTCGCCATGGCCGAGGCCGGCTGGCCCTGGGGTCCGCTGATCCTCGGCGCGCTGGGCGGTGATCCGGCGCAGCAACATTATCCGGTCTGGGATTATCTGTCCGAATGGGAGGAGGGCGCGCCGCCGCCGCCGCCCGGCATTGAGCCGGTCAGCGAGGCGGAAAGCCTGGCCCGGCTCCATGACCTGCTGGGACCCGACGCCGAGGAACGCCAGAGCCAGAAGGACTATACCAGCCTGACCGCCCGCGCCTTTGACCTGCCCGAAAGCGCCGACGAGCCGCGTCTTGTCCTCGCCGAGGCCGGCACCGGAATCGGCAAGACCCTGGGCTATATCGCCCCGGCCAGCCTGTGGGCGGAAAAAAACGGCGGCACCGTCTGGCTCGCCACCTACACCAAGAATCTGCAGCGGCAACTGGATCAGGAACTGAACCGGCTCTATCCCGATCCGAAGCAAAAACAGGAAAAGGTCGTCATCCGCAAGGGCCGGGAAAATTACCTGTGCCTGCTCAACCTGCAGGAACTGTCCGTCGGCGCCGCCCAGCCCCCGGGGCGGATTCTGCTCGGCCTGGTCAGTCGCTGGGCCCGCTACAGCCGCGACGGCGATATGATCGGCGGCGATTTTCCCGCCTGGCTCGGCGAATCCTTCGGCAGCAGTCGTCTGGCGCAACTTACTGACCGGCGCGGCGAATGCGTCTATTCCGCCTGCGCCCATTACCGGCGCTGCTTTATCGAAAAAGCCCAGCGCAAGGCCCGGACCGCCGACCTGGTGATCGCCAATCACGCCCTGGTCATGGTTCAGAGCGCCACCCGCATCGGCGATCCGGACCTGCCGAGCCGCTATGTCTTTGACGAGGGCCATCATCTGTTCGACGCCGCCGACAGCGCCTTTTCCGCCCATCTCACCGGTCAGGAGGGGCTGGAGCTGCGGCGCTGGATTCGCGGGGCGGAACAATCCGGCCGCCGCGGCAAGGGCCTGAAGGGACGGGTCGAGGATCTGATCAGTGACGATGACGACGCCCGGCGTCTGCTGGAACAGCTGATCAGCGCCGCCCGTCATCTGCCGGCCGACGGCTGGCATGGCCGGATCATCGACAACAGCCCCTTTGGCCCGGCGGAACATTTCCTCGGCCTGGTTCGTCAGCAGGTCCTGGCCCGCAGCGACGGCCGCGATCAATTTCACAGCCTCGAAACCCCGGCGCAGCGGCTCGCCCCTGAGCTGATCGCGGCGGCCGACGCCCTGCAGGACGCCCTGCAGGGCCTTGTCCAGCCGTTGAAAAAACTTTCGGCGCTGTTATTGAAGAAACTGGATCGGGAGGCGGCGGAACTCGACAGCAGCATGCGGGCCCGGCTCGACTCCGTCGCCCGCACCCTGACCCGGCGGGCCGACATCATCTCCCAGGGCTGGCTGCCGATGCTCGACAGCCTCAAGGGCGCAAAGAATGACGCCTTCGTCGACTGGTTCGAACTCGATCGCCTCCAGGGCCGGGAGATGGATGCCGGCATGTATCGCCACTGGGTCGACCCGAGCCTGCCTTTCGTCGAGACGGTGCTGAAACCGGCCCACGGCGCGGTGATCACCTCGGCCACCCTGCGCGACCGGGTTGCCGATGCCGAAAACCCCGATGTGGAATGGCAGGCGGCCGAGGTCCGCACCGGCGCCGCCCATCTGATCAGCCCGCCGCGCCGCCAGAGCCTCAAATCGCCGTTCAATTACGCCGAACAAAGCCGGATTTTCATCGTCAACGACATGAACAAGCGCAGCCTGGACCAACTGGCGGCGGCCTACCGGGAACTGATGCTGGCGTCCGGCGGCGGCGCGCTCGGCATTTTCACCGCCATCAGCCGCCTGCGCGGCGTTTACCAGCGGCTCGCCGACCCGCTGGAGCGGAATCATATCCCGCTCTACGCCCAGCATGTCGACCCGATCAATATCTCGACCCTGGTCGATATTTTCCGCGCCGTCGAGCACAGCTGCCTGCTGGGGACGGACGCGGTGCGCGACGGGGTCGATGTGCCGGGCAATTCCCTGCGGCTGTGCATCTTTGACCGCATGCCCTGGCCGCGGCCGACCATCCTCCACAAGGCGCGGCGGGAAAAATTCGGTCGCCAGAGGTATGACGACCTGATCACCCGCCTGCGCCTGAAACAGGCTTACGGCCGCCTGATCCGCCGGGCGAGCGACAGGGGAGTTTTCGTCATCCTCGACGGCGCGACCCCGAGCCGCCTGCTCAGCGCCTTTCCCGAGGATGTCCTTATTGAACGCACGGGTCTCGCCGAGGCGATCCGCAAGACCCGGGATTTTCTGAACAGCGAATCGCGTTAAACCGACCGCATCAAAAGGACCGGTTGAGACGGCCCTGAAACAGGTCACGCCGGAAACAGGTTATTGCGGACAGGGCGCCCCCGCGATTAAAGTCGTCTTAAACGAAACTCTTAAACAAAAATCGTCCCTTTCATATAGGTCACCGCCTGGCCCGACAGATGAACCCGGCCTTCATCGGCCCGATAGTCGCATAATATTTCGCCGCCCCGGGGCGAGATCTGGCGCGCGACCAGTGTTGTCTTGCCTAACCTTTCCGCCCAGTAAGGCGTCAGCGTGCAATGAGCCGACCCGGTGACCGGATCCTCGGCGATGCCGTGGTTGGGGGCGAAAAACCGCGAGACGAAATCGACTCCCGGCTGATCGGCCGGCGCCGTGACGATGACCCCGTCCCGGTTTATTCTGGCCAGTTCCGCTAGATCGGGATCGATGGCCGCCACCTCGGCCTCGGTCCTGAAAACCGCCATA
The DNA here is from genome assembly GCA_048266545.1 of Paremcibacter sp. GTDB lineage: Bacteria > Pseudomonadota > Alphaproteobacteria > Sphingomonadales > Emcibacteraceae > Paremcibacter. The sequence goes on along the minus strand of JBLWZH010000001.1, from coordinate 105,527 downwards.
TGGTCGCGGGACAGATAAAGCTCGGCCGGCCGGGCGCCGAGGGCCTCGACAAAATCATCAAAAATCGCGAAGACGTCCCCGGGTCGGGCCGGGAAGTCAAGCTGCAGGCGGCCGTCGGCGCGGCGGGTCACCTGCAACAGGCCCGCCGTTTCCGTACTGAAGCGCAGGCTTTCCGCGTACCAGTCCAGCTCATTGAACAGAACATGGGCCGCGGCCAGCGTCGCATGGCCACAAAGGTCAACTTCCGCCTTCGGGGTGAACCAGCGCAGGTGAAAATCCGCCTCGTCATGATCGACCCGGGTGAAAAAGGCGGTTTCCGACAGATTATTCTCCATGGCGATCGCCTGCAGCAGATCCCCCTCCAGCCAGTCGGCCAGCGGGATCACCGCCGCCGGGTTGCCGCGGAAAATCTCCGCGCTGAAAGCGTCGACCTGATAAATGCTGTATTCCGACATAAGCGTCCCCCTGAAATTTGGTCCCCTGAAATTTGTCCCGTATTTTGCTGAAAACAGCTACGATAATGACATATTTTGCAAAGGATATAGCATGGTCGTCAAAAATCCAGATGAAATTTTCAGGCCATGGCTTCCATAAAGCCGGCGATTTTTTCAATGGCCCGGTCCCAGTTGCCCTGTTCGGTAAAGCCGGAGCGCTTGCGCGGCGCAAGGTCATGATTGCCGTCATCAGCCCAATGCAGGGTGATGCGGTCTGACAAATCGTAGCCCGCGACCCTGTCCCGGCTCCCCATGGCGTCCCGTTCGCCCTGCAAAATCAGGGCCGGACATTTGAGGTCCCGCAAATGATCGGTGCGCGGCTTGTCCGGCCGCCCCGGCGCGTGGAAAGGATAGCCGAGACAGATCAGGCCATGGACCCGGCCCGCCTGATGCATCTCGTCGGCAATCAGGCTCGCCATGCGGCCGCCCATGGATTTGCCGCCGATAAAAATCCGGACATCCGTGGCCGAATTCTCCAGAACCTGGTCCACCATCCCGCGCCATGCCGCAAGCAGCCTGTCCGGGCGGTCGGGCGGACGTTTTTTGCCGCCCCCGCGCCGTTCGGCCATATAGGGAAATTCAAAGCGCACAACCCGGATGCCGGCCTTGCCGATCCCGCGGGCGAAATAATCCATGAACGGGCTGTCCATCGGCGCCCCGGCGCCATGGGCGAGGATCAGCAGGTTCTTTGCCGCTTCCGGTCCGGACCACACCATCGGCGGCCCGGCGGTCTTGTCCGCTTCAATCATGCTTCGCCTTTCAGGTGACGATCATCTTTTTGCCGGCTTCGGCGGTCATTGCCGCCTCGACGGGCGGCGGCACCGTCAGCCCCTTTTGCACCGCGGGGCGTTCGTCAATCCGCGCCAGCCAGCCTTTCAGATCCGGCAGGTCATCAATATCAAGCCCCGCCCAGTCATGGGAACGAACCCAGGTCCAGTTGGCGATATCGGCGATGGAATAATCCCCCCGGCCGTCCCCGGCAAGGAAATCCCGCTCCCGCAGGCGATGGTCCAGCACGCCGTAAAGCCGCTTGGTCTCATGCTGGTAACGGTCGATCGCCGGCTGAATTTTTTCCGGAAAATAGCGGTAAAAGACATGGGCCTGGCCCTGCATCGGGCCGACGCCGCCGATCTGGAACATCAGCCATTGCAGGACATCCATCCGGCCCCGGACATCCCCGGGCATCAAACGGCCGGTCTTTTCCGCCAGATAGATCAGGATCGCCCCCGATTCAAAGATCGCCAGATCATCCTGATCCCGGTCGACGATCGCCGGAATGCGTCCGTTGGGATTAATCGCGAGGAACTCCGGACTTTTCTGCCAGCCGCTGCTGAGGTCAATCGCCTTCACCTGATAGTCAAGACCCAGTTCCTCAAGGGCGATGGAAATCTTGAAGCCGTTGGGCGTCGCCGCGGTATATAAATCAATCATGCCACTTCCTTTGGTTTTGCTTTGTTGTGTCGCCGTCGCCCTGATATTGGCGCAGCGCGCCGTCCGGTCAATGGTTTCACAATAATGTGATGACCTTCGCCCGGGGCGCAACGGCCAACGGTCATTCCGGCCGGGAAAGATAATCCCACGCCGGACGGCCGAGGCAGAGGCACGGCCCCTGTCGCCGGGCGCCGATCTTTTCCGCCACCGCCACCGAGCCCCGGTTTTCCTGGATGATAATGCTGTGGAGTTCGGGGAATTTCTGAACCTTGAGGCCATAATCGCGCATGGCGCGGGCCGCCTCGGTGGCGTATCCCCGGCCCCAGGCTTCCTGCAGAAAACTGTAGCCCAGCTCGACCACCCGCACGGGCGCCGCATCTTCCGGCAGGGCCGCCGGATCCGGCTCATAGGCGACGACGCCCGCCTGTTCGACGCCGTAAAAAAAACTTATGCCGCAGCGGCCGACCGGTTCATTGTCCCGCTTGCGGATCACCAGCCGCTGGCCGACGCCATGCGCTTGCTCCAGATAAAGCAACCGCTCAAGGTAGGCGATATTTTCTTCATGGCTGCGCACCCGGCCAAGGATATAACGCATCACCTTTTCATCGCCGTGCAGCCGGTCAAGGAAATCAATATCCGGCGCCGCAAAGGGCCGTAATATAAAGCGCTCCGTTTCCACCACGGTCATGTCAAACCTCCTCCTTTACCATCATCGGGCCAGAATTTCGCCGTCTTTCAGGTCAATTTCGATTTTCGTCAGGCCCTGGCCGTTGCACGGCCCGCCGAGGCACGCGCCACTTTTGATGTCAAACAGGGCGCCGTGATTGCTGCACATGAAATATGTTCCGGATTTTTCGGTGAAAACCCCTTCCTTGATGTTGAGCGGCAGATGGGCGTGGGGACAGCTGTTTTCGTAGGCGAAAACGTCATCGCCCATGCGCTGGATGAAGATCGCGCGCCGCTCATCACCCGCCTGATAGGCAAATTCCACCGCCCGGCCATCCGCAATGTCGGTGACCCGGCACAGCATCTCGCCGCTTTCCGGCCCGCCCGGAAGATCACTCGCTTTCATGTCAGGCGTCCCCCTCCGGCGCCCAGGGTCCCAGGGCCGGCAGCCAGGGATGAATGTCGACCCGGGCGAACAATCCGGCGCGCATATAGGGATCATGGGCGGCGAAGTCTTCCGCCGCCGCCCGGTCGGCCACATCAATGATCAGCATGCTGCCCCGGGGCTTCGGCTCGGCGCCGTCATCGAGCAGCGGCCCGGCGAGACGGACGCAGCCCGCCGCCTCTGCATAGGCGAGATGTTCGGGCCGCACCTCCGCCCTCAGCGCCAACAGGTCTGGTTTGTCCTCGGCCAAAATTATAAAATACATCTGTCGTCCTCTTTTTCCGGTTTGTTGAGTAGTTCACTATATTTCAGCATCTTCACCTGCGAGCAGGCGTCATTCGCTGACATAGGGCCGGTTCATCAGATCCTGCGCCACTTGCCGGACATCGGCCCCCTGGTGGAGAATGTCATTCACCGCGCGGGCGATCGGCATGTCAATGGCTTCCCGGGCGGCGATTTCCGCCAGGATGCCCGCCGTGTGATAGCCTTCGGCGACGCTTTTGCGGCCCGCCATAATCTCGGCGACGCTCCTGCCCTGTCCGAGCGCCATGCCCAGCGACATATTGCGCGACTGGGGCGAGGAACAGGTCAGGATCAGATCCCCCAGACCGCAAAGCCCCATCATGGTTTCCTTCTTGGCGCCCAGGGCCTCGCCAAAGCGAATCATTTCCGCCATGCCGCGGGTGATCAGCGCCGCCCGGGCATTCTCGCCCAGATCAAGCCCGGCGACAATGCCGCAGGCCACCGCCAGGACATTCTTCACCGCGCCCCCCACTTCGGCGCCGACAACATCGCGCGACAAATAGGGTCTGAAAGTCGTCTGGCCCAACGTATTGGCGACATTCTGGGCGATCTGCTGATATTTGGAGGCGATGGTCACCGCCGCCGGCAGGCCGCGGGCCACTTCCCCGGCGAAGGTCGGACCCGACAGAACCGCCAGCGGGCTTTTCGGCAAGACCTCGATCACCACTTCATTCATCAGCTTGCCGCTGGTCTGCTCAATCCCCTTGGCGCAGAGGATGATCGGGGTGCTTTCCCGGACATATTCCTTCAAATCCGTCGCCACCGCCCGGACAAACTGGGCCGGCACGACCATCAGAATAATATCGGCCGCCGCCGCATCGGCGAGATCCCGGCTCGCCTTCAGGGCCTTGGGCAGTTCTATGTTCGGTAAAAAATCCCTGTTTTCATGGGTTTCGTTGATTGACGTCACGACGTCGCCTTCCCGGGCCCACAACAGGACGTCGCGCTCCACCCTTGTCGCCATCGCCGCCAGAGCCGTACCCCAGGCGCCGCCGCCGACCACGCTGATTTTCTGATATATCGTCATTTTATACCTTTTGTTTTTATTCTGTTGATCGTCTGCCCGGCCAAGCCTGGCGCGGGCCTGTGCCTCAGGCCTTGACCCCGGCCCCGGCCGCCGGCGGCGCATCCGGGTCCAGCGGCCAGCGGGCCCGGGCGCTGATGTCCAGCGTGTCGGTCTCGCCCCGCCGCAGCCGCTCAACCCCGACCCAGGCGATCATCGCCCCGTTATCGGTGCATAAAGCCGGCGGCGGCGCGACAAGGGAAAAGCCCTTTTCCCGGCAAAGCTGCGCCAGATTGCTTTTCAAATAACTGTTGGCCGCAACGCCGCCGGCAACCACAAGTATATGGGTATCCGTCATCGTCTGGTCAAGATACAGATCCATCGCCCGGCGCATCCGGTCGAGGATGGACTCGCACAGGGCCTGCTGGAAGCTGGCCGCCAGATCATATATATCCTGCTGGCTGATCGCCGGCCCCAGCTTCTCGACCTCGCGGCGGACGGCGGTTTTAAGGCCGGAAAAGGAAAAATCGCAGCCCGGCCTGCCACGCAGGGGCCGGGGCAGGCGAAAGCGCGCCCCGTCGCCCTTTTGCGCCGCCCGTTCCACCGCCGGGCCGCCGGGATAGCCGAGGCCAAGGATCTTCGCCGTCTTGTCAAAGGCTTCCCCCGCCGCATCGTCGATGGTCGTGCCGAGCCGCTGATACTGCCCGACCCCTTTCACCAGCAGAATCTGGCAATGACCGCCCGATACCAGCAGCAGCAGATAGGGAAAAGCCACCTGATCGGTCATCCGCGCCGTCAGGGCGTGGCCTTCCAGGTGATTGACCCCGATGAAAGGGATGTCGCAGGCCGCGGCAATCGCCTTGCCGGTCATCATGCCGATCATGACGCCGCCGATCAGCCCCGGGCCGGAGGTCGCCGCCACCGCCGTCAGGTCGCCAAAATCGCAGGCCGCCTCATCCAGCGCCTGACGAACCAGACGGTCCATATGCTCGATATGGCAGCGGGCGGCGATTTCGGGCACCACCCCGCCGTAGGGCTTATGCTCCTCAATCTGCGACAGCACCACATTGGACAAAATCCGCCCCGCGCCATCGACCACGGCGGCGGCGGTTTCGTCACAACTGCTTTCCAGGCCCAACAGCCTGATGTCTTTGTCCTTTTGCTGTTTCATCGGCGGACTGTCGCCCGCCATCGCCGTTTTAGGGTCATTTTTATGGCATCGCCTTTAATTTTATTCTACAAACACACATATGACAGGAGACAAGCTCCCGACGTGATGAATATATCTGAATAACTATTATATAAGGCTCTATTCCGTGCAAGACACCAAAAAAAGTAAATTTGCGCTTCGTATCGGCACCCGGGGCAGTCAACTGGCCCTCGCCCAGGCCCATGAGGTCCGGGACCGGCTGGCCGCCGCCCATGACGATCTGACGGCGGACACCATCGAAATCATCGTCCTCTCGACCCGGGGCGACCGGATACTGGACCGGCCGCTGGCGGAGCTTGGCGGCAAGGGTCTTTTTACCGAGGAAATCGAGGCCGCCCTGCTCGGCGGCGACATCGACATCGCCGTCCATTCGCTGAAGGATATGCCGACCGTCCTGCCCGATGGCCTGGAGCTCTGCTGTTATCTCGAGCGGGAAGACCCCCGCGACGCCTTTATCTCGTCAAAGGCCGCCCGCCTCGGCGACCTGCCGCCGGGGTCGGTCATCGGCAGCGCCTCCCTGCGCCGCCAGGCCCAGACTCTGGCTCAGCGGCCGGATGTCAAGGTGGTGACCTTCCGCGGCAACGTTCAGTCGCGGCTGAAAAAGCTTGAGGAAAATGTCGTCGACGCCACCTATCTGGCGATGGCCGGCCTCAACCGCCTGGGGCTGGCGGACCCGCGCGCCCACCCGGTCGAGACAGACGAGCTGCTGCCCGCCGTCGCCCAGGGCGCCATCTGCATTGAAATCGCCAGCCATAATGCGGCGGCGCGCCGGCGGCTGCAGCCACTCAATCACCGGGCGACCGAACTCTGCGTCCGGGCGGAACGGGCGATGCTCAATGTGCTTGACGGCTCCTGCCGGACGCCGATCGCCGGCCTCGCGACGCTTGAGGGTCACAGCCTTTTGTTAAGGGGGCGGATTTCCCTGCCCGACGGCACAGAAGATCATCAGTTCCACCAGCAGGGGTCCGACGATGAGCCGGAAGCGCTCGGCAACGCGGTCGGCCTCAGGCTCCGCCAGATGGCCGGCGAGGATTTCTTCCGGAAACTGGCGGCGGGGGTATAGCACAAGCCATGCATTTCCTGCTCACCCGACCCCATGACGATTCAGAACGGTTCGCCCGACTTCTCATCGCCGCGGGTCATCAGGTCGACAGCGAACCCCTGCTCGCCATCGAGTATTATCCGCCGGCGGCCCTTGACCTCGCCCCCTATCAGGCGATGATCTTCACCAGCGCCAACGGGGTGCGCGCCTTCGTCCGCAACAGCGATCAGCGGGGATTATTATGTTTCGCGGTCGGCGACGCCACGGCGCGGGCGGCGCGGGAGCTGGGCTTCGCATCCGTCATCGCCGCCGGCGGCAATGTAGAATCACTGGCCGCCCGCATCGCGCAGAGCTTTGCGCCCGCCGACGGCGCGCTGCTGCATATTTCGGGCGAAACCGTCGCCGGCGATCTGGTCGGGGCCTTGCAACAGGCCGGATATGACATCACGCGACAGGCGCTTTACCGGGCCCGGCCCGCGACCGCCCTGTCGCCGGCGGCGAGGGATTTGTTGCGCCGCCGACAAATCAGTCATATGCCGTTTTACTCGCCGCGCACGGCAGATACCTTTCTGACGCTGATTCGCGCCGCCGGCCTGGCGGATTATCTGGCGGACGTTACCGCGCTTTGCCTTAGTCCTGCGGTGGCGGATGTGATAAGCTGCCTGCCCTGGGGGAAGATGCTGATCGCGCAACGCCCGGATCAAACACAGCTTTTTCAGTTAATTGATATTACGCTTGAGGAAAAGGGGCCATGACCGAAAATACCACAGAAAAAGACAGTTCCGATAGCACCCCCCCGGAAAAAACGGAAAAAGTGGAAGAAATGGAAAAAACCGCCCGGAAGATTATCGCCGAGCGCAAGGCGGCGCAGCAGGCCGCGACACAGGTGGCGACTCCTGAACCGGCCGAGGGACAGGACGGGGCACAGAAAAAATCCGGCGGCGCCAGCGTCAGCAACACCTGGGCGCGGCGAATTCTGCTGGTCCTGCTTGTTTTTCTCGCCGGCGCCGGCGCGGGCCTCTATTTCCTGCCCGAGATCAGCGCGCGACTGCCGATGGTCGGCCAATGGATCGGGACGGATAGATCATCCGACCCCGAATTGCCGGCCCTGACGGCAAAAATCACCCGGCTTGAACAGCGCCTCGACAGTTTGCCCCGGACCGCCGCATCCGAAAGCGATCCGCAGATTCTCGAACGGCTCGACAAGCTGGAGCAGGCGCGGCTGCAGGAGGATCAGGCGGCAGAGGACAAAGACAGCCAAACCCTGGCCCAGTCGGCCCGCCTCGACATGCTACTTAGTCGCGTCAGCCAACTTGAATCCTCCTTCGTTCCCCTGAGCAAGGGCCTGGACGACGCCCGGCAAGCCGCGACGGAACGCGCCCGGCTGATGGAAACGGCGGCAGCCCAGGGGGCACAATTTGCCCGGATTGAAAGTCGTCTCAGCCAGGTGGAAAGTTACGCCGCCCGCGATGTCAGCGGCGCGCTGCTCGCCTTTCGCATCGGAGCACTGCGCCATAAAGCGACCCTCGGCCAGCCCTTTGCGGCGGAAATTGAGGCGTTGAAAGAGCTCACCGAACAGGGCGCCTTCGCCCGCAACAGCCGCCTGAATGACGCCGTTGGCTGGCTCGCCCGTCAAAGCGGCGGCGTCGCCAGCCCGGAGAGGCTGCGCGACGATTTTTCCGATCTGATCCCGGCCCTGATCCGCGCCGCGACAAGCCGAGCCGATGATCCCTGGTGGAAACGGGCCTATGCCGGCCTCACCGGCCTGGTCATGGTGCGCAAAACCACGCCTGACGACGCCCCCGAATCCACTTCCACCCTCGACAACAGGATCGCCGCCGCCGAGCGGCTGCTGGCCCGGCGGGATCTCGCGGCGGCCGAGCGGCTGCTCAGCGATCTGCCGGATCCGGCCCGGCAGGCGCTCGACGACTGGCTGCGGCGGGCGGCATTAACGCTCCGGGCGGAAGAAGAAATAAACCGCATCGAACGCCTCGCTGCCGCCTATTATCTTGCCGCCGAGCCGCCCGCTGATACGCCGGTGGAACAGGACGCCCCCGACACGACGCCGGGCGAAATATCTGATCAGCCCTCTGACGGCACGCCCTCGCTTGCGCCGGATAATATAGAGGGGGCATCCCGATGATCCGGCTGACCTTATATATCACGCTGGCGATTCTGCTCGCCCTCGCCGCCGTCTGGCTCGCCGATCAGCCGGGCCATCTTCTGCTGACCTGGCGCGGCTGGGAAATCCGCATGTCGGTGGCGATCTTCTGCCTGCTGCTGCTGTTCTATACCGCCGCCTGCTGGCTGCTGTTCCGGCTCTACCGCTGGGCGCGGCGCGACAATCCGCTGACCAGCCCGCGCCGTCAGCAAAGCCGCCGCCAGAAGGGCCTGAGCGCTCTTGATCTCGCCTGGTCGGCGCTGGCGGTTCACGACCATGACGCGGCGATCAAGCAGGGCCAAAAGGCCCGGTCCCTGCTACCCGGCGAAAACGGCCCCCTGCGGCTGTTGCTGGCGGCGGCCAAAGACCCGGCCACAGGGGCGGAGGACAAGGCCCAAGCGGATTACCTGCATCAGCTGAGTGAAAATCCCGATAGCCGCCTCAGCGCCCTTACATGGCAACTCGATCAGCGCCTGCGCGCCGGGGATTTCGCCGCCGCCCATGACATTCTCGAGGAAATGCACGACCTGAGGCCGAAAAACCTCTGGATTCGCCGACAGATCTTCGACCTGCTGACCCGGCTGGGCCGCTGGGCCGAGGCCCGCGACGCCTTGAAAGAGCTCGCCCGCGGCCGGGCGGTGACAGCGGCGGAGCAAAAGAGCCTCGACGCCGCGCTCTGTTACAGCCAGGCGGTGGAGGCCGACCTGTCCGGCCGGAAAACCGCTGCCCGGGATTTCGCCCGGCAAGCGTTGAAGGCGGACCCGGCCTTCGTTCCCGCCGCCCTGCTGCTCGCCCGCCATCATCTGGCTCATAATGACAAATCCCAGGCGCGGAAAGTGATCGAGGCCGCCTGGAAAAAAGCGCCGCACCCGGAACTGGGGCAGCTGTTTCTGACCCTGGAGCCGCTGGAGAGCCCGAGCGAGAAATTCCGCCGGCTGCAGAAATTCTGCTCGCTCACCGCCGATCATCCCGCGAGCCTCCATCTGCTGGCCGCCGTCGCCATCGACACGGAAAACTGGGCCGCAGGCAAACGGGCGCTCGACAGGATTCAGGCGCAAAATCAGATGCGGCAGGAAAGCTATCGTCTGCTGGCCCGGCTCGAAATGCGGCAAAGGCAGGATCCGGCGGCGGCGGAAGACTTGCTTGCCCGCGCCGAAAGCGCCCCGGCGGACCCGGCCTGGCGCTGCGACGCCTGTGGCGCGGCGTTGGAAACATACGCCGCCCAATGCCCGCACTGTCATGCCTTCGGCGAGGTCCTGTGGTCATCGACATCGGCCTTGCCCTCGGGGCGCTGACCGGCCGGGCTTCCTTACTCTTTTCCGACTCCTTTCCGGGTTATTTTCCGGCCGGGTCATTTTTCTGCGCGGCGGCGGATGATTTTGCTTGCCGTCCCGGCAAATGCGCCATATTTTACCAGCACCCCGTGCCGCTGTAGCTCAGTTGGTAGAGCAACGCATTCGTAATGCGTAGGTCGTGTGTTCGAGTCACATCAGCGGCACCATTTTTCTCCTCACCTCCGGTCCGGACGACCCCTCCGACATCACCGCCCAAAAAAAGCGCCCCGCGATATTTCGCCGGACGCCTGTCTTGGATAAATCCCCACCCCCGCCGTTATTTCGGCTCAGTCAGGCTCAGGGAAGACTTGACGTCCCGGTCAATATCCGCCGCCCGGAACAGGATCGGCCGCCATTGCTGGCGGGAAAACAGCTTTGTCTGGTCGGTGTAATGGGGCGACGTCGGATCACCGGACTCGCTGTAGGTCAGGAAGGCTTCCGCCGTCGGGCCCTGATCCGTATAGCTCAGGCTGAGCAGGAAACTGGTGCCATAGGTGACCAGATAGCCCTTGTCGGTCAGCCCTTTGCTGCCGTTGATTTTCCCGGCCCGGACCTGCGGCGCCTGACTGTCATAGAGGTGTAATCCGATGACATTGGCGATTCCCTCTTCCCGGCCGCCGCCGTGGATGGCGATTTTCTCCGCCCCGCGATAGGCGAACTGGACATCGCCCAAGGCGCTGTCGAGCGCCAGGCCGGCCTTGTGCAGCGTCTGAACCGCGAGAGCAAGGTTTTTCAGCGCCAGGTCCCGGTCCGCCAGGCCGCGGGGCGTGTTGACCGGATCCTTCGGGTCAAAGGGCACGGCGAAGAGCGCGCCGTCCGTCAGGGTTTCTCGATAGTCATAGCGGGTGATCCACTCCCGGAACAGCACCGCGCCCCGGCTGTCGAGGCCAAGCCGGCCGCTATAGCCCTGAAGCACTTCGCAGGCGGCGGCGAGATCAATGGTTTCGCCGTCAATTTCCGCCGCCGGCGTCGCGACGCAGGCCGCGACCAGCTCATCGCGCAGCACTTCCGCCGTCAGGCTGCGGTTGCCGAGCAGGGCCTGTTGCATTTCCTGCAGGGAAAATTTACCGTCGGCCCCCGCCGGACCGTCCGCCGCGATGTCGCTGACCAGTTTGGCGTTCATCCGGGTGCGCAGGGTGCGGGGGGCGCGCTCCGGGCCATACAGCGGCGAATAGCCCTCCAGCGGCGCCGCGACATGGGTCAGCCAATAGCTGTCATTGGCGTTGAAGATATAATCCGCCCGCTCCAGCTTCGGCTGCTCGGCATAGGGCACGACCCCCGGCGTCCGGGCCTCCGGATGGGCCTGCCATTCAAAACGGCTATCGCTGCCGTCGAGCAGGATCAGGCCCATTTTCTGATGGAAGGCGCGGGTCAGCGGATCCGTTTCCGTCCGCGCGCGCCACAGGGCGATGGCCTCATCGCTCAACCGGCCGACATTGGAGCCGTCGATATAGACCGCCCGCCCGTCCCGGCTGGTCGCCATGGTGTTGACCCACGGCATGGCGTTCCATTTGCGGTGCGCATCCTTGAAATCATCCATGTCCCGGGCCAGATCCATCGCTTTCCATTGCGACATCAGGTCCTGATTGCGGAAATTGGCGTCGCGCATGGTCAGCGCCTGTTTATCGGTCCACGGCGCATTGGGCAGGGCGACCATCGGGCCATAATGGCTGAACCAGACGGTATGTTCCTTCTGTGTCTCCTGTCCGGTTTCATCCCGCACCGCAAGGGTGATCTTGCGGGCAGTCATTTTGCGCGGCTGGCCGTCATAATAATAGCTGGTCGGATCGCCCGGCACGAGGTCAAGCTTGTAGAAAGTCACCCGTTCGCTGTCGGACACCGTATGGGTCCAGCCGACATTTTCATTAAAGCCGATCGCCACCCCCGGCGCGCCGATCAGATGGACGCCGTAGACATCCATCTTGCCCGGAATGGTCAGATGCTTTTCCCAGAAACGGTTGGTGCCGGTCCAGGGATAATGGGGATTGCCGAGCAGCATGCCGCGGCCGTTTTCCGTCCGCTCCCGGCCAAAGGCCCAGCCGTTGGAGCCGAGATGGCGGGCGCGCAGGCCGTCCAGGGCCTCGGCCAGGGTCTGCTCCTCCAGCTCTATCCGGGCGGATTCCCGACCTTCTTCCTTCTGTGGCGGCTGGGCGGCCATAATCATGCCGGCCATGCGCGGGCCGGACTGGGCCAGGGTCTGGAACCTCGAAAACAGGTCCTCGGGGGTGATTTCCCGCACCCATTCGGCGCCCTTGCACCATGAGGTGATCTTGTCCCGGCCGACTTCGCGGATATATTTGTTATAGCCGGCGGTATAGCCGGTGATCCAGTCGCGGTTTTCCGCCAACTGGGCGGCGAAATCCCCGGCGGCGCGGGCGGGAATATCCAGGGCGCGGACGACAATATCGCTCATCAGATGCTTGTTCTTTTCGCCCGGGCCGTGATATTTCGCCCGCTCGCCGCGGGAGATCACGATGCCGTGGGCGATATTGCAGACATGGTCCTCGGCCGCGGCATAGCCCTCGCCAAAGCCGAGGCTGGCGAAATCATCAGCCGTGATATGCGGAATGCCGTAACTGGTTCGCTTGATTTCGGCCTTATAGTGCGGCGTCGTCGCCTGCTGCTGATCCCCGCAAGAGGCCAGCAGCCCCGCCGCCAGCAGAACGCCCAAACCCCATATACCGGTATTTTTTTCCATCTGATACTCCCAAAAATTTTACGATTGCGCGACCCGAAAAGGCGCAGAAGCGTTTTCCCGCCATCTTTTGTCCTCTGAAAGCTTAGCCAAAATTTACTGATAAACAAACGTTTTATTATATTTTTCAGGCCGCCGCCGCCTCACGGTTTGTTTTCAAAGGCGTTGACGGCGAATTTCTGGCTTTGGTCGGAGCCCTGTTTGTAGGATTTGGCGTCCGTCATGTCCGACAAAGCGTCCCAGTTTTCGGCGATCTGTTCCGGCGTCGCCTCGGGGCCGAGATAGAGGCCGTCGCTTTCCAGGATCCGCGCCCGGGCGAAGGTGCCGGCGCCGGCGGTGATAATCTCGCCGGTCGGCGCTTCCCTGCCGCAGAGATAGAGGACGGCCGGCGAGACGCTTTCCGGGGTCAGCAGGTCGAGCATCTGGGGCGGCATGATGTCGTCGGTCATCCGCGTCGCCGCCACCGGCGCCAGGGCGTTGACCCGAATGCCGGATTTGAACAGCTCCAGCTTCAGGGTATTGACCAGGCCGACGAGGCCGAGCTTGGCGGCGCCGTAATTGCTCTGGCCGAAATTGCCGTAAAGGCCGCTTGACGAGGTCGTCATGACGATGCGGCCGTAATTCTGGGCCCGCATCACTGGCAGGACGGCGCGGCTGGCGATGACGCCGCCCATCAGGTGAACCTCCAGCACGGCGCGGAAATCCGCCAGGTCCATCTTGCCAAAGGTCTTGTCGCGCAGGATGCCGGCGTTATTGACCAGGATGTCAATGCGGCCGAAAGCCTGCATCGCCTGATCGACCATCGCCTGCATGTCTTCGGGCGCGGTGACATTGCCGCCATTGGCGACCGCCTCTCCCCCCTGATCGATGATTTCCTGAACCACCTGTTCGGCCGGGCTGCGGGTCGCCGACTCGCCGCCCTGTGATCCGTCTCGGGCGCCGCCCAGATCATTGACCACCACCTTCGCCCCGCGCGCGGCGAACGCGAGCGCATGGGCCCGGCCCAATCCGCCGCCGGCGCCGGTGATAATCGCCACTTGCCCGGTAAAATCATATGACATTTTCTGCTTCCTTTTGATGTGAATGACAGTCTGACCTCCCCGCCTTTTTGCCGGTTTGTCCCGCATTTTCATACGGCCGTTTGAATGCCTCTATTCTTAACATATATCAAATAAATTAAAATAAGTAATTCCAGCATTTCCAAAAGCGGTGAATTCGTGTACATGTTGTTAATAATTATTATTGGTTGCGCGTAAGTTTACAATGAAAATGAAATATTTAAGTGATTTGAACAAGGGCGACGACGCCATCATCCTCGGCTTTGAAGCGGCGAGATGCAAGGACATTGAATTTGCCCGCGACCTCGAGGACCGTCTTCTGGAGATTGGATTCGAAGAGGGACTCGCCATTAAAATTCTCCATGAAGGGCCGGTGTCCCGCGACCCGATCGCCGTGCGCATCGGCCAGATGACCGTGGCGCTGCGCCGCATGGAAGCCGATGCGGTGAAAGTGAAAAACGGGAAAGCCTGAAAGTTGCCTGAAAGTCGCCCGAAGATTGTGAGTCCGGAATATCATGAATAATGTCAAGATCGCCCTCGTCGGCAGCCCCAACTGCGGCAAAAGTTCCCTGTTCAACAGCCTGACCGGAAGTCATCAGAAAGTCGCCAATTATCCCGGCGTCACCGTCGAGCGCCGCAGCGGATCCTACGCCACCGCAAATGGCGACAATATCATCCTGATTGACCTGCCGGGCATTTACAGCCTGAAGGACCGGACACTGGACGAACGGGTCAGCCGCGAGGTGATCACCGGCGCCCATGTCAGCGAAAGCCGCCCCGACCTGCTGCTGTGCGTCGCCGACAGCACCAACCTGCGGGTTCACCTGAGGCTGGCGCTGGAATTGAAATATCTCGGCCTGCCGGTGATTCTGGCCCTCAACATGCATGACATGGCCGAACGGGACGGCATCCGGATTGATCCGGATGTCCTGTCGCGGGAACTGGGCATCCCGGTGGTCACCACGGTCGCCGTGCGGCGCAACAGCCTGGACCAGTTGAAGGAAAGGATCGCCGACAGCGTCAGCAATCTGCCGGAGTCGCAGCCCCCTCAGCCGACGCCGCCCACCCGCGATTTGCAAAAGCGCGCCCGGGATATTGCCGCCAAGGCGCTGATTTCGGAAGGAACGCAGCATAAGGTCACCCGGGAGCTGGATAAAATATTACTTCATCCCGTGCTCGGCTTCCTGATTTTTTTCACGATCCTTTTTGTCATGTTCCAGTCGGTTTTCGCCTGGGCCGAAGCGCCGATGGAGTTGATCGACAGTGCTTTCGGCGCCCTGCAGGAGCTGATCCGGGGTCTGCTGCCCGATAACTGGTTCCGCTCCCTGTTGAACGACGGGATTATCGCCGGGGTTGGCAGCGTCGTGGTCTTCCTGCCGCAGATTCTGATCCTGTTCAGCTTTATCCTGGTCCTCGAAGCCACCGGTTATATGGCGCGGGCCGCCTTCATCATGGACCGGCTGATGGCCAAGGTCGGCCTCAACGGCCGCGCCTTCATCCCGCTGCTCAGCAGTTTCGCCTGCGCCATTCCCGGCATCATGGCGACCCGGACCATCGAACATCACCGGGACCGCATCACGACCATCATGATTGCGCCGCTGATGACCTGTTCCGCCCGGCTGCCGGTCTATACCCTGATCATCAGCGCCTTCATTCCCAACAAGCCGGTGATTTACGGCCTGTTCGGCCTGCAGGGCGTGGTGTTTTTTGGGCTTTATCTCGCCGGGGTCGTCAGCGCCCTGATCGTGGCGGCGGTCCTCAAGATGACCCTGACCAAAGGCGTGCCCCAGCCGTTTTTGATGGAGTTGCCCAAATATCAGTTGCCGGTCCTCAAGCATCTGCTGATCAACCTGTGGGAGCGGGCCCGGGCCTTTCTCCGGCGGGCCGGCACCATCATTCTTTATTCCGCCATCGGCCTGTGGGCGCTGGCGCAATATCCCAAAAAACCCGAAGGGGCCGCCGACCCGGACATCTATTACAGCTTCGCCGGCATCCTGGGCCGCTATCTGCAGAACATCTTTGAGCCGCTGGGTTTTAATTGGGAAATATCGATCGCCCTGATCCCCGGCATGGCGGCCCGGGAAGTGGCGGTCGGCGCGCTGGGCACCGTCTATGCCCTGCAGGGGGACGAGGCGCAGGTCGAACAGGGGCTGCATGCGGTGCTGCAAAACAGCTGGCCGCTGTCGACGGCGCTGGCCTTCCTCGCCTGGTATGTTTTCGCCCCGCAATGTTTCGCCACCCTCGCCACCACCCGGCGCGAAACCAACAGCTGGGGCTGGACCGGGTTTATGGTCGGCTATCTGTTCGCCCTCGCCTATCTGGCGGCGCTGATCGTCAATAAAACCGCCATCGCTCTCCTCGGCTGAGATTTTCAGGCGGCGCGGTCTTGCGACAGTTCGCGGGCCAGCGCCTTGCCTTCGTCATCATCCAGAGCCGCGGCGCGCAAGGCGACAACCCTGTCGGCCGTGAGCGCGGCGTCGCCGTCAAACTGCGCCATGATCGCCCGGTAACTGGCCAGGCCCCGGGCGTGAGTGTCGCCGTAGCCCTTGATCAGCCGCTGACAGCGGACAAGCTCCACCGCCAGCCCGTAATCCCGCGACAGGGCCTTTTCGATGCGCGCCCGCCAGCCGGCGATCTCGGCATGTTCTTCGGCATAGCGCAGGGTCTTGCGGCGGATGCGCCGCAGCGAAGCGATGAAATAGAGCATCAGGAAGGATGAAATCCGTGTCGTGTCCGACAGCCGCGGCCCGGTCAGTTTTTCAAGCAACCGGCGAAGAAAGGGCGACTTCCGGACCCGTCGCGCCATCCTCACCGGCAGGGTGCCGACGATTTCCTCGAGCCGCGGATGCATGAATTCGACCATATGGACAATCTGGTCCTTATCGGCGCGGATTTCCTTGCGGTATTTCCGCACCCGGTCCGACCGGGTCTTGATGTCGGCGACCTTGATCGTATCATCAAAGGCCATCCACAGCGCCAGATGACGGGCCAGTTCCCGGCTCAGGTCAAACGGCGCCCGGTCGCGGGCAGAAAAGCCTTCGAGAATCGTCAGATATTGCGCCGCATAGTCAATATCCTGATAATCGAGCAGTTTTTTCGCCCCTTCATAGGCGAACCGCCGCGCCGGAGCGGGCAGGGCGTTGATCCGGTCGATCAGCGCCTGGGCCCGGGGGCTGTTCGCCGCGCCAACAATCCTTTCCTCGGTGGTCGCGGTGGCGGAAGAGTCCCCCACCGGCTGATCCGCGGCAGTGCCCTCTTGCGCCGCAGACCAGCCGGCCTCAAAACCCCTCAGGTTAATATCGACCATCTTGCCTTCGGCGCGGATCGCCTGCTCGAAATTTTCCCGGGAAAAGGGCAGTGCGCCGGAACCGGCAATGGCGCCGAACAGGATCGAACTGATGACGCAGCCCGTCTCGCCGGC
Source organism: Paremcibacter sp. (assembly GCA_048266545.1). GTDB lineage: Bacteria > Pseudomonadota > Alphaproteobacteria > Sphingomonadales > Emcibacteraceae > Paremcibacter. The sequence goes on along the minus strand of JBLWZH010000001.1, from coordinate 88,264 downwards.
CAGTCGTTCCATATCAAAGGCGATAAAATCCCGGGCGGCCTCCCGGCAGGCCCGGATCACGGTCGCCGCATCGCCGGCGCCGTCGCCCATGGCCATTTTTTCGGCGATGGAAAAAACCCGGTGGGTCGAGGCGATCAGCGTCGTCTTGTCGGGGGTGACGAACTGGCGCTGGACCGCCCGGCCCGCTTCCATCAGTTCGGCCGCCACCACAAGATCGACATCGCCCGACAGGGGCATCAGCGCCATGATCGGCGGATGATCCGGATGATCCGCCGCCGCCTTGGGGAACATTTCAAGGTAATATATGGTGGCGCCGGTGCGCTGGGCGACGCCGGGGACCGAGGTCGACTGGGCGAAATAATCACATTGTTCGGCCAGATTGACCAGCCAGTTGGTCAAAACCCCGCCACCCTGTCCGCCAAGGGCCGAAACGACAATGGTGATCGGCCGGTTTATGCTCGTGGTCATGTCTTTCGCCTTGCTCATAAGGATACCCTCGCCCGCTTGCGGTCGGCCCGCCGTTGCAAAAACCCGATCACCCCCTGACGCAGACCATTGATGAATCTGTCCCAGCCGGTGGGGTTAAAGACCAGTTCCGCCCGGGAAAAGGACGGACACAGCACGGCGGCATGGGCATTCTCGCCGCAGACGCCGCAGCCGACGCATGAATTATCCACATAGGCCACCGGGTCCTGGCGCAACGGGTCCGGGTTCGGCTTGATGGTCAGGCTCGGGCAGCCGGACAGCCGGATGCAGGCGTGGTCGCCGGTGCAGGTCTCGCTTTCGACATAAAAGCGCTCCTTGACCACCCGTTTGCCGGAGCGGATATTTTGCGCCACGATCGGTTTTTCCCGGCGCTGGCGATTGAGCATGCATTCACCCTCAATCACAATCACCTTCGGCCCGTGATAGGGTGACGTCATGGCTTCATGAACCAGCGCCTTGACATCGGCCACCTGATAGGAGCGCATGCTGCGAATCCATTTGACGCCGACCCCCTGCACCGCATCCTGAATCCGCGCCTTCTGCTCGTTCTGTTTCAATGTCCTGGCCGAGGAGGGGATATACTGGCCGCCGGTCGCCGCCGCATAGCCGTTATCGACGATGATATAGACATTGTCGCTGTTGTTATAGACCGCGCTGGCGATGCCGCTGGTCAGGCCGTTATGCCAGAAGCCGCCGTCGCCCATGATCGAAATGGCGCGCTTTCCCCGAACTGAACTGAAGGCCGAGGAACTGGCGCCGCCCAGACCGTAGCCCATGATGGTGTTGCCGATCTGAAACGGCGGCAGGGCGCCGAAGGAATTGCAGCCGATATCGGCCGAGATATGAATCTCGCCATAGTCCTTTTCGAGCATCTTCAGGGCGGCGAAGAACGGCCGCTCCGGACAGCCGGTGCACAGCCCCGGCGGCCGGGCCGGAATCGCGGCGCCGAGCGCCTCGGGCCGGACCGTCAATTGGGACAGGGCGGCGAGGGAGTCCTCCAGCGCGTCACTTTTCACCAGATCCGGCTTGTATTTTGCCATAAAGGCCTTGAGGCCGTCTTTCATCACCTGGCCGGTATATTCGCCGGCCGGCGGCAGGACATCCTTGCCGGAAATGCGGCATTTCAGCGCCGCATCATTGAAAATCTTGTTGAGGGCCTGCTCGATATAATTGGGCTGGCCTTCCTCGACCATCAGGACGGCCTTCTTGTCGCGGGCGAACTCAACCAGCTGCTGATCGACCAGCGGATAGGTCACATTCATCACGTAAAGCGGCACCCGGGTATCGCCGAGACTGTCGGCAAGCCCCATCATCTGCAGGGCGCGGATCACCACATTATAGAGGCCGCCCTCAAAGATAATGCCGATGTCCTTCTCGGGGCCGTCAAATATCTCGTTCAGGCCATTGTCGACGATGAATCTGATCGCCGCCGGCCAGCGCTGCTCGACCTTGTGCTTCTCCTGCTGGAAGGTATAGGGCGGCAGAATAATCTTGTCCGCTTGCCGGTTGGGGTTTTCCAGCGCCTCGCCCACGGACATCCTCGGCCGGATATTGTCCCGGGTTTCGAACTGACCATGTAGATGGCAGGCGCGGATGCGCATCTGGAAAAACACCGGCGTGTTGCTGGCCTCGGAAAGCTGGAAGCTTTTTTCCAGCATATCGACCATCTTCGGCAGGTTGGGCCGCGGATTGATCAGCCACATCTGCGATTTCATCGCGAAGGCATGGGTGCGCTCCTGCATGATGCTGGCGCCTTCACCGTAATCTTCGCCGATGATGATCACCGCGCCGCCGATGACGCCGGCCGACGCCAGGTTGCTCAGCGCGTCCGAGGCGACATTGGTGCCGACGGTGGATTTCCAGGTCACGGCGCCGCGCAGGGGATAGCTGATCGAGGCCGACAGCATCGCCGCCGCCGTCGCCTCGCTGCCGTTGGCTTCGAAATGGACGCCCAGTTCGGCGAGAATTTCCTCGGAATCCGCCAGCACGTCCATCAGATGGGACACCGGCGCCCCCTGGTAGCCGCCGACATAGGCGACCCCCGATTGCAGCAGGCCCTTGGTCACCGCGAGAATGCCCTCACCATGAAAAACCTCGCCGTTTCCAAGACGCAGTTTTTTCACCTCTTTGGCAAAGGAGCGTTCAGCCATGATTCATACTCTTCAGTTGATAGCGCCAGTAAAGGCGAATATTCGTGATTGACCCAACCTGTCTCACGGCGTGAGCGCAATGACCCGCAAAGGGCTTCCGGAGCCCTGCACGATTTTGAGCGGCGGCGTCACAATCACCGCCCCCTTCGGCGGCAGCTGGTCCAGATTGGTCAGCGACGCCAGACCCATTTTATTGTTGCCGTGCATCAGGTTATGGGCCGGAAATGGCGGATCAAAGGTAAAGCCCTGGCCCGCGTCGGTGCCGATGGTCTCAACGCCAAAGCCGCAAATGTCCCGCTCTTTGGCCAGAAATTCCATGCATTCCACTGACGGTCCGGGCGTGTGGGGGCCATCCTCGGCATAATTGAGGAAATCCTCCACCGAGCGCTTGCTCCAGTCGGTGCGCATCAGGACCCAGGTGCCGGGCGCGATCTCGCCATGCTCGGCTTCCCACTGCCTGATCTTGTCAGAAGACAACAGATAGTCCGGATCTTCCGCCGCTTCCCGGCTGACGTCAATGACATTGGCGGCGGCGATCAGCTTTTCCGGCGGAATGGTGTCGGTGCAGCCATCCTGATAATCCTTGCCGGTCACCCAGTGACCCGGAGCGTCGAAATGAGTCCCCGTATGCTCGCCGCAGGAAAATTTGTTCCAGTACCAGGCCGGCCCCCGATCGTCAAAGCAGGAAATCTGCTCCATTTTAAAGGCGGGGGACTGATTGAATTCCTCCGGCAGACCAATAACCGGGGTATCTTCGTTCAACGGAACCGTCAGGTCCACAACACGAATGGAGCCGCGCGCCATTTCCGCCACAAGGTTAGTCAATGTTTGGTTTGTCATATTTGAAGCCCTTGATTTTACATGTTTAAAACCGATCCCAGCAGAAAACAGCCCGACGCCATCAGAACATATCGTCCCTGGAAACCGCCTCGTCTTTCCACCCTCCCCAAAACTATTATATATATAAAATATTTTTTTTAAATAGAAATTACTTATAAAATTGCATTATACGGCATTTTCGGCGTTCTTTCCACGACAAAATAACCCCGGCCATTTTAAGCTTAAAGCAATTTTGGCCCTTGCCGGCCGCGCGGCCATCGGGCATTTGGCGCGCATCGGGCGGCCATCGGGCAAAAATTTCACCGGCGGAGGTGATGGTTCATTCCGGCAAATCGCCAGATAATCCCGGGCGTTTCCGCCTTTATGCCATCGCTTCCGTTTTATTGCCGAATTTACATGATATTTACATTTTCCCTGTAACTATTCACTGGTAAAAGTTGTCTGGTAGGGGTAGGTTTCTAACATATTTGAGTCGGCAGACCGGATCTGTCCGGATCAATGTTAAACAGAGGGAAACTTCCTTCGGAAGTATAGAATAATGAATCCTGTCGCGCATACAGGCCCGGAAAAGAGAATCACCTTCCAATTGTATAATTATTGGTTCGGGCTGGCCGGCGACGACGGCATTCCCCCGCTCAAATCCCTCCGTCCCGAAGACATCGCCCCCTATCGCAACAACATGGTCCTGATCGACCTGCGGGATCCGGCCAGCGAGCCAACTTTACAGGTGGTCGGCCAACTTTTACAGGAAGACGCCGGAAGCGACCTGACCCTGCAGGGAGTGAGCGACATCCCGCGCCGAACCCTGCTCAGCCGGATTACCGATCATTATATGGAGGTGCTGGCCAATCAAAGCCCGATCTCCTTTGATGCGGAATTCAAGAACAAGGCCCGCGCGCGGATTCTCTACCGCGGCATCCTGCTGCCCTTCAGCGATGACGGCGAAACGATCAATTTCATTCTGGGCGCCATTCGCTGGATTAGCGAGGAGGAGCGGACCGTCGAACTGGCCGGGGAAGACGCGGCGGCAATAGCGGATGATGTTGCAGATTCCGGCCCGGCCCATGACAGCGAAGCTGCGCTGCACGCCCGCCTCGACCACTGCCGCAAACTGGCCAAGGGTAAATCGCCGGCCGACCTGAGGTCCCGGAAATCGCTTTACCGGACCCTCGGCGCCATTCTTGATTTTTATGAGCTGGCCACCGCCCATCCCGAAGCGTATCACGCCCTGCTCACTGCCGAGGGCCTGAAGGCCCAGGCGCGCGCCCCCTTCACGCCGGCGTTAAAATTATGCTTCGGCCGCGATCATGACAAAACCCGGCTGACCGAATATGCCGCCGCCCTGGCCCATGCCCGCGCCCATCATCAGACCGGCGAAGCGTTGCCGCAGTTTCTGGAAAATCTGCCGGGCGGCATAAAGGGCTGCGTCAGGGCGGAACGGCAGGCGCGCAACGGCGAGTCCGGCGTCAGCCCGCTGGAAAAGGCCCGGGAGATCATCGGCCATATGCCCCCAATCGGCCATTTTGACAGCCCCAAGGACAGCCCGGCCACCAATGAATTATGCCTTGTCCTCGCCCGCCGGGACGGACCGCGCATGGATGTGATTAAAATATTGAACGAAGAAGAGAAACTTTTGGAACCGATCCTGAAGCGCCTTGCGAAAGACCCCTGAGAGCGGCCCTTTGCAACCCCAGAACCCTACTGCACTTTACCCCAAGACGACCACATAATGTGATAAAAGGACTATTGATGTGACTAGCTGGACACAGAAAAAACTCAGAATTGACGCGATCGTAGATTTTGCCGCGGAAAGATTGAAATCCGAACATACGGCTGATTTTTCCCATTTTATTCAGGAAATGTATAAATACGCCTCGCCTGAAAAGCTGGCCAACCGGCCGATTGATGAATTATACGCCGCCGCCCTGTCCCTGTGGAAATATTGCGATCAGCGCGACGCCAACACCTGCAAGATCCGGGTCTTCAACCCGACTCTCGAGGAACATGGCTGGCCGGCATCCCACACCATCATCCAGATCGTCACTGACGACATGCCTTTCCTGCTGGATTCCATTACCTCCAACCTGCTGGAGGAGGGCAACGACCTGCATATGCTGGTCCATCCGATCATGGAGAGAACCCGCGACGAGAACGGTAAAATCATCCCCCGCGGCGCCAAGGGGAAAAAAGGTCAAAAAGTCACCGAATCCATCATGTATATCGAGATCACGGCCATGACCGATCCGGCCCAGATCACGGCGCTTGAGGCCAAACTGACCCAGGTGCTGGATTTTGTCCGGGCGGCCATCGACGACTGGACGCCGATGCTGGCCAAAATGGACGAGGTCCGCAAAAACCTGACAGCGCTGCCGAAATCGGCCGTCGATCCGGAACAGATCGAGGAAGCGGTCAGTTTCCTCGAATGGCTGAAGGACGACAATTTCACCCTTCTCGGCTACCGGGAATATTATCATAACGGCAAGGATCCCCATAAAACCAGGGGCGAGGGCTATGGCATGCTGCGCGAGCCGGATGTCTACGTTCTGAAAGGGCCCGACGGTCTGGTGCCGACCTCGCCGGAAATCGAGTTTTTCCTGGGCCAGCCCGAGGTGATGCTGATCACCAAGGCCAATGTCAAATCCCTGGTCCACCGGGTCGTCCATCTCGATTACATCGGCTTCAAAAAATATGACAAAAAGGGCAAGGTGATCGCCGAGGTGCGTTTTGTCGGCCTGTTCACCGCCAAGTCCTACAACCAGCGGGCTGAAACGGTGCCCTATCTTGACCGGAAGGTGCGCCGGGTGGTCAAGGATTCGGGCTTTACCGCCGACAGCCATGACGGCCGCGCCCTGATGCATATTCTCGAAACCCTGCCGCGGGATGAATTGTTCCAGATCGAGGCGGATCTGCTGCTCGAAACCGCCATGGGCATCCTCGACCTTAAAATCATGCCGCGCTGTCAGGCTTTCCTGCGCAAGGACCGGTTTGAACGATATGTTTCCGCCCTGGTCTATGTGCCGAAGGAAATGTATGATTCGACCCTGCGGGGAAAGGTCGAACGGATCCTGTGCGAATCTTTCAACGGCGAACTGTCGTCCCGTTACGCCCAGTTGAGCAACGAACGCATCGCCCGCTGGCATTTCATCATCCGGACCACCCCCGGCAACGTGCCCAACCCGGATACCGCCAGCATCAACAGGCGGCTGGCCGAGGTGGCGCAGCGGTGGAATGATTATCTGCTGGAAGTCCTCAACGACCGCTGGGGCGAAGAAGTCGGCACCACCCTGTTTCGCAAATACAACCGGTCTTTTTCCTCTTCCTACCGGGAGCATTTCGACCCCCGCTTTGCGGTGACCGATATTGAAAAACTGGAGCAGCTGCCCGACAGTGACAATATCCAGTTTAATTTCTACCGCATCGCCGAAGATCCCGATCACGCCATTCGGCTGAAGATTTACACCAGCCGCCAGACCATCGCCCTGAGCGACTGCCTGCCGATGCTGGAAAATCTTGGCCTGCGTGTGATAGAGGAATATGCCTTTTCGGTTCATACCGATGAAAATGGCGGCGCCATAGATCACGCCATCCATGATTTTTACATGGAGGATTCGACCCGCGCGGCGCTCGATCTTTCCGTCATGAAGGACTGGCTCGAGGACACCCTGCGGGCGGTGTGGACGGAACGCATCGACAATGACGGCTTCAACAAACTGGTGCTGCGGGCCGGGATCAATTACCGTCAGGCCCTGATCCTCAGGATTTACAGCAAATATATGCGCCAGCTCGGCCTGTCCTACAGCGAAATCTATATGCAGGAGACCCTGACCCAATATTGGGAAACCGCCCGTGACCTGGCGGCCCTGTTCGAGATGAATTTCGCCCTGACCCCGCCACAGGACATCGACAGGGCCGAGGAAGCCGCCCGGCTTGAGAAGAATATCCGCGCCCAGCTCGAAAATGTCGACAGCCTCGACCAGGACCGCATGCTGAGAAGTTATCTCAACCTGATCACCAGCACCCTGCGGACCAATTTCTACCAGACCCTGCCCGACGGCGCCAACAAACCCTATATCTCGGTCAAAATCAAAAGCCAGGATGTCAAGGAGGCGCCGAAACCCAAACCCTTTGCCGAAATCTTCGTCTATTCGCCCCGGGTCGAAGGGGTTCACCTCCGGGCCGGGCCCGTCGCCCGCGGCGGCCTGCGCTGGTCTGACCGGCGGGAGGATTATCGCACCGAAATTCTCGGCCTCGTCAAGGCCCAGCAGGTGAAAAACACCATCATCGTGCCGGTTGGCGCCAAGGGCGGTTTCGTGCCGAAAAAAATGCCCGTCGGCGCCAGCCGGGAAGAAATGCTGGAAGAAGGCGTCACCTGTTACAAAACCTTCATCTCCGGGCTTCTCGACATCACCGACAACCTGAAGGACAACAAGGTGATCCATCCGGAAAAGGTCATCGCCCGCGACGGCGACGACCCCTATCTGGTGGTCGCCGCCGACAAGGGAACGGCGACCTTCTCCGATATCGCCAACGGTCTGGCGCGGGACTATGGCTTCTGGCTGGACGACGCCTTCGCCTCCGGCGGCTCCAAGGGCTATGACCATAAGAAAATGGGCATTACCGCCAAGGGCGCCTGGGTCTCGGTCCAGCGCCACTTCCGGGAAAAGGGCGTCAATGTCCAGACCGACCCGATCACCATCGCCGGCGTCGGCGACATGTCCGGCGATGTCTTCGGCAACGGCCTGCTCTGTTCGCGGGCGGTAAAGCTGGTCGCCGCTTTTGACCATCGGGATATTTTCATCGACCCCGACCCCGATCCGGCCAAAAGCTATGATGAACGCAAGCGCCTGTTCGACCTGCCGCGCTCAAGCTGGCAGGATTACAACAAAAAACTGATCTCTGCCGGCGGCGGCGTCTTCAGCCGTCAGGCGAAATCGATCCCGCTGAGCCGTCAGATGAAAGAGCTTCTCGGTTTTGGCGCCGCCGAGGAAAGCGCCACCCCCCACGAGGTCATCCGGGCGATCCTGAAGTCCCACGCCGACCTGATCTGGTTCGGCGGCATCGGCACCTATATCAAGTCTTCGCGGGAAAATAACTCCGAAGTCGGCGACCGGGCCAATGACGCCATCCGGATCAACGGCCGGGACCTCAACTGCACCGTCGTCGCCGAAGGCGGCAATCTGGCCTGCACCCAGCGCGGCCGGATCGAATATGCCCTGAAAGGTGGACAGATCAACACCGACGCCGTCGATAATTCGGCCGGAGTTGATTGCTCCGACAATGAGGTCAATATCAAGATCCTGCTCAACGCCCTTGTCGTCGACGGCAAGCTGACCCTGCAGCAGCGCGACGCCCTGCTCGTCGATATGACCGACGAGGTCAGCAAAATTGTCCTCAACGACAATTATCTGCAGACCCAGTGCATCAGCCTGGCCCGGGCGAGCAGCATCCGCGAACTCGACAGCTTTATCCGCTTCATGTTCGATCTTGAAAAAACCGCTCATCTGGACCGGGAGCTGGAATTCCTGCCGACCGATGACGAGCTTCTGGAACGGGCCGAGGAAGAACAGGGCCTGACCCGCCCGGAAATCGCCGTTCTCGTCGCCTATTCCAAAATGGGGCTTTATGACGAACTGATGGAAAGCGATATTCTCGACGATCCCTATCTCGATAAATATCTGATCCGCTCCTTCCCGGTCCAGCTGCAGGAGAAATATGCCGCCGACATCTGCAAGCATCAGCTGAAGCGGGCGATTATCGCCAAGGAGCTGTGCAACGAGATTGTCAACCGCGGCGGCATCCAGGCGATCAAGGAGGAAACCGGCGCCATGGTCGCCGATATCGCCCGCGCCTCGATCATCGCCCATGAGGTGTTCGGCCTGTCCGATCTTTACCGGCAAATCGAAAGCCTGGATTATCAGGCGCCGGCGACGATTCAGATCCTGATGCTGATGGATGTGGAATCCTTCGCCCGCCGTCAAACCATCTGGTTCCTCAACAACACCAGCAGCAGCCGGTCGATACAGGAAATCATCGACCAGTATCAGCCCGGCGTTCAGAAACTGTTCGCCATGCCGCTGATCGTAAATCATCGCCATGAGGACAATCTGAAATGCAAGGTCGCCATGTACCGCGAGCAGAAAGTTCCGGAAGATCTGGCCATCCATATCGCCAACCTGGAAATGAAGATTGCCGCCTGTGATATTGTCATGGTCGCCCAGGAAATAAAAATTGATGTGACAGATGTTGCGCGGGCCTACTTTATGCTGGGTGGGGAAGTCGGCTTCGACTGGTTGCGGACCGAAGCGGAACTGGTTGAATCCTCCGACCACTGGGACCGGCTGGCGATCAGCAGCGTCATCGCCGACCTGCTGGATCAGCAAAAGAACCTGACCCGATCCGCCCTCAAGGACTTGACGGACGGCGATCCGCTGGAAGCCGCCAAGGTCTGGCTGAAGAAGGCCGAACATTCGACGTCCCGTATCCAGAAGCTGATTCAGGATTTCCAGACCAGCGGCCGGATCAATGTCACCAAGCTCGGCTTCGCCGCCCGCCAAATCCGCAATGTGATTATCGACTGATCCTGTTCGTAACCTAACCCAAAGGCGGCTCCCCGGGGCCGCCTTTTTTCTTGTTTGGCCCACAGCAAAAAGCCCCGGAGCGTAAAACCCGGGGCTTTGGTTCACTCTTGAATGACCCGTCAAATCAATGGCGGAAATGGCGCATGCCGGTCATGACCATGGCGAGGCCGCGTTCGTTGGCGGCGGCGATCACCTCGTCATCGCGCACCGAACCGCCGGGCTGGATCACCGCCGTGACCCCGGCTTCCGCCGCATGGATCAGGCCGTCGGCAAAGGGGAAGAAGGCGTCGGAGGCGACGACGGAGCCCTGGGTCATCGCCTGCGGCAATCCGGCCGCAGCGCTCGCGTCCTGTGATTTGCGGGCGGCGGTGCGGGCGCTGTCGACCCGGCTCATCTGACCGGCGCCGATGCCGACCGTCGCGCCGTCCTTGACATAGATGATGGCGTTGGATTTCACATGCTTGCAGACGGTGAAGGCGAACAGCAGAGCCTGCAGTTCCTGCTCCGTCGGATGGCGTTCGGTCACCACTTTCAGGTCGTCCCGCGTGACTTTGCCATTGTCGCGCCCCTGCAGCAGATAACCGCCGGCGACCGATTTGATGGTCTGGCCCGCCGCCCGCGGATCGGCCAGGCCGCCGGTCAGCAGCAGCCGCAGGTTTTTCTTGGCCGCCAGGACCTCCCGCGCCTGTTCATCGGCGTCGGGGGCGATCACCACTTCGGTGAAGATTTTGGCGATTTCCACCGCGGTCGCCCCGTCGAGGGTCTGGTTGAGGGCGATGATCCCGCCGAAGGCGCTGGTCTGGTCACAGAGCAGCGCCCGCTGATAGGCCTCCGTCAGGGTCGCCGCGCGGGCGACGCCACAGGGATTGGCATGCTTGATGATCGCCACCGCCGGGCCGGATGTCGGGTCAAATTCGCTGACCAGTTCAAAGGCGGCGTCGGTGTCATTGAGATTGTTATAGCTCAGTTCCTTGCCCTGAATCTGGCGCGCCGTGGCGATGCCGGGCCGGGGAGTGGCGCTGCGACTGACATAAAAGGCCGCATCCTGATGGGGGTTTTCCCCGTAGCGCAGGGTCTGCTGACGGCGGGCGGTGATGTTGAGCCGTTCGGGATAACTTTCGCCAAGCTGTTCGGCGAACCAGACCGAGATCGCCGCGTCATAAGAGCCGGTGCGGGCAAAGGCCCGGGCCGCCAGCCGCCGCCGCAGCTCGGGCGAGGTGGCGCCGTTGTTTTCCGTCATCGACGCCTTGACCGCCTCATAATCGTCGGCTTCGACAACCACGGTGACAAATTTATGGTTTTTCGCCGCCGAGCGGATCATCGCCGGGCCGCCGATGTCGATATTCTCAATGCAGGTGGCGAAATCCGCCCCCTTTTCCACGGTTTCCTCGAAGGGATAGAGATTAACCACCAGCAGATCAATGGCGCCGATATCATGATCCGCCATCGCCGCCAGATGATCCGCCTTGTCGCGCAGGGCCAGCAGTCCGCCATGAATTTTCGGATGCAGGGTCTTGACCCGGCCATCCATCATTTCCGGAAAACCGGTATGGTCGGAGACTTCCCGAACCGGAATCCCGGCATCGGCCAGGGCTTTGGCGGACCCGCCGGTCGAGAGAAGTTCGACCCCCTGTTGGCTGAGGAAGCGGCCGAATTCAACCAGTCCGCTTTTGTCCGAGACCGACAGAAGGGCCCGTTTAATCGGTTTCATGTTATCTTCGCTCATCACGTTGTCCTTAAATTGCTGTGTCTGGTCGCCATGTATCTGACGTGCTTTTATGATTGTTTACTTTTAGGGTTATTTAACCGCGTCCTAATCGATCGTCCGGCCGCAGGCAAGCGGAAAATCGTCAAATCAGGTCAGGGGCGCGCCTTCTCCCCTGAAGAGTGACCATTTTATCACGGTTTTCGCCGCCGTCGTCTGGCCGGACAAGATAATCTGCCGGCATTTCTGCGCCCGCCCCGCGCCAAGATAGAGGCTTTCGCCGAGCGTCAGATCACCGCCGGCGCTGTGAAACCGCCAGACCTCGCCGTTCGGCAGGCGCAGCACGGCCCCCTTCGGTGCTTTCCGGAGGGAAACGATTATGTCGGGGTGAAGATGAAAACGAACATCAAATCCGGCCGCCAAAAATCCGGCGCCCTTGCCGGCGCCGCCCTTTGCCTGTTCAAGAATATCCTCGCCCCGCAGGTCATCGCCCCTGTCATTGAGGTAAATCATCCGACGATGCAACAGACCGAAACGCGCCAGATAGCCGTCATGACAGGCGTCGAGCAAGCCATGCCCCTGTTCGGCAAATTGCCGGCCGGACACCCGCGACGGGGCCCGGCCAAGCCGGCCGTCCTTGCGGATCTCGCTCGAATTTTTGTCGTTTAAAACAACTGTTGAATGGGCCGCCGTCGACCGGGACACTCTGTAAAGATCCGGCTCTGTTATCCCGGGCCGGGAACTGACGCCGCCGCAATTGACGATGATCCGCTGTTTGCCGCGGCTCATTTCAAAGGACAGGGTCCCCGCATGGCCTTGCTCACTGACGTCGACCGCCGGCGGCGGCCCCATGTCGGCAATGATCACCGTGGGGCCCTGTTCAAGTCGTCTAAAACCACTTTCCTCGGAATCCGGCGCCGGAACAGGATCGCCGATTGTCCCGGCGATTTCCAGGGCGGCGGCGATCTCCCGCCCATCCTGTTCGCCGGCGCCGTTGAACAGAGCCAGTTTTCCGTCGCCGTGGCGCAGTTTTTCAAGCATCGCCGCCATCCGCGGGATCACCCGCTCCAGATCGGCGGGACTTTCATGGCCCATGGCCCTGAAGGACCCCCGGATCATGATCAGGTCGCGCAGAACCCGGTAGAGGTCTTCCGGGTTACGGCCTGATATATCACCGTCCGGCAAAATTTCCGCCGCCAGGGCTTTTTTCAACAGGCCCGCGCCTTTTTTCAGCCAGTTTTCGCCGTAGGGAATATAAAGCCCGGCCATCACCAGCCCGCCGATCGCGCGCAGACGGGGCAGGCCGCGCAGCATGTCATCGCCGCAGTGATAAAGATGCCGGGCCTGACGGGCGAGACAGTTGAGCAGTTTGCTGCGATAAACCAGATCGGTGCTGTCAAGGATCAGCGGCGCATGGGCCATCCAGTTGACGATCCGCCGGCCGAGGACATCCGGCGCCCAGGCGACCTCATGCCAGCGATCAAATTGCCGCAGCCAATGGGCGGTCAGCGCCATGGCGCGGTGACGGGCGGCCTTGCGGTCGACGACCCGGTTCAAATCCCGCAACCAGCAAAAGGAATGCAGATATTCCCGGGTTTCACGGTCAGGAATTGCCGCTTGCCAGACCGTGCCGCCCGGCCAGTCGCACTTTTCATGATCCGGATTGCGCAGGCATTGGCCGTCAATATAAAAGCGGTCGGCCAGGATATGGCTGCCGATGGCAACGGACCCCAGCCAGGGGTCTTTTGGCGTCCCCAGCAGGCGCAGCGGATGTTTGCCCTTGAGGCGCAATTCGTGATAGCGGCTGGCGTAATTCGCCCGCCTCACCGCGGTTTTCAGACGTTTCCGGACGTTTGTCGAAATGGAGGAGCCTGACGGACGGCGGGTCTGCGACATGTAAACTCGTCTTTGCTAAAGCAGCGGCGGGTCAGGTCTCCCCCCGCCCCTGAAATAAACCATATTCCATCATATCATATGTTGCGGCCTTGAATAGCCCCTATTCGCCGCGCAGTTTACGGATATTTTCCGCGTACTGGTCCGGGCCGCCGGTAAAGGTCGCCGTCCCCGCCACCAGAACGTCGGCCCCGGCCTCGACCACCCATTTCGCCGTCTCGTCAGTGATCCCGCCATCGACCTGCAGGTCGATATTGCGGCCGCTGGCGTCGATCTTCTGACGCACGGCGCGGATTTTTTCAAGCTGGCTGACGATAAATTTCTGGCCGCCAAAGCCCGGATTTACGCTCATCACCAGGATCAGGTCGACCATATCCATCACATTGTCGAGCATCTCCGCCGGCGTGCCGGGGTTAAGGGAAATGCCCGCTTTCTTGCCGAGGGATTTGATCAGCTGGATCGTCCGGTGGAAGTGGGGCGTCGCCTCGGCATGAATGGTGATGATGTCGGCCCCGGCGGCGGCGAATTGTTCGATATAGGGATCAACCGGGGCAATCATCAGATGCACGTCAAAGGTCTTGGCGCTGAACGGCCGGATCGCCTTGACGACGGCCGGGCCGATGGTGATGTTGGGCACGAAATGGCCGTCCATGACATCCACATGAATATAATCGGCCCCGGCGGCGTCAATGGCGGCGACTTCCGCCCCCAGCCGGGCAAAATCGGCGGACAGGATGGAGGGGGCTATTCTGGTATGTCTTTGCATGATGATCCCTGGTCTGTAAGCGAATATATTTGTGTCTTTCATCGGCTGTTCGGCTCAGTTGGCGCTTTTGATCAGGCGACTGATGAAAAAGCCGTCCATGCCGCCCGCGCCGTCGGGTCCGGGCTGATGAAACGGCAGGGTCTGAACATCGCCGCTCGGCAAAATCGCCTGCCCGCATCCCGGCAGCTCGCCGGCCGTGATCTCTTTCCGTTTTACCGTCCCGTTGCGGTCCAGTAAAGCCTTTATCTGATCCGGGCCTTCTTCGGCCTGCATCGAACAGACGCAATAGACCAGAACGCCGTCTTCAGCCAGCATGGCGACCGCCGCATCAAGCAGGCGGCGCTGGATGTCGGCCAGGGCCTGAATATCCTTCGGTCCCCTGGCCCGGCTCACTTCCGGGTGGCGGCGCAGGGTGCCGGTCGAGGAGCACGGCGCGTCCAGCAGAATGAAGGGAAAAGGCTGATCCGGTTGATATGCCGCCCCGTCTGACGTCACGACGTCACAGTCAAGCTTCAGCCGGGCCATGTTTTCCCGCAGCCGGCGCAACCGGCGGTCCGACTGATCAAGCGCCGTCACCCGGCAGCCCTTGGCAGCGGTCTGGGCGGTTTTGCCGCCGGGCGCGGCGCACAGCTCAAGCACCCGGTCGCCCTTTTGCGCCCCGAGCAGCCGGGCCGGCTGGCTGGCGGCCACATCCTGAATCCACCATGCGCCGTCCGCATAGCCGGGCAGCCTTCGCACATCCCCGGCCTTCTCCAACCGGACAGAGCCGCTGACCAACAGCCGACCGCCGAGCTTCTCTGCCCAGACTTCACCGTCAAGGTCCGGCTTCAGGCTAAGATCCAGCGGCGGCTCAGAGAGCAGGACGGCGGCGATTTTTTCCACCTCCGCCGCGCCATAGCGCGCCTGCCAGTTGCTTTTCAGCCATCGGGGAATATTAAGCAGCGGTGAAAAATCATTCCGGAATTTTTCCCTTTCGCGGTCAATCCGCCGCAAAATGGCGTTGACCATCCCCTTGGCGTGGCGGTCCGAGCTGTTTTTCTGCTTGTCGGTCATCTTGACGGCGCAATTGACCGCCGCATGGGCCGGCGCCGCCATATAAAGAATCTGGGTGATGCCGAGGCGCAGGATATTGCGCACGGTCTTTTGCCGGCCGGTCAGTTTGCGGGGGGTGCAATGGTTGATCATGGCGTCCAGTTGGCCCAGGTGGCGCAGGCAGACGGTGCCCAGATGGCGGGCGAAGCCGCGGTCCTGCGGCGACAGCCTGTCGCCATACTGGCGGCAGGTCTGGTCAAAGGCCTGGTCGAGCGGCATATGGTCGTTGAGAATTTTTTCCAGAAACGCGAGCGCCGCCCAGCGGCCGATCAGATCATTGGTCATGCTTTTTATTCCTGCTGACGTGCTACCCCCGCGGGCGTAGCACAGGCCCCGCGCCAAACCAAGCGGAAAATGGCCCCTGCCGGGCTTTATGGCCTAACGCCAGGGGCCGGACTTATTGGTGCGCCGACCGCTGTCCGGGACCGAGGAACGACCCTTTGGATCGGAACCATAACGGCCCTCCGACCCATATCGCGACCGGTCATGATTCTCCTGACGGGGCATATCGGCCGCCATATCCCGCAGCCGCCTGATCCGGGTCGCCATATCGGGATGGGTGGAAAAAAGATTGTCCATCCGTTCCCCCGACAGCGGATTGACGATAAACAGATGGGCCATCGCCGGGTTGCGCTCCGCCGCCGGATTGGGCCGGGCCTTGCTGGCGACCTGCAGCTTTTCCAGGGCCGACGCCAGCCACAGCGGCTGACCGCAGATCCCGGCGCCGATGCGGTCCGCCTCATATTCCCGGCTGCGGCTGATCGCCATCTGAACCAGCATCGCCGCCAGCGGCGACAGGAACATCACCAGCAGGGTGCCAAAAATTCCCAGCGGGTTATTGCGGTTGTTGCCGAAAAACAGGGCGAAATTCGCCAGCATGCCGATCGCCCCGGCGATGGTCGCCGTCACGGTCATCGTCAGGGTGTCCCGGTGCTTGACATGGGCCAGTTCATGGGCCATCACCCCGGCGACCTCATCCCGGTTCAAAATTTCCAGCAGGCCGGCTGAGGCGGCAACCGCGGCATTTTGCGGATTGCGCCCGGTGGCGAAGGCGTTGGGCTGGGCGCTGTCGAGGATATAGACTCGCGGCATGGGCAGGCCCGCCCGCCGGGCGAGCTGCGCCACCGTCTGGTAATAATCCCGATAGCGCCGGTCGGTCGACGAGGCCGTAATCTGCCGTGCGCCAAACATGCCGAGGACCATTTTATCCGAATTCCAGTAGGCGAAGGCATTCATGCCAAGGGCGAAGACAAAGGCGATCATCATGCCCGCCTGACCGCCGAGCAGAAATCCGACGGCGAGAAACAGGGCGGTCATCGCCGCCAGCAAAAGAGCGGTTTTAAAATATCCCATTTCTATTTCCTTTCGCGAAAAAGAACATTATCCTTGATGTCAACCTTTCCATAACAGCTCCTTTCGGGCATCATGCAGTCTGTTGTTATATGGAAATAATGAAATGGCAAAACAAGGGCGTCCCGATGAAAGACGACAAAAAGACGACGAAATATTCCGAAAATTCTGTTGGAAATCCTAACGACGACATCAGGAAAAATCCGTCAGGAAACACAGACCGGAAAAAAGAGCTCGGCGGCCGGGAGGGGCCGGAGCCAACCCGTTACGGCGATTGGGAAAATAATGGCATCGCATCTGACTTTTAAGCGTCACAGCACCCATAAATTACAGGACGCGCAGCGATGAAGCGGCTCTTTCTCCTGCGGCACGCCAAGGCCGGTTTCGGCCTGAGCGACGCCGAGCGGCCCCTGGCCGCCCGCGGCAGACGGGACGCCCTTTGGCTGGGCCGCCATCTCGCCGGGGCCGATCTCCTGCCGGAGCATATTTTCTGTTCCGCCGCCGCCCGGGCCCGGGAAAGCCTCGACCATCTGCGGCAGGGGATGGCAAGCGCGAATATGGAAAGCGCGCCGATGAAACGCGCCCCGAGCAGCAGCCTTCACGATGACCTATATCTCGCCTCCGCCCGCCGGATGACGGCGCTGATCCGAAAGGCGGACGACCGGCTGGCCTCCCTCATGATAATCGCCCATAACCCGGGACTCGCCCGCCTGTTCCGGGATTTGTTGAACCGGCCGCCCGCGGAGGGGCGCAGCCTGAAATATCCGACCTGCGCCCTCGGCGTTATTGATTTTGATGTCGCGCGCTGGAACGCCGTCGAAAGTAACACCGGACAACTTTATTACTGGCTTGTTCCCTCGGACGCGCAGGCGAAAAAATAAGGGCTTTCGGCCGGGGCGCCGATCCTGTTATATTTGCCGGGACAATAAAATTTTTAACTTATATTCATCTTTGCCGCGTAAGCTGAACAAATATTTTTGGATTCTTTAATAAATGCAGGAAAAAGAACTCAGACTGGCCCTGGTATGTTTCGGCGGCATCTCGCTGGCGGTTTATATTCACGGATCGACCAAGGAAATCCTGAAGCTCGCCCGCGCCTCCAAGGCCTTTCACAATGATCCGGATGTTCAGGCCGAAAGCCGCAAAAAATATATCTATCCCAATGATCAACTGCGCGACAAGCCGGACACCGAACTGATTTATTTCGAGATTTTACAGGCGCTTTCCCCGGAACTGGACCTGCGGGTTATCGTCGACACCATTGCCGGGGCCTCCGCCGGCGGCATGAACAGCATTTATCTCGGCCGGGCGCTGGCCCATGATATGGACCTGGATCACCTGCGCCATATCTGGCTGGAAGAGGCCGATGTCAGCCGCCTGGTCGGCGACAAGAAACCCGCCGGGGCGCTTGATAAAATTTTTTCAAAGCCGGTGATTAATTTCATGAGTCGCAAATATCTCGGCGACACCCATCTTGCCGAGCAGGTCCGGACAAAGCTGCCGGCGCTGATGAATATCTGGAATCTGAAGCCGCCCTTTGACGGAAAATATCTGTTCGGCCTGATTTATGACGGCCTCACCGGCATGGGCAAGGTCGGCGATCATTCCCTGATGCCCTATGGTCACAAGCTGGATCTCTTTGTCACCGTAACCGATTATTATGGCTTCCGCCGCGACATTCCCCTGAATGACCCGCCGATCATTCACGAACGCGAACATCGTCACAAGCTGCATTTTTCCTATCACAACAAGCAAAATGGCGATTCTTCCGCGCCGGGCCACGCCGTCGGCACGGTCGACAGTGATTTTGAGGCGCTGGACATCCCGGCCCTGACCTTCGCCGCCCGGGCGACCGCCTGCTTTCCCGGCGCCTTCCCGCCGGCCCAGTTGCGGGAGGTCGACAGTTTTCTCAAGGGTCTGGACAAGTCCTGGGTCAAAAAAGACGATTTTCTGCGGAAAAACTTCCGCGAATATCAACAGGCCGGCCTCAATCCCATGCTGACCTCTTTCCTCGACGGCAGCATCCTCAACAACAAGCCCTTTGACCAGGCCATTCACGCCATTCAGGGCCGGCCGGCCTTTCGCGAGGTCGACCGGCGGATCCTCTATGTCGATCCCAACCCGGAAAACATGATGATCGCCCCGGCCGGCGCGCCGCCGACGCTGCTCAACACCCTCAAGGGGGCCCTGTCCGACATCCCGATGAATGAACCGATGCATGACGACCTGACCGATATTCAGGCCTATAACCAGCAGATCCGGACCATTAAAACCGTTATCGATAATATCAAGCCCGGCATTGAGGATCTGGTGGCGGAAATCTCCGGCGACAAGCTCGGCGCCATATCCGACGCCCGCGACATCACCTACTGGCGGATTATGGCCAATATCAAATCGGTCACCGGCGCCGGTTTTTCCTATGAAGGCTACGCCCGGTTAAAGGTCCGCAATACAGTCGCCCAGCTCACCAGCCTGATTGGCGATATTTGCGGCCAGGGCTCCGGCAGCAGCGGCCGCCGCCGAATCTACAGCATCCTGACCAGCCTGGCTTTCCGCGATAAATTCGACTTTGCCGAATATTCAAAAAAAATGGCCGGCCAGAGCCGCGGCGGCCTGTTGCAGTGGGTCAATGGCTTGATGCAAAAAACCGTCTCCGACGGGCCTTTGCCGTCCTGGGGCTATTTCCTGACCAAATTCGATGTGAAATATCAGCGCCGGCGTCTGCTGTTCGTTATCCGCGATCTGAATACCTTTTACGGCCATCAGCCGGCGGACGCCCGCAAGCTGGACGCGCTGAAAAAAGCGCTTTATGATATTCTTGAGGATATCGGCCATTGCGCAACGCCCGAGGCCCTGAGCGCACGGGTCAAACAGGACATCCGGGCCGCCTTTCTCCCGACCCTCGACCTGCCGATTGATGACAATGTTCCCGAGCATATCATCCAGGATCTGCTGGCCGATCATCATGGCGCCCTGACCCGGACGCTGGACCAACTGGCGAATGCGCTGAATCTGGACCAGTATAAGGCCGCGGCCGATCAATTGATCGCCGATCAGCATAACGTCACCTGGACCAACGACCTGACGCGCAGCCTGGCGCTAAGCTATATCGGTTTTTCCTTTTGGGATGTTTCGACCTTTTCCATCATGGGTTCCCGCGAGCTGGGCGAATTTGACGAGATTAAAATCACCCGGATCAGCCCCAACGATGTTTCCCTGCTGAAAGACGGGCCGGACGCCCTGCTGCTTCAGGGCGCCGCCATGGGCAATTTCGGCGCCTTTTTCAGCCGGGCGGACCGGGAGAATGATTATCTCTGGGGCCGGCTCAACAGTGCGGAGCGCTTGATCGACCTGCTCTATAATCAGGCCAGGCTTTCCCATATCAGCCACAAGCTTGATGTCGTCAGCCTGAAAAAACGCATCTTCACCACGATCCTTGACGTGGAGCAACAGCATCTTCATCAGATTCCGGACCTATTCCGCCAGATCCGCGGGAAAATAGCCCAGCTTTGATCCTGCGGGACCGCTTGTTTGCCTGTGGTAGACGATATTATACGTGAAAACTTTCGCCGCAGCCGCAGCGGCCCTTTTCGTTGGGATTGGTGAAGGTAAAGCCGGTCTGGAATTTTTCGTCCCGGTAATCCATTTCGCTGCCGATCAGATAAATCACCGACATGGCGTCGATGTAGAGGGTGATCCCCTTGTCCTCGATCTTTTCGTCGCCGGGGATTTCCTCGTCGACATAATCGACGGTATAGGACAGACCGTTACAGCCCTTGGTCGAGGTGCCGAGCCGCACGCCCTTGCTGTCTTGCCCGCGCCGGGCGAGAATTTCCCGGATCCGGGCCGCCGCCGCCTCGGTGATGGTTATGATGGAATTGGTCATTTTTTTACCCTGAATACTTCCTTTTTCCTGCTGGCTTTTTCCTGTTGTCTTTTTCCTGGCGACGCACCCTACATGAAGCCCATTTCAAGCCGGGCCGCCTCGCTCATCATATAAATGGTCCACGGCGGATCCCAGACCAGGTCCACATTGACGTCGCGCACCCCTTCCACATCCAGGGCCCTGATCTGCACTTCGCCCGGCATGGTTTCCGCCACCGGGCAATGGGGCGTGGTCAGGGTCATGACGATGTCAACCTTGCCGTCCTCGCCGACATTGATCTCATAAATCAAGCCCAATTCATATATATCGACCGGAATTTCCGGGTCATAGATTTCGCGCATCCGTTCGGTGATTCCGTCCTGGATAACTTTGCGCATCTCTTCAGACAGCGGCAGGGAATAATCCCGCTCGTCCACTGCCGGGGGCGCCGCCATCGGGGACAAAGTAGTCTCGCCTGACTTTTCTTCGCTGTTTTCCACTTTTTCTTCCTGTTCTTTTCCTAAAAATCTATCCAAAAAGCTCATGATGCTGACCTTTTTCTAAGAGAATATCCGATTGACTTTGTGAAGGCCGTCAACAAACCGGTCAATATCCTGTTCCGTATTATACAGCCCCAGCGACATGCGCGCCGTTGACGGAATATCAAAGAAATCCATCACCGGCTGCGCGCAGTGGTGGCCGGTGCGGATGGCGATGCCGTCCTGATCCAGTATGGTCCCGATGTCATGGGGATGCGCCAGATCCATGGTGAAGGACAGCAGGCCCGCCATATGATCGGCCCGGCCAATCATATTCAGGCCCGCGACATCCCGGATTTTATCCAGGGCATAGACCAGCAGATGATTTTCATGGGCAGCGATATTGTCAAACCCCAGATCCTCGACATAGTCGATGGCGGCGCCGAGGCCGATACCGCCGGCGATATGCGGCGTTCCCGCCTCGAATTTATGGGGCAGGTCGTTATAGACCGTTTTTTCAAAAGTGACCGAGCGAATCATGTCGCCGCCGCCCTGATAGGGCGGCATGGCGTTGAGCAGCTCTTCCCTGGCGTAGAGCACCCCGACCCCGGTCGGCCCATAGAGCTTGTGACCGGAAAAGACATAAAAATCCGCATCAAGCGCCTGCATATCGACCCGCATGTGCGGCACCGCCTGGCAACCATCAACCAGAACCTTCGCCCCGACCTTATGGGCGGCGTCGATAATCTTCTTGATCGGCGTGATTGTGCCCAGGGCATTGGAAATATGGGTGATCGCGACCAGTTTGACCTTTTCGCTGAGCCGTTTCTCAAACTCGTCAAACAAAAAGTTGGCTTTGTCGTCAATCGGCGTCACATTGAGCACGATCTCCTTTTCGTCGCGCAGGATCTGCCACGGCACGATATTGGAATGATGCTCCATCCGGCTCAAGACAACTTCATCACCCTTGGTTAGGAACGTCCGGCCCCAGGACTGGGCCACCAGGTTGATCGCTTCGGTCGCACCGCGGACAAAGATAATCTCCCGGGCTTTCTCCGCATTGATGAATTTGCGGATTTTTTCCCGGGCGTCTTCATATTTCTGGGTGCCGACCTGGGACAGATAATAAACCCCCCGGTGTATATTGGCGTACTCCCGGGCGTAGCATTTCTCCATCGCGTCAAGAACCTGGCGCGGTTTCTGGGCGCTGGCGGCGCTGTCGAGAAAGGTCAGCGGCTTGCCGTAGATTTCTTCCTGAAAAATGGGAAAATCCCGGCGAATTTCATCGACATTATAATTGCGCGTCTCGGGCAGGGGGGACAGGACTGACGTCATGATGTCGCCTCCCCGTTGAGCCAGCCGGCGGCCTTTTCCTTGAATCTGTCGGCAATGGCCTCCTGCGCCAGACTGTCAAAGACTTCCGAAACGAAGGCTTCGACCAGCAGGCTTTTCGCCGCATTCTCCGCCAGGCCGCGCGAACGCAGATAAAACAGCTGATCCTGATCCAGTTCGCCAACCGTCGCGCCATGGGAACATTTGACGTCATCGGCGTAAATCAGCAATTCCGGCTTGGCGTTGGCTTCGGCCTTGCGGCTGAGCAGCAGATTCTTGTTCGATTGATCGGCGTTGGTTTTCTGGGCGTCCCGCGCCACAACCACCTTGCCCTGAAAGGCGGCCTTTCCGCCCTCATCCAGCACCCCGCGGAACAGCTGGTTGCTTTGACAGTTGGGCTGGTCATGATTGATCCGGGTGAAAATGTCATGGGATTGCCGGATGCGGCCGAGATAGGCGCCGCAAAGCTCGATAGTGGCGAATTCGCCGGTGAAGCTGTTGATCAGCTCGCTGCGGCTCAGCTCCGCGCCCAATTGCAGGCTGGCGTGACTGAAACGGGCCGAGGTCGCCACACGGGAATGAAGCTCGGTCATATGAATCGCCTGCTTGCCCTGAAGCTGAAGCTGATAAATCCGCACATCGGCCTGTGGCGCCAGATCAACCTGGCTGACCGTATGCGACCAGTAGCGTTCACCCTCGGCGCCGACAAATGTTTCGATGATCTGCGCCCGCGCCCCTTCGCCGGCGCGAACCCGGCAGCGGGTTCTCAGGGCCCTCATGTCGGTGCCCGTGGTCGCCAGGTGAAGAATCTGCAGCGGTTTTTCAACGGTGACGCCGGCGGCAATATCAAGGACATAGCCGTCGGTGGCGAAAGCCCGATTCAAGTCATCAAAAGACGAGGACGGCCCGTCCCCGGCTAGGGAGTCGCTGAAAAGCCGCGGGTTTTGAGATAAAACCGCGAAATTTACCCCCTCCTGATCGAGGGAGGTCGACAGCTCGCTGTCCAGATAGCCATTGACAAAAACCACCACCGGGCCGTCAATATCCGCCATCCGGGCCGTCTCATAAAGCGCCCTGATTTCCGCCTGATGCGCGCTTTCTTCGGCGACGGCGAATGTTTCATGGGTCAGGAAGCCGAGCGGGGTATATTTCCATTCCTCGACCTTGGGTCCCGGAATGCCGATCGCGGCAAACCTCTTTAGCGCCGCCGTCCGCAGATTATCCAGATCCGCCTCGCCCGCTCCCGGCAGGCGGGCGCTGGCCGCGGCAAAATTTTCGGCTATTGCGGGATTGTCCATATATAATTTCATCGCCATTTTGTGCCCTTACCGCCTTTTACGCCGCATTTTCCTCAATACCCAGACCGGCATAGCCTTCCGCCTCCAGTTTGAGCGCCAGATTCTTGTCGCCGGACTTGACAATCCTGCCGTCGGCCAGGACATGAACATAATCCGGCACCACATAATCCAGCAGCCGCTGGTAATGGGTGATCATCAGGATTGATTTCTCTGCGCCGCGCAGACGATTGATGCCCTCGGCGACAATCTTCAGCGCGTCAATATCGAGGCCGGAATCCGTTTCATCGAGAACCGTCAGGCTCGGGTTGAGGACCGCCATCTGGACCATTTCATTGCGTTTCTTCTCGCCACCGGAAAAACCGACATTGACCGGGCGTTTCAGCATTTCTGGGTCCATATCAAGCTCTTTCGCCTTGGCCCGGACCAGTTTCAGGAAATCCACCGCGGTCATCTCTTCCTCGCCCCGGTAGCGGCGCTGGCTGTTCAGGGCCGTGCGCAGGAAATTCATATTGGACACGCCGGGAATTTCAACCGGATACTGAAAGCCGAGGAACAAACCTTCGCCCGCCCGCGCATCGGGGTCCATCTCCAGCAAGTCCTTGCCGTTATAGGTCACGGACCCTTGGGTGATTTCATAGCCTTCCTTGCCGCAGATGGCGTAGGACAAGGTGCTTTTCCCGGCACCGTTGGGCCCCATAATGGCGTGCACTTCGCCGGGGTTTATCGTCAGGTTGACCCCTTTGAGAATTTCCTTGCCGCCCACGGTGGCGTGTAAATCTTTAATTTCCAACATTTCGTTTCTCTTTATCTGATGGCGGCCCGGCCACGGGGTTCGGGGCGCTTATAAATTCCGCATCATTACGGTTTATTCAAATTTTCTTGTTCACCTTCCCCGGCAATTGTTAAAGCTCTCTGCCGGAGGATAGTAATAAAGTCGTCTTATCCAACACTTCCCTCCAAACTGATCCCCAGCAGCTTCTGGGCCTCAACGGCAAACTCCATCGGCAGATGCTGCATGACGTCCTTGCAGAAGCCATTGACAATCAGCGTCACTGAATCCTCGACCTCCAGCCCGCGCTGCTGACAGTAAAACAGCTGTTCATCGCTGATTTTGGAGGTGGTGGCCTCATGCTCCACCTGGGCGGAGGGGTTTTTGGTTTCAATATAGGGCACCGTATGGGCGCCGCAGCGGTCGCCGATCAGCAGGCTGTCGCACTGGGTGAAGTTGCGGGCGTTTTCCGCCCCCGGCAACACCTTCACCAGGCCGCGATAGGTCGCCTGAGACGTGCCGGCGCTGATGCCCTTGGAAATGATCGTGCTCGAGGTGTTTTCCCCGATATGGATCATCTTGGTTCCGGTGTCGGCCTGCTGGAAATTATTGGTGATGGCGACGGAATAAAATTCACCGACCGAATTATCGCCGATCAGCAGGCAACTGGGATATTTCCAGGTTACCGCCGAGCCGGTTTCCACCTGGGTCCAGGAAATCTTTGAATTTTTCCCCCGGCAGGCGCCGCGCTTGGTGACGAAATTATAAATGCCGCCCTTGCCGTTCTTGTCGCCGGGATACCAGTTCTGCACCGTCGAATATTTGATTTCCGCATCGTCATGGGTGATCAGTTCGACCACCGCCGCATGAAGCTGGTTTTCATCGCGCTGCGGCGCCGTGCAGCCTTCGAGATAGGAGACATAAGAGCCCTCATCGGCGATGATGATCGTCCGCTCAAACTGACCGGTATTGGCCTCATTGATCCGGAAATAGGTGCTGAGCTCCATCGGGCAGCGCACGCCTTTGGGAATATAGACAAAGGTGCCATCGGTGAAGACGGCGCTGTTGAGGGCGGCATAGAAATTATCCGCCACCGGCACCACGGAGCCGAGATATTTTTTCATCAGGTCCGGATAATCATGGGCCGCTTCCGAAATGGAGCAGAAAATAATGCCGGCTTCCTCAAGTTTTTTGCGGAAGGTGGTCGCGACAGATACGCTGTCAAAGACAATATCAACCGCGACGCCAGCCAGAACCTCTTGTTCTTTAAGGGAAATTCCTAGCTTTTCATAGGTTTTCAGCAGCTCCGGATCAACTTCATCCAGGCTTTTCGGCCGATCATCCGAGGATTTGGGCGCGGAATAATAATATATATCATTGAAATCGATCTCCGGATAATCGACCATCGCCCAGGTCGGTTCTTCCATAGTCAGCCATTTTTCATAGGCCTTCAGTCGCCAGTCGAGCAGCCACCGGGGCTCTTTCTTCTTGGCCGAAATAAAGCGAATCACATCCTCGTTCAGCCCCTTGGGGGCCTTGTCCGAGGCGATTTCGGTGACGAAACCGTATTTATACTCGCCCGAAACCTCTTGAACGGTCTGCTGGGCTTCTTCTGTTGCAACCATCCGGTTACCTCCTGATGCTTCCGGTCAAATCCGGCAAGCCTAATTAACTGTCTTACTGATCAGGGGGAGATCATCCACCTTGCCGTCCCCGATAAAATCGGGAACGCTTTCGATCATCTGCGATAACAGCACGCTGCCGAGCGCGCCCTTGACCGCCTCATTGATTCTGTACCACTGGCTGCGGGTGCCGCAGCTGCTGACCCGGTCACAATCCGATATGTCGTCGCCCAGGCAGTTGGTCAGTTGAACCGGACCGTCGACGGCCTCGATAATATCGGCAATGGAAATGTTTGACGCTTCATTCGCCAGAGAAAAACCGCCATTCAGGCCCCGGTGAGAGGTCAGCAGACGGGCCCGGACCATGGTGCCAAGAATCTTGCTGACCGTCGGCAAGGGAATCCGGGTCATCTCGGCCAACCCGGCAGAAGAATGGATATCTTCCGGCTTCAGCGCAATGCAGCACATCAGCTCAACCGCATAATCAGCCAGATTTGATAATTTGATCATACCACTTCCATTTCACCAAACCTTGAAATATTTCACGCCGGGAAAGCCCGGATTTTAACTGCCTTAAACCCCGGGTTTAAGCGACGGGGCTTTGCCACGTCGGGCAGCGGAACAACCGCATTCCCTATCCAAAAAATGCCGCCACCCGCAAACCATACCAGTTTGGTCTTCTATTACATGGGGGTTTTTACCGCCTTTGTCAACATAAATCATACTGAATTAGTCGTTTTATGTTTAAAATAAATTTTCTGCGGTATTTATAATCGGTTAACGGCAGAGCGCCGACCCTGTTCCGGCAAATCGACCCCCAGGCGGGAACAAAAAAACCCGACAAAATAAAGCGATATATATAAAGATCTGCCGGCAGCGCGGCGGAAAAGGCGGCCACCCTCGTCAGACGTCACAAATCATCACGGGAACTTAACCTTTGACACAGGTCGTCCAACTGCTCCAGTGACTTGTAGGCAATCCGCAATTCGCCGCTTTCATCGCTGTTGAACGCGATGGAAACCGCAAGACCCAGGGTGCTCGACAGATCCTTCTCCAGGGCGACAGTGTCCGGATCCTTGTCCAGTTTATAGACTTTCGCGCCGGCGGAGGTTCGGGCCCGGTTTTTCGCCTTCAACCGGCCGCCCTTGCAGAGGGATTCCACCTGCCGGACGCTTAATCCCTCGGCAATGATTCGCGCGGCAATCGCCTGTGCATCCCCGGCCGTAACCAGAGCCCGGGCATGGCCCATACTCAGCTTTCCTTCATTGACCAGGGTCCGCACCCCTTCGGGCAGAGCCAGCAGCCGCAGGATATTGGCGATATGGCTGCGGCTCTTGCCGACGATATGACCCAGTTGTTCCTGGGTATGATGAAATTCATCCATCAGCCGCTTATAGCCCATGGCTTCCTCAATCGGGCTCAGGTCATGACGCTGAATATTTTCAATCAGGGCAATTTCCAGCGCCTCGCCGTCGGTCATTTCCCGAATCAACACCGGAATGCGGTGCAGCCCGGCGGCCTGGGCCGCCCGCCAGCGCCGTTCCCCGGCAATAATTTCATATTGATCCAGATTGCCGCGACGGCGCACCAGCAGCGGCTGCAGAATGCCCCGGTCCCTGATCGAGGCGATCAGGTCGCTGGATTTTTCCGCGTCAAAATAGATCCGCGGCTGATAGGGATTGGGCGCCAGAAATTCGATCGGCAATTCCCGGTCCGGGCCGCCCGATGAAACGGAAAGATCGGCGTATTCCTTGTCTGTTGAGCCGAGCAAGGCTGATAACCCTCTGCCTAATCCCTTGGTATTGCTTGCTTTTTCCTTAACTGTCATCTGGATAAATCTTCCTCGGATATTATTGTGATCGTCCTTCGCGACCGGTTTTCATTTAAGACCTCAGGCGGCGCTTGTCGCAACACGGCGCAATATTTCCGTCGCCAGCCGGATATAAGCCTGACTGCCGCTGCATTTAAAATCATACAGCAAGACCGGTTTGCCGTGGGACGGCGCCTCGGACACCCGGACATTGCGCGGAATCACCGTATTAAAAACCTTCTGACCCAGATGGCCGCGCACATCATTGGCCACCTGGCTCGACAGATTGTTGCGCCCGTCATACATGGTCAGGACAACCCCCTCTATCTCCAGCACCGGATTGAAATTGTTTTTCACCGTCTCAATGGTCCGCAACAGCAGACTGAGCCCCTCCAGGGCGAAAAACTCGCATTGCAACGGCACAATCACCGAGCGGGCGGCGGCCAGGGAATTGAGCGTCAGCAAATTCAGCGACGGCGGACAATCGATCAGCACATAATCAAACTGATCGAGCAGCGGGTCCTGCAACGCCTTGCGCAGGCGGTAGGTGCGCTGACTTTCGCCCACCAGCTCCAGTTCGGCCCCGGTAAGATCAATGGTTGACGGCACCAGATATAACCCGGGCACCACAGATTCCACCAGTGCCGCGCCGAGGCTTATTTCCCCCATCAGAACCTCATAGATGCTGTTGTCCCGGTTGTCCCGCTCCCGGCCGAGTCCGGTGCTGGCGTTGCCCTGGGGATCCATATCAATAATCAGGACTTTTTTGCGCGCCGCCGCCAGCGCCGTCGCCAGGTTTATCGTGGTCGTCGTTTTGCCGACGCCGCCCTTCTGGTTTGCAATTGCGATAATTTCCGGCTTTTTCCGGCCTGTGGATAACGTTGTGGACATATTCCTTCGAACCTCCCGATAAAAATTAACGCAAAGCCTTTATATGACTGACTTTCAGGATCATACCCGATTCTTCCGTAACGCTTGTGAATTTTTTGACATCAAACCGCCAGTTTTCCCGGGCCTGCTCAATTTCCTGATCGGCAATCTGGCCTTTCAAAAACAGGCACATCGTCTCCTCACCGATAAAATGACGCCCCAGATCGAATAATTTATCCAGTGACGCGCAGGCGCGGGACAGGATATAATCCACATGAAACGGCGTCAGACTTTCCGCCCGCTCGTTATGAACCACCGCATGGCATCCGGTCTCGCGGATCACCTGCCGCATAAAGGCGCATTTCTTGTTGTTGCTCTCCACCATGTGAAATTCGCCCCGATCCAGCATAGAGAGTAACAGACCCGGAAAGCCGGCACCACTGCCAATATCAAGAAAGCGCAAATTTTTATCCTCGTTATTATCAATCAGAGCATCAAGCTGAAAGCTGTCATAAAAATGCCGCCGCCACATGTCGTCCAGGGTTGCGGCACCGACCAGATTGATCTGTTTCTGCCATTTTGTCAGCAGATCGGCGTAAATCCTGATTTTTTCCATGGTTTCACGTGAAACACCGGACCGTTCAAAAAAGCTGTTTTCATCAAAAGCGGACGCCATAGTCGTTTATTTCTCTTTCCTTTTGACATAGCGCAGCAGGCTGTTGAGCGCCACCGGCGTCACCCCGGAAATGCGCGCCGCCGAACCGAGGGTCGCCGGCCGGGCCTGAATGAATTTCTCCCGCACTTCATTGGACAGGCCGCCGATGGCGCCGTAATCAAGGTTTTTCGGCAGCGTCAGGTTTTCATCCTTGCGGAAAGCGAGAATATCCGCCTCCTGCCGCTCCAGATAGGCGCTGTAGGTGGCGTCAATTTCAATCTGCTCGACAATCTCCGTCGGTATTTGCGCCAATTCAGGCCAGATTCTGGTCAGGTCGCCGAAGGTGACATCCGGATAGGACAGCAGGGTTTTCGCCGATCTTTTCACCCCGTCCTGATTGACTTTCAGGCCAAATTCAGCCGCTTTGTTCGGCGAAAGCGCCAGACTTTCAACCAGTGCGCCATATTTCGCCATCTCCGCCATTTTTTCCCGGAAAACCCTTGCCCGCGAGGCGCCGACCAGACCGCCTTCCCGTCCCAGCGGCGTCAACCGCTGATCCGCATTGTCCGACCGCAGTTTCAGGCGATATTCCGCCCGGCTGGTGAACATCCGGTAAGGCTCCCGCGTGCCCTTGGTCACCAGGTCGTCAATCATCACGCCGATATAGGCGTCGGCCCGGTCGAGCGTGAAATCATCCGATCCGGCGGCCGAGCGCGCCGCATTGGCCCCCGCCATCAGGCCCTGGGCAGCCGCCTCCTCATATCCGGTGGTGCCGTTAATCTGGCCGGCGAAATATAGCCCGGCGATCTTCTTGGTCTCGAGCGTGACATGAAGCTCCCGCGGATCGACGAAATCATATTCAATGGCGTAGCCATATTGTTTGATCGCAACCTTTTCGAGCCCCGGGATGGTCCGGATATAGGCGTCCTGGACATCCTCGGGCAACGAGGTCGATATGCCGTTGGGATAAATCGTATCATCGTCCAGACCCTCAGGCTCAAGAAAAATCTGATGCTGGGATTTATCGGCGAAGCGCATCACCTTATCCTCAATCGACGGGCAATAGCGCGGCCCGATCCCCTCAATATTGCCGCTATACATGGCCGATTTATCGAGGTTGTCGCGGATCAACGCATGGGTTTTTCCTGTCGTGTAAGTGATGTGGCAGGCAATTTGCGGCACTGTGATCGCCCGGTTGAGAAAGGAAAAAGGCGCTGGCGGATGATCACCCGGCTGCAGATCGCAAACCGACCAGTCGATGGTTCTGCCGTCGAGCCGAGCCGGAGTTCCGGTTTTCAACCGATCAAGAGTAAAGCCCGCGTTGGCCAGAGTTTTTGACAGGCCGAGCGCCGGCGCCTCGCCGACCCGGCCCGCCGGGATCTGCTTATCGCCGATGTGGATCATGCCGCGCAAAAAAGTCCCCGTGGTCAGGATTACCCGGCCGGCATGAATTTCCGCCCCCTCGGCGGTGATGATGCCGCCGACCCTTTGGGTTGCCCCCGCGCCGCTCAGAATGAGATCCTCCACCGCCGCCGCCTCAACCTGCAGGTTGGGATAGTCTAAAATCAGTTCCTGCATCGCCTGACGGTATAATTTACGGTCCGCCTGGGCCCGCGGGCCGCGCACCGCCGGCCCCTTGCGTTTGTTGAGCATGCGGAACTGGATGCCGGCCTGATCGATCACCCGGCCCATCACCCCGTCAAGGGCGTCAATTTCCCGCACCAGGTGCCCCTTGCCCAGTCCGCCGATCGCCGGATTGCAGGACATTTCGCCAATGGTTTCAATCTTGTGGGTGACCAACAGGGTGCGGGCGCCAAAGCGGGCGGCGGCGGCGGCGGCTTCACAGCCGGCATGTCCGCCGCCAATTACGATTACGTCAAAATGATATTTCACCATGGGCCCTGATTTTCGCTTTGGGGTTAAAATTTTTCGGCGTTACTTTTCCGGCACGGGCGCTCGAAACCCGGACTCTAGTTTTTTATCGAAAAATTGTCAAAGCCTGAATCCACATAAGGCAAATTGCCGGATTATATCGCTCCGGTAATGTTTCACGTGAAACACAAAAGATTACCAAATCGTTAACGGCCCGAAAATATCGTTATTTTTCGCCGGCTTTTATCAATTATTTTCCGGTTATTTTCCGATGCAGAATTCCGCGAAGATCACGTCGAGAATATCCTCCACATCAACCCGGCCGGTGATCGACCCCAAATGGCGGGCCGCCATGCGCAGATCCTCGGCCATCAGCACCAGCTCCTTGTCCCGATTTTCGATAAAGCGGTCAAGATGCTCAAGGCAGTTCTCCAGCGCCTGTCGATGGCGCAGCCGGGTCAGGTTCGGCGCATCGGACAGCTCCATCCGCTTTTCGACCTCTGCCGACAGGCAACGGAGAAAATCCGCCATACCACTTTCTTCCCTCGCCGAGACCGGCAGCAGGGCGATAGCATCCTGTGAGCTTTTCCCAAGCTTCGCCTCGGACACCGGATGCAGGTCGGCCTTGTTGAGCAGAATGATCGTATTGCGATCAATCTGGCGCCGCAACCTGTCCGGCAACTCTGGCCACTGCCCGGCGTCAGTCATCAGGATCTTAATGTCGGCGGTCGCGGCCCGCCCCTCGGCCCGGCGAATGCCTTCCGCCTCGATGACGTCGCCGCTTTGGCGGATGCCCGCCGTATCAATCACCGTCACCGGAAAGCCCTTGATGTCGAGATGAACCTCCAGCACATCGCGGGTGGTCCCGGCAATATCGGAGACGATCGCCACATCGCGCCGGGACAGAAAATTCAACAGCGTCGATTTGCCGATATTGGGCGCGCCGAGAATGACCACCTGCAGGCCGTCGCGAATCCGCTCGCCCTTGAAGCCGTCGCCCATATGGTGAATGATGTTCTGGCGCAGGATTTCCATTTTCGGCCGGACCTGATCGGTGACATCCTCGGGGATTTCCTCATCAGCGAAATCAATATCGGCCTCAAGCCGGGCCATGGCCAAAATAATCTCCCGGCGCCAACCCTCGTATAAATCCGCCAGACGGCCCTCCATCAGGCGCAGGGCCTGGCGGCGCTGGGCCTCTGTTTCCGCATTGATCAGGTCGGCCAGTCCCTCGACAGCGATCAAATCCATTTTGTCGTTGTCAAAGGCCCGGCGGCTGAATTCGCCGGGTTCGGCATGTCTCAGCCCGGGGATCTTTGCCAGAGCCTCGAGGAAGCCGCTGACCACCGCCCGGCCGCCATGAATATGGAATTCCGCCACATCCTCGCCGGTGAAGCTGCGCGGGGCGGGAAAATAGAGCAGCAGACCCCGGTCAAGCCGATGGCCGTTATCCGGATCAACGAACCAGCGGAGATGCGCTTCACGTGGAACAACGGGTTGCCTGTCGCCGCTCAGCCCTTCGATCGCCGCCGCAGTTTCCGGCCCGGAAAGCCGAATGACCGAGACCCCGGCCCGCCCCTTGCCACTGGACAGGGCAAAGATAGTCTGGGTAGTTATAATCTGTCGCTGAGTCACGATATTTTCTGGGCTCCTTTCGGGGGTTATTTTTCCTTGGGGGAACTGGCCGCATTCCAGAATATATTCTGCAGGGTTTCCATGTTTTTCTCCACGTTCTGGCCGGCCATTTTCAGGCCCGGCGCCATCCAGAGATTAAACATTTTCTCCATATCCTCCGAAGAAAGACCAGAGGACATTTTTTCCTGGAGCTCGGCCATAAAGGCTTCCTGAAGCGGTTCCATATCCGGCAGGCCGAGAAATTGCCGCGCTTCCTTGGGACTGCAATCTATATCAATGGTGATTTTCATGGGTCACTCCACTTTACATTAATATTAAGTTATGACATTTCATTGCCAATGTTCCACAGGGCCTATCATATAATAAAACCAAGGGATTGCCGCCATAAAAAAGCGGCAAACAGCATTCTCTCATCATTCTGCTCCTTGCCGGTTTGTTTATATATCTATAAGATATATAAATTTTGCTTTGCCGGATCCGCTTTTCCCGCTACAACAGAATTTCAGCAGACGTTTTACCAAAGGATATAAATGGCGCAACTTTCCTTTCACAGCCCGATCGACGACCTGACGCTCAGCGAAGAAAACGGCCGCATCGTCTCCCTCGACTGGGGCCGGTCGCCGCTGTCCCGGGAAACGCCTTTTTTACGGGCGGCGAAAGAGCTGATTGATGATTATTTCGACGGCCTCAATCCGGATTTTACGCTTCCCTTGGAGCCAATCGGCACCAATTTCCAAAAGAAAATATGGCAGGCGATGTGTGAAATTCCCTATGGTGAAACAATGACTTATGGTGAGATCGCCGATAAGGTCGGCTCCCATCCCCGCGCCGTCGGCACCGCCTGCGGCCGCAACCCGATTCCGCTCCTGATCCCCTGTCACCGGGTGGTCGGCAAAAAGGGCAAACTGATCGGATATTCCGGCGGAAATGGCATTGACACCAAACGCTACCTGCTCGATCTCGAACAGGCGACTGCCCAGAAATCCCGTTGAGTTAAAACCCTATTCCGCCAGGGCCTCTTCCGCTTCCTCCAGTCGGGCGATCTTGATATTCAGATAGCCGTAAAAGACGGAAATCACCGGACTTAAAAGATTGAAAAAACAATAGGGAAAATAGGCGAAGGTCATCACCCCGAGAGTCCCGGCCATAAAGGCGCCGCAGGTATTCCACGGAATCAAGACCGATGTCACCGTGCCGGTGTCCTCCAGGACGCGAGAGAGATTTTTCGACGCCAATTGCCGCTTTTTGAATTCAAGGCGATACATCCGGCCCGGCAGCACGATCGAAATATACTGATCCGCCGCCAATATATTGATCCCGATGCAGGTCAGGGCGGTGGTGAAAATCAGCCCTCCGGTGGAATGGGCCAGATGAATGATGCTGTTGACAATCCGCTTCAGCATGCCGAGCTTTTCAATGACCGAGCCAAAGGTAATGGCGCAGACAATCAGCCAGATGGTGTAAAGCATGCTGCTCATGCCGCCGCGGGTCAGCAATTCGTCAAGATCGCCATTGCCGGTATCGGCGACAAAGCCGCCGAACAGGGCCCGCCATACCCCGTCAAACAGGGTCAGCGCCGTCACCTGATCCGCCTCGACAAATTTGACGATCACATCCTGCTGGAAGATCACCGCGAACAGGCCGCCGACCAGCGCGCCAATCAAAATGGTGGGAAAGGCCGGCATTCGCTTGAACGCCATGTAAAAAACGATCGCCATCGGGATCAACAGATGCGCGCCGATATTAAAATTCCGGTCCAGCACATCCAGCCGGTCCTGAATATTGATTTGCCCGGTGGTTATGTCAGCGTTAAGTCCGATGACCAGATAAAGGATCAGGGCAATGGTGATCGCCGGAAAGGTGGTCCAGACCATATGCCGGATATGGCTGAACAAGTCGGAGCCGGTCACCGCCGGCGCCAGATTGGTCGTATCCGACAGCGGCGACATTTTATCGCCGAAATAAGCCCCGGAGATGATCGCCCCGGCGGTAATTCCCGGCGACAGCCCCAGTCCGGCGGATATGCCGATCAGGCCGACGCCAACCGTGCCCGCCGTCGACCAGCTGCTGCCGATGCTGATCGCCGTCACCGCGCACAGCAGGCAGGCGGTAAAATAAAAATAATCCGGGCTGATCACCTGCAGCCCGTAATAAATCATCGCCGGCACCGTGCCCGACAGGATCCAGGTGCCGATCAACGAGCCAACGGTAAACAGGATCAATATGGCGTTGACCGTATTGCCGATGCCGTGGGAAATCGCTTTTTCAATCTCCCGCCAGCTAAAACCCTGACGCCAGCCGATCAGCAGGGCGATCCCGGCGCTGATCAGCAGCGACATCTGGCTGGCGCCGCTCTGGGTGTCGTCGCCATAGAGATAAACCGACAGGACCAGCAAGATCACCAGGGTAAAAGCCGGAACGAGCGCGGCAAATAAACTTATATTTTTTTTTGGCTGGTTTTTTTCTGATTTCTCGAAATCTGGACTGTCCGATCCCGGTTTTGCTGACATAATTGATTATCCCAAGAATTATTTTTTATGAATTTAATCCGGAAACTATAAGCAAGCCATGTCAAAAAGTATAGCGCCTTGTCAGGCATAACTTCGGCGATAAAAAAAGCACCTTTATCCGGCGCTTTTTTCAGGGCTGCTTTTTAGTTATTCATCGAATTGTAGAATTCGTCATTATTCTTGGTGTCCCTGATCTTGCCCAGCAGGAATTCCATCGCGTCCACCGACCCCATCGGCATCAGAATCCGCCGCAGGACATACATCTTGGCGAGCGTCCCCTTGTCGAGCAGCAATTCTTCCTTGCGGGTACCCGACTTGGTGATGTCTATCGCCGGGAAGACCCGTTTGTCGCTGACCTTTCGGTCCAGAACAATTTCCGAGTTGCCGGTGCCCTTGAATTCCTCGAAGATCACTTCGTCCATCCGGCTGCCGGTATCAATCAGCGCCGTCGCGATAATCGACAGCGAGCCGCCCTCCTCGATATTGCGCGCCGCGCCGAAAAACCGTTTCGGCCGCTGCAGGGCGTTGGCGTCAACCCCGCCGGTCAACACCTTGCCGGAACTCGGGATCACCGTGTTATAGGCCCGGGCCAGACGGGTGATGCTGTCGAGCAGGATCACCACGTCGCGCTTATGCTCCACCAGACGCTTGGCTTTCTGAATCACCATTTCCGCCACCTGGACGTGGCGCGACGCCGGCTCGTCAAAAGTTGAACTGATCACCTCGCCATTGACCGAACGCCGCATATCGGTCACTTCCTCCGGCCGCTCGTCAATCAGCAGGACAATCAGGAAAACATCCGGATGATTTTCGGTGATCGCATGGGCGATATTCTGCAGCAGCACGGTTTTACCGGTCCGCGGCGGCGCGACGATCACCGCCCGCTGCCCCTTGCCGATCGGCGCCACCAGGTCAATCACCCGGGCGGAATTATCCTTCACGCTGGGATCTTCCCGGTCAAGTTTGAATTTTTCTTCCGGATGCAGCGGCGTCAGGCTGTCGAAATGCACCTTGTGGCGGCCCGCCTCCGGATCTTCGTAATTGATCTGCGACACTTTCAGCAGAGCGAAATAACGCTCGCCTTCCTTGGGACCGCGGATCTGGCCCTCGACCGTATCCCCGGTGCGCAGGCCAAAGCGCCTGATCTGGCTTGGACTGACATAAATATCATCGGGACCGGGCAGATAATTCGCTTCCGGTGAGCGGAGAAAACCGAAGCCGTCCTGGAGCACTTCGATCACACCGCCGCCGGTGATTTCTTCGCCTTTTTCGGCCATTTTTTTCAATATGGCGAACATCAGCTCCTGCTTGCGCAGATTGCTGGCGTTTTCAACCTCCAGCTCTTCAGCCAAAAGCAATAATTCACTTGGGGGTTTCTTTTTCAGTTCCAGAAGATTCATGAGGCAAGTCCGATAGGGTTTCTTGGGGATAAAATATTGATGGCGCTATGCCGCGATCGGCAGGAAAGCTTTGAAGAAAATCACTTTGCAAGATTTATTGGCCAAGGTTTATTGGCAGGGTTTAATAGTGAAAAGAAAATTGAACTGTATAAGCTTACTTATTCCATATTCAATCACAATAACGTAAATCCTTCCTTAAAGGAAGGGCGTTTTCTAATTTCCTCGATCGTCTCTGTCAAGCCCTAAAACGGTTTAAAGATCACCAGGAAGACGATCGCCATCATAAGCAGGGTCGGAATTTCATTTACCACCCGAAAGAATTTCTCACCATGGCGCCGTTCATCGCGCGCGAACTGACGCCGCCAGATCGACAGATAGCCGTGAAAGCCGCTCATCAATAAAACACATAAAAATTTGGCGTGGAACCAGTGATCATCCCATCTTTCCTGGCCAAAAGCCATGCACAGACCGACAATCCAGGCGACGGTCATTGCCGGATTGATGATAACCCGGATCAGCTTGCGCTCCATTTCCTTGAACATCTCGGACGCATCGGAACCAATTTCCAGCCGGCAGTGATAGACAAACAGCCGCGGCATATAAAACATGCCGGCCATCCAGCTGATCACGGCGATGATATGAATGGCCAGAAACCAGTAATAATATTGGGCTAAAACGTCAATCATGTGAATGCTTCCCGCGTCAGTTGGGCCAGGGCGGCGATATAGGACGGATGACAGCCGACGGCCGGAATCCGGATATAATCCCTGACCCCGGCTTCTTCGGCCAGTTCGCGATATTCAATATCCAGCTCGACCAGGGTTTCCGAATGTTCGGAGACAAAGGCGATCGGCACGATGATAATATTCTTGCCGTCACGGCCAGCGCGGTCAATTTCATCCTCGGTATAGGGTTCAATCCATTTAAGCGGCCCGACCCGGCTCTGGAAACACACTACATGATCGGGATGATCCAGTTCAGCCTGTATCGCCCGGCAGGTCAGCTCGATCTGATCCCGATAAGGGTCGCCGGCCTCAATGACCTTTTCCGGCAGCCCGTGGGCGGAATATAATATCCGGTAATCCTGCGGCTGGTCCAGCTGGCCCAGCGCGTCGCGCAACAGGGCGACCTGGGCGGCGATAAACCCCGGCGCGTCGGGATACTGCCGCACCGCCCGGTATGGCGCCGCAAGACCGGCCTTGTTGGCGCTCGCGTTCCAGTCAATCAGCGACGATCCGGTCGTGGTGATGGAATAATGCGGATAGAGCGGCAACAGGACAATCCTGTCCGGCTGATAAGCCGCGACCTGTTTCACCGTCTCATGGGAAAAAGGGCACCAATAGCGCATGGAAATAAAACAGCGATACTTCCCCTCGCCGTCCTCATTCAGGCTTCGTTCAAGGGCCCGCGCCTGCGCCTCGGTCTGGTCCAGCAATGGCGACCGGCCGCCGATCTGCTGATATATCTTGCGGGCGAAGGGCGCTCTTTTGCCGGAGATAATTTTCGCCACCAGCCAGCGCAGGGGATTTTTAAGGGCAATGATCGCCGGATCGTAAAATAAATTAAACAGAAACGGTTTTACCGCCTCGAGGCTGTCCGGCCCGCCCAGGTTAAACAGAATTACTGCAATTTTTCTTTTATTTTCATGGCTTTGCGTCATGACTTGTTTTTATATTCCCTGATGATTTCAGACACCCTTGCGACATTTTGCGGCGGGGTTTGCGGCACGATACCATGTCCCAGGTTAAAGATAAACGGCCCGTCACTCAAACAATCGAGGATATGCCGGACCCGCTTTTCCAGGGCCGCGCCCCCGGCGACAAGCAGCAGCGGATCGAGATTGCCCTGAACCGGGCACAGCGGCTGAATATGATCGCGGACCCAGTCAAGGGGCATGGTGGTGTCAATGGATACGGCTGTCACCCCGGTTTGTCTGATATAATCCGGATAGCGGCAGCCGGCACCCCGGGGAAAGCCGATAATCGGAATATCCGGATATTTGACCCGGAGATTGCTGACGATCTTTTTCACCGGTTCGACGGCCCATTTATGAAACTGGTCTTCCGGCAGGTTACCGGCCCAGGTGTCAAAAAGCTGAATGACCTCGGCTCCCTGTTCAATCTGTCTCAACAGATATTCAGTGGTCGCCGTCACCAGAAGGTCAATGAGTCCCTGAAAAACACCTTCCTCCTGGAAAGCCATCGACCGGGCCGCCGCCTGATCGGGTGATCCATGTCCCTGCACCATATAAGTGGCGACGGTCCACGGGGCGCCGGCGAAGCCGATCAGGGCGGTGTCTTCCGGAATTTCCTGACTCAGGCGCTTCACGGTCTGATATACCGGATCCAGATGCTGATGAAAATTATCCATATGCAGGGCGTCAATTTTTTCTGCGCTGTCGATCGGGGTCAGCACCGGACCCTCGCCCTGCCTGAATTCAAGATGCTGGCCCATGGCCTGGGGCACGACGAGAATATCGGAAAACAGTATGGCGGCATCCATATGATAGCGGCGCAGGGGCTGCAGGGTGACCTCGACGGCAAAATCCGGTGAATAACAGAGATCGAGAAAGGAACCGGCGGTTTTCCGGCGCTCCATATATTCCGGTAAATAACGTCCGGCCTGGCGCATATACCAGAATGGTGGTCTGTCGGTAGGTTTTGACTGCAGGGTCTGAAGGAATCTTTTGTTGGGGGCCATCTGACTTCTTTATGTAATTTCGATTGATAGGTTATGCACGGATAAGAAACAAATATAGTATTTATTTATAAATAAAAAGGGTGTTGTTGTTGTGGATGCCTGTGGATAGGGGGGATTAAATGTTATCCCCAGAGTCGTGATCCAGAAAGGCGTCATCGTTGTTTTTTGATCAAATAGCGGTTTTTGCGGCACAAGTCTATGGATAAGACGGGTAAATAAGCGTTTTAATAACGGGGATAGTGGGGATATAATCAGACTTGACAAAAAAGGACGAAAATTGTTTCTGATTCCCACAGACCCGGAAAAAAGTTATGCAGAAGGGCGTAAAGGATCGTATAAAAAAACAACAGGGTGGGTAAAAAAATGCCCGGAACGGATAAGGGCGGGTTATCCCCGTAATTTTACCGGCTGGGGATAAAAAGTGATTCTGAGTGAAAAGGGCGATTATTGATATGAAAGAAGTGCATCTTCATCTGGTGTCCGATGCGACCGGCGATACCCTGGAGCAGGTGGCGAAGGCGGCGCTGGCCCAATTTCCGGAAATAAAGGCGCTGAAACATTACTGGCCGATGATCCGCACCGCCCGCCATATGGAACGGATCATTCCGGAAATCGGCGAAAAACCGGGCATTGTCATGTTCACTTTGGTCAATCAGGATATTGAGAATGTTCTGGTCAAGGCCTGCGATGAAAAGAAATGGCCCTATATTTCGGTGCTGCATGGCATCATCCGGGAACTGGGCCGCCATCTGGGGGAAAAAAGCATCGCCCGGCCGGGGCTCCAGCATAAGATGAACCATGAATATTTCGAACGGATCGACGCCATGCAATATACCCTGATGCATGATGACGGCCAATATCCGGAGGGCCTGAAGGATGCGGATATTATTCTGGTCGGCGTTTCGCGGACCTCGAAAACCCCGACCTGCGTTTATCTGGCCAACAAGGGCATGAAAACGGCGAATGTGCCGATTGTGCCGAACCAGCCCCTGCCGCGGGAACTGGAAAATATCAACGGCAAATTTGTCGTCGGCCTTGTCAACAGTGTCGATCGGCTGGTGCAGATCCGCCGCAACCGGCTGTTGTCGCTGAAGGAGGATAAAAAAACCACCTATGTCGATGAGGAGGCCATCAAACAGGAGGTCCAGCAGGCCCGGCGGTTGTTTACCAGCCGCGGCTGGCCGGTGATCGATGTCACTCGGCGGTCGATTGAAGAAACCGCCGGGGCGATCATGAAACTAAAATATAAATTTGATGAAGAAAAACAAACCGATGCCGCCTCATGACGCGTTATCGCCAAAAGCGAAACCCCCGTCCAAGATGAAGCCCAAGATGAAACCTGGGCTGAAGTCTCGGCCGCAAGGGGCGTCTGCCCGGCCGCGGCTTATTCTGGCGTCGGCCAGCGCCTCGCGTCGGACCATGCTGCAAAGGGCCGGCATCGCTTGTGATTTTGCGGCGGCGGACATTGACGAGGCGGCGGTAAAGCGGCAAATGCAGCGTCGGAACGCTGCGCCGGAAAGAATTTCCGAACATTTGGCCTATTTAAAGGCCCGGGCCGTAAGCCGCAAAAATCCCGGCCGTCTGGTCCTCGGCGCCGATCAGCTTCTGGTCTGTGACGAGCGGATATTCGACAAGCCGCGCGATATGGACGAGGTGGCGGATCACCTGCGGTTTTTCCGCGGCCGCAGCCATTATCTTCATACGTCATACGCCCTGGTGCAGGATCTGGAGGCGCGGGTCATTGCAACAAAATCGCCGCGGCTTGTCATGCGCGATTTCAGCGAGGATTTTTTGCGACGCTATCTGGAAATATCGGGCGAGAAAATCCTCGGATCGGTCGGCTGCTATCTGCTGGAAGACATGGGCCCGCAGCTTTTTTCCGAAATCAACGGCGATTATTTCACCATTCTCGGCCTGCCCCTGCTGGAGGTCATGGACAACTTGAGAGAGATGAATATATTACAGGCATGAAAAAACCACAAAAACAGATGGTGAAGGCCGGAGTCGTCGGCTGGCCGATCGGCCACTCCCTGTCGCCGCGCCTCCATGGCTACTGGCTGGAAAAACATCATATTGCCGGGCAATATCTCGCCTATGAAGTCAAGCCCGACGATCTGGGCGATTTCGTCAAAAATCTGCCAAAGAACAATATTGCCGGCGTCAATCTGACGGTGCCCCATAAGGAGACTATCTTCCCCTTTCTGAATGAGGTCGACGAGCTGGCCCGCAAAATCGGCGCGGTGAATATGCTGAGCGTCCGGGACGGCCGGCTTTGCGGGACCAATACCGACGGTTACGGGTTTCTCACCAACCTGAAGCAAAACGCCCCCGACTGGTCGGCGGACCGGGGCCCTGTGGTGATGATCGGCGCGGGCGGCGCGGCGCGGGCGGCGATTGTCAGCCTGTTGCAGGCGGGCGCGCCGGAAATCCGCCTGATCAACCGGACCCGCAGCCGGGCGGAAAAGCTGGCCGGGATCTATCAGGACCCGCGGATCCGGGTTGCTGACTGGCAAGACCGGGCGCAATGCCTGTCCGGCGCCGCGTTGCTGGTCAATGTGACAACCCTAGGCATGTCAAATCAGCCGGCGCTTGATATTGACCTGTCCCGTCTGCCGCCGGCGGCGGTGGTTTATGATATTGTCTATAATCCGCTGGAAACGGCGCTGTTGAAAGAGGCCCGCTTGCGCGGCAACCAATGCGTCGACGGCCTGGGCATGCTGCTCCACCAGGCGGCGCCGGCCTTTCAGGCCTGGTTCGGACCGCGGCCGGATGTTGACCGGGCGCTTCGCGAATATATGCTGGAAGGACTGGCGTGACGGAAAAACTGATCATCATCGGGCTTACCGGTTCGATCGGCATGGGCAAGTCGGAAACGGCGAAGATGTTTGCGCGCGCCGGCGTGCCGGTTTTTGATTCCGATGCGGCGGTTCACAGGCTGATGGCGAAAGACGGCGCCGCGGTCGCGCGGGTTGAAGCGGCCTTTCCCGGGGTTTCCGGGGAGGATGGCGTTGACCGCAACCGGTTGGGCGCGCGGGTCTTTGGCGATGGAGCGGCGTTGAAAAGGCTCGAGGCCATCCTGCATCCCATGGTGTCGGACATGCGGCGGGAATTTTTCAGCCAGGCTTATGAACAGGGGCGTGACATGGTCCTGCTTGATGTGCCGCTGTTGTTTGAAACCGGCGGCGAGACATTATGCGATTACACGGTGGTGGTTTCCGCCCCCGCGGAGGTTCAGCGCCAAAGGGTGCTGTCGCGGCCCGGCATGACGGTGGAAAAATTTGAAAATATCCTCGCGAAACAGATGACCGATCATGAAAAATGCGCCCGGGCCGACTTTATCGTTCAAACCGACCGGGGCTTGCGCTATGCTGAGGATCAGGTTCGCGAAATCATCGCGGCGATCAAAAGCCCATCGGAATAAGGCCGGGAAAAGACAATATGCGGGAAATCGTTTTTGATACGGAGACAACGGGGTTTGATCCTTTTTCCGGGGACAGGCTGGTGGAAATCGGCTGTGTCGAGGTCGAAAACTACCTGCCCACCGGCCGCCATTTTCATCAGTATATCAATCCGGAGCGGGATATGCCGGAAGGCGCCTTTCGGATTCACGGCCTGAGCGCGGAATTCTTGCGGGACTTTCCGACTTTCCCGGAAATTTACGCCGAATTTGTCGATTTTGTCGGCGACGCCCGACTGGTGGCCCATAATGCGGAATTCGATATGAAATTCATCAATTGGGAGCTGTCCCAGGTTGGCGAAAAGGAATATCCCAAAAGCCGGGCGATTGATACGCTGGAAATCTCCCGCCGCAAATTCCCCGGCTCGCCCAATACGCTGGACGCGCTCTGCAAAAGATTTTCGGTCGACAATTCCAACCGCGTCAAGCATGGCGCCCTGCTTGACGCGGAATTACTGGCGGAGGTGTATCTGGAGCTGATGGGCGGCCGCCAGCGGGGCCTGGCCCTGGATCAGGCGACCAGCGCCACCAGCAGTCAAATGGAAACGGCATTGAAAATCGAACGGATTTTCCGCGCGCCCCGCGCCCATCAAATCGCCGAAACGGAAGTGAAGCGCCATGCCGAATTTGTCGAGACCCTCGGCGAAGACGCCCTTTGGAACAAGCTGGCGGAATAAGCTAAGCGGGCAGGCTGAAAAATGATCCGGCTTTATTCCCGGGTTTTATCATCGGGGCTGCGTATCAGACCATTTATCAGTCATCGAATCACAAAAAAGCCCCCGAACATCAGTGCCGGAGGCTTGTTTGAACCGGATCAAGTGCGATTAATTAACGATTACGTCATCGCCGGCGCCGTCAAGCTTGCCGGTCTGCATCTGCTGCTGATAGAGGGCGGCGAAATCAATGGGCTCCAGCATCAGCGGCGGGAAGCCGCCGTCCCGGGTCACGTCGGAAATAATCCGCCGGGCGAAGGGGAACAGCTGACGCGGCGCTTCGATCATCAAAAACGGCTGCAGGGTATTTTCCGGCAGGTTTTTGGCGGCGAACAGGCCGGAATACACCAGCTCGGCGACGAAGGCGGTGTCCTCGCCAACCTTGGCCGTGGAGGTGATTTTCAGGTCAACTTCATAAATATTTTCACCAACACCCCGGGCGTTCAGGTTGACATTGATGTCCATGGACGGCTTTTCCTGGGCCAGCTTCTGCAGGGTCTGGGCCGGGGTCGGATTCTCAAAGGACAGATCCTTGATATACTGGCCGAGAATGCCGATCTGCACGGCTTCGTTTTCGCCGGCGCCGGCGGCATCTGCGGTGGTGTTTTCAGTTTCTTCTGACATAAAAAATTCCCAATAGCTATGTTGGCTTCTCATAAAAACAAATTGGCTAGCACGGATTATGCTTCAGCACAAGCCGAACCTGATGCAATTGCGAAAAATAAGGCTTTTCCCGGGCGGTTTTGACGGGTTATGCGGTTGACTCGGAATTTCGCC
Source organism: Paremcibacter sp. (assembly GCA_048266545.1). Lineage (GTDB taxonomy): Bacteria > Pseudomonadota > Alphaproteobacteria > Sphingomonadales > Emcibacteraceae > Paremcibacter. Next base: position 43,640 of record JBLWZH010000001.1, on the reverse strand, counting down.
TTATCTGTCCCCTTCTATTCTCTGCGATCCGTATTTTTGTGGTCTATGTTTTTCCGCCTGTCCGGCTCTTCTTCAAATTCCCCCTCAATGATGATTCCTTCATGATGGGGATGGCGGCTGTGCGGACCCCCATGAATGCCGTAAAAAGCGGCGCCGATATTTTTCAGGATGATTTTACCGAGCACCGCCCGCACCGGTTCAATGGCCAGCAACAGGGCGATGCTATCGGTGATAAACCCCGGCAGCAGGAAAAACAATCCGGCAATCAGCAGGAAAAAGCCGTGGCTGATTTCTTCGACCGGGCTTTCCCGGCGGCTGAGGCTCTCATGCATGCGGCGCATCACGACCAGCCCTTGTTGCCGGATCAGGTAAACGCCGAGAACCGCGGTCAGGACGGTGAGCAGCAGGGCCTGGAAACCGCCGATCGCCTTGCCGACTTCAAGGAAAACCAGAAATTCCAGATAGGGAACGGCAAGCAAGATCAAAAGAATCAGTAAAGGCATTATCCAGGCTCTTTAATAAAGGGTTTAGACATTATTTACCGACTAAATTAAAATGCTGTATTCAAATTTACCCAAATAAGGCCTATATAAGATTATATAAGTATCATCCGTCTTTCGCCAAGGTGTAGAGCAGGAAAAAAATGCAAACAGAATCTGAAGGCTTAGAGCTCATCATAATACTGGCCCTGGTTGCCGGCTTTATTTTATTTCAATTGCGCCGCACATTGGGCAAGAAAACCGGCTATGACCCCGCCGAAGACGAGGAAGGCAACCCTTACCAGCCCTCGCCCAAGGCGCGGGACAAAGGCCGGGACCAGGAAAACCGGGAAGACAATGTGGTGGCCATGCGGCCGGACAGGGACGCCGCCCGCCCGGCGGCCAACCTCGGCCTGAGCAAATCGTCGCCCTTTTATTCGATTGTTGAAAAGATCCACCGGCTTGATCCCTCCTTTACCCTGCGCAATTTCTTTGACGGGGCGGAATATGCCTACGGCCTGATTCTCAACGCCTTCTGGGACGGTGATCGCAAAACCCTGCGCAGCATGCTGAGCCGGGAAGTTTATGACCAGTTCGACGGCGCCATTGCCGAGATGGAAAAGCGCAAGCTGACGCCGCACAACAAACTGATGGATATTGAAAAGATTGATCTGGTCGATGCGACCATCAGCGGTAGCCTGGCGGAAGTCACGGTGGAATTTACCAGTCACATGGTGATGTCGACCCGGGATGCGGAAGGCGTCGTCGTTGACGGCGACGGGGACAAGCCGGTGAAAGTCACGGATGTCTGGACCTTCTGCCGGGATGTGAAAAGCGCCGACCCCAACTGGACATTGGTGGCGACGCGAACCGCATAAAGTCGAGGGTGACAGGGCGAGCCATGGCGAAATCCTTATTTATCACCGGCGCCGGGATCTTGTTTTTCCTGTCCCTCTATGTCCTGCAGGAACCGGCCGCCCTGCGGCACAGGACATCGGAGTTCATCGCGGTTTCCCCAGACCGGCTGGCGGGCTGGTCCCGGGATCAGCAGGCGGCCGCCTTGCGGGCCTATAAAAAATCCTGTTCCGTTATTTTGGCCCAGCCGGCATCGGCAACATTGTCCCCGACCCGGCTTGGCGGCGCCATGGCCGATTGGCATCCGTCGTGCCGGGTGGCGGTGGATATGCCTGCGCCGTCCCAGGAAGAAGCGCGGAAATTTTTTGAACGCTTCTTTATTTTTCTCACCTATGCCGACGGAGCTGAAGGGCTCTATACCGGTTATTACGCCCCGGAATATCACGGCAGCGACATCCAAACAGAGGAATATAACTATCCGCTTTATGCGCTGCCCGATGACCTGAAGGTGCTGGATCTCGGGCGGTTCAACACCACATTGCAGGGAAAATCAATTGTCGGCGAAATTCACAACGGCGAATTCATCCCCTACAAAGATCGCAAGCGGATTGACCTCGGCGCCCTCGATCAGCAACAGCTTGAACTGGCCTGGCTGAAGAACCCGATTGACGCCTTTTTCATGCATATTCAGGGCTCCGGCGTTATCCGCTATGAGAATGGCGAACGCAGATTGTTCGGCTATGCCGGCAAGAACGGCCAGGCTTATCGCGCCATTGGTAAGTTTCTCATCGAAAGCGGGGAAATATCAGAGGAAGACATGTCGATGCAGGCCATTCGGCGCTGGTTGGCGGAAAATCCGCTGCAGGCCGAGGCCCTGATGTGGAAAAATCCGTCCTATGTTTTTTTCCGGCCGCTGGCGCAACAGGCCCCGCTGGGCGCGATGAATGTGGAGCTGACCGCCGGCCGCTCGCTGGCGGTCGACCGGGATTTTGTTCCGCTCGGCATGCCGGTCTGGCTTGACCTGGCGCCGGCAACGAAAAATGCCGACCCCCTGCGGCGACTGCTGATCGCCCAGGATACCGGCGGCGCGATCAAGGGCCGGGTCCGGGGGGATGTCTATTGGGGGATTGGCGCCGACGCCGCCCTGATGGCGGGCCCGATGAAAGACCGGGGACGGGCGTATTTCCTGACGCCGAAAAAACTGGCGCGCCGGATATTGTCGGGCGCCGCCGCGGATACGGGAAAGGCGCGTCGATGAGCAGCAAAAAACCCGCCCGTTTCAGCCCCGGCAGTCTCAATGAAGACGACAGGAAACTCTGGCAAAAGGTCACCCGGGACGTCATCGCGCTGAAGAATGATCAGGCGGCAAGACCCTTGGTGCGCCGCACCGCCTATCGGCTGGCGGATCCCGGCCCGCTTGATGCCTCAAGGGCTCCGGCCGGCCTTGGCGCGCCGTCTGTCGGCCTGACGGAACAGAGCTTTGTTCTGAAGGACGTTGACCATAACTGGCGGCAGAAGCTGCGCCGCGGCAAGGCCAGGCCGGAAGGGCGGATCGACCTTCACGGCATGACCCAGGACCGGGCCCATGCGGCGCTGTCGCGCTATATTGCGGCGGCGCAGCAGCGCGGCAAACGGTTCATTCTGGTGATCACCGGCAAGGGCGGGGCAAAAGCCGACATGGTCGAACTCAGCCATTCGGCCTATCAACGGGGACAGGGCGCCTTGCGGACCAATGTGCCGCGCTGGCTGTCGGAGCCGCCGCTGGCCTCGCGGATTGTTTCCTATTATGCGGCCAATGCCGAACACGGCGGCGACGGCGCGCTTTATGTGATCCTGAAACGGGTGAGGGACGGATGACCCCCTTTGGCCGGAAAATAAGGGATCTGCGCAAGGCGCGCGCCATCAGCCAGAAGCAAATGGCCCGGGACCTGGATCTCAGCCCGGCGTATCTGTCGGCGCTGGAACATGGCCATCGCGGCCCGCCGACCTGGGCCTTTGTGCAGCGGGTGATCAGTTACTTTGATCTGATTTGGGACGATGCCGAGGAAATTGAACAGCTGGCGCGCCTGTCTCATCCCCGCCTGACGGTTGATGCCGCCGGCCTGTCCGCTGAAGCGGTCGAACTGGTCAACCGGCTTAACCGGGAGATCGGCCACCTGTCCGAGGACAGAATAAACAGACTGCTTCGTATTCTCCGTCAGAAAGAGCCGGAGAAATCGGTCGAATAGAGAGGAAAAGGATTTAGCGGGCGGCTTTTCCGGCTTTGCGGGGCGGGATGATCAGGACGGAGGTAATCTGGTTGCGGCGTCTTTTGAGAACCTCAAAGGTGAAGCCCGAAGCGCCGTTCCCTGTGGTGAATTTCTGACCGGGCAGGGGGATGGTTTCCGCCATATCAATGACATAACCGGCGATGGTCGTGACAATTTCGTCACTCAGCGACCAGTTGAACTGGCGGTTCAGGTCGCGGATCGGTGTAGAGCCGGTGGCGATGATCGAACCGTCTTTCAAAATCTGGACGTCGGACGTCGAGGTGTCATGTTCATCATAAATGTCGCCGACGATTTCCTCCAGAATATCTTCCAGGGTGATGACCCCCATGAAGGCGCCATATTCATCGACGACCAGGGCGAAATGGGTCTTTTTGGCGAGAAATTTGGCCAATTGCTCCTGCAGGCTGGTGGTTTCGGGGACAAACCACGGATCATGGGCGATTTCATTGAAATCAATGCCCTCGATAGAGCCGTTGTTGGCCTTGACCGCCCGCAGCACTTCCTTGGCGTGAATGACGCCGGTGATATTGTCCAGATTGTCTTTCCATATGGGCAGGCGGGTAAAGGGGCTGTTGACGATCTGGCTGAAAATATCCTCCATGCTGTCATCGCCATTGATCATTTCGATGTTTTTGCGGTGAACCATGACGTCTTCGAGCTGAATATCCTGCAGGTCGAGAATGCTGTCGAGCATATCCTTGTTGTTTTTGATCAGGCCGCCCTGGCGGGCGTAAAGGCTGATGGCGCCCCTTATCTCGTCATGGGCCGACAGGAAATGGCTCTGGCTGGTGATGTCAACGCCAAATATTTTCAGGGTGGTCCGGACAATGAACTGAACGGCGGACACCAGCGGCGCAAAGAGAAAGACGATGCTCCGGATGAAGGGCGCCACTTTCAGCGCCATGCGTTCAGGGTTGGTGATGGCGTAGGTTTTCGGCAGAACCTCGGCGAAAATCAGCACCAGCAGGGTCATGGCGAAGGTGGCGTATATCACGCCGATTTCACCGAACAGCCGAATGAAAAAAGCGGTGGCGAGCGCCGAGGCCAGGATATTGACCAGATTATTGCCCAGCAGGATGGCGCCGATCAGGGTTTCGGCGTTGCCGGTCAGCCTTTCCACCAGCCGCGCCCGGCTGTTGCCGTTTTTGACCATACGGTGAATCCGCGATGGCGAAGTGGCCGTCAGGGCGGTTTCCGAACCGGAAAACATGCCCGATAGCAGGATCAAAAACAAAATAGCGCCGGAGAACAGCAGAATTTCTATGATCATTGGGGTGTTACCATTTATTTTCTGGGATAAGAGCCATTATATCATGTAAAAAACAATAAACATTAATCAAGGGCGGCCTGAAAGATATCTTTAATGTCGTCGGGGCTTACGGCATTGCTCAAAAAAGCCTGACCGATACCGGAGAGGAGGACAAAGGTGACCTTGCCCTGGGCGCGTTTTTTGTCGTGCCGGGTGTGATCCAGCAGGCGCGCCGCCGTCATACCTGCCTGAGATATGGCCTGGGATACAGGATGATTGACGTTGCTGATCCGGGTCGGCAGGGACAGCCGGTCAAAATGCCGCCGGACCCGGGCGGCGTCTTCCGCCGGACACAGGCCCATCCGGACCGATAAATCAAAGGCCATGACCGTGCCGATGGCGACCGCTTCGCCGTGCAGCAGCCGGTCGGAATAACCGCATTCCGCTTCGAGGGCGTGACCAAAGGTATGACCCAGGTTGAGCAGGGCGCGGGCGCCCCTTTCCTTTTCATCCTGGGCGACGACCCGCGCCTTGGCGGCGCAGCTGGTGAGGATCGCCCGAATTTGCGCCACCCGGTCGCCGGCGATGATTTCTGCGCCATGGTCCTCGAGCCAGTGGAAAAAGGCCGCGTCATCGATCAGGCCGTATTTGACCACCTCGGCATAGCCCGCCAGCAGTTGCCGCCGGGGCAGGCTGTCAAGGGTGCTGACATCACTCAGGACAAATTTTGGTTGATGAAAGCTGCCGACCAGATTTTTGCCGCGCGGCGTATTGATGCCGGTTTTGCCGCCGACGGAACTGTCGACCTGGGACAGGAGGGTGGTCGGGATCTGGATAAAACCGATGCCCCGTTGATAGATGCTGGCGGCGAAGCCGACCAGGTCGCCGATCACCCCGCCGCCAAAGGCGATGATCGTGTCTTGTCGTTCAAGATGTAACGCCAGCAGCTGATCCAGCAGGCTTTCCAGGTGGCCGAAGGACTTGCTGCCTTCACCGGCGGGCAGAATGATGACATCAAAGGCGATCGCGGCGCTGTTAAGGGCGGCCTCAAGGCGCGGAAGCTGATGCCGGGCGACATTTTCATCGCTAATGACGACCGTGCGCGGCCGGTTCAAAAGCGGCGCAATCAGCTGGCCCGCTTGATCCAGCAGGCCGTCGCCGACCTGGATATCATAGCTATGCTCGTTCAGAGCGACGGTTATTTTCTGGCTCATCTTTCTCTTTGCTCGTCGTCGGGTCAGGGGCCGTATTGTCCCGGGGAGCCGGATGGTTCAACTTTCTGACCCGGTATTTATTCCGGTTCTGGTGACGGGATGGCCCGGTATTTTTGCGTCGGGGCGCCAGATACTGATTTAATTTCCAGATAATGTCATTGACGACTTTTTCATGGGGTCCGGATCCGGTCTCCACGGTAATCGCCGCCTGGCCATAGATCGGATAGCGCTTTTTCGCCAGGGTGCGGAGAATTTCTTCCGGATTTCCCTGGCGCAGCAGGGGCCGGGTATCGCGCCGGGCGGTGCGCTCAACCAGCAGATCGACATCAGCCTTCAACCAGACGGTGATGGTGTCTTTCTTCAGCCGGTGACGGGTTTCTTTGTCCATAAAGGCGCCGCCGCCGGTGCCAAGAACGGCGGGCTTGTCCGAAATCAGCCGGCGGATGACCTTTCTTTCGCCGGCCCGGAAGTCCTCCTCGCCGAATTTCTCGAAAATCTCGCTGACGGTATGGCCGGCGGCAAGCTCTATTTCCGCATCGGAATCAACAAAGTCGACGCCGAGCTTTCGCGCCAGGCGCAGGCCGACGGTGGTTTTGCCGGACCCCATGAGGCCAATCAACGATATGCTCCTGGTCAGGGGGTACCTTAGCCGGGCGGGCGGGGCCTTGATCTTGGTTTTCTTTAAACGTCTCATCTTGCTTTACTATTAGCATGGCTTTGCAACAATACAAATGAATCCTTTCGCCCTCAAAGGCTTTTGTGGCAGGCTGGGGCGTAAACTCATAAATACGGCCTAATATGCGCCAAGTCATCAAAAGACCATATTTTTTTCAAAGGATGGGCTGAAATTGTCTGGAATTTGAGTGCGCGCTTTACGATCGGGGTCGAGATGGTTAGAATGCGGACCAGACAGGCTGACATGGATATAGATTAGGGACGAAATGTAAAATGGGCAAATTTTGGTTAGGGCTTATCGTATTGATTTTACTGGCGATTGGCGCCGCCGCTGTATATCTGATGACCGTTGATATTGATCCGCCCCGGGAACAGGTGGAGAAAACCCTGCCGGATGACGGCTTTCCCAAATAGGGGATATCAAGGAGGGGCGCCGTCACATGGTCCGTATTTCCACAAGCGATCAGGAACAGAATATGATCAGAAAACCGCATTTTCTTGGCGTTTTCACGGTGACGCTCGGGCTTTCCATCCTGACGCCCATGACTTTGGCGTCAGCCGGACAGCCGCTAAAGACCGACGCCGATCAGCAGCAACAGCTGCCGCCGTCCGGACAAACCGGGGAAAGCGCGGCAACCAAGCCGGCAGGGGCGCCGCCGCGCTCAATCTTGTTTCCGTCAAATGAGCCCGGCCCCTACATTCCGCCGGCATCTTCCCCGGATCCGTTGACGGGGGAAAACAGTGACCCCGGGACGGGACAGGACGAGGGCCTCCGGGAAGAGCCCCTCCCGTCCGGCGAACCCGAGATTGAAATGATGGAGCTGGCGGAGGTTGTGCCGGCGGCTCAAGGATTGCTGGGGCAGGAAGACGGCGGCCTGCCGCCCACCCTCTGGCGCGGCTCGAAATTGGCGCGGATTGAGAAACTGCTCGCCGCCCTGCCGGCGCCGACCCGCTCACCGACATTGCGCTCTCTGACCCGGCGGTTGCTGCTGTCGGCGGCGGCCGTGCCGGGCGGCAGGGCGCAGAATTCCGCTGCGCCGCGCACCGGGGCGCGGGAGAATTCTTCATTCGAAATCGTTTCAGAACAAATTTCGGGGCAAATTTCAGAACAGGTCAATCCGGAACAAAAGCCCGATAACGCCGAATTGGCGAACTTTCTATCCCTCAGGATTCAGAAAATCGGCGAAAGCGGCAATCTGAAAGATCTGGCGGCCTTTTTGAAACTGTTGCCGGCGGAGTCTTTTTCGGGCAGCCGGGAGATCAGCGATCTGATGCTGATGGCGGGCGATTTTTCAGCGGCCTGTCAGATGACCCGGCAGGCCATGGACGAAGAACGTTCGGAACCCTATTGGCTGAAACTTCTGGCCCTGTGCCAGGCGATGGAAGGCAATCGCCAGGGCGCGGGCCTGACCGTTGAGCTGCTGATGGAGCAGGGCCATACGGATTTTGTTTTCTATGATCTGATCAACCGGCTGTCCGATGAGAACCCGCCGGAAAACGGACCGGGGCAAGTGTCGCTGTCATCCGGGATGAGCAACCTGACGCCCCTGACCTACAGCCTGCTGTCGGTCCTCGAACAGGGGATTGACGCCAAACTCTTTGTCGAGGCATCGCCGCTGGTGTTATATGCGTTGTCCCACAATGCCAATGTGCCGGCGGAAGAACGGTTGCGGGCGGCGGCGCAGAGCTTTGAACGGGCGACCTTCCCGACCCGGGAGATGACCTCATTTTACAACATCGTTAAATTTTCCAGCGGTGAATATGAAAATGCCGCCGCCATTGCCAAGGTTGACGACAGCGTCATGGGCGATGTGCTGCTCTATCAGTCCGCGGCCCGGCAGATCGACGCCTTGCGCAAGGCGGAAATTCTGCAGGCGATCTGGGAACGGGCTGCCCTTAAGCGGGACCTGCCGCGGGCGGCGATCCTGAATGTCCGCACCGTCATGGCGCTGGAGCCCACGGCGGAAGTGCTGTTTCACGCTCACCATATAACCCGGGCCCTGATGCTCGCCGGTCAGTATGACAAGGCCCGGCGCTGGTATGATTTTGTCCGGACGGCCGCCTATGCCGGCAATGGCGATGCCACCCGGGCGCTGATCGACATCTGGCCTTTGATGATTATCGCCGGCGATGCGGTTCCCCTGGCCGGGCAGATTCCCTGGTCAAGGGAAATTCTCGATCTGTGGTGGAATGGCCAGATGGTTCTGTCGCCGGAACGGCGCGAGGAAAAGGCGGCGCTGTTTTACGCGGTGGCGGAGGCCCTCGGCCATCAGGTGCCGGAAGCCATGTGGCGGGAACTGGACAGCTCCAGGCTGCCGGGACAGGGGCAGCGGCAAAATACCGGGCCGGGCGAGCGGCCGATTCCGGTCGCCACCTGGCGCAGCCTGATCAAGGCCGCCCAAGGCGACAGGCGGGGGGAAACCCTGCTGCTCAGCCTGATCGCCGCCGGGGGCCTGCAGGGGCCGGAGAGTCTCGACCCCACCGGGGCCAGCGCCCTGATCCGGGCGCTTCGCGCCATCGGCCTTGAGGACGAAGCCCACAGGCTGGCGCTTGAAATATTGGCCAACAGGGGGTTTTAGCATTTCAGACCAACAGGCAATCAGGCAGTTTCTCGAGATGTTGGCGGCGGAGCGGGGCGCGTCGAACAATACGCTCGAGTCCTATCGCCGCGACCTGGATCATCTGTCGGAAAAGACCCCCGCCTGCCTGGAAAGCCTGAGCCGGGAGCAGATCCGGGATTATCTGGCGACGGTGGAAAAGGCCGGCTTGGCGCCCCGCACCCAGGCGCGCAAGCTGTCGACCCTGCGGCAGTTCTATAAATTTCTCTATGCCGAGGGGCGGCGCGGGGATAATCCGACCCTCGGCATCGACAGCCCCCGGGTCGGCCAGGCCCTGCCGAAGCTGCTGAGCGAGGATGAGGTCGGCCGGCTGCTCACGCAGGCGAAAGAGCAGGCGGAAAAAAAGGCCGATCTCAAATCGGCCCGGCTTCACGCCCTGATCGAGCTTCTCTACGCCACCGGCCTGCGGGTGACGGAACTGGTCAGCCTGCCCCTGGCGGCGGTGCAAAGCGGCCAGCCCTATATTTATGTCCGCGGCAAGGGGGACAAGGAGCGGCTGGTGCCGATCAGCGACCGGGCGATCCGGGCCCTTAAAATTTATTTCGACCTTATGACGGCAGCGGGATCCGGCGGCAAGGTCGGCTCGAAGGGCGGGACCAGATGGCTGTTTCCCTCCCGCGGGGCCAAGGGTCATCTGACCCGGCACCGCTTTGCCCAGCTGTTGAAGGAACTGGCCGCCGCCGCCGATATTCCGCCCCGCCAGCTGTCGCCCCATGTGGTGCGTCACGCCTTCGCCACCCACCTGCTGGCCTACGGCGCGGATCTGCGGGCGGTCCAGAAAATGCTCGGCCATTCCGACATCAGCACGACGCAGATTTATACCCATGTCCTGAGCGAAAGGCTGAAATCCCTGGTCGAGCAAAAACACCCCCTTTCGCGCAAGGGAAAAGCAGGCTAAGCGATAACCTGGGTATTTTATTTGATTTTGGGGCTTATTTTTTTGCGAGGCGAAGGGTATAAGGACTGCTTGTGTTTAAGAATTCAAACTGTGTGATTTTTGAGAATTATATATGCTGACCTATCTGGATTTTGAAAAACCCATCGCCGAGCTGGAAAGCCGGATCCGTGATATGAAGAGCCTTGAAAGTGGTGAGGAAATCAATATCGCCGAGGAAGTCACGCGGCTTGAGGCCAAAAGGGACAAGCTGCTGCGCGATACCTACCGCAAGCTTACCCCCTGGCAGAAGATCAAGGTGGCGCGCCATCCGGAACGGCCCCATTTCAAGGAATATGTTGAAAATCTGGTGACGGATTTCATGCCGCTGGCCGGCGACCGGGCCTTTGCCGACGATGTGGCGATCATGGGCGGCCTCGGCCGGTTCAAGGGCCAGTCGGTCATGGTGATCGGCCATGAAAAGGGTCACGACACCCAAAGTCGCCTTAAACATAACTTCGGCATGGCGCGGCCCGAAGGCTATCGCAAGACCATTCGCCTGCTGAAAATGGCCGAACAGTTTGATATTCCGGTGATCACCCTGGTTGACACTCCTGGGGCCTATCCCGGCATCGGCGCCGAAGAGCGCGGCCAGGCCGAAGCCATTGCCCGCTCGACCGAGGCCTGTCTCGGCCTGAAGGTGCCGCTGGTGTCGCTGATTGTCGGCGAGGGCGGCTCGGGCGGCGCGGTGGCGCTGGCCGCCGGCAACCGGGTGATGATGATGGAGCATGCGGTCTATTCGGTGATTTCACCGGAGGGCTGCGCCTCGATCCTGTGGCGGACCTCGGACAAGGCGGAAGAGGCGGCCAACGCGATGAAGATCACCGCCCAGGACCTGTTGAAACTGGAAGTGATCGACGAAGTGATCCCCGAGCCGGTCGGCGGCGCCCATCGGGACCACGCCCTGACCATGGAGACAATCCGCAAATCCCTCGAGACGGCCTTGAGCGAACTGTCGGCCCTCAGCGGCGACAAGCTGCGCGCCCTGCGGCGGGAAAAATTCCTCACCATGGGCAAGGTCGGGTTTTAAGGCACCTTCACCAAAAATAAAAGCGCTGACGGGATATGCCGCAGTGCTTTTTTATGCGGTCGCAGACAGAACGCCACGGCGTGACCCGGGGGTGAATGAGCCATCCGAATTTGCCCTGCTGAACTTGTTTCAACATCTATTTGTCCGGGGATCGCGCCGTGACTACAGCGCGCCGTGGCAATGCTTGTATTTCTTGCCGCTGCCGCAGGGGCATTGATCGTTGCGGCCGACTTTCGGCAGGACCTTGCCGTGGCAATGTTTGTATTTTTCGCCGGAGCCGCAGGGGCAGGGGGCGTTGCGCGGAACAGCGCCCCAGGATCTGGGATCCTTGGGGTTGAGGCCGCCGGCGGCGTCATTTTCACCGGTGGTCGCGTCAATATGGCGCATGTCCAGTTCCGAGACGTCGGGCTCCTCCAGTTCCGGCAGCGGTTCCGCCGGCGCGATTTCAATATGGGACAGCAGCATCACCACATTGTCGCGGGTTTCATCCAGCATGCTTTCAAACATGGTAAAGGCTTCGGTTTTATATTCATTGAGCGGGTCGCGCTGGCCATAGGCCCGCAGCTGAATGACGTTGCGCAGGTGATCAAGCTGCGACAGATGTTCCTTCCAGTAGCGGTCGATGGCCTGCAGCAGCAGGCTGCGTTCCACCTGGCGCATGATGTCGGGGCCGATTTCGGCGGCGCGGCGCGCCATGAAACGATCGGTTTCATCAATCAGCCGGCCTTCAAAACCGCTGGCGTCGATGCCTTCTTCCCTGACCCATTCCTTCAGGTCAAAATCCCGGCCGAAAATACGCTGGACTTCGATGCTCATGCCGTCGACATCCCATTCATGGGGATAGGCGCGCGGCGGAATATGGTTGGCGACCAGATCCTCGACCACCTGATGGCGCATGTCGGCCAGGGTTTCGGTCAGGTCGTCGCTGAGCATGACATCCCGGCGCTGGTCATAGATCGCCTTGCGCTGGTCATTCATGACATTGTCGAATTTGAGCAGATTCTTGCGGATTTCATAGTTGCGGGTTTCGACTTTTTCCTGGGATTTCTCCACCGCCCGGTTGAGCCACGGATGAACCAGGGATTCACCTTCCTCGAAACCGAATTTCTGCATCAGGCTGTCCATGCGCTCGCCGCCGAAAATGCGCATCAGGTCGTCTTCCATGCTGAGAAAGAATTTGGAATGTCCCGGATCGCCCTGACGGCCGGAGCGGCCGCGCAATTGGTTGTCAATCCGGCGGCTTTCATGGCGTTCGGTGCCGAGGACAAACAGACCGCCGGCCTCGAGGACCTTCTGTTTTTCCGCCGCGATCTCGGCGGTGATTTTTGCGGCGGCTTTTTTGCGGGCCGCCTCGTCGATGTCATCCACCTCGGCTTCAAGGCGCATCTCGAGATTGCCGCCGAGCTGAATATCGGTGCCGCGCCCGGCCATATTGGTGGCGATGGTCACGGCGCCGAGGCGGCCGGCCTGGCTGATGATATAGGCTTCCTGCTCATGGAATTTGGCGTTGAGGACGTTATGCTTGATTTTCTTTTTCTTCAGCATGTCGGAGAGATATTCCGATTTTTCGATGCTGACGGTGCCGACGAGGATGGGTTGGCCGGCCTTCTGGCATTTTTCGATCTGTTCGACGATCGCGACATATTTTTCCCGGGCCGTGCGGTAGATTTCATCATCGTCGTCAAGCCGCTGAACCGGCACATGGGTCGGGATCTCGACCACGCCGAGCCCGTAAATCTCGGCGAATTCAGATGCTTCGGTGGCGGCGGTGCCGGTCATGCCGGCGAGCTTGGGATAAAGCCGGAAATAATTCTGGAACGTGACCGAGGCCAGGGTCTGGTTTTCGGTCTGAATCTCGACGCCTTCCTTGGCCTCGAGCGCCTGATGCAGGCCATCGGAAAAGCGCCGGCCCTCCATCATGCGGCCGGTGAATTCGTCAATGATGATGACGTTATTGTCTTTGACGATATAGTCGGCTTCGCGGGTGAACAAAGTATGGGCCTTGAGGGCCTGGTTGACATGATGAACCACGGCGACATTGCCGAAATCATACATATTGTCGCCCTTGATCAGGTCATGATTGATCAGGATCTGCTCAAGATGCTCCATGCCGTCTTCGGTCAGGCTGACCGAGCGGGCCTTTTCATCAATGTCATAATCCTTTTCGACCAGTTCGGGAATGATTTTGTCAATGGCGGCATAAAGGTCCGATTTATCCTCGGTCGGGCCGGAAATGACCAGCGGCGTGCGCGCTTCGTCAATCAGGATGCTGTCGACCTCATCAACGATGGCGTAGGCGGGGTCGCGCTGGACCATGGCGTCGGGGTGGAATTTCATATTGTCGCGCAGATAATCAAAACCCAGCTCATTATTGGTGGCGTAGGTGATGTCGGCGGCATAGGCGGTCTTGCGGGCCTGGTCGTCCATATTGGGGACAATGCAGCCGGTGGTGAGGCCGAGAAATTCGAAAACCTGGCCCATCCACTGGCTGTCGCGGCGGGCGAGATAATCATTGACGGTGACAATATGGACGCCTTTGCCGGGCAGGGCGTTGAGATAGCCGGCGAGGGTGGAGACCAGGGTCTTGCCTTCGCCGGTTTTCATTTCGGAAATCTTGCCTTCATGGAGGACGATGCCGCCGATCAGCTGGACATCATAATGTCGCTGACCCAGGGTGCGGACGGCGGCCTCGCGGACGGTGGCGAAGGCCTCGGCCAGAAGGCTGTCGAGGGTCGCGCCGTCGGCCAGGCGCTGGCGGAATTCTGTTGTTCTGGCGCGAAGCTGGTCATCGGATAATTTCCGGATGTCTTCCTCCAGCGCATTGATGGCGGTAATCTGCGGTTGCAGACTTTTGATATACCGGCTGTTGGCGGTGCCAAAAACCTTTTTGGCAATCTTGCCCATTCCCAACATTCTTGTTTCCTTATCCGGATCGCGGCGGCGCTCAATTTATCCCGGCGCGTCAAATTTTTATTCTTGAAGTAGCACAGATAAGAGGGTCCACCCCCGCTGTCAATGACTGATCACCAGAAAGGGCGATAAATCAGCAGATATATCCTTAATTTTACCCGCCTGTGCGGGAATTCATGGACAATATTCCCCGGAGAGGCTTATATAGCGGATAGAGGGGGAAAATATGACCAGATGTTTGACGCGCGCGCAGAATATGCTGAAAATATCAGCCGATCACAGGATAAAATGAAGTATGGCGAAAATCGAAAAAATCTCTCCCCTGGCGCCGGCCGCTTTTCCGGAGTTTCCCGTGATAGACGGCGTGTTGCTGGCGACAGCGGCGACGGGAATGAAATATCGCGGCCGGGATGATCTGCTGTGCGTCACCTTTCCGGCGGGGGCGACGGTGGCCGGCGTCCTGACCCGCTCACGGACCTTTTCGGCGCCGGTCGGATGGTGCCGGCAGAATCTGGCGACCGGCAAGAAGGCCCGGGCGCTGCTGGTCAATGCCGGCAACGCCAACGCCTTTACCGGCCAGGCGGGCGATGACGCCGTGACGTCAACGGCCGGTTGTCTGGCGGCGGCGCTGGGCTGTGCGGCGGACGAGGTCTATGTCTCCTCGACCGGGGTCATCGGGCAACGGCTCGACAGCCAGCGGATCAACGCCCATGCGGATCATCTGATCAAGGGGTTGTCGGCCGGGAACTGGCCGGCGGCGGCCGGGGCGATCCTGACCACGGATACTTTCGCCAAGGGGGCGGTGAGAACAGCAAAGATTAACGGCGTTCCGGTCAGGATCAACGGTTTCGCCAAGGGCTCGGGCATGATCGCGCCCGATATGGCGACGATGCTGGCCTATGTCTTTACCGACGCCGACCTGGAACAGGATGTCCTGCAGGCGCTGTTGACCGGGGGAGCCGATAAATCCTTCAACGCGATCACGGTCGACAGCGACACTTCGACCTCGGACACGCTGCTCGCCTTCGCCACCGGGACGACGGGCGCCGGGCGCGGCATCCGGGATCCGCAGGATCCGGCGCTGGCCGATTTTAAGGCGGCTTTTGACGATCTGCTGCGCGACCTCGCCCATCAGGTGGTGCGCGACGGCGAAGGGGCGCGCAAATTCATCACCATCACCGTCACCGGCGCCGAAGACGACCGGGCGGCGAAGGTCATCGCCTTCAGCATCGCCAATTCGCCTTTGGTCAAGACGGCGATCGCCGGCGAGGACGCCAACTGGGGCCGGATCGTCATGGCGGTCGGCAAGGCCGGCGAAGCCGCCGACCGCGACCGGCTGGAAATTCGGATCGGCGGTCAGAAAGTCACCGAAGGCGGCGAGGCGGTGGCGGACTATGACGAAGCCGCCTGCACCGAACATTTCAAGGGCCGGGAAATCGACCTCAAGATAGATGTCGGCGTTGGGAAAGGAAAGGCGACGGTCTGGACCTGCGACCTGACCCATGACTATATCTCCATCAACGCGGATTACCGGAGCTGACGGATGGCTTTTCCGGTGGAAATCGAGACCGAGCGGCTGATCCTGCGGCCCTATGCGGCAAAGGACCTTGCGGCTCATGTGGAAATCCTCGCCGATTGGCAGGTCACCCGCTGGCTGTCGAACAATGTGCCTTTCCCCTACCGGCGCTCCGATGGCGAAGCCTTTATCGCCGAAGCGGCGCAGCAGTTTGAGGACGGCAGTTCGATCCGCTATGCGATGACGGACAAGGCCAGCGGTCGTCATATTGGCGGCATTCGCGTCTTCGCCATGACGCCGGAAAGCGAAATCGGCTATTGGATGGCTCCGGATTTCTGGGGCCGGGGTCTGGGGAGCGAAGTCCTGCGGGCGGTGATCCGGGCCGGCTTTGACAGCGGGATCATCACCTGCTTCGTCGCCCAGACCGCGGCCCAAAACAAGGGTTCGCGCCGCATATTGGAAAAAGCCGGCTTTCGTCATGCGGGAACGCCGCCGCCGGAATATGCCCGCTGCGGCCATGGGGACGGCTGCAGTGAATATTACCGCCTGCCGCTGGCGCGCTGGCGGCAGCAGGAGAAAGATGTATGAGCCAACTTTGCCCCGAAGCGTCCGACCGCCCGACCGGCCCGCTGGAAACCGTCCTGGTGGCGGCGGTGATTATGGTCGATATTGACGGCCGGATATTGCTGGCGCAACGGCCGGAGGGTAAAAGCATGGCCGGCTTGTGGGAATTTCCCGGCGGCAAGGTGGAGGCGGGGGAGACGCCGGAGTGGGCCCTGATCCGGGAAATGCGGGAGGAGCTCAATATCGACGTGACCGAGGCCTGCCTCGCGCCCTTTGTCTTCGCTTCTCACAGCTATGACGATTTTCATCTGCTGATGCCGCTGTTCCTCTGTCGCCGTTGGGACGGCATTCTGCTGCCCCGGGAAGGCCAGAAGCTGAAATGGGTCAAGATTCCGGACCTTGCAACCTATCCCATGCCGCCGGCCGACGAGCCGCTGATCGCCATGATCCGCGATTTTCTGTAGGCAGAAATAGTAAGGTAGAATTAGGGTCTGTTGATAATAATCGCAAAATATTTTTCGGCTATAAAATCAACTGTTGGTATAATGTACAACTCTACTAATACATTAAAATCAAAGGCTTAGCGGAAGCTATTCTTTCCCGCCGAACATCTCGGCCAGATTGACCTTGCCCTGGCCCGGCTTCAGGGGTTTCTGCTGGCTTTCATGGGGCGCCCAGCCCATCAGATAGATCACGTCGAAGGTGGCGGTGATCCGCCCCCTGGGATCGGTGAATTTTTCCTGATAAATCCGCGCTGTCTCCGCCATCAGCCGCGGCGCGCTCAGGCCCCGGAAGCGCTTGGTCAGGATATTGCCTTCCCCCATGCCGCGCAACTCGCGCATCAGTTTGAAGGCGTGGGGGTAGGTGACGGTGATCCGGTCGGTATCGACCACCGGCAGGGCGAAGCCGGCGCGCTGCAGCAAGGCCCCGGCGTCCTGCACGGTCATGAAGGGCGAGATGCGGGGGCTGGCGCCGCCGCGCAGGTTAACCTCGGCCTCAAGCAGGCTTTGGCGCAATTCGCTCAGGGTCTCGCCGCCGAACATGGCGCAGAGAAACAGGCCGTCCGGCTTCAGGCACTGGCGGATCTGATAGAGGCAGCCGGGCAGGTCATTGACCCAGTGAAGGCTCAGGTTGCTTAAAACCAGATCAAGGGACTGCGGCCGGTAGGGCAGGGCTTCCTCGTCAGCCTGGACCCGGGGACCGGCGGCCTTTTCGAGCAGGGCGCGGGATAAATCCTGCTGTATGACGGTCTTTTCGGGCAGGTGTTGAGCCAATTCCCCCCCGTGACAGCCAAGATCAACAATATTTTGGAAGTCCCGCGTGATGTCGCGATATTTATCCTGCAGCCGGTCGGCCACTTCGCGGATCAGGAAATCATGATCGGCGAAATGCGCCGCCGCCCGGTCCCGGTTGCGCCGCAGGGCGCGCCGGTCAAACAGTTTTGCCGGATTGTCAGATGCGGTTGTCTTTGTCATACTGACCTATATGGCATTTTTGCCGCACGGGGAAAAGAGCCAAATGGGGCATAAGCTGAAAAGTCTTGCGGAAAATCATCTGAAGCGCGCTGTCGGGGGGTGGGGCCGGCTGCTGCTGGATCAGCTGCTGCCGCCGCGCTGCCTGTCCTGCGGCGCCGGGGTCCAGGATGCCGGGCGGATCTGCGCCGACTGCTGGAAGGGGCTGAATTTTCTGCAGGGTCCGGCCTGCGCCTGGTGCGGCTACCCCTTTGAATTTGGCCGGGAATTTAATCAGGAATTTGATCAGAAATTTGATCAGCCGGGCGCTGTGGATGGCCAATGTCTGTGCATGGCCTGCGTGGCGCGACGTCCGCCCTTTGACGTGGCGCGGGCGGCGCTGCGCTATGATGACGGCTCACGGCGGATGATTCTGTCCTTCAAGCACGGCGACCGGACCGATTATACCGATTTCTTCGGCCAGCTGCTGCAGCAGGCTGCGGCGGCGACGCCGGCGCCGGATCTGTTGGCGGACCCGCTGGTGATTCCGGTGCCGCTGCATAAAAAGCGCCTCGGCAAGCGGCGCTATAACCAGGCGGCGCTGATGGCCCGGGCGCTGGCGCGACGGAAAAAGATGGATTATGTCGCCGATATGCTCGCCCGCACCAAACACACTCCGCCCCAGGAAGGCAATTACCATCGCCGCAAACGCAATATCGCCGGCGCCTTCGCCTTTAACCGGCGCTATGGCGAGCGCGCCCGGGGGCGGAATATCATTCTGGTGGATGACGTCTATACCACCGGGGCGACGGCGGGCGCCTGCGCCCGGATATTAAAGCGGAACGGCGTCGGCCATGTGACGGTCCTGACCCTGGCCCGGGTCTGCCGGCCGGGGGACAGGGCTTAAGGAAAAATAACCGACGCCATTGAAACCGGCGCAAGAGGCCCTCATATATGGCGCGCAGGCGTGTTATTAATTTTAAAGTAGTGAAAATGAAAAAAATTACCATTTATACCAAAATGCTCTGCCCCTATTGTGCGGATGCGAAAGTCTTGCTGGCCGAAAAAGGCCGGAAGTATGACGAAATTGATATTGGCCGCAACCCGGATCAGCGGGCGGTGATGATTGACCGGGCGGCCGGCGGCTATACCGTGCCGCAGATCTTCATTGATGATTATCATGTGGGCGGCTGTGACGATCTTTACGCGCTGGAGCGGGCGGGCAAGCTTGACGCCCTGCTGGGCTGAAAACGGATAAAAAGATGCCGGATAAAATGACCCAGGATAAATTTTCGGTCGGACTGGTGCAGATGTCGTCGAGCAACCAGCGGGCGGAAAATATGATTTCCGCCGAAGCCATGATCCGGCTGGCGGCGGCCGAGGGCGCCGGACTGGTCATGACGCCGGAAATGACCCCGTTGCTGGAGCTGAACCGCAAGGCCCTGCTCGGCAAGATTTATACCGAAGACGAGGACCCGAGCCTGGCGACATTCCGCGCCCTCGCCCGGGAGCTGAAAATCTGGCTGATGATCGGATCGATGGCGGTCCGACCCAGCGATGACCAGGACGAAAAGATCGCCAACCGCTGTTATGTTATCGCGCCGGACGGGGCGATCGCCGCCCGCTATGACAAGATCCACATGTTTGATGTCGATCTGCCCTCTGGCGAGCAATATCGGGAATCCCGTTCCTATCAGCCCGGCGAAATGGCGGTGGTGACGGCGCTGCCCTGGGGCAAGGCGGGCTTAAGCATCTGTTATGATGTCCGCTTCCCGCAGCTCTATAGAAAGCTTGCGCAGGCCGGGGCGGTTATGTTAACAGTGCCCGCGGCCTTCACCCGGGTGACCGGCGAGGCCCACTGGCATGCGCTGTTGCGGGCGCGGGCGATCGAGAATGGCGCCTATGTCTTTGCCCCGGCCCAGACCGGCCGCCATGTCAGCGCGACCGGGGACGCCCGGGAAACCTATGGTCATTCGCTTATCATTGACCCGTGGGGCAATATAATGGATGATGGAGGAACGGAAACGGGCGTGATCGTGGCCGAAATCGACCTCGGGCTGGTGAAGAAAGTCAGGTCGCGGGTGCCGTCGCTGGACCATGATCGTTCGTTTGAAGTAAACCGGTAACAGCGGGGCGCCGCCGCCGCAGAGTATATGATGGGAATTTGGTTATGATCGTTTTTGACCTCAGGTGCGACGAGAATCATGTTTTTGAAGCATGGTTCCAGAGCAGCGAAGCCTTTGAAGACCAGATTTCACAGGACCGGGTGGAATGTCCCTTTTGCGGCAGCACAACGATTGCAAAATCCCTGATGGCGCCCAATATCGCCGCCAAAGGCAACCGGGCGGAAGAGCGGCGCAATTATGTCGACGGCGATCATATGGTTTCCGCCAGCGCCAATGTGCCGGAAACCATGGAAACCAGCGCCGAGGATGTCAAGCGGGCGCTCGAGCATATGCATCAGACCATGAAGAAATTCCGCAACCAGGTGAAGAAGGAATGCGAGTATGTCGGCGATAATTTTGCCGAAGAGGCGCGGGCCATTCACGAAGGAACGGCGGAAATCCGCGGTATATACGGCGAGGTCACGCTGGAGGAAACCGAAGAGCTGCTCAATGACGGCATCGAAATCCTGCCGGTGCCGGGCCTCGACAAGCTGGACAGCTGATTGCCGATGACCGCGAAGATTGATCCTCTCGGCGTGATCATTGCCGGCGGGCAGTCGCGACGGTTCCAGGCAAATTTTTCCGATCCGACCGAACCACAGGATAAATTCCTCGCGGCCTTTGGCGACACAACCCTGCTTGGCCATATCATCCGCCGGGCGCAACAGCAGATTCCCCGGGTGATTTTAAATGTCAACGGCGATATTCGCCGGGTCGCGGCCTATGGGGCGCCGGTAATTTCCGATGATCTGACGGACGCCGGGCCGCTCGGCGGGATTCATGCGGCGATGCAATACGCCCATGCCGAAGGCCATCGCCATATCATCACCTTTTCCGCCGACAGCCCGTTTTTTCCCGATGATTATGTCCCGCGGTTGACGGCGGCCGTGGCGCAACAGTCCGGACGGGGGGAGAAGGCCCGGATCGCCATTTGCCAGTCACATCAGGCCGGTGGCGGCCGGCTGCATCCGGTGATGGGTATTTTCGCCGTTTCCCTTGCCCGGGATCTGCAGGACTATATCGAAAGCGGCGAGCGGCGGGTCATGGGCTGGATCCGGCGACAGGACCATAAAAAAGTTGTCTGGGATAACCACGATCCGGATCCCTTCCTCAACATCAACAACCGGCAGGATCTGGCGGCGGCGGAAAAATACCTGTGAGCCGGCCTGTCAGATAATCCGCGCTTTGGGATCGCAGTAGATATTCATGCCCTCGCGTCGGGCGAAGGCGATCAGGCTGAGGCCGGAGTCTTCGGCGAGACGCAGCGCCAGATCAGTGGTGGCGGAAACCGCCGCCAGCAGCGGGATGCCGAAAGTGGCGCATTTATGAACCATTTCAAAACTGCAGCGGCTGGTGATCAGGGCGAAACCCCGGGACGGATCCATGCCTTCCCGCATCATATGGCCAATCAGCTTGTCGAGCGCGTTATGGCGGCCAATATCCTCCCGGACCGACAGAATTTCGCCGGCGTCACTGACAAAGGCGGCGGCGTGCAGGGCGCCGGTTTTCTTGTTGTGAACCTGAAGCGCGGCCAGGTTGTTCATGCTGTTAAAGACGACTTCTGCCGTTACCTTAAGGTGGCTTTTTATCGGCTTCAACGGCCGGATCGCGTGATCAAGCCGGTCAATGCCGCACAATCCGCAGCCGGTGCGCCCGGCCAGGGTCCGCGTGAAGCGGTCGAGGCGCTCAAAGCAGGCCGGGGTAATTTCAAGGGCGGCGATAAAGCCCTTGTCGGCCGGCGTCACCGTCAGGTCGATAATGTCGTCCCGGCTGTCGATGACGCCTTCTGTGAGGCTGAAACCGGTGGCGAAATCCTCAATATCCGTCGGCGAGATCATCATCACCGCATGGCTGATGCAGTTATATTCCAGCGCGACGGGGATTTCGGCCGCGATCCGGCGTTCTTCAACCCATGATTTGTCCGGCCGCCAGATGCGCGGGCGGCAGGCTTGTGTCGGCTTATCCATGCGCTTTTTTTTCCCCAGCGGCTTTTTGGGCCATGACCAGATAATTGACCGAAAAATCCCGGCGGTCCAGGGACCATTTGGCGGATAACGGATGATAGACCATGCCGGTAAGCGCCGTGGTGTCAAAATCCGCCTGGCCAAGGACGCGGGTGAGTTCCGACGGCTTGAGGAATTTACGCCAGTCGTGGGTGCCGCGCGGCAACCAGCGCAGAATATATTCCGCCCCGGCGATCGCCATGGCCCAGGATTTCGCCGTCCGGTTCAGGGTTGACAGGATCATGCAGCCGTCGTCTTTCAGCAGATGGTGGCAGGCGGTCAGAAAGGACGGAATATCGGCGACATGCTCAATCACCTCCATATTGAGGATCGCGTCAAATTTTTCCCCGTCGGCCGCCAGCTGTTCGGCGGTGATGTTGCGATAGTCGATCGCAAGTCCCATATCCCGCGCGTGGGTTTGGGCGGTCTTGATGTTCTTTTCCGCCGCGTCGGCGCCGGTGACGGCCGCGCCGAGCCGGGTCATCGGTTCCGACAACAGCCCGCCGCCGCAGCCGATGTCCAGTATCCGCAGACCCGTGAGCGGGTCCGGCGCTTTCGGATCACGGCCAAAATGGCGGCACAGGCTGTCGCGGGCGTAGGCGATGCGGGTCGGGTTAAGCTTGTGAAGCGGCTTGAACGGCCCCTTGGGGTCCCACCAGGTGGCGGCCATGGCGGAAAAATGAGCGACCTCGTCCGGATCGACGGAGGCGGCGGCCGGGGCCTTTGCGGCGGCGGGGATGTCTTTCTGGTTTGTCATCAATGGTCTGCACTGCTTTCTGGCGGTTTCACGCCATATGACGCCGGGATATGGCGGCGGGTTTCTGTCCGCTTTGCCCAGGGTAATTCGAAAAAGGGCGCTATGACCCTAATTTAGCCAAAGTTGCCACATATTCCAGAGAAAATAGCATTATATTTTGTCAAATAATAACATGTTTACTTGCGCGCGGCCCCTATAAGCGTATATGTATAGCGCGGATTTCGTCTTTTCAGTCGCCAAAGACAAGGCAGATGCCCACGGCAAGGGACAAGGCAATAAAGAGTTAATTATGTCACGAATAGTAATGAAATTTGGCGGGACCTCAGTTGCCGACCTTGACCGGATACGGGCGGTTGCCGAACGGGTCAAGCGCGAAACAGACGCCGGCAATCAGGTGGCGGTGGTCGTCTCCGCCATGGCGGGGACCACGGATCAGTTGATCAAATGGGTGGAGGAAGCGTCCCCCCTGCATGACGCCCGGGAATATGATTCCGTCGTTTCCTCCGGCGAACAGGTCACGGCGGGACTGTTGGCGCTGACCCTGCAGAATATGGGAATTTCCGCCCGCTCCTGGCTGGGCTGGCAGGTGCCGTTCAAGACCAATAATGTTCATGGCTCGGCCCGGATCGAAGAGATTGACACCCGAAAGATGATTGACCGCCTCGAAGATGACATTGTCTGTGTCATGGCGGGTTTTCAGGGTATTTCCGACGATAACCGGATCACCACATTGGGCCGGGGCGGCTCCGATACCTCGGCGGTGGCGCTGGCGGCGGCGCTGAAGGCCGACCGCTGCGACATTTATACCGATGTCGAAGGGGTCTATACCACCGATCCGCGGATTGTGTCCGCCGCGCGCAAGCTGGAAAAAATCACCTATGAGGAAATGCTTGAAATGGCCTCCCTCGGGGCCAAGGTCCTGCAGACCCGCTCCGTCGCCATGGCGATGAATCACGGTGTTCGGGTCCAGGTTCTTTCAAGTTTTACAGATACCCCAGGCACCCTGGTTGTTGATGAGGATGAAATTGTGGAAAAGCAAGTAGTCAGCGGCATCGCTTATGCCAAGAATGAAGCCAAGATCACGCTGGTCGGCGTTGAAAACACCCCGGGAATCGCCGGCGATGTGTTCGGCCCCCTGGCGGCGGGCAATATCAATGTGGATATGATCATCCAGAATATATCCGAAGACGGCAAAAAAACCGACCTCACCTTCACGGTGCCGGAAAATGATGTTGACAAAGCAACCGAAATTCTCAAGGCAAGCGGTCATGTCAATTACACCAAACTGATGTCGGACAAGGATGTGGTCAAGATTTCGGTGATCGGCGTCGGCATGCGGTCCCATGCCGGGGTTGCCGCCCGGATGTTCGAGACCCTGGCGGAAAAAGGCATTAACATTCAGGTTATTTCAACCTCTGAAATCAAGATCAGTGTTTTGATCGCCGCCGAATATACCGAACTGGCGGTTCGGGCGCTGCATACGGCTTTTGGACTTGATTCAGATCAGGCCAGAGAATAATTTAATCCTGCGAGTATTAAAGAGCAAGGGGAACGGATATGGATGAATCAGGCCGGGCGCGGTTGGAAGAATTATGGCGCAAAGGTAAGGAATTCCTGGGGGTTCAGTATGCCATTTTGGGCGGGGCCATGAGCTGGGTATCCGAAAAAAGCCTGGTGGCGGCGATTTCCAATGCCGGCGGCTTTGGCGTGATCGCCTGCGGCAGCATGACCCCGGATCTGCTCGATGCCGAGATCGCCGGGACAAAGGCGCTGACCCACAAGCCGTTTGGCGTCAACCTGATCACCATGCATCCCCAGATCGGCGAACTGATCGAGGTCTGCCTGCGTCACGAGGTCGGCCATGTGGTGCTGGCCGGCGGCATTCCCGCGGCCGCCGACATCAAGCGGCTGAAAGACGGCGGCGCCCGGGTTATCTGTTTTGCGCCGGCGCTGGTGCTGGCGAAAAAACTGATCCGGTCCGGCGCCGATGCGATTGTGGTCGAAGGCTCCGAAGCCGGCGGCCATATCGGCCCGGTTTCGACCTCTGTCCTGGCTCAGGAGATTCTGCCGGCCATGACCGAGGTGCCGGTTTTTGTCGCCGGCGGCATCGGCCGGGGCGAGGCCATGGCCTCCTATCTCGAAATGGGCGCTTGCGGGGTTCAGCTCGGCACGCTTTTTGTCTGCGCCACCGAATCCATCGCCCATCCGAATTTCAAGAAGGCCTTTATGCGCGGCAACAGCCGGGACGCGATCACCTCGGTCCAGCTTGACCCGCGCTTTCCGGTGATTCCGGTCCGGGCCCTGAAAAACAAGGCGTCCGAGAATTTTATGCAGGCCCAGCGCGAAATTATCACCAAATATCAGGACGGGGAACTGGATATGAAGCAGGCCCAGCTCAAGATTGAGCATTATTGGGCCGGGGCGCTGCGCAAGGCGGTGATCGACGGCGATGTGGAAGGCGGCTCCCTGATGGCGGGGCAGATCGTCGGGGTGGTAAAAAAGGAACAGCCGACCCGGGAAATTATTGATCAACTGGTCGAGCAGGCCGCCCAATATTTATCCGCGAAATGATGTGATATACTGTAATTCCTCTTCAGAAGTTATTATTGAAGATGAGGTAACGGGACAATTTTGAAAGGGGACTATTGACACCGGTTAGCAATGCGCCTCGTCAACTGTTAAGACGGCTCCACAGGGTGATGGCGGAAACGGGTAACGCCGAACAGCGCCTGACGGAAGTCGTACGCCTGGTCGCCAGAAACATGATCGCCGAGGTTTGTTCGGTCTATTTCATCCGCGGCGGAGAAATACTTGAGCTTTTCGCCACCGAGGGGCTGCGGAAAACTGCGGTTCACAAGACCCGGTTGCGGGTCGGCGAAGGGCTGGTCGGCCATATTGCAGAAACCGGCATGCCGCTCAATCTGTCCAATGCCCAGAAACATCCGAAATATGTCTATCGCGCCGAAACCGGCGAGGAGATTTATCATTCCCTGATGGGGGTTCCCATTTTGCGGGCGGGAAAAGTGGTCGGGGTGCTGGTGGTCCAGAACCAGACCCAGCGCCATTATATGCAGGAAGAGCTCGAATCCCTGCAGACCGTGGCCATGGTCCTGGCCGAACTGGTCGCCAGCGGCGATCTGTTTGATCCGCTGGAGCAGGAGGCGACGCTCAAGCGCGCCGCAACCGCCCGCTTTGAGGGCGTGGTTTTTGCCGAGGGCATGGCCGAAGGGGTTGCGGTATTTCACGAGCCGAAGATCGAGGTGGTCAAGCATCTGGCCGACGATATTCCGCTGGAAAAGATGCGTCTCGACAAGGCGCTCGGCGCCCTGCAGGATCAGATTGAAGAGATGATGTCGGCCGAGGATGTCCGCCATCAGGGCGCCCACCGGGAAATCCTTGATGTCTATATGCTGTTTGCCCGCGACAAGGGCTGGCGGGCCAAGATCGAGGATATCATTGATACCGGCATGACGGCGGAAGCCGCCGTTGAGAAGGTCCAGCTCGACAACCGCAACCGGATGCAGAAAATGACCGATCCCTATCTGCGGGAACGGCTCAGTGACATGGATGACCTGGCCAACCGGCTGAACCGGCATTTGATGGGCCTTTCCGGCACCGCGGCGTCGGAGAATCTGCCGGACAAGACGATCCTGGTGGCGCGCAATATGGGACCGGCCGACCTGCTGGATTATGACCGGGAAAAATTACGCGGGGTCATTCTGCGCGACGGCTCGCCGACAGCCCATGTGTCGATTGTCGCCCGGGCGCTTGGCATTCCCATGGTCGGGCAGGTCGAAGACGCCCTGCTGGAAGTGGCGGAGGGCGAACGGGTCATTGTCAACGGCGTCGAAGGGATCGTTTATTTTTCACCGCCGCCGGAAATCCTGCAGAGTTACCGGGAAAATATCGAATCGCGCGAGGTGCTGCTGGCGGAATATGAAACCCTGCGCGACAAACCGGCGCGGACCAGGGACGGCGTGGATATTACCCTTCTGGTCAATGCGGGATTGAGCATTGACATGGAAGGGTTGAGCCGAACCGGGGCCGACGGGGTCGGGCTGTTTCGCACCGAATTTCAGTTTATGGTCAGCGCCTCCTTGCCGCGGGTCGGGCCGCAGGCGGAATTTTACCGGGATATTCTGGAGGCGGCGGGCGACAAGCCGGTGGTTTTCCGCACCCTGGACATTGGCGGCGACAAGCCGGTGTCTTTCCTCAAGCGCGACCATGAAGCCAACCCGGCGCTGGGCTGGCGGGCGATACGGATCGCCTTTGATCGCCCGGCCCTGCTGCGCTATCAGGTGCGGGCGCTGCTGCAGGCCTCCGCCGGCCATGAACTGAATATCATGTTTCCGATGATTTCCGATGTGACCGAATTCAAGATGGCCCGGGATATTCTCAACAAGGAAGTGGAGCGGCAGAAAAAGCGGCAAAAAAGCCTGCCGAAGAATATTCGGATCGGCACCATGCTTGAAGTGCCGGCGCTGATCTGGCAACTGGATAATCTGCTGCCGCTGGTCGATTTTATTTCCATCGGCAGCAATGACCTGATGCAGTTTTTCTTTGCCTGCGACCGGGAAAACCCGAAACTGGCCGGGCGCTATGACCCGATTTCGCCGCCGGCCCTGAATATGCTGAAATCCATCGCCGACAAATGTAATGAATATAAGGTGCCGGTGACCCTGTGCGGCGAAATGGGCGGCAAGCCGATCACGGCGCTCGCCCTGCTGGCGATCGGTTTTCGACGGCTGTCGATTGCGCCGGCGTCGGTCGGACCGGTGAAAATGATGATTCGCAGCCTGGATTTATCGGGGGCGGAAGCTTATCTGAACGGTTTGCTGAGTCGTTCGGACCATAGCCTGAGGGGTCTTCTGAGTGCATTCGCCCGGGACCATGGGGTAAAAATATGACCTTTCGGGGCCTTTTTCTTCTTAAATTAACGGTATTTGCAGTTTTTTGTTGACTCTTCAAATGAGTCTACTGTTCACTATTATTTTAAGATAAAAGCACTCCAGGAAACCAATGAGATCGGCCTGTATTCCGTTGGTTAACCGAATACTAAACATATCGGGGTAGGATACGCCTGAACGGAACCGGAGATGCGGCGCGGGTTGCATCGGAAAGCGCGACAGCATAATATAGTTCAGAGCAAACAGATGGTTGGGATAACATCAGTGGATCAGAATCTTGTCATTGACAAGGATGGTGATAACGGCCTGTCCGAAGCCCGGACCGGGGATCGTGTCCTGTCCGTCGGTCAGAAACTCATGCAGGCCCGCGCCGACCGCGGCGGTCTGGACCTGGAACAGATTTCCGCAGAACTCTGCATCCGGCCCCATTTGCTGGCGGCGCTGGAACAGGATGATTTCAATAAATTTCCGTCCGCCTGTTATGCGGCGGGCTTTTTGAAAAATTACGCCGCCTATCTCGGGCTGGATATTGGGCGGATCGTCGCGCAATATAAGCAGGAATTCAACGGCAGCACCAAGAAAGTCGACCTGGTTTTCCCGGTGGCGGAAAGCGGTCGGGATTATTCCCAGCAGATCGTCGTTTCCCTGGTCATCCTGAGCGCGCTGGTGCTCTACGGCCTATGGTATTTTACGGGCGGACAGAAAAACATGACGCTGGCCGCCCTGCCGGATATGGCCGAGGTGGCCTCGGATATTCTTGTTTCGGCGACGGAAGACGACAGGGTGACGGCGGCCGCGACGATGGCGAATGTGACCGAACAGGTGAGCGAACCGGCAGTCGCGGAGAGAAGCGAAGTGTCGCCTGAGCGTTTTACCGAGGCTTTCGCCGAGGGCCATGGTTTTCAACTGGTTCAGCAGGCCAATGCCGCGACGGTCGAAGCTTCGTCGAAAACCACCGCGGTTGTGGCGGAGCAGGTGCGGCTGATTGCGGCGCAGGATTCCTGGGTCAGGATCATTGACGCCGACCGGCGGATCCTGGTTGACCGGATTTTACTGGCCGGGGAAGAATTTTACGCCAGCGGCCAGCCGGGCATGCGGCTGATGACGAGCAATGCCGGCGCGCTGTCAATTTATGTCGGTGCGACAGTGGTCGCCCCCTTTGGCGAAATCGGCGAAATCCGCGATAACATCAGCCTGGACCGGCAGGATCTTCTCGTCAGGACGGCGCAGTTGTCCCGCTAGAGCGCGCCGGAAAAGGAATCTGTGCCCCGCTATGGGGCGCGCCTCACAGAAAAACATGTGACTTTGGCCGATTCCCCTTGATCTTCGGGGAAACTTCTCGCATGTTTACGCCCGAATGGAACCCGCGGGGAAGCGCGACCCTGACGCGGCCGCCCCAGGGATTCCGCAAGTTATATACGGGACAGAAATTACAGATGAGCATACGACCCTACCGCGACATTATGCGCCGTCCGTCACGCCGGATTATGGTGGGCGACGTTCCTGTGGGCGGCGATGCGCCGGTGTCGGTGCAAAGCATGACCAACAGCCTGACCACGGATGTTGACGCCACGGTCCGCCAGATCCGCCAAATGGAGGAGGCGGGGGCCGACATCGTGCGGGTGTCCTGTCCGGACCGGGACTCAACGGCGGCGCTGAAACAGATCATCGCGGCGGTATCGGTGCCGATCGTCGCCGATATTCATTTCCATTACAAGCGGGCGATCGAAGCCGCCGAGGCCGGCGCCGCCTGCCTGCGCATCAACCCCGGCAATATCGGCGCGGCCGACCGGGTGCGCGACGTGGTGACGGCGGCCAAGGACCATGGCTGTTCGATCCGCATCGGCGTCAATGCCGGCTCGCTGGAGAAGCATCTGCTGGAGCAGTTCGGCGAACCCTGCCCCGAAGCCATGGTGCAAAGCGCCCTGGAGCATCTGAAAATCCTCGAAGACAATGATTTTTTTGAAACCAAGATCAGCGTCAAGGCGTCGGACGTCTTTCTGGCGGTCGCCGCCTATCAGGGACTGGCGGAGGCCTGCGATTATCCGCTGCATCTGGGCATTACCGAAGCGGGCGGCCTGCGGGGCGGCACGGTTAAATCGTCAATCGGCATGGGCATGCTGCTGTGGTCCGGGATTGGCGACACGATCCGGGTGTCCCTGTCGGCGGACCCGGTCGAGGAAGTCAAGGTCGGCTTTGAAATGCTGAAAAGCCTTGATATTCGTCATCGGGGGGTGCGGATTGTCTCCTGCCCGTCCTGCGCGCGCCAGGCCTATCCGGTGATCAAGACGGTGGAGACGCTGGAAAAACGGCTCGAACATATCTCGACCCCGATGAGCCTGAGCATTATCGGCTGCGTCGTCAACGGGCCGGGGGAGGCGCGGGAGACCGATATTGGCCTGACCGGCGGCGGCAACGGCACCCATATGGTCTATCTCAACGGCATGTCCGATCACAAGATTGATGATGACCGGATCGTCGACCATATTGTCGAGCTGGTTGAACAAAAGGCCGCCGCGCTTGAAGCGGAACGGGCCGCAGAACAGCAAGCAGAAAAGCAAAAAGCCGGACTTCAAACGGATTAAGGAGCAAATCAGTGGCGAAATTACAGCCGGTGCGCGGCACCCACGATATTATGGGCGACAAGGCGCGGACCTTTCGCTTCCTGCAGCAGACATTCCGGGACATCGCCCGGCGCTTCGGGCATCAGGAAATCAGCACGCCGATCTTTGAATTTACCGAGGTTTTCAACCGTACGCTGGGCGAAACCTCGGATGTGGTGTCGAAGGAAATGTATACTTTTGAGGACCGCGGCGGCGAGCTGTTGACGCTCAGGCCGGAATATACCGCCGGCATCGCCCGGGCCTTCATCTCCAACGGCCTGCAACAGGCGTTGCCGTGCAAGTTTTTCGGCGATGGCCCCATGTTCCGCTATGAGCGGCCGCAAAAGGGCCGGATGCGGCAATTTCACCAGCTGGATGTCGAAATCCTCGGCGTGGCGGAACCGCAGGCCGATATTGAGGTGCTGGCTTTGGCGGTGGAATTGTTACGCGAACTGGGCCTGATGGCGGACATCACCCTGGAGCTGAACAGTCTGGGTGATCAGGAAAGCCGGCTCGCCTACCGGGATGCGCTGGTCAGTTATTTTAGCGCCCATAAGGACCGATTGAGCGAAGACAGTCTGACGCGGTTGAGCAAAAACCCCATGCGGATTCTCGACAGCAAGGATGAGGGCGACCGGCTTCTGGTCGCCGATGCGCCAAAAATCTCCACCTATTATAATGAAAGGTCGCGCGCCTTTTTTGACGAGGTGCGGGGCGGCCTTGACGCGCTGGAGATTCCTTATGTGATCAATGAACGGCTGGTCCGGGGACTGGATTATTACAGCCACACGGCCTTTGAATTCATCACCGGCCGATTGGGGGCCCAGGGCACGGTGCTTGCCGGCGGGCGCTATGACGGGCTGATCGAGAAAATGGGCGGTCCGGCGACGGCCGGTATCGGCTGGGCCGCCGGCATGGAGCGGCTGGCGGAACTGGTCTCCCCCGCGCTTGTCCCGGATGAGCCGCGGCCGATCGCCGTCGTGCCGGTCGGCGCCGACTGTCAGGTGGCGGCCCTCAGGCTGGCCGAGACGCTGCGCCGGGCCGGCTTTACGGTCGAAATGTCCTATCGGGGCAATATGGCGAAGCGCATGAAGCGGGCCAACAGGCTGCACAGCCGGGCCGCGATCCTGATCGGCGAGGATGAGATCAGCCGCGGGGTCGCCACCGTCAAGAATTTCGACGACGGCAGCCAGGCGGAGGTTGCGCTCGACCGGATCATTGAACATTTCACGGACGGTTGCCCATGATACCACAGGAACGCCTGCAACAGCTGAAGGTCCGCCATGAGGAGCTGGAGCATATGATGTCCAATGCGGCGGAAATGTCGTCGGAGGAATTTGTCGCCATCTCCCGGGAATATGCCGATCTGACCCCGGTGGTCAAGGCGGCGGGCGACTATCTCGCCATGGTCCGGGAAATGGCGGAACTGGAGGAAATCATCGCGGCGGGCGATGACCCGGAAATGAAGGAACTGGCGGAGATGGAGCTGCCGGACCTGAAAAAGCACCTGCCGGAGCTGGAAAAAGAAGTGGAAATCATGCTTCTGCCCAAGGACGTCGATGATGACAAAAACGCCCTGCTTGAAATCCGCGCCGGCACCGGCGGCGATGAGGCGGCCCTGTTCGCCGGCGATCTGTTCCGCATGTATCAGCGCTATGCCCAGATGGAAGGCTGGAAATTCGACGTGGTCAGCTCCTCCTCCAGCGATGTCGGCGGCTTTAAGGAAGTGATCATTTCCGTCGCCGGCAAGGGCGTTTTCGCCAAGCTGAAATATGAATCCGGCATTCACCGGGTGCAGCGGGTGCCGGAAACGGAAACCGGCGGCCGGATTCACACCTCGGCGGCGACGGTGGCGGTGATGCCCGAGGTGGAGGACGTTGACATCAAGCTCAATGACAATGACATCCGGATCGATATTTTCCGCGCCAGCGGCCCCGGCGGGCAGAGCGTCAACACCACCGACAGCGCCGTGCGGCTGACCCATATCCCGACCGGCATCACGGTGCAGCAGCAGGATGAAAAATCCCAGCTGAAGAACAAGCAGAAGGCGATGAAGGTCCTGATGGCGCGGATTTATGACGCCAAGCGGGCCGAACGGGATGCGGAACGGGCCGCCGAGCGCAAGGGTCAGGTCGGCAGCGGCGACCGCTCCGGCCGCATCCGGACCTATAATTTCCCCCAGGGCCGGGTCACCGACCACCGGATCAACCTGACGCTGTACAAGCTGGATCAGATCATGGCCGGTGATGGTCTTGACGAGGTGATCACCGCCCTGATTACCGAGGACCAGGCCGCGTTGCTGGCCGAAATGAACGGCTGATCCCCTTATATTTCCCGCCCCGGTGCGGCCCGGAAGGGGTAAATTAACCCGGAACGCGC
This sequence comes from Paremcibacter sp., assembly GCA_048266545.1. Lineage (GTDB taxonomy): Bacteria > Pseudomonadota > Alphaproteobacteria > Sphingomonadales > Emcibacteraceae > Paremcibacter. Next base: position 11,061 of record JBLWZH010000001.1, on the reverse strand, counting down.
CTAGTCAAAGGTGCAGGAGGCGTTAAAGGTTGCCGTCGGCCCCGTGTTCTTGATCACCTTGCAGCCGGCCTCGCCAGTGGTTTGCCGCCCGTTGGCCATGGCGCCGTGGGGCGCGCCAACCTGGGTCACCCCCTTGATGACGTTGACGATTTTTGTGCTGCCGCAATAGGCTTCGACCGTGATATTATCGCCCAGCCCGCCGCGCAGCTGGCGGATTTCCACCGTCACATTGTTGGGTGCCAGGCAATCAACGGCCAGCGGAACGATATTGCCGGTCTGTTCGGTTTCATGGTCGACGTCAAGCCGGACGCGGGGTGTGTGATTGCAGCTGGCGAGCAGGCTGGCGGCGAGCAGTGATAAAACGGCTTTTACTGGATAGGGCATTGGGCTTCTCCCCTGATTACTACAAGATTGTCTCTTATATAAGAGACGCATCATATAGCAATCCCATAGGGCGAACAACAGAGGATTTTATCGCGTCAAAAGTCCGCGCGATCTTAAGGCGTTGACGCCAGGGCGGCCAGAATTCCCTCTTTAAGCTGATCAAAACGGGCGGCGTTGTCACGGAGCACAGCGGTTTCGGCGGCGCTGCATTCCGTGTCGGGCGGCGCCAGCCGGTCAACGGCGTCGATCCTTTGCCACTGGTCTGCGGTGAGGGCGAAATGCCGGTTGGCCAGCAGTTTTTGCGGATTTTCATAGAAATAATGCAGCATGCGGCTGTAATCCGAAGGACAGAGGCCGGCGTGCCTGAGGATTTTAACGGTGGTGCGGTCGGCCTCCAGTTCCTGTTCGGCGCGGATAATATCGGACTTGTCAATGGCGTAGCTGTAATCATCATTGCGGTATGTCGGCCGTTCGATGATTTTGGCCCGGTCTTCGTGAAAGCTGCCGGTGGCCTGAGGCACATCGCTTTTGTCGGGATATTCGGGCCGGATCGTCGATTTTACATAGTCGCTGACCGAGGTGTCGGGGGCGGCCGTTGCTTCGTCCGCCGGCAATGGCGGTGTCGGGGTCGTATCGTGGCTGATATGGGCTGTCATATGGGCCATGGTCGCCACCATCTGATGAATATCCGTCATATTCTTCAAAAAACCATGCGAAAAGCTGATTGAGGACGGCGTGACGTCAATTCGACGCTTGCGCTCCGGGGTAATCTGAATGCGAATGGTCTCGTTCACAACGGCATGGGCGGTGGTCAGCCGGTCCTGAATGGTCTGCAGGAAGGTTATATCCGGTTGCGGCGCTTCGTCGGCGCGGGCGGCGGCAGGCAGGCCGGGCAGGAGGAGGACAGGAGACAGCAAAGCAATACTCAGGGAGAGAAATGTCAGGCGCGGGTTTTTCATGGGCTTCCCCTATTCTGTTATCCGGCGGGTGATATGTTATGGTGCGGGCCAGTTGGATCAGACCGCGTCAATTATATATAATTCTATTGACAAGAAAAGCGATATATATGAGGAAAACAGTCAAGTCCCGCGACGGGCGCGATACGGGGCGTGATTGCGCAGCCCGGGAAACAGATTGAGAAAACAACCATGGCGAAAATAATCGAATGTCGACGGCAGGCCATCCGGCGGCTTGATCAGGCGGGCGTCGCCTCGGCCCGGCTCGATGTGGATTTATTGCTGGAGCAGGCTTTGGGCCTGTCGCCCCTTGAGGTCATTCTGGCGCCGGACAGGGAGATGAGCGCCGCGGACCAGGCGGCCTTTGAGGCGCTCCTGCGGCGGCGGCTTGTGCGCGAACCGGTGTCGCAGATTGTGGGCCGCAAGGATTTCTGGAGCCTGAGCTTCAAGGTGACCGGCGATTGCCTGACGCCGCGGCCGGACAGCGAAACTCTGATTGAGGCGGCGCTGGCGGCGTTGCCCGACAGATCGGCGCCGGTCCGCATTCTTGACCTCGGCACGGGAAGCGGCTGTCTTTTGCTGTCGCTGATGGCGGAATTGCCCAACAGCCGCGGCACGGCGGTGGATATATCCGGCAAGGCGCTGGCGGTGGCGCGGGAAAACGCCAGCGCCCTCGGGTTTGCCGCCCGCTGTGAGTTTATCCTCAGCGACTGGGCGGCGGCCCTGCCGAAAGCGGCCCGCTATGACCTTATCCTGTGCAATCCGCCCTATATTGCCTGCGAGGAAGCGGCCGGGCTTGACGCCGACGTGCGCGACTATGAACCGCCCCGGGCGCTGTTCGCCGGCGATGGCGGATTGGCGGAATACAAACGGCTCGCCCGAATCGTCCCCGGCCTGATCATGCCCGGCGGTCATGTGTTTCTGGAAATCGGTCATTTGCAGGGCCCGGCGGTGCGGGAAATCTTCAGTTCTGTCGGCGTGAAAAAAACTCAACTGATCAAGGATCTGGGCAAACGGGACCGGTGTGTCGCGCTGCATTTTTAAATAAATATCGCCGATTCTAAAAATAAAGTTGGCATTTTCGCCGGAGGACGTTAGTGTAGGACAGCTCTCAGGAGAGAGTAAGGGCCGGGATGGTTGTCAGCAGACGATACCCCGGCAACTAAACCTCAGATAAATAAAGAAGTAACAGCTGTCAGATTTGGTGGTTTGCATTATATAATGTGAACGACTTTTATTCAGGACAGCCACTATTTAGCGTTGTTTTCATGAAACAAAATCAAAATGCCCGGCAAAACAAGCAGGGCCGTTCAAATCAGAATACTAATCAGAAACGATCCGCCAAAGGCCGACAAAACCGAAACCCGCAGGGTAATTCAGCCAACCGGCAACTGGACAGCCGTGGACCGGCGGGCAACCAGCGCGGCAATGCAAAGCAGCTTTATGAGAAATATAAGGCGCTGGCCCAGGAAAAGCGCGGCTCCGACCGGCTGGAGTCTGAATCGCTCAATCAGCATGCGGACCATTATTACCGGATTTATGCCGAATTCGCCGCGACGGAAGCCGCCGCCCAGGTCGCCCGGGAAAATGAACGGGAAAAAAGAGCCCAGGCCGAAGTGGAACGGCGGGCAAACGCCATAGCGGAAGAACAGGCCGGGGCCGGGCGCATGGCCCGGGAAGACGATGAAACACAGGTGAAACAGGCGGCGCCAGAAAAAAAACCCGAAAAAAAGCCTGAAAAAAAAGCCGAGAAATCTCCGGAAAAACAAGAAGGGCCACAGGTTTTAGCCCTTGACCTTGGGGCGCCGACAGAAAAACCGCAAGTTTCGGCGACCGAAGAAGGCGCCCCGAAAAAACGCCGGGGCCGTCCGCCGAAAGTAAGAACCGAGGGCGAAGAGGCGCCTAAAAAAGCCGCCTCCAAGCCGCGGAAAAAACTCATTCTCTCAGCCGAAACCACCTCTGAACCCAATCTTGACGCCTAGGGTCAGGACCTGTTAATTGTATACAATTCTGTTGTTCCCGGGGCTTGGTTGCGCTACGGGCCTTGGGTTGCGGGCCTTAATTCGTATGGGCGATTTTCTCCAGATTCAAGGCGATCGACAGGCCGAGCGTCATGAATTCCTTGATGATGGAATAAGGAATCGGGACAAAATAAAGCCACAGAGCGCTGGGACCGGAATTAAATAGCCCGACGATCATAAACAGCAAGACGAAGGGGTAGGCGAGAAACAGCAGGCCGTCGAAGGCGGCCTTGACCCAGAATAATACCGGAAATTCGCTGTCCTCCAAGGTGTCCTTCAAAGGGTCCTGCCGGATTTTGGCCAGCCGGATGACGGTTCCGGTCCAGATTTCCCAGGGCAGGGTAAAGACTTTCAGAAAACAGATAATGACGGCGCTCAGCAGGGCCGGCACAAAATTCTTCTTTAATTGTTCCATTGTTCATTCCCTCTATTTCGATCTGTATAATAAAGCCGCCATAACGGCAGACCCACAAGGATAAGATACTTTTGGCAAAGAAGGATACAATAAGGGTTGTGGGCGGCTCACAGCGTAAGATATAATATGCCCGGCTGTAAAGACATAATATGTCCGGCGGACCGCATATCGCGGAGCGGGCGTCGGGCTGGATAAAATTTCCCCCGTCCCCTTGTGTGATAAAATTACCACACCATATGTAGGGCATATTGTTATGCAAATGGAGAGAGGGAAATGGATTTTGAAAAATATACCGACCGGACCCGGGGCTTTATCCAGTCCGCCCAGGGCTACGCCATCCGCGAAGGTCATCAGCGTTTCACGCCGGAACATATCCTGAAAGTCATTCTGGAGGATGAGGAAGGTCTTGCGGCCAACCTGATGAATTCCGCCGGCGCCGACGCCCGGGCGGCGATCAAGGCGGTCGAAGCCGAAGTGCTCGCCTATCCCAGGGTCGAAGGCCAGGGGGCGGGGCAGCTCTATCTCGCCCCGGAAACGGCGCGGCTGTTTGAAAGCGCAGAGGAAATCGCCAAAAAAGCCGGCGATGATTATGTCACCGTTGAGCGGATGTTGCTGGCGCTGACCCTGGCCAAGGGGACGAAATCGGCGGACATCCTGAAATCGGCGGGTCTGACGGCGCAAAATCTCAATGGCGCGATCAACGAGATCCGCAAGGGGCGCACCGCATCAAGCGCTTCGGCGGAGGACAGCTATGACGCCCTGAAGAAATACGCCCAGGATCTGACGGAAGCGGCCCGGGACGGCAAGCTCGACCCGGTGATCGGCCGCGATGAGGAAATCCGCCGCACCATCCAGGTGCTCAGCCGCCGGCGCAAGAATAATCCGGTGCTGATCGGCGAACCGGGGGTCGGCAAGACCGCCATCGTCGAAGGACTGGCGCTCAGGATTATCAATGGCGACGTGCCGGACAGCCTGAGCCAGAAAAAAGTCATGGCGCTGGATATGGGTTCTATGGTCGCCGGGGCCAAATACCGCGGCGAATTCGAGGAGCGGCTGAAGGCGGTGTTGCAGGAAGTCTCCCAGTCTGACGGCGAAATCATCCTGTTTATCGACGAGATGCACACCATCGTCGGCGCCGGGGCCAGTGAGGGCTCGATGGACGCCTCCAACCTGTTGAAGCCGGCGCTGGCCCGCGGCGAATTGCATTGCATCGGCGCGACGACCCTCAACGAATATCGCAAGTATGTCGAAAAGGACGCGGCGCTGGAACGGCGCTTTCAGCCGGTGATGGTGGTCGAGCCGACGGTGGAGGACACCATTTCAATCCTGCGCGGCCTGAAGGAAAAATACGAACTGCATCATGGCATCCGCATCACCGACAGCGCAACGGTGGCGGCGGCGGTGCTGTCCAACCGTTACATCAACGACCGCTTCCTGCCCGACAAGGCCATTGACCTGGTCGATGAGGCGGCGTCGCGGATCAAGATGGAGGTTGACAGCAAGCCGGCGGAACTGGACGAACTGGACCGGCGGATCATTCAGCTTAAAATCGAAAAAGAGGCCCTGCTCAAGGAAAAGGACAGCGCCTCCCGGGAACGGCTGAAAAAGCTGGAAAAGGAGCTCGGCGAGCTCGAACAATCGTCGGCCAGCCTGACCGCCCAGTGGAATATGGAAAAGGACCGCATCGCCGGCGATGTCAAAATCAAGGAACAGCTTGACCACGCCCGGATCGAACTGGAGCAGGCCCAGCGCCGTGGCGACCTCGCCCGGGCCGGGGAACTGCAATATGGCGCCATTCCGGAACTGGAAAAACGCCTTCAGGCGGCCGAAACGGGCGAAGCGTCAGAAAATATGTTGCTCAAGGAAGAGGTGCGCGAAGAGGATATCGCCGCCATCGTCAGCCGCTGGACCGGCATTCCGGTCGACAAGATGCTGGAGGGCGAGCGGGAGAAGCTGGTCCATATGGAGGAAAATCTCGGCCGGCGGGTGATCGGTCAGGCCGAGGCGGTGCATGCCGTCTCCGCCGCCGTGCGCCGGTCCCGCGCCGGATTGCAGGATCAGAACCGGCCGATCGGCTCCTTCCTGTTCCTCGGCCCGACCGGGGTCGGCAAGACGGAGCTCACCAAGGCGCTGGCCGAATTTCTGTTTGACGACGAACACGCCATGGTGCGGATCGACATGTCCGAATTTATGGAAAAGCACGCGGTCTCCCGGCTGATCGGCGCGCCGCCCGGCTATGTCGGTTATGAGGAAGGCGGGGTGCTGACCGAAGCGGTGCGGCGCCGGCCCTATCAGGTGGTGCTGTTTGACGAGGTGGAAAAGGCCCATCCCGATGTCTTCAACGTGTTGCTGCAGGTGCTTGACGATGGCCGCCTGACCGATGGTCAGGGGCGGACCGTCGACTTCACCAATGTGCTGATCATCCTCACCAGCAACCTGGGCAGCGACGTGCTGGCCGGGATGGAGGACGGCCAGGATGTGGAGGATGTCCGGCCCCAGGTCATGGAGCATGTCCGGGCGGCTTTCCGGCCGGAATTCCTCAACCGGCTGGACGAGGTCACCCTGTTCCACCGGCTGGCGCGCGGCGACATGCACGGCATTGTCGATATTCAGTTGCAGCGGCTGGAGAAACTGCTCACCGAGCGCAAGCTCGAACTGTCGCTGGACAGCAGCGCCAGGGACTGGCTGGCCCACGCGGGCTATGATCCGGTGTATGGCGCCCGGCCCTTGAAACGGGTGATCCAGCGCAATCTTCAGGACAAGCTCGCCAACCTGATTCTGGAGGGCAGGGTCCGGGACGGCGACCGGGTCTCCGTCACCGCCGGCGCCGACGGCCTCGAGCTTTCGACGGGCAAATGACTCACAACCTCGTGTCGGGTCATGGCTTTTGGGCCATGATCCGGCGACCGACCAGAAAAGCGTTATCCTTTTTCCGCAGGGCCAGCTCACCATCGAACAAATGCTGCAGGGTCGCGGCGCCGTCCGGGGTCGGCGGAACCATATCAAGGACATAACGATAGAGATAGGGCGCATGCTCCAGATGACATTGGTCAAACTGGACAAGGATTTCCCGATACATGCGGCCCAGCGGGTGAATATGGTTCAGGTGATCATGATACCAGACCTGTTCGGGGCGCAGGCTGTTGACCAGCAGATCACAGAAGCTGTTCTCCGGTATGGCGATCTTGTGGTCTGTGGCCAGCCTTTCAAGCCGGTTCTTGAACCACTGCATGGTGAAGAGCGGCGTTTCCCCGAAGGCGAAATCCTCGACCAGTAAAACCCCGCCGGGTTTGATCAGGGCGTGGGCCTTTTCGATGGCGGCCGGCAGGTCATCCATATGATGCAGGGACCGGGTAAAAAGCAGGGCGTCAAAGCGGGGCTCGTCTTGCGCGGGATCAAAATCCGGCCAGCGGGCGAGAAGGGCGTTGACCCCCTTTCGCCGGCTGTTCTGGACCGCCTCTTCCGCCTGGTCAATGGCGGTCACCCTATGGCCCTCGTGGCCGAGGGCTTCGGCCAGGTCGCCGTCCCCGCATCCGACCTCCAGTATTTGCGCAGCCGGCCGGGGCAGGGCGGCCAGAATATAGTCAAGGCTGTGACGTGTGGCGAGGGATGGGGGCGTCATAGTGCATGTCCGGGCTGTTAACGGTGTCATGATAGGAGATCTTCGCCAGACTGTAAATCCACGCAGGCCCGGGATCGGCGACATTGTGGATTTTGGGGTTAAATTTCGCCCTAGAGATAATAGCGCGCGATCCGTTCAATATCGGTCGGGTCGGCGAGCCGCCAGCCCTTGGCGTGGAAGTCCTCAAAATCCGCTTCATCCGGAAAGCTGTAATAATGTCCCGCCGCGGGGTCCTGCAGATGTTGGTTGACGGGCAGGCCCTGCTGTATTTTCCGCACCACCTCGACCATCAGCGGGACGGCGGCGAAATAGAGCTCGACAATATGCCAGAACAGGGATTTCTCCGCCGCGACCGGGATTCGGCGACAGTCGATAATGTCGCCCCGATCAATGCCGGGATCGGTGATATAATGCAGCGTGGCGCCGATCTCGGCATCGCCGTTGAGCAGCGCCCGGAAGGTGGCGAGCACGCCGCGATAGTCGGGCAGCAGGCCGGAATGCAGGTTGAGCACGCCAAGCCGCGGCGTCCGGATGGCGTTAAACTGCAGGATCTTGCCGTAGCGAATCGACAGAATCAGATCGGGCCGCGCCGCCAGCAGGCTCTGGTGTCCGGCCGGGCTGTTGATCTCATTGAGCCGGGTCACCGGAATCAGGTGATGATCGCAGATCTGTTGAAAGCTGAGGAATCGGCCCGGGCGAATCGGTTCCTGCTCGATCAGCGGGAAAAATATATCGCGAAAGAAAGTCTGTTCGATATATTTCAATTCGGCGAGGGCCGCCGGCTGGCGCGCGCCGGGTTTGCCGACCTGCTCGCTGAGGAAAATATGGCTGATTTCACCGGGAAAGGCGCGCAGCAACAGGTTGAGGGCGATATTGCTCTCAATATCCGCATTGGCGAGGACCGTCAGTCTCATTTCCGCTTCCTTCTGAATTCACGGTGCATATATTGTATTTTCATTATGGGATAAAATATGACCTCAATGAGGTCAGCGCCGGCAAGCCGGACAGATTCTGAAAGGATGAAGATCGGGGCCGCCGGTCAGGGGGCTGGCAGGATCAACGGCGTCTCGGCGGGGGCGGCCTGATGGAAGGCGACTTCCTGATTCCAGGTCAGCAGGATATTTTTCTTGCGCCGGGTAACCTGGCTGTCAACATCACCGGCCAGGGTGGCGAATTTTTGCCGATCCGGACCCTTCAGGGTGATTCCGGTGGGGATTTTCAGCCGCAGCGGGTTGACCTGTTTGCCATTGACCAGCACCTCATAATGCAGGTGACGGGCGGTGACCCGTCCGGTGGCCCCGACATAGCCGATAATCTGGCCCTGTTTGACCCGTTTGCCCGCCTTGACGCCGCGGCCGTATTTGCTCAGGTGGGCATAGGCGGTCTTGTAGGTGCCGTTATGGCGGATGCGGACATAATTGCCGTAGGAGCCATAGCGCGACGCCCGCTCGACCACCCCGTCGCCGGCGGCCATGATCGGTGTCCCGGTCGGCGCCCCGAAATCGAGCCCCTTATGCATCCGGGTATAGCCGAGAACCGGATGTTTCCGCTTGCCGTAATAGGACGACAGGCGCGCTCCTTCGATCGGCGTTTTCATCAGGGCCTTTTTGGCGCTTCGGCCGTCCTTATGGAAATAGTCGGCGAAAAGAGCGCCTTTCGGCTGATAGCGATAGAGCGCGACCGGCTTGCCGCTCAGGGTCAATTGGGCGAACAGGATATGGCCTTCCTCGGCCCGGCGGCCGTCTTCCGATATTTTGCGCTCATAGAAGATTTCGAATTTGTCGCCCTTGCGAATCTCGCGCTGGAAATCCACGTCATAGCTGAAGATGCGAATCAGGTCGACGATGACGCTGTTGGGCAGGCCCTCGCGATAGGCCGACAGAAACAGGCTGTCGTCGATGACGCCTTCGACATGGCGGGTGGTGCGCAGGGAGGACAGTTGATCAAGGCGGCTGGTGAAGCCCTCTTCCGTGCGGCTGACCCGGATCATATGATCAAAGTCTTTTTGCATGTTGAGGCCGACAAGCCGGGCCTGCGGATCATAGGCGGCCTCGAGCATCTGGCCGATCTGCAGTTTCCGCATGTCGAAATGGCGGGACAGGGCCTTGATCGCCTGATAGGCGTCCCGGCGGTCGGCGCCGCTTTTGACCAGGACATCCATCATGCCCTGGCCGCGTTTGATGCGGACCTCGCGACGGGTGAGTTCCGGCTCTTCGGGCATGTCGCGGGGATCAGAAACGTCAGTGGCCATGTCAGCGGCGACATCGTCAGCGGCGGTATAATTGGCGCTGTCGAGATAATCTTCTTCCACGGCGAGTTTCTGCAGGTCCGTCTCTGCTGTCACCGCTGCCGGCGTTTGGGCTCTGTCTGATTCGGGAGACGGCGGCGTCAGACTCATCAGGCTGCCGACGGCGGCGCCGCCGATAAAAAGCAGGACGCCGGTGATAAGACGGCGATTCAGTTTCAGCCGGACAGCTGATAAGGCGCCGCCCGCAGAACGGATCCGGCGGAGCAGACGGATATGAAGCCCCCTATGGCGCGATTCCCTGTTTTTCATCTGTTCTTGTCTAACCTGTAAAAGAAAATTATCGGTTAAAAATGCCCGTAGAATCGCCGGATGTCAATTGGCCAGTGACAAAAGACTCTGGACAGCGGGGTATGTTTGCGGAACAGTGGCCTATAGCGACCCGGACGAATCGGGGGTGCGAACGATTTATCAGTTCAGCCGATTTTGGCGCGCGGCGCTTGATTCGGATATATTCAGGGAGGGGGAGATGACCCATATAGTTAGCATATTGCGACGAATTTATCGGCGGCTGCCGGAGGCGCCGTCAACCAATTTCGCCTTCCGCCGGCCGGACCTTAATCCTTATGCCCTGATGGGACCGGGGGCCCGGGTTGTCGACCTCGGCTCAAAGGACGCCCGGGGACGCTATGCTTTCGGCGCGCCGCCCGAGGACGCGCAGCTGATCTGCGTCGATATATGTGACGGGCCAAATGTCGATATTGTCGCCGATGCGGCGGACCTGCATATGATTGACGGGGACTCCGTTGACGGGGTTTTCCTGGTCGATGTGCTGCAACATGTGCCCGAACCGCACCGGGTGGCCGGGGAAGTCATGCGAATCCTCAAGCCCGGCGGCGTTATATACGCCGCCGCGCCGCTGATTTATCCCTTTCATGAGGATCCGGACGATTATTACCGATTCTCCTACAAGGGGCTGCAAAAGCTGTTTGGCGCGGCGGAATGTCTCGAATCGGGTTTTTCCCGCGGGCCGGCCTCGACCATGCTGCAGCTGAGCGTGCATTACTGGTCGCTGATTCTGTCTTTCAACAACAGATATCTGCATACTCTGCTGCTCGCCCTGTTCAAATATATGTTCTTCTGGGTGAAATATGGCGACGTGATTTTCGCCCGATACGCCGGGGCGCGCAATATTCATACCGCGTCCTATTTTATCGGCCGCAAGCCGTAACGGCGTTTTTGGCGGATTTTGGCCGTCTTTTGGCGGGCCGGGGGCGGCTTTCCCGTGCAGAAGGGATGAATTGTGAAAAAAAAGCAAGAAAAGTAAAATTAGGTATTTACAAGGTTATTTTGTTTGCCTATAACCCGCTTCACCAACACGGCGGGGGCCGCTGAGATCGCTTCTTCGGGAGATAAGA